>JALOBN010000001.1:209209-258785 GCA_023228245.1 Candidatus Pacearchaeota archaeon
GATGATGAATCGGAAGATGATGAATCGGAAGATGATGACCCTAGTATGATGGATGGCTAAACCCGTTCAGAATTAGTTTCCATGAGGGCCTGCAAAATCAACTAGAAATTGCAGGCTCTCACTGTTTAATGTCTGGTTCACTGGTTAATGGGTCACTCTTTGGCTCAAGGGCCAGAAGCGCTTGCCGCACCATTTAGACATTCAAAGTGTTAATCTTGCAGTTGCAGTCTATCTTGTGCTATATGATCGTTAGATGAAGCTTTCGACTAACCTAACTATCGCTGACTGTCTGGCCGAACGAAGATTCGATTTCCCAGAAAATGCCGAACTTGCAGCAGAAATAGGACTATCGTGCGCGTAGGCCGAGCAGGAATAGCCGCAGCCATTCACGAACGGTGTGGTCTGCCATTTCGGAAGATCTACCAGGCTGTTGGGATTATCATTGAACAGATTACCAGTGATCTTGTGAATGACCAAGTGGTTACCGTCCGGAGGTTCGGTACTTTGAGTCCACATGTTCGCCGGGCTCATCTTGCGCACAATGTAAGCACCAGAGTGGTTAGGAAGCTTAGTTCGAAGAGATCGGTCAAGTTCCATCCACATTCGGCCTTTAGTGGTCTTATTCAGGACCGACAAGAACGGTTTCGCCAAAAGACTGATGATAATTCTTGACGCGAAACATGTGATTGAGTAATATCGCAAAACAGGCAATAAGCCTAGCCCACGCGGGCACAACCAAATAGAACGGGAGCAGTGATATGGCTAGCCATACAGATAATGCAGTTGCAAGCACAGAACAGGATATGGGAGAGAAGTCTCACAGAGGTCCGCGGGCCAAATTCTTCTTCTGTATCAGCTGGAAGACCAAACAGTTTGGCCCAGTCGAAGCAACGACAGCAGATGAAGCTCGGGAAATTTGGGGCAAGGCTCATCCAAACGATAAGGGCGAGCCAGTTCCCCCGAACGTTTGTGACTCTGGAGATGGATTGAAGGATATTGGTGGGGGTTCGGGTTATTACCTAGCCAAGGGCACTGGTATGGGCGATGCTCAGCGTATCAGCGTTACCGTTTCTGCTGCTCAGATGACACGCTACACCAAGACACATGTCAAGGCCGAGTTCCATGGATGGATCGTTTACGGTAACGGTATTAAGGGCTTTAAGTCTGAATCTGATGAATATGAGGATGACGAACTAGCAATGATCATGTTTGATTCTCCAATCAACCCGGACAATAAGATTCCGAAGCCGAAGTTGAAGAAGAATGAAGCTGTACGTATGGCGGATCTCAAGATTGTGTCTCAGTGCGATTAGTCTTTGTTTTGATCTGACTAAAATCTGAGTTTGTAAAGCGAAGCCGGAGTAATCCTTCGGCTTTTCGTTATTTAATCAATTGGCCGATTGATAGGCCTATGCATATTCTAAAAGGTCGAGAGCTAATCACCAGCTGAATGCAAGGAGGGATATGAAAGTACGAGAGAAGAAAAACCTAGTCAGGAAATACTCCGAGTTGAGAGAACAAATAATTAAGACGTTGGAGAATTCAGATTACGAAGTGGACGTTGATGGAGATTTAGTCGATCGGTTGCAAGGACAAAGCTTAGTTATTGTCCAAAACCAACTCTCTAAGAACAATCTCATTAAACTTCGCGCCATAGATTTAGCACTTGAGATGATTGATAAGGGAGAATATGGATATTGTCATGAGTGTGGGAACCCCATCGCATCAAAACGCCTTGAAGCTATTCCAGGCGTCACTACATGTGTCTTATGTGCCGAATTAGTCGAATTACATAGGTAAAATTACAGTAAGGCTGTAATTCATGCGGTATTCAACCTACAAAGCAATAACGCAGTATCTTATTAGAGGCTAAATATGCGAAAAACCAATCTTAATCCAATATTTTTTGAGAAGACTAAGGAAGGGGAGCGGATATACGACGTGTCATCCAGGCTCATGAAGGACCGGGTGATCTATTTGGACTGTGAGATAGATGAAGAAGTAACAAGTCAGATTACATCTCTCATCTTCTTGCTTAGCAGAGAAGATAAAGAAAAGGATATCAAGCTGTGGATAAATAGCCCAGGAGGATTAGCCCAGGGATTTTTTGCTATTTATGATATGATTCAGCGTGTAAAGGCACCGGTAAAGACAGTCTGTATTGGAGAAGCAAGTTCTGCGTCTGCAATACTTCTAGCTTCAGGTTCTCATGGCAAGCGTTACGCCATGCAGAACTCACGGATAATGATCCATCAGATTCAAGTAGATGGTTTGGCTGGTTCAAATGCTGAGATAGAAATTGGTACAAAGGAACTAAAAGAGGTTCAAGATCGTCTGACTGAAATATTAGCTCGGCATACTGGTCATACGAAAGCCAAGATCAAGAAAGATACAAAGATGGACAAATATATGTCTGCAGCAGAAGCTCTTGAATATGGTTTAATAGATAAGATTCTACCCACAGCGAAAACACAACCAGAACTTCTTAAGCGTGAAGTAAAGAGAATTGTAAATACAGAAGTTGATTTAAATAGTGAAGAGGATGATGACGAGGAATAACTGGCTATCTCATCGAATTAGACTATTATCAAATAGGGTTAGATGTTCTAAGTGCCACGCTGACTCTTCAGAGGCAGTTTTTGTTGTGGGCGAAACCATCAAATTCAAAATACCAATAGAGATAAAAGATGACTATTCAGCTAACTTCAAGAATAGACAAGGAAAGATGCGTATCAATAAATTTTATGAAATTGTCTCTGCGAATAGTTTGACTCGTGTGTGTACTAGGTGTGGACAATCGAGAAAGACAGTAATTCCGTACGGCTTGATATAGGGGTTATTTTAACATTAGTTTATGATTGAAATCTATGCCAAAAAGCAACGGGCCAAGAGGAAAGATCCTCAGCAGGAAGCTATTGTTGCTGAGAAGGATCTTATCAATGAACGTACCAAGAAGCTCATTGCGCTGATGATTGCTATGAAGAAGGGGTGGAATGGTGGTCCATCTAAAGATATTGGCGTTGAAAAGTTCAATCTTACACAACCGATTCCAGATATAGTTGTTGGAACTGGAGATACAGCTATGCATGAATTGTCTGATATTGTACAAACTTTGCGACAAATTAAGACAATGCAGGATACATATGCTGTATCTCATGGTGAGCGTTCTGAAGCATTGAAAAAAATACGCGAACAGCAAGCACAAGTATCAGAGGTTCAAACGCAACAATCACCAGCTACACCTCAGCAACAGATTGAGGCTGCAGTTGTTGAAGAGTTAATTAAGAAGACCGCCAGTAATCCTCTAACAAGAATATGGACACATATTGTTGCTTACAATCCGTTTGCTAGCGAAAATAATAGGGGATACAGGCTTGAATTACTAAGATCATTAGCTAGAATAGATGATAGTCTTGAGGATATTGAAGATAAAATTCTAAGTCAAAGTGAGTCATCTGTACTTGATTCTGTCTATGTAGCAAAACAATTGTACAGTGATGCTAAATCATCATTCTTTGGAGACTTTAGAAAGAATATCAATCAGATGCTTTCTGATGCAGAAAAGGAATTGGCGGTTTTGAAAGATGCTGTGGAAGAACGAAAGAATAAAAAACCAACGCTACCGACTGAAAAGCCAACGCTACCGGCTACTGAAACAGATTTAAATCTTGATATTGCAATATCAAGAGTTGAAGATACTTTGGCAGAAACTCCACCTCAAGAAGTAGAACCGGCAACTAGGCGCGAAGAACAAATTCCACCAGCTATTGAAACAGATTTAAATCTTGAAATCCCAGAGAGAGCAGCAGAGCCAGAATCAAAACCAGAGCCTCTAGGCATTGCCGAAGAAGAGAAGCCTAAGAAGAATGATGAAAGGGTGGCAGAGAAGGCTAAGAAAGCCTTGGAGAGCGAAGATAGGGTTAAGGCGCGGGCTCGCAAAGATGAGAAGAAATTGCGTGGTCGAAAGAAGGTTCCGGTTGCTCCAATTCCTCCAAGTGATTTTGTTGATTCAGATTTTGAAAAGGTTCAGCACGACAAATACACAAAGATTGCAGAGTATGTTTTCCAACATGTAGGGACTCTTCTTAGAGAATGTCTAGTAATAGCAAATAGCGACATCCCTAGATTCTGGAAAACGAAGATTAGAGAAGAGACTCAGAAGATTCGTAATCTTGGACTAGAGATTGTACAAGAAATGAAGACAGAGGCAGATTACGATATTACATACGCCCATTTCCTAGAGGGTGTAGGAGTTGTAAAAGCTCTCGCATATGTAGCTGAAACAGAGATTAAATCTTCTGCAAGCGATCCTGAATTCATTTCTGGTTCACTATTCAATGAGACGGAAATAAAGTCTCAGGCAATTAATTTTGCAAAAGAGCAAATGAAAATTTTTGTTGATATGAGTCAGAAGGTATCGCAAGCAAGCGTAGCCTCACGATTCATTAAGCGTATGATTACTCATATCATACCGAGACGAGATAGAAATCTAAGGCTAACAATCAGTAGAAACATTCGCCAAGCCAGACAAGGTCTGCAGAAGCTTTTAGATATCCTTGAACAAAGAAATGTTGATTTTAGGAAATTGATGGACGCAAGTAAAGCGTTCTTGGAATATATAAGTCATGTATTTGAAGAGCTTGCAGACCTAGGTGATATGTACAACTCAACCATGAGAATGGAGAAATCTGTTCGTAAGCAGCGCAGTGTCAAGATGACATATGACATGATTCCAACTATGGATATCAATGCTTTACGAATTGCTGGTAAATCTATGAATACTGATTTGTTCAATGTTTATAAACTTGAACAATTAGAAAGTGATCTAACCGATCCTCAAGGAACAGATGAATGATGCAATTAGTATCAAGGGGCAATTATTCCCAACGCTAGTTGCGATTACTGAAGAGGAACATCGTAAAGGATTAATGTTTCAGAAATGGCCTCCTCCAATTATGTCATTCCCGTACAAGCGCGCAGCTACGAGAAGATTTTGGATGAAGAATACTCAAACACCATTAGATATCGTATTCTGTAGAACAAATCATGTAGTTGGAATATTTAAAGGAGAGCCATTTTCAACTAAGTTGATTGGTCCAGATGAACCATCTGATTTGGTGGTAGAACTGCCGGCTGGTACAGCTGCTAGTTTGGGCCTAAGTGTTGGAGATTATGTAAGCTTCTCGCCCACCAAAGTGACGGCCGAACGCCACAAAAAGTACGGTGTTTCTTTTTGAAAAATTGTATGATCTTGCTCCTTTGAGAAAGGTGCCGCACCATGCCTCCGGGTTTCGGGATGTTCGCTCAGAATAGTTTCTGTGCCTCATATACTCGAAATTAGTGATGGCCATGAAGATGGTCGTCGAGAGAGCCTAAGGGTTCGGGTCAAACAGACTCAAACTTTATTGTCCAGTACGTTGGGACTCTCTTGTATAGTATGGTGCGAATTTGGAAACTAATTCAATCAATAACATCAATATCAATGCGTACAAAATTCAAGAAAGTGACATAGATTCTTTGGTTGATGATTTGATGGATCATTTCTCACCCAGGATTCATACTTTATCAACTTATGTTTATGGTTCTAGTCAGGGGGTTGCTTTTTCTGCATTCAAAGAATTTGCATCAGATACAATTCATAAAGGTCTGTACACCTTTATATTCAAAAGTCAGCATTGGAGATCTGGTAGAAGTATTGGGCCGTATCTCCTTACGTGCCTATCAAAGCTGGCTGATAGCCTCAAGTCAGATATAGATTTCGTCAAGAAAATATCCGTACCAATTTGTCCGGCATGCAAGATGCTTGGGGATCGTGAATATTTAACCTACGAAGGCAAGATGCTTCGCTGCAAGGCCTGTACACGCGAAGGCTCTAGGTTGGAATTATTGAAAATTAGGTCTTCTCATGATGAATTTATTTATCGGCTGAGAAGGATTTTTGCTTTACATTCTCGAAAGGGACATCATTGTCCAAAGTGCGAGAGGTTTATCCCGGATTCTTTCATAAAAAATGGTGAATCGATTCGTATCAGTTGCCCTTACGATAATTGCGATTGGTTTGGAATAACTTCAGAACTTGAACCAATGGCGCATCCATTGGGTATTAGTTCAGGATCTACCGTCAGCCTAAATGCTACGATGATGGGGAATTCACAGCATGGTGGCCAGGATATGGAATTCCAAGATCGTCTTGATGCCAAGGATGTAAATCCAGATATCAAGATCGAGCAAACTGAAAAGTATCATCGTGAGCTGGGAATTGCTAAGGCGGTCATCGCTGCTCAGAAAGCTAGATTCGCCAAGCTTCCGATGTCAAAGGTTATCAAGAAGTATTCGATGTATCAAACATTCGAAATTCTTCTTGAGCAAGATCCAGCTGGAATGATTAGTTATCTTATTCATGGAAAATCAATTGGTGAGCGCCCGATACAAAGCCTGATATTCCAAACATATATAGGATTGATAGAAAATAAACTTCCTTTCAAGATTGTTGATAATGAAGGCAACCTTATTGAGATCTTCTCTCTACTTGACTCCGGATTGAATTTATTTCTTGGTACCAGTGAATACGGAGCCTATGTGCGAGAAAGCGGATTGGTTTCAAACAACACTCATGAGATTTTTGTGGGGGCTAAATGTAACGGTCCGTGCTTCATCGGGCTCCTCTGCGATATCACTGATGACAATGGAAATTCACTACTTCAAGAAGTTGAATACTACACATTTTCCAATATAAAAATGAAGAATACGGTACCACAGAATACTCCGGTACACGTGGTACATTTCAGAATTCCGCCTCACTATGAGATGTATTCTCTCGTGAATCTTCAACGCACCCGGAAATGTATTATTACGAGTATTCGCAAAAGATTGGGGATAAATGGAAGCGATAAGTAAATACCCTAAATTCTTAGTTGATAGTGGTCTGGTTTTTGAAATCAATCGCAAGGTTCTTCATCCATTAGGTATGGCGATGGTAGTGGATGTGGACCGCAATAATAAACGCCAGCTGGCTATCACGGCTATCATCACTACAGAAGACCAAGAAGGATTCTTGTATGATGAGGAAGGCTACGATGTTGGCAAAGATAAGTACCAAAAATTCCTAGATAAAGGCGGGCAAGATCGCTTGAATGTCAGGAATGCTAAGTATGGTTTCATAGAACAAGATAAAGCTAACGTATAGAGGATATTATGCAAACTATTGAATCATCTAAGATTGGTGGATTGTTTGAGAAGTTGGATGTGGATTTTCGGAAAGTCTTTGAGGATACTGGAAGTTTGGATTGCCTTGAGTTTCTGAGGTGTGTCGGGCGTCTCGGAAGGATTAATTCAGACAATCTGTTTGGCTATATGAAATTGTTTATGCAGGTGAGGAATGGAGAGAAGGCCGAGGTACATCAAAGGCTTCAGCGTAACTCCAAATTCATATTGCTGGAAAAAAAGATCGTCGATGAAGATGATGAATGGTTTGTCCATTGCAAGCTATCCGATATAGAAGGCCCGGTTATTGTGAACCGAGGAACCAGAGTCAAGAGCTTGGAGGCTCCATCACTTCAACAGAGCCATAAGGATTTGAGAAACGAATTGATGTTGAGTAGGATTCTTATTCGTGATGGAAAGAAACTTATATTTTCGCGCAATTACGAATTCAATTCACTTTCCGCCGCCGCTTCCGTGATTTGTGGAGCTACCAGTGATGGTTGGAAGGTATTCAAAATTGCAGGCACTGATCAATTAGCATCAACCTTAAAGCAGTAATTATAGTGCGAAACAAAGAGAAATGGTCATTTAGTTCACTGTAGATATGAGGAGAAAAGAATGTCAGAAACAGTAGGGGGCTTAATTGATAAGTTAATGACAGTTGACTTAAAAATGTATTACAATCAAGATCTTATCTATGAGATTAGACGCATGACGTTTGAAGAATATAAGACTAAATATTTTTCAGACGAGGAAGGTGCTGAGAAGCTTTGGACTTTCTTAAAGAAGGCTTGTGACTTGAATATCCAAAGAAATCAATTGATTGATGAAATTGATACGCGGGTAGTTGAATTGGTCAAAGCCGCCGTTGAGGGGCGTGGTTTAGATGAATTTATACAAAGAAAGCACAAGAGCTATTAATGTCTTGTTTGTAGGTGGTGGTAGGCGGGTCTCTTTAGCTAAGAGATTTTTGGCTAAGGGATGCCGCCTGTTTTCGTATGAGGTTGATGCCAATTGCCCAATCTCTGAGGTGGCTACAATCATCAAAGGGTTTCACTGGAAATATCCACGTCTTCAATCTCACCTAGAGGACATGTGCGAAAAACATGATATCAAACTAGTCATCCCGCTGCAGGATGAGGCTATTCCTTTATGTTGTGATTTGACGGTTCCATGCCCAGCTTCACTAGAAGCAGCTCATATCTGTTTTGATAAACGTGAATTTGAAAGTTTTCTATCTAAGTATTCAGAATATCCAATTCCGCATCCTATGTATAATGGTAGGATTATAGCAAAACCAAGATTTGGATTCAATTCTCGCGGGATATCTATTATTGATTGCTTTGATGATTACAATGGAGATAGGGATAATATCGTATTTCAAAGATACATAGAAGGTATAGAATATTCTGTTGATTGTTACTTCAACAGAGATAGTGAGTTGGTTGGATATGTTCCGCGTCAGCGTGTTGTGGTGCAGGGAGGGGAAGTAATCCAGAGCACTACAATGAATCGCAACAATCCTTTGTACGAAAAGTTCGGAGAGTTCATTGCTCGCGCATTTAGGAGCATTAGAGCTGTTGGTCCTTATTGTATTCAGTTCATTGAAAATGATGGCAATATCTATGTAATTGAAGCCAATGCTAGATTTGGTGGAGGAGTCATCCTTTCCCTAGAAGCAGGCTTTGATATTATACAACTCATACTTGCTGACTATGTATGGGGATTTGAAATAGCTACTAGATCACCAATATGGAAAGAAGATTTTTCCATGACTAGGTATTTTTCGGAACATTTTTATGACAACGATTCAGAAGTTCTTTGATGGTGATGATTTTCTGCCGCTGCGTAGAGAATCATACAATTTCATTGCGGCATTCCTAAAAACTTGTCGTACAGATACTAAACTATTGGAAGTTGGGCCAAGCGGAATTTTGGATAAGAATACTCCATATCCAGAATGGGATACATCTTCATATATACAATGGTACTGCGAACAAAATAAAATCATGTATAAGTCATGTGATATTTTAGAAGGATGCTCATATAAGTGTAGCATTACCAAACTATCAGAAATTGGTATTGAGTTTGACTATATAATTGCTAACTCAGTTCTTGAACATGTTCCTACTATTTGGAGAGTCCCAAGAGAAATAAATCTATCCCTTAAAGATGGAGGTAAGGTTCTTTTCATTACCCCATTTATGTTCAAGTTGCATGGGCCAGATCCTGATTGTTGGAGAATATCTCCTGCTGGCTACCAAGCTTTGTTTGGAGATTATTTCAATATTAATATTGAGAGCTATCCTACAAATCAATGTGAGAAGAATGGGATTCCGTTATTGATTAAATTTGAGGGTATTAAATGAGACTTCGCCATCTTCCGACATATATAAGGGTGTATTTCTTCTCACTCAAGATGCTTTGGATTACCAGTAAAAGAAATGCTCTTGTGTTTTCACATAGGTTTTTCTGGCACCACAAGCATCTGAAGATAGAGGTACTGGATGAGAGCTGGCCAAAAGGAAAACCTCCAAAAATTACTATCACGGAGTTAATATGAAATATCTAACACTTTGTTTATGCTTGTTTATTAGCGCATGTCATCAAGATCAAGTTGTGAACCCTACTCCAAGACCTGATTCGGATATCTGCGCGCAGATGTGCGATCATATAGGGCCAAAGGAAAAGGGTGGTCTTGGATGCGAAGAAGGAGATCCTGTTTACGATTCTGACAAGCCAGGGCCGAAGGATATCCCTAACGAAACCTGCGAAGAGTTTTGTAAGATCACTCAAAACAATGGTATCTCACTGAACCCGCGTTGTGTGGCGCTGGTCGAAAGCTGCGATCAAATTGAAGATGCGCGAGCAAAGAATCCCAGCACTTGTAAAAGGTAGACTAAGTAAGGAGAATTACAATGACAATGAAATATGGCTATCTTCCAGATCCAAAGACACCGGTCCTTCTTGCAAAGGACAACGACTTTAGCACCAAGTTGAAGCCGTATCTCGTCACTGCTACTAGCGGAGACATCGATCTTTCGAAGTATTCCACGCCAAGCAATCAATTTCAGCTTTCTAGCTGTGCTGGAAATTCAACAGCAGATGCAGTCGAGATAGTTTGTGCTATAGAGGAAGCTGACAGGGCGGAGAAAGAGAAACGTGCTCCACTTCCTATTCCTCAACTATCTCGGTTATTCGTCTATTCGATGGCTCGTTCCATCATGGAGGACGATGGCAGCGGTCACGGGCAGATCGACAAGGACGAAGGAACGTACATTCGTCTTTGCTTCGACATCCTGAGCCGCTTTGGAATATGTGATGAGGAGATTTGGCCATATGATACATCGAAGGTACTTGTTCCGCCTAGCGTAAAGGCGATGCGGCAAGCCGTTGGACACCGCATTCATAGTTACTATCGTATTAAGCAAACCGGGGCAGATCGTATACCGGAAATAATATTCGCTCTGCGTGGCCGACACCCAGTAGTGTTTGGAACTCAGATTGGTAAATCATTCGGCAATATCAAAGCACCATACATTTGTGACATTCCTACAGATCCAGAAGGTAGGCATGCGCAGGTGATTGTCGGTTGGGTCAATGGATACTTCAAAGTTAAGAATTCATGGGGACCTAATTGGGCAGATCATGGGTTTAGCTATTTCACTACAGATTATATTGCCTGGAATATGACTCAAGATATATGGGTTCCTACCATGGGAACTGTATTTACCAACAAATAAGAAAGATCATCATGCATGAGCATCTGCAGATCTGGTATGATTGGTGGGTAAAAGAGCATCAAGCTTCCAACTTGATTTATGCCAAGGGTTCCGATGGTCCTTGTCTTAAACAGGTTCATTTCATTCGTGATAACATTGCAAGGCTGTTTTGGGCAGGGATATCCTATTATGACATCCCAAGATGTCCGCCTCCGCGTGAGGATTGTAGAGAAACTGCGATTGTTATCAGTGAACATACGTCAAAGAGTGTTCGTCTTCCTGTATATTCTTTTGAGCGTAAGGATATTTGGCTTCGTTTGACATTGAGGTATAATTTCTACAATTGGAAATTGTCAGTGGAATCTCAATCACCAATCCTTGCTGATTTTTCTGGGTTGTTCTTCACAACACCACCAGTTGAACCAGAATATACTGGCAATGAACTGCATCCTGTATATTTCGAGGGGTTTCCGGAGGATCGTATTTTTGGGTATTATGAGAACGATCATTGTAAGTTTTCGGCCGAGATTGGGTCTCACGAGAAGTTGTGGACAGCTATTTTCCTAATCATGAGGGATCTTGGGAAAATCAAGCCTTATGTTTGGAATACGCAGGAATCTCATCGCAAAGCTCTTGACGAGGAATCTGCACGATCGAAACGGTAACGTGAAAGAGCTTCAGAGGTTTAGTTGGTGTCAAACACAAATCCTATCAATGACGATCCTTGTTTTGAGCATGATATACTAGCCATTATTCAACGGATACATGATGTTTCGACTGGAATGGGTGGGGATCCTTGTCCTGATGATTTTGAGAAGGCTAGATGGTTGCAATGGAAACTATCTGTCTGGAAGGCTAAAACAATTTGTCCTAATTATCCAGAAGCAGATCACTTCTCTAGAAGTATAAGAAGCTTGGTCGAATCAGCTCTTGAGGAATTCAAAGCCAGATGTTGTCGCGGGATCTACGCAGATGAATTGAGGTAAGAATGAAAGTCATAATTATGATGGGTCTCCCTGGTTCAGGTAAAAGCACATGGGCAAAGGCAGTTCCAGGTCTAAAAGTCATCGTATCATCTGATAGCTACTTCACAGATGCCGATGGCAATTATAATTGGACTATTGAAGATGCTCACAAAGGCCACGAAGATTGTTTGCGCAGATTCATAGATGTATTTCAACCTGGCCCTGTTAGTGGGGATCCTGAAAAAACACCAGACATCGTAATTGTAGATAATACCAATGTTAGAATTCATGACGTTTCACCCTACATTATAATAGCCAAAGCATACGGCTGTGATGTTGAAGTGAAGTACATGGATACTAATGTTGATAATTCCAAGACTAGGAATGTCCATGGCGTTCCGGATGCGGCCTACGATAGGATGCAGAAGAATTTCACATTCTTAATTGAGACATGGCCCAAAGATTTCCCGCCGATTGAATTTGTAACTGAACTAAGAGATTAGGTAGGAATGATATTAACAACAGAAGATATGCGCGCTAGACTTAGTGAACAACCACAACTTGATATTTCAAATGAAGCTTATCGTTTTGATTGGAGCTGCTACACTGGTAATCTTAAATGGCTACAAGATCGTACAATATACATTACTCAGCACGGGAGTCGTGCATATGGTACATCCACCCCTACCAGTGACCTTGATATCAGGGGAATTGCAATAGCCCCCAAGGAATACTATCTTGGGATGACCAATAATTTCGAGCAGGCTACGTCCAAAGACCCAGACCTGGTTATCTTTGAGTTGCGCAAGTTCCTAAAATTGGCCTCGGAGTGCAACCCTAATGCTCTGGAAATCATTTTCACCGATGAGCAGGACCACTTCTATGTCTCTAGGATAGGTAGACTACTCCTGGATAATAGAGATCTGTTCTTATCTAAGAGGGTGAAGTTCACTTTCCAAGGATATGCCAATGCTCAGATGAAGAGAATCCTTACCCATAGGCGGTGGTTGTTGAATCCAATCACTCACCAGCCTACTCGGGAGGAATTTGGACTGCCATCTAGGACTGTAATCCCTACAGACCAGGTTATGGCTGCCAATGCTGCGGTCAAGAAGCGGATTGATGAATGGAACTGGCACGAGATGGAGAGTCTAAGTCCATCCGTACGCCAAGAAATCCAGGATGAGTTCCTTCGGCGCATCACTGAAATCACCAACTGGAGTTTTGAAGAGGTTGATGACAAGATTTGGATGGCCGCAGCCAACAGTTTAGGGTTCTCCACGAACTTCATCGAGTTCTTAGATAAGGAAAGGCTGTACACAAACCGTTTACGGGACTGGCAGCACTTCAATGACTGGGAGAAGAACCGAAATCCTGCCCGCGCAGAGTTAGAAGCCAAGTTTGGATTCGATTGTTATTCTGAAGATACAGAATTCCTAACCAATGATGGTTGGAAATCATTTGACAACATTACTAATGATTGTTTGTTGGCAACTGTATTTATAAAAGAAGGCATTTCCTCTAGGAGGTTTCTTGGAATTGAATATCAGAAACCTATAGATAGGTTTGATTCATTGTATTCTGGGCCGATGTATCATATTTTTGGGATACATACAGATTCATTAGTTACAGCTAATCACAGAATGTTATTTCAAAAATCCGAAAGGAAAAGTAAGAAAAAGCATGGATGGGTTCTTGAAGAGGCAGCTGTTCTTCCAGATACTTTTGATATTCTTATTGCTCCAACTCCACGAAAAACAACTTTCTCTAATAAAGAATTATTTGATGGCTTGCCGATACCTATTATGGCGTACTTGTCATTGATGGGCTGGTATTTAAGTGATGGATGCGCGACGTTTGATACAGATGGAGATATGCATGTTAAGAGCATTAGAATAAGCCAGAATCCAAATGGTAAACTTTCTAGATCTATAAAAAGGTGGAATAACAAATATGGAGAAATTGCCAATGGATCAATTCATGTTTATAAAAAACAACCAAACGAATACAACAAAGAAGAACATGAAGAGATGATTCTTGATGTTAGAAATTACAATGTTGCAATTCGTATGATTGATGAATGTGGTTATAAGGAAAATAAGAGAATCCCAAGATATATCTTCAATTTATCTAAATCGTTGTTAGAGTGTTTTTTGCTAGCTTTGATTCGTGGTGATGGAACTACAAGGGAACATAAGGGAAAGATCGATAGTTACATTTACTATTCAAAGTTAAAAAATCTTGCCAGCGATGTTCAGGAATTGGCATTGATGGCCGGATGGGAAACTGCATTATGGGGGCCTTATTTAAATACAGATCAAGAAGGACGTGAGTGTTTGATGTATCAAGTACACCTTAGGAAAAATCCTGGACAAACTAGAAGGCTTATTAGGTGTCAAAATGTAGAAAAGATAGAAGTAGAAAAACAACGGATTGTATGTTTTACTGTGCCAAATGGAACTTTGATTACTAGGCGCAATGGCAAAGTTGCTATTCATGGTAATTGCAAGCACGCAATGCACCTAGTTCGCCTATCAAGATGCTGCAAAGAGCTGATGACGGACGGTATCATGCGTGTTCGAAGACCGGATGCAGAAGAACTTCTGGCCATTCGCAATGGAGCATGGACGTTTGATGAGCTTTTGGAGTGGTTCAACAGGCAAACAATAGAGATTGATGCACTCTATGAGCATTCGAAGCTTCCAAACACCCCTAACATAAAGAAGATCAGCGAGCTGTGCGTTCAAATGGCAGAGGCATCGTGGTAAAATAGCAGCGGGCGGTAGTAATTACCGCCCATCAGAAGCCTTACACGAGTATATCTTTAAACGCCTTTAGGTAATTCGAACCTTCTGCGTACTAGCAGGTACCTTAGACACCTTGGGTAGGGTAATTGTTAATTGCCCATTCTTCAATGAAGCCCCAATGGCGTCCTTGTTGATGTCTTTGGGAACATAGAAGGCGAATGATTTAGTACCATCCTCATTCTTTGCCTTGAGGTTTAGTACGTTTTCAACAATCTCGATCTCAATCTCTTCCTTTTCGAACCCAGGGAGATCGAGCTTCAGAGAATAACTATCTCCATTGTCTTTGACCTTGCGAGTGAACGCAACCGCATTGTCCAATCCTTCTGTGATTACTTCATCAATGGCATTTAGTGCATCAAAAATGTTTCTAATCATATGTATTTCCTTGTTCAGATTGTTCTGAACAGCCAGCAATCTAAACATCCAAAATTTATCGTCAAGGGATAATGGTTAATTTTTATGTGGATATTGGCCGGCCAACGTTTTCGCTGCGAGCCGCTAGACCAGCTTGAGCCAAAACCCGTTTTTACGGCCTTTATGGGCATTTGCTAGACTGCTAGACCAAAAATACATCACCTGAGTACCCTATAGGAGGGTATATCTCTCCTTAATTAATCTATAGTATAGTAGGTATAGCAGAGTTAACAGAGAGGCAGGAATTAGGAGGGTTTCGTTGCCGGCCGCTTAGCGAAGGTCTAGCTTTGCGGCGCGCAGCCTGTGGCAACATGCACAAACCACTTCGCACTTTTCAATCTCGATGCGAATTAGATCTATCTTATATCCTTGGCTAACCATACTAGCTATTTCTTTTACCCTAATGTGCAAGAAAGCCCCTGCCTTTAGGCAGGGGATGAATTGCCAATTATTAATAAGTCGAGAGATACTAATACTACCCTAGAATATCAGATGTTTAAAGCTTTCAAATATAGAATCTATCCCAATTCTTCTTAATCAGAAGAATTAGTAAATATTCTACAATTCGACATGGAACAGGCCGAATTCAAATGCCTTGATGCCCGAAGGGCCGAAAGGAAGCCCACAGGCTAGTCCTGTGGGTAGTTCACATAACTATGGTCAGTTTATCTGTACTCCTAGTCGCGCCAGTGTATAACCAACGGCGGTAGTTGTCCTCGCTGACTGGGGCTGGTCTTTCGTTGAACAGGATGACGTTTCCCATCTGTGACCCCTGACAATTCCAGCCACAAAATCCATTTTGTATGAATTGATTTCCCTCTGGAACTGTCACACATATAGATTCCGTATCAGATACCTCTTCAATTGAATAGATTTTTGTATGATGATAATTTAATTTCTCATTTTCACTATCAATTTTCATCAGATTATCTCTAGAAATATACCCTGCTATTTTAGAATTATTTCGTGTTGAGCTGTCTTTTATCAGATTAGCGAATTGTTTTGAAATTGGTATTCGAAATTTTCTAAAGGCCTGGAACTTAAGTAATAACCTATCATTTTTAAATGAAGAAACAAATCCAATTTTATCTTTAAATATCTTACAGTATGACCCATAAATACACAATCTATAATTATTGTTATATGGAAATATACTTGAAACGATCCCAAACCCCAACAACATTAATTGTACTATTTTTATCACATCTAGTTTTTTATTAGAAAATTCGATATGATCTATTTTCCCGCGTTTTATATTTACCGTAGCGTCTTCAAATAAACCTTTTAAGAATTTACATCTAATAGAATTATTACATGCGAGAATACATTTTGGAATGTTTTTTGTATGTGGAGATAATCCATCTATACAAGAAAGCCAAGAAGATAGTTGGGTGGAATTTATTTCAGAGGTATACCACCCAAGTTTGTGTTCTGTTCTGCTTTCTTTAGGTTCCACACCAAATAGAACTCTACACAAATGGGAAAATCTATCTGTTACATCTTTGTGTCTTTTAGCTAATCTGAATCCTTTTTTAAAAATGCACCCGTCAGCCACCATAAGACCAAGAAATTCTGCGAAATCTTCACTAACTAAAGATGGTAAATTATAAATTTTTGCTCTTATATCTGTGTTTATATCAGATGGTAATAGATATGTTGTTTTACAAGTAATTGGCGGCAACAGAGATATTCTAGTTATATCATTTACAGATAACTCAGCAAATGTTTTTCTTTCATAATTTCCAGAGTTAACATTCCATATATCGATACCATGATCTATTGTAGCAGTTAATGAATATCCTTCTTTAGTTTTGATTTTGAGCATTTTCTGCTTAGTTGATATTTTATTAATGTATTTTTTTTCTCCATATGGGGATAATATACTGCCACAATTTTGTATTTCACTTATTCTTTGAAGTCCGAATTCTGTTTCTATAAATGTGTGTGGGTGAACACATTTATGAACTGTCAGGGCGTATCCGTAGTCAAAGAGCAACCCTACTTCGTTCCAGTGTTTCACTTCCATACCGAAAGTTTCAAGCTCAGAGAATGAACTGAAGGTTTTCTGGTATCCGAATTGATACTTGCAGAGATTGTTTACCTTCACTTCAACTCCTTCATATGGAAAGTTGAGTTTGGCTGACCAGAAGTGATCATCAATCTCAGTAACTCCAGATTCAAAGTACCCGCGATATCCATTGTACATCGGTGGTTGCTTAGAATTTACTTTTACAACGTTACGTAAGCAGATCACTAGGTCATTTGAAAGAGGTACTTGGCTTACGTTGCCAAATACAACGTTTCGAATCATGGTATTCAACCGTACCCTAGTAGCGTTCATGTAACAAAGAACTGCGCAGTCTAGAATGTCCTCTGGATCTTGGCGGCCTTTGTACACCTGCCTCAAGTAATCTACGTATTGAGACTTTGGAACGATTGAAATGTGATTATTGTCGGATAATGATGGTGGTATCTTGCCAGTTTCCCTAACCACCATAGATAAATGTATGATTGGATTGTCCTGTGCCTGCCTATGAATCTTCTCCAAGCGCAAGATTGGAGCCTGCATTAGAGAGAACTTACCTTCAATAGGTGGTAGCTGCCCATGATCTCCAACTGCAAGTACATCAATACCATATGAGGATAGGTCTCTGAAGATATCCTCAGAGATCATAGAGGCTTCATCAAGAACTATAACGTCATAATCTAACTTTGGGTTCTTTGCCCAGTACACAACTTCGCCTTTATCATCTTCAATCGGTTTGTAGATGAGGCGATGAATGGTTCCGCAGTAGTGGCCGCCATCCCCGAAGGTAATTCCCTGGGCTCGAAGCTTGGTCCCAAGGATCGATGCGGCTCTACCGGACAGTGCGCAGAAGGCAAATCGAATGGCCGTTCCAAATTCCTTTGCAAGAACCGATGTAAGCGTAGACTTACCTGAACCCGCATACCCACCCAATGTAAGTAATTGTGGGTTGGTTTGTTTGGGATGAACCTTCCCTCCATTGGCTAGCCACCTGGCCATTATTTGGTACGCGGCCCCTTGGTCATCTGACAGAGTAATTGCGCTCATCCTAATTTCTCCCGCGCATCGTACACGGATCGACCGGATATATCCAGCGATTATGTCGTTTTGGAGGCCAGCAGATAGCTGTTTGTACGTAGTTTCGGACATTAATGGATTGCATAATGAACTGAAACTTATACTTAGTCGAATATTACCACTTAGGAAAACCGGAGGCCAAATAGATAAATTGATTCTTCTTGGTAATTACATAAGCGGAACAAGGTCACATGAAACAATTGATCTGATATTAAAAGCACAAAAGGAAACTCCAGGGCAAATCATATGTCTTCTAGGAGACAATGATCTAAAACTACTCAATTCAATTGATCCACAAGGAACCCCAGAGGATTACGGGGCATGGCTATCGTCAGGAGGTGAAAACGCACTCCTTGGATATTTGGAACTTATAGGATCTGAACTCTCAAATCCATATCTAATCAAACGGCAATATCTTCAAAGATTTATTCCGCAAGAACATTTAAACTTCCTGAGTTTACTTTTGCCGTATTATGAGAATGATAACTATATCTTTGTCCATGGTGGGTGTGATCCAAATATTCCATTAGAGAAACAAAACCCATCTGTGTTAACAAAGGATAGGAGTGTATTTAATTTAGTATATAATGCCGGAAGTAGATTTAGATGTCAATGGAATAAGACTATTATAACTGGTGGTATTGGTAAGAAGGATGGACGACCATTGGTTCATGATAAATTCATTACCCTAGATGGAAGTTATGCCGAGAAACTCTACGTGTTGGAATTGAATTCAAGACAGATATTCTCGGCACGTAAAGGAAAGAGTAGACTTGTCAAGGAACTAATACCTTGACATTCAATTAGTGGTAGTTCGATACCTTATAAATCGAGATTAAAAGAGTCAATAATGTTTTTCAAGTACGCATCAAATCTATTACAGCACGTATCTAATGAGTGCATGTTGAAGTCATTTGCTTGTAAGGATGATGACGCGGTAGCTCTGTATCGGAATATCTCCAGCCGAATTGATGGACTAATTCGCAGGATTGGGGTCGAGAATACTGGTGAGATTGCGACTATCGAGAATGACTAATGCTCTCGTCATCGTAGAATCCCCAGCAAAAAGCAAGACTATCACCAAGTACTTGGGTGTAGGATATACGATTAGGCCTACCGGAGGCCATATCATTGATCTATCCAAAGGTCATGGTGGTGGGGACATAGGGGTGGATATCCAGAATGGTTTCAAGCCTCGTTATGAAGTGAACCCGGATAAGAGGGACAAGATCAAATCAATAGTGGATGTGGCTAGGAATGCTGATGAAATTTTCGTTGCTTCAGATCCTGATCGTGAAGGCGAAGCTATCGCATTCCATATTGTTGACCAGTTGAAGAGTCTCAACAAACCACTAAAAAGGGTTGAATTCCATGAAATTACCGAAAAAGCTATCAGAAAAGCTATTGCTAACCCACGTCCGTTTGATCAAAACCTTTATGATGCTCAACAGGCTAGACGAGTCCTGGATCGTATTGTGGGTTTTATGGTGTCTCCTTACATTTCTCAGAAGCTTGGAGATAAACTTAGCGCCGGCCGTGTCCAATCTGTTACCCTAAGAATGATTGTAGACAGGGAAGAGGAAATTGAAGCTTTCGTTCCTGAATCTTTCTACAACATCAGCGCTACTCTATCCAACACAGAGAAGTTCGTAGCGAAATATCCTGCACGAATTGATGTCGAAAAAGAAGCGCAGAGAATCAAAGACGATCTGGACGTTTCCACATACGTGATTGATGATGTTCAGGCGAAACAGATGCTGCGTAAAGCACCTCCTCCACTAATTACCTCTACTCTGCAACAGGAAGCTTCTACTAAACTGAAGTTTGCTGGTGAGCGGACTATGAAGGCTGCTCAAGAGTTGTATGAGGCTGGCTTCATAACTTACTTACGTACCGATTCAGTTCGCAATTCCGCTGATTCAATTATAGAAGTGAGAGAGTTCCTTACAAAGAATGGGTTTGGAATTCCAGATCAGCCCAACGAATTCAAGAATAAGGACCAAGCTCAGGATGCACACGAAGCTATTCGCCCTACCCATGTAGAAAATCATCCTGATAAAGCTGCGTTGATTGGTGATCAGCAGCAGATCTATAATCTCATTTGGCGAATGTTTGTAGCTAGTCAGATGCAGCCAGCTGTTTTTGATGTGGTGAAGGTAACTGTAAAAGCTAGCAAGGGACAGCGTTTACAATCCGAGGGAAAGACTCTTCGCGAGGAAGGTTGGATGTTCATTGCTAAGGAGTTCCTCAAGAAGGATAAGGATGTAACGCTACCACCACTGGCTGTTGGGGATATGGTTACTTTGGTTCCACCCAAGGTGAAGATGGAGAAATCTCAAACGAAGCCACCGCCACGCTATACAGAAGCCAGCTTGAATGCCGAGTTGGAGCGTAAAGAGATTGGTAGACCATCTACGTACGCAACCATCATCGCCAAAATCTCTAATCGGAAGTATGTCAAGAGCACTGCAGCTGGATTTGTCCCAACAGATCTTGGTCGGCAAGTATCTAACGATTTGAAATCTACATTCTCCTTCATGGACTACATGTATACAGCCAACATGGAGAAATCATTAGACAAGATAGCTGATGGTAAGCTTGATTATCTGTCGATGATGACGAAGTTTTTCGATGAGTTCAAAGCGGAATTCCAGAAGGCACGAGCTGGGCAGGGACAAGTTACAGGTATTCCATGTCCCAAGTGTGGCGGAGATACTGTTCTGCGTAAGTCCAAGTATGGATTTTTCGCTGGTTGCATGAAGTATAAGGCTGGGTGTGATGGTATAGCTAATGTTTCTGTGGAGGATGGTAAAGTAATTCCAAAATCACAGAAGGCTAAGGTAGATGAAAGCGTCAAGTGTCCTGATTGCGGTGCTGGGATGGTACCAAGGCCAGACGGAAGGTTTGGCCCATTTTATTCATGTTCCAATTATCCTAAGTGTTTAGGTAAGAGGAAGATACCATTTGGTAAGAAATGTATCAAGTGCGGAAATGAATTATATGCAACATTGATGAGTGGTAAATTGAAGTTAGCATGTATGGGATATCCTAATTGTAAGAATGTCGAGGAGTTGCCCGAAGACGCGCAGGTAAATTGGTTAGATTATAATAAAGTAACACCTCCCGTCTATAATAAAAAAGTAGAGAAAGTTATAAAAAGCATTTCTTGATTGTCCAGTACGCTGGGACGAGTACTTTTCATGAATAAAGCTGAGCTTGAGAAGCTTATCAATAAACCAAGAGCATTTCGTCACCACAAGTTAGCAGAGTTCATCCCAGCTAGGCAGACGATGATCATCTTAGGCTCAGAGGCAGTGTGCAATAGGGATACCCCGCGCAATTACAAACAGTTTAAGTGCATGCAAAAGAATGGTCAGCTTTTCTTTTGAGTGGTAGCTTGATACCTTAAAATCGAGACAAAGATATACAATGAATAGATTTTCAGAAAAGCAAATTTCCGCCCAGGAATCTCTAACATCCAAAAGACTAGAAAGCATTTCTGTTGGATATCAAAATACTTCCAGCAAATCAAGACCAGAACAGAGTCTTATCGAATTGATGCATTGGGCCAAGGACATTGTCAGTAATCAAGATCGTGGTGATTGGGTTCCGTTTATTCACAACAAGATTAGTATTGATGGTTCATTCTTACAATTCTGCGAAGAAACTGGAGTAACTGTCAAAGCTCTTCATACCGATGCAATTACTTCTTGGCAAAGTGACTTTCATGATGAACACTTTGTTGGAGTTGGAATATTCAACATACAAAAAGACGATCTTAAGTTCTATCATTGTGGATTATTCCATAAGGGAAACCAGAATGAGGACGAGGTTAGCTTTTTTGTTTTGGTTAAGCGGACAGATTTTGAAGCTTATATATCCTTACGTAATGAATATGAAGCTTGGCAGAATAAGAGGGAGCGTGACAGCCAGGAGATTGAGGTTATTGGTGGTGATGCAATTCCATATGATCCGAGTACTTCTTGGGATGATATCTTCTTACCAGATGATTTGAAGAGTAGGATTATTACTACCATCGATGGCTTCCTTGGATCTAAGGCCATTTATGAAAAGTTGAAGGTTCCGTGGCGGCGCGGGATTGGATTTTGGGGTTCTAGGGGCTGCCATGCTGCTGGTACTGGAATATTAATGTATGATGGTACAGTGAAAAAAGTTGAAGATGTGGTAGTTGGTGATTTGTTAATGGGTCCAGATTCTAAGCAACGAGAAGTTCTTAAATTAGTTTCTGGCTCTGATGAAATGTTTGAGATACAACCAACAAAATCAGATCCTTTTATTGTTAATAAGGATCATATTCTTCATCTTCGGTGCCGTAGGCCAAGACCAACCGTTCCACCAAAACTCAATATAACAGTATCAGATTTTTTAAGTCTAACTCAAAATGCTCAAAAAAACAATTATCAAATGTGTTTGTCTCCAGCTTTAGAGTTTGGAGTTAACCAAACTCTAAAGCTGGATCCATATTTTTTGGGTATATGGCTTGGTGATGGTAGTAGTCATGAAGCATCAATTACCACAGCAGATCTTGAAATAGATAATTTTGTATGCAATTTTGCTATACAATATTCTTGTCAAGTTACGAGAACGAAATCTGTTGCTACGGCAAAATGCGATACGTTACACATAGTTAGTGGTGGGAAAAGGAATCCTATAAATGCATTATTGCGAGAGATAAACGTATTAGATAATAAACATATACCTTACCAATATCTAACAGCATCGATTGATGATCGTTTGAAATTACTTGCAGGTATTATTGATACAGACGGTTGTTATACTAGTGTAACCTGGAGAGGAACTGAAAAATTAAACAAAAAAGGCAAAGGATATAAGGGCTATTTTGAAGTACTGCAAAAGAGTCAACAATTAACGAAAGATATATGTTTCTTGGTTAAAAGTCTTGGGTTACAGGTAACTGTAAAGGAATGTATTAAGAATATAAAATCCATTAATTTTTCTGGTCGATATTATAGGATTGGTATATTTGGAAATATTGAAAAGGTTCCGGTTATATTACCAAGAAAGAAAGCGATTTTGGGAAGGCCTAATAAAATGCCGTTGATCCGGGGGATTAAATCCATTAGGAGTATGGGTGTTGGAAATTATTATGGATTTGTATTAGATAAAGATCATTTATATTTAACAGATGATTTTTATATACATCACAACTGCGGAAAAACCTCAACTCTTCGGGTAATTATGGCGCAATACCCGCAGCTAAAGCCGGTTACTATTCAGCCTGGGCATTCGACTCCTGATGAATTGTTAGAGGAAGCTTTTGAATATGCCGAGCAGCATTCCCCTGCACTTTTATTCTTTGAAGATCTGCAAGAGTTGGTTAAGACAATTGATATTCGTCATTTTCTGCAGCTTTTGGATGGACTACAGAAGCGCGATGGCATTTTGACGGTGGTAACTGGCAATGATTTTTCTAACTTGGAAGAGAATTTGAAGAGTCGTCCGCGTCGTTTTGATAGTTTCTTTGAATTTCCATTGCCGGATGTTAATCAAACCACAAAATATCTTAATAGATATCTAGTTGATATATTACCAAGTAAGAAGATTGCAGCAATTGCAAAGAAGGCTGTTAAGAATAAACTTACCTATGCTCATTTGCAAGAGCTTTATTTCAATGCTGTATTCATCGCTATACCTGAAGGTCGAGAATTACCGAACGAGGACAACTTAGAATTGTCTCTAAAACAAGTTTTGAAAGAAAAGAAAGCAGCAGATTCTGACTTTGCAGAGAGACAGCGTGACCTAACAGATGACGAAGAAGAGGATGGAGAGGAAATATGAGAGGAAGCATTTTAGATCCCAATAGTATTAGGCCTATCGAAGTTAAAGTGGAGGGATCTTCACGTGAAGACTTCGAATATGCATACCGAAAATTCAAGGCTTTGTTTCAAAGGGAGCGTATCGTTGGGCAGATTAAGGAACGCATGGCTTATGAAAAGCCGAGTGCCAAGAAGCGTCGCAAGGCGCGGGAGGCAGTGGATCGTAGGATGATGACCCAGATTCGAGAGAATATGGTTAAGACTGGTGAATGGGATCGCCGTCAGAAGGCACGGGCACAAACCCAAATACGAAGGGACGAAAAGAGATCTGAGGGAATGTATGAACGATGATAAAGATGCTGTAGAAAGAATTCTGGAGGCTAAGACGAGACAACCAGAGCATCAGCGTTTGGATATGGAACCAAAAGTTGGTGGCAATTCATTGCTTCATGATGAATTCGGAATGCCGAAAGTTAGCGGTGGCCATAGGCGTAATGTTCCTGAAATAAAAGAGATTAGTGGTGAACCTGTTGTAGTAAAAGCCTCAAAACCAAGCTCTAAAATTTCTTTTAAGAAACCGAACCAACCAACTCAGCCAAAAGTCGAAGACGATGATCACTTCATACCTCCAAAGTCAAACTTTGTGGCTGTTGGTCATGTAGAACATTCTTGGTATGATGATAAAGTAGCTGGACCATCTGTAGTGGATAATAATGAAGAAGTTGATATTGAGAAACTACAGGGACTAAATCCATTAGTTGATATTGACAATGCTAAGATTGCAAAATCTGTAGAGTTCTTCAGAAAGAAATTGACGTATGTCAAGAATTTCACTGTAACTGAACTGGCCGAAGTTAACGACGAACAAGACCTATCAGATCTTAAAGTAAAAATCTTTGGCAATAAGGGTATATTCACAGATATCCTCAAGAAATTGGGTTCACTGAAAGCAGCAGATAGACCAGTAATTGGAGAACTTGTCAACCTGGTGTATTCAGAGCTTCAATTGGAGATTGAAGGCAAGGCTTATGAGTTAGAATCTGAGGCGGCGGAGGCTAACGAGGTCACCGAATGGCCAGAGGATATGGCGGTCATTACACGAGACGAAGAGCCGGATGAAGAAGATGAAGATGAAATACCGGATGAAGAAACAGAAGAGAATGAAGCAGATGATGAAGAATCTTCTAATTCATCTTCAGATTCCCAAACCGTTCCCGAAGGACACTATGCAATCATTGTGGATGGGAAGTTGCTAAATATTGTAGAAAGTGCCAATAAGGCCAGCGATGTCATTTCACATCTGCTATTGAGTGAAAATTTGACTCTTGATAGTATTCAATTAATCAAGAGGATTAAGATTGATTTCGGAATAATTCTGGGAGAATAATGGCTGACGGAGATAAAAGGGCGGCGACAGATATTCTATTATCTATAGAGTCTAAACTGATTACGCTAGATAAGCGAGTTCAGAATAGCGAATATCTATTAAAGAATTTATTAGGGAAAGCTAACAAGGCTCAATCTGTTCCACCGCCCGCTTCTTCTACAGCAGTTCCCAAGATGGCCGCTCCTTATCCAATTGATGTGATCAATAAAGATAATTTTGAGAGCAGACCGAAGACGAATAGATTTTCAGAGATAGCTGCAAGTCAGGGTCTAAACCTAGATGAGATGCCAAGTAATTATGTAGCGAAGCCTGCTGAGAATGGTGGGGATATGGTGGAGGCTTCTAAGCGTGGAACCTCACGTGGCCAGAGAGGTCCGAAACCTGGTCCAAAATCTACGGTAACCCAAGTATTGAATCGTGGAAATGAAGTGTTGTTTTTAGCTAATATAGAAGTTCTAGATACAAATAACGAACTTATAAGTCAAACAAGAACTAATACTAAAGGTCGATGGATGATGTCGTTGGCCCCTGGAGATTATCAGGTACATGTCATCAAGAGATTTCCACCAGATAGTGGCAAGAAGTCAATTGATACTTTGTACCAGATTAGTGTGCCTCCCTCGGATATTCCGTTGGAGCTTGACCCATTCGTAGTTGATATGGGGTAATTTGGAAGGTGGTGGTTAATTTGTCTCAGTATAGATATGGAAAAAGAAGTACTTCGACAAATGAGCCAAATGTGATTAAGCGAGTTACTCCTCGCCTATCTCATGAGGCTGTCTCAGAAGAAGTTGAGAACATTCGAGAGTCTATTGATAATATCAACAATCTACTCACAGATATATCTGAACTTTCAATTGAAGTTCAGGGAGAACTTGAGGGATTGGAAGAATCGTTGGTAAATCTTGAAGAGCAATTATAAAGGCTAGTCGAGAGGGCTGAGCCCGAGGCAATAAGGCTGGTAGATGCGTTTCTGTGACGTGTTTACCAGCCGTTGCTATTTGAACTAGGAACAACAAATGACTATTACTCTTTATACTGCATCATATTGGGAACCAGAAGTCCACGGACCAGGACGAAAGATTGGTATCTCTCCATCAAAACCAAAGAATTTACAAGAGGAATGTGGATACGATTGTTCTATCTGCCATGAATTCCTCTCCCCAGAGAATGTATATTGGGACTATCACAAAGCTAAGAAGGCCGCTGATGGTGATGATGTCTTGATGAAGAAGGCTGGTGACGATTTTGTGATCGGGTACAAGAACCGCCTACAAGATTTCAAAACCACTCTTGAAAATGAATCTAAGCAAACTGGGCAGTCAATTCAAACTCTCATTGGTTTTGAAGATGGGGATACATTGCTGTCCTGGGAACGTGGTGGACATACGAGTTTCAGGGAACATGCTGCAGCTTTCTTACGCGAGTTAGGTTATGAAGTTATCGAACGTTAATGTTTTACGTGAAACAATAGATGAACTAGGGCTTGATCTTCAGGCAATTGCGGATGAACATGATCAATATTGTTTGAAAACCTCTACCGAAGATGAAGCTATGAATTGGCTTCATTCCATGCCTATTGAAAACCTATCTGATTCTTTAAATAGGGAACATCAAAGACCGAGATCTAAGTATTCCCTTCATGACATGCGACATAAGTTTGCTTTACGCAAGTTACATGAGAAGAAGAAGGAAGAGTTGGATAGACTGAAGATTGATCTTAATATTGCAATGATTGATTCTATTATTTCTAAGATTGAGAGTGTAAAATGAAATTTAGAGTTATATGTAGTGATCCACCATATATGTTTTCAGACCGATTGACGATGTCGGAAACAAAGCGAGGAGCAGCATCTATATATTCAACTTTATCTATCGAGGACTTAAAGGTATTACCAGTCAAGGATATTGCAGAAGATGACGCTGTACTTCTGCTTTGGTGCCCATCCTCTCTAATAGAAGATGGTCTTGAAGTAATGAAGGCTTGGGGATTTAGGCAGACCCAAACTCATATCTGGGTTAAGACAAAGAAGTTTCATCTCCAGGATTTGCTTAAGTCAATTGTCAAGTGGTCAAAATCTGATAATAAACTAGTATCTATTGACGATCTACTGCGAAGATTCGTTCTAGAAGACGTATTAGCCTTTGGAATGGGCCGATTGTTCAGACAGACACACGAACTTGTATTAATTGGCGTTCGTGGTAAAGTATACAGTCATCTAGTTAATAAATCTCAGAGATCGGTTCATTTCTTTCCAGCAACTAAGCATTCAGTAAAACCAGATTCATTACAAGATATGCTAGAAAAGATGTTTCCAGGGGAAGAACATCACAAGATAGAATTATTTGCTAGGAGAGATAAGACGGGATGGACTTGCGTTGGAAATGAATCTCCAAGTACGCCTGGAGAAGATATCAGAGTATCAATAGACAGATTGAAAAATACTTAATGGTATTAGGAGGGTGGCAATTCCTCTCACAGGGGAGACTTCGCACCGTAGGTGCGTCCGGGCCAAAGGTCCGGAGTGGGTTTCCTTGCCACGATTTTCATGAAAACTTTGCTGCTCGACAAAATGTATAGGCCTATTGCATTTCTTCCATTTCATAGAATGGTTCGTCTTGTCATGACCGAAAAGGCGGATGTCATCTCCGAGTGGAAGGGTATACCTATGTACAAGGGTATGGACTATCCGGCAGTTATCATTCTTAAGACTTATGTTCGTAAGAAACCACTTATTCCAAGGTTCAATTTCCGTGGAGTATTTAGAAGAGATCTCTTTAGATGTTGTTATACAGGGGTTATATTACATCCATCTCAACTTACTGTGGACCATATAATTCCAAAAGCTCGTGGGGGAAAGAGTATTTGGGAAAATTGTGTCACGGCTTCTTTGTCAATTAATGCTGCTAAGGGTAACAGAACACCGGAAGAGGCAGGTTTAAAACTACTTCGAAAGCCCACTGCCCCTGTTGATTCTTTAGCCCTGGAATATGCGGTAATTCCAAATCCTCACCCCGATTGGGAGATGTATTTCCCTGGGGTTAGGAGTGCTGCTGCCAGTATTCGCGAAGAATTAGATAGAATAGCATCATAGCTCAGTCATAGCGAACTGCCTTGATATAGTATAGTGGTAGCTCGATACCTTACAAATTGAGACATATATGGGATATTGACGTATCTCTATAGATTTGAGGCGGTACTATGACTGAACTAGCTTTTCCAGCGCCGATGAACTGTCAGGGTTGTGGTAGTGAATGTTTTGAGCATGAACTCAAGACAGTGAAACTATCTGGCTTTGATAGTTCTATTGTAGTTTGTGGAACTTGCTTTTCGCGTACTGCCGAAGGTTCGTTCAAAGACGCTGCCGATATCTTGAAGGATGTCGTAAAAATCGCTGCATCTTCAAAGGACCCTGAGAAGCGCCTGCGAGCAATAAGATCTTTGCTCGGAGAGTGATAGCTATCGGGGTGCCATATTAAAATTATGACAAAGCACCTGATAATCAGGCGGATATCCGTTCCGTTTAATCCAATAATAAGTAAGGGCAAAGGGAATAGATGGGACTTGTCCACATAAGGCGGTGGAATGATGGGAACATTCTTCGATAGGAAAGATGATTACGGATACATTCGCTGGGCGCAAGAAGTAAAGCGCCGAGATAGCTATGCCTGTGTTATCTGCAATCGCAAAGGCACCGCCCTCAACTCACATCATCTCAATGCCTGGGCGGATTTCCCAGCAGAGCGATACGATGTTACTAATGGGGTTACCCTTTGTGTTTTTCATCATGAGGACTTCCATGCCAAGTATGGTAAGGGTGGTAATACAGAAGCACAATTCAAAGAGTATCGAGAGATTTCAGATATACTAATCAAGCTTGCCAACAAAGAGACGATAATCAATGTTACCTCTAGAAAAATGTTGCAGCAGGCAGAAAAGGATCATGTAGTCCAATCTATACTCAAAGACCTAGAGGATAAGTATGGCGATAAAGATGGATACGAATAACATGGAACCAGTGGCAATTTGGTTACAATCTCTAGGTTTGTTGTTTAGAGCATGCGAACCTCTTACATTTGATTGTCGTCGCTCCGAAAAGGAACAAAAGGCATTGATGCAAGATATAGAAAGTCATACTTACTATTGTGCTGATGTCAAAGAAGATATGGAGAATGAACGTAGACCAAAGACCTGGGATGAGTGGAATGATATGCGAAAGACTTACGTGGTCGAGGAAAGCTCAGTTGGCCTGGAACCTATCGACACCCGTGACTTTGGCAACGTCCTGACCAAGATATTTAATGGAATGGGCTAAAGTAGAAAGTAATTCTCATGACCGATATGATTGTTCGTGTTCAGTTTGTTGGTTCCGTTAAGGTTGCTCTTCCAAAATACCAGACCACAGGCTCCGCCGGGTTTGATCTTCAAGCCGCCATCGACCGTCCAATCAAGTTGTCTCCTAGAGGTTTAGGTTCTCAGAATTGGGAGCTGATCCCCACTGGATTGTCTATGGAAATTCCCGCAGGATTCGAAGCTCAGATTCGTCCGCGCTCCGGCTTGGCACTGAAGAGTGGGATCTCTATCGTGAACTCCCCTGGCACTATCGACTCTGATTACCGCGGTCCAATTGGAGTTATCCTCATCAATCACGGGGTTGAGGCATTCACCATCAATCCATTAGATCGGATTGCTCAGATGATCATTTCTCCAGTTGTACAAGTTCAACTGGAACTAGTGGATGTTCTCGGCGATACTGAGCGTGGGGCTGGTGGATTTGGTAGCACCGGCACTGGTTTCATCAAACACGGAGCTTGATATCAAAGTTGGATAAGGGAGCGATTTCAACTCTCGCATTCAAACTTTTAGAGACTGAGATAGACGATTTCTACAAGGTGAAAGCCTATGAAAAATAATAGGGTGTATCTAGCTGGTCCGGATGTTTTCTTTCCAGACGTCGATGACCGCTCAGGAGTTCTCAAGATTCAGTGCGATCTTTGCAACTTAGAAGGCGTGTTTCCGCTTGATGCCAAGATTACGCTGGAAGAGCCAATCAATCAAGAGAAGAACGGCTACACGATTTTCGAGGGTAACCTTGGTCTCATTAGGTCGTGCGCGGCTGTTCTAGCCAACATTTCTCCATTCCGAGGCCCATCCGTAGATGCCGGCACCGCATTTGAGATTGGGTATGGTTTGGCAAGAGGTTTGATTGTGGCCTGTTACACCACACATCTTTCTCTCTACAAAGATCGAGTCGCCCCAGATGGATTGATGATCGAAGATTTCGGGATGATTGACAACCTAATGATTCATGGTGCGGCTAAGGGTAAGATATTTAAAGCCTCATCACAGGCTATAAAGTATCTTTCAGAATGTTTGTAATATGTCGATTCGAATAATCCAGGGCAACAACCTTGATATCCTTCCCGAGTTCCAAGATAAGAGCATCAATTTGATTTACATTGATCCTCCTTTCAATACCGGGAAAGTTCAGGCGCGGGCAGATAAGTCATACAAAGACTCTTTTGATAACTTCAAGGATTTCATTGTCCCGAGAATTCAAGAGGCTCATCGACTCCTCGCTGATAATGGAAGTTTCTTTATTCATCTAGATTGGCGTGAATGTCATTACGTCAAAGTCTGGACAGATGAGATATTCGGTAGGGATAACTTCATCAACGAGATTATCTGGTCATTCGATTATGGTGGTCGCAGTAAGACGAAATGGTCTGCAAAACACAATAACATCTTCTGGTATGCAAAGGATAGTAATAACTATACCTTCAATTACGATGAAGTTGATAGAATACCCTATATGGCTCCTGGATTAGTTGGGAAGGAGAAAGCCGCCATTGGAAAGACACCAACTGATTCTTGGTGGAATACAATAGTCCACACGAACGGCAAGGAAAAGACCGGATACCCAACCCAGAAGCCTCTCAAGATACTGGAAAGGATTGTTAAAGTACATTCCAACCCAGGAGATTTGACAATGGACTTCTTCGCGGGAAGCGGATCATTTGGAGAGGCTTCGGCTTTGAATTGTCGCAACTGCATACTGATCGATGAGAATCCTACAGCTATCGAGATTATGAAGAAGAGATTCTCATCTTTCGAAAGCGTAACCTGTCGAGAGGGCTAGTACGGAATGGTCTATTCATGTTGCCATGTTTTCGAAGCAGAAACGTCTAGAGATATTAAGCGGTGAGGTTTCTAGGTGCATCTCTTGTAGATTGCACGAGGGCAGGGCCAACACGGTCTTTGGTGAGGGGGCTTTGGATGCCAAGGTGATGTTCGTTGGAGAAGCCCCTGGACAGACTGAGGATGAGACTGGGCGTCCATTTGTTGGCAGGGCTGGGAAGCTCTTGGACAGCATGATCGCGAGCATCGGGCTGAAGCGCGAGGATGTCTACATAGCAAATATCTGCAAGTGCCGTCCGCCAGGCAATCGTAAACCCAAGCCAGATGAGATGGATGTTTGCAAGCCTTTCTTGTCAGTTCAGCTTGGTACAATAAAGCCTAAGGTTATTGTTGCGCTTGGCAATACTGCTCTTGAGGGGTTGACTGGGCGCGGGGAAATCTCGAAGCGGTGTGGGGAGTGGGAGGATTGGTTTGGGTGGAAGCTGATGCCTTGCTACCATCCATCGGCGCTGTTGAGGAATCCTAATTGGAAAACTCCGGCGGGGAATGCGCTCCAAAAGGTCGCAAAGGAGCTGTTATGATCTCCGTAACGGAATTCCATAAGCAATGGGCTGAAAGACATGACTTTGAATATGACGATGCCGATTTCTTATCAAAGAAGTTTCCAAACATACTATTCAAACATATTCCTCAAGCATGGGTCTGTTGTATATACGACCATTTATATTTGATAGAAGATTTACAAAAGGTTGTATCTGTATCTCAAATATTCGGATTTCCAGTTATTCAATACGAAAATGATATAGGGGATGATGATTTCCATATAATAAATGATATGGAAAACAGCATTTTGTGCATAGATGTAGATTTACATAAGCAGCTTGAAGCAGTGGTTCTAAATTAGGACTTTTCAAAGGTAGAATCGATAGCTTGATACCTTACAAATCGAGACAATTAGGATAACCCAACGATGGCGCGAAAAACCAAAAAGAAGTTCTTCATCAAAGAGGTAGAGGGCATTCATACGGTCACTGAGGAGTTTTTTAGTGATATTGAGAGCCGTGATGAAGCTTTGGTACTTGCTATTCGAGCACTTGATGAAATTCATACCACCCTCAAAGAAGAGGTTGGTGGCGACTCCATGGTAATTGGTACCATGAAGGTGACGACTGGATTACAGCGCAGCTTGGAAGAGTTGGATAAGCGCTGGCCAAGTCTTCTGGAGCAGATGTACTCCACGCCCAGAAACATTGATGGGCATAAAATTACCTTTAATTAGGACAAAGGTAGCTCGATACCTTTAAATCGAGACTAAATCAAGACTAAATCAAGACAGATATTCTAGACCGCAATTAACAATAGGACATAATGAGATACTCCAGACCGCAACCACGAATCGATCACCGATATATTTTTGGCCGTTTCATTCGAGAATCAAAGATAGTTTGCATAAATCAAGACAATAACAATATTGGAATCATCGAGACTCATGAGGCCTTACGTATGGCTCATGCGGCCAATTTGGAATTGGTGCTGGTATCACAAGGGAAGAACGGCAATCCCTCAACTTGTAAGATTCTTGACTTTGGCAAGTACAAGTTCGAACAAGAGAAGAGAGATCGCACGGCCAAGAAAAAGCAGCGTGAGAATGCAGTCCAAATCAAAGAGGTTCGGCTGCGCCCAAGTACAGGCGAACACGATTTGGAAGTCAAGGCGCGTCAGCTAAAAGAGTTCCTTGATGAGGGTAATCGGCTCAAGGTAACCGTTCAATTCCGTGGTCGAGAGATGGCCCACCGCGACGTTGGTGTTGAGACAATGAAGAAGTTCGCACAGCTGATTTCGGCTCAGTACGAAGGGGATCCTTTGATCACTGGCAGAAATATGACTGTGGTTTTGCATAAAGGCGATCAGAGGGCTGAAGCTCGGGCTGGATGAGAAAGATAACCAAGAAGAAGTGCGCACGGATTGTGGGGCTGGCCATCAAATTACCATTTGAACCAGCTCGCACTCAAGAAGCTATTGATGTCAGCCCAAACTTTTGGAGGATGGCTATCAAACAGTTCAACCGCGAGTTTTTAACCTGGGGCCTTTAGGGAGGGGTAGTCCACAGTCATGATCATTACCGATGAAAGTTTACTGAGGGTGAAATGTGAATTGGTATTACCATCCGAGGTAGATGATCTTCGAGCCAAACTTGAAGAGGGTTTAGCTTGGGCAGCAAAGCACAATCGGGTTGGTGTTGGCTTAGCCTGTCCTCAAATTGGCATCGCAAAGGAAATGGCTATAATTCGCGTAGAAGATATAAAGATTGATTTAGTTAATGCGAAAATAGCTAAAAAGTATTACCAATTTGAATTTGATGGTGAAGGATGTTTGAGTTTTCCCGGTAGATATGAAAAAACCTTGCGATACAAAGAAATTGTTGTCGAGGGAAATTTGGTACATCCACATAGGTTCATAGCTACCGGGTTTGCTGCTGTAGTAATTTCCCACGAATTAGATCATCTCAACGGTATTTTACTCCCAGACGCTGCAATAGCTAAGTGATCTATAGAGAATCATTACGGTATTTAAGTTGATTTTGAACTAGGCATTATCTCGGTTAGCTACTACGGAGCGGAGAGTATGGACAAAGCCATCCAGGAACTATTTGTAAGTCAGAGCCAGGTTATCGCCACATTAGCTCTTCGTATTTCAGTGTTAGAGAAACTATTGCTGGAGAAGAAAATTCTCACCGAAGCTGAAATTCTCAAGGATACAGAGATCCTTGGTAAGGAATTTGCAGCGAAAACTCAAGAAGCTTTCCGCAAAGCGGCCCAGATGAGCAAGGGATAAGGTCGAATGTTCGCTAGTGAACAGATCGATCTTTTTCTTTTTCAGCGATATTAGATGCAAGAGAAATATCTACAAGGAGTTCTGAATGTTGGATATTGATAATGGAATCAGTCTTGTTAAGTTTGCTGCAACCTGGTGCGCCCCATGTAAGACGGTAGCGAGTACTATCAAGAAGGTTCAGCCTGAGTTTGAGAATATAAGGTTTCAGGAAGTTGACGTAGATGATGTTCCAAGCCTTGCGAAAGATTATAAGATCAGGAGCGTTCCTACTGTTATAGTATTCAAAGATGGTGCTGAATACACCAGAGTTATGGGTGCTCTAAAAGTAGATGCTCTCCGTAAGATTTTGAGAGACGCTGTAAAAGGTAAAGAACAAGCAGCGTAACGAAGGAGAAGTAAGATGGTAAAAACGGAATCAGATAAGGCCGTTGAACAAACCGCAGCCGCAAAACTTTGGGACAAGATCAAAGATCTTCCCATGGACATTTTCGCTCTGCCAAACCAAACCGTGAAGGATCATGCTAAGCGCGAAGAGGGAATGGATAATGTGTTCCCGAATGACGTCTACGTTATTCTACGCTCAGCTGCCGCCTATCCGGCTTTGGAAGAGGCTCTTGGAACTGCCCAGGCACGAAACCAAATCAAGCTTGCAAAGGGCGAGAGATTTGAAGTGTCCCAAAGTGCGCGGTACACAGTTATTAAAGTTGTTTCCAATCTATAATTCGCTAGTTTTCTAGCGTGAGCTGAAATAAATGTGGAGGAGAATGCTTACTTAGTACTAGGCTGTTATGGAAGAACAGAGAACGGTTTCGTTCTTTGCACTTCAACGCAGAATCGTATTCTTAAACTGGATGATGGCCTAGTAAATGTTGAGGGTGTTACAAGCTATTTCGACGCAGTAAAGCTATTTGATAGGCCATTGCTTGATCAAAATGCTATTCGGCATCTAATCTACAATCTTCAAGAACGCTTTGAGCAGAAGTTCAAAAGGATGTGGACCGATCACGAATATCATTTACTTGAGCGGTTCATGCAAATGCACAAACCTTGTGGTCTCTATGCTCAGTTGATAATGGTTCAGGAAGATCCTCAACAACGCTCGGTGGGTGACGATATTTCATTCGTGTGCGGTGTGCCTGAAACACAAAGAAAGGAAAGGAAAAATACTATAGATTTGGTCAGAACTCGGAAATTCTAATGCGCTTCAACCTTATTCACCCATCCATCATTGAATTGTACATCAATACCCTTAGTCTTCACTTACTTCAAGAAAGGCTTGGTATTGTGGGTCCTGATGGGTTAACAGATGAATTGAGAAACACTGTTGATGAAACTACTCACAATTTTTCAATTTCAGCTGAGGCTGCCGAGCAATTGTTTGGGTCTTCCGATGTTGTTCAAGACCAATTAAATGCCTTAACTTTCACTATCGGTGATACATGAAGCTAAAAGGAAACACATCGGTCCAGGGATTGTTGGGGGATAGGTTTTCCAACAATCCACCACGCGGTTATTCAGATCAGCTGATTGTAGAGCGTATCGAACCAGAGCCAGGGGAGATTAAGCAGCAGGTGCCTTTCGCGTTCTCTAAAGAGGAAAAAATCGCGGTATATCAAGATCTTAAGGGCCGATTGGAAGATGGTCAAGACCCAGGTGAGATTGCCCGTGACGTTCTGGCTTGCATGGAAGAGCACATGAAAGAGAAGCAGGCTGAGGCTTACGGGGAGACGAATTCCAAACTCAAGGGTGGTAAGGGTAAATTCCGTAGAGTGGAATAGTTTCGCATGAGAATATGAACGAATCTATCAACACAGCCGAAGAAGTAGTAGAGCGGCGCAAACGTTCAGCGCGCCGGCAGAAACTATTCGAAATTCTCAGGTTGATTTTAGATGGCAAGATTGATAGTTCAGAGACACCACTTGCAGGAATTTTCAATCAGAGTGGTCCACGCCAGACATATATAAGCCCTCAGCGCCGTGGTGGTAATAATTCAGGGTATATGCAGATGGATGAGTTCTTGGTTGGAAATCCTTTTGCTGAATAATTAGGAGAATTTCAATGCGTACTATTTCGAAAAATCTAAAGCTACGACTGTTAGCTCAAGCCGAAGAGGCTAATTTTCATGGGCTTGAAAAAGTAGCTATGAAGCTGAATCATCAGGTTAATAGTACACCTATTCGCCAAGACTCAGAAGAATATAGCTATTCCAGAAGTGAACTGTACAATGACGTAGAGGATTTGCTTTGGAGAGCTGCCGTTCGTACGCAGGACTATTTCGGGAAGACTGCCGACGCAGGAGCAATTGGCGAGGTTATCGAATCGCTTGCTGATGAGCTGATCTCTTCTCTCCGTACCAAGATTGGTGGAGATGTTGTTATAGGACCACATGAACCTCTAGTTCCTGGTGAACAGAGAATGATTGTGGAGATTGACGAAGATGCCTAGAAGCCCTTTTGTAAATGGTCCAGGAACACAGCTTCCAGATAATCAACGCATTGGATTTATGCCAACCAATAAGGAAGTGGTTGCCACTCGCGGTGTAAAACTCAGGACAAAGGCTGCTATCCAAAAAGAACAGGATCAGCAAGAGCGAGAGGAATACAAGGCGCGTTTTGAAGAGAATGCCGATAAGACTGTTAAGTATCACGATGAAAAGTCTAAGAAAGCGATTGATATAATTACTCGTTATCACAAGCTGACTGAGGATAAAACTCTGTTCAGAAATCGTGGTAGTATTGCAACTGATGTCGAAAGAGAAATCCGGCAGCAAATAATTCAACTTGCTTTGGATATGAACAACGACGAGAACGAGGAAGATAATGGTAAGGGTTCTGTTGTTGTTTTGAGCGTCGTTACAAAGATACTTCTTATGTACCGAGATAGGTTGAATGACCTAGAATATGAAATACAACAATTAAAGCGTGAACTACACAAAGTGTCGAGTGCCTCGGCGCAGCAGACGTCCAATGCAACCAAATGATCTTCGACCTCAAATAATCAAAATGATTACTGAGGAAAAGGAGTATTTGGCGGCTTACAAGGGACTATGCGCAAGATTTCAAATAACGCCGAGCCCGATTCCGGAGGCAGTTGTACAGGCCAAGGTGCAAACTTTGGAGATGATTCTGAAATGTTTGCCCACATCAAATCGGCAAACAGAAAAGTAAGAACGATACAAATTCTTCGAGGGTATGGCTTCAAGATAGAGAAGAACTATCAGCGACCAACTTGGAGCAATAATATCACCTGCCCTCTACCTGGTCATAAAGGGGCAAAGGAACGAACGCCTTCGTTTGGTTATTGTTTCGTATCAGATCATTGGTTTTGTTTCGGTTGCCACAAGTCTGGTCGAGCAGTTGAGTTCATTTCTCTATACGAACGGGTGTCAAGAACCTTAGTTGCCGAGAAGATTCTTGCGCAATACGGCGATGATGCAGATTTCGAAGAAGACAATGATTACATAGATGATATCTCTCCAATTTTATTGGAAGGCTCGAAACATCTACAGAATCTAATTCAAAAGCACAAAGACAATCCCAAGAAATTAAAAGAGATTAATAGGTATGTATGGTGGTTGGATTTTTATCTAATGGCCAAGGCACCTGGAAATCACATTAAGCCAGAAGACCTAAAACGTAGAATAGATCGCGTGAAGGAAGTTCTATGAAGTGTTTGATATTGGGTGATGTTCATCTTGGAAAGTCTACGGCAATAGGAAAATCTGCCGAGCTTGGTCAACTAAACAGCAGAGTACAAGATCAAATAGATCTGCTGGATTGGGCGTATAATCAGTGTATCGCGACAGGTACTAAGCTTATTGCTATTACCGGCGATGTATACCAAGACTTTCGCCCGCACCCGGCTGTGATTGGAATATTCATGCGCTGGCTCAAGAAGTGCGAGCATGATGGAATCATAGTCCATGTTGTGATGGGTAACCACGACATCATGCGCAGTGGAAATTTTATATTCTCCGCCCTAGATCTGGTAGCTGATTTAGAGATGGCGAGTGCAAAAGTTCATAAGCTATTTAACAGATTAGAGGCCGAAGATTTTACATTCGTCTTTATCCCATTCCGCGATAAGAGAATGTATGATGTCAAAACTAAAGAAGAAGCTCTTACAGCTTTACAGGCAGAACTAGCAAAAGTAATCGAAGAGCCATCATCTAAAATCAAAGTTGCAATTGGGCATCTTGCTTTTGAGGGGTCTATTGCGGTTGGGGATGAGATTGGCGATACCATGAATGAGCTGTTCATTCCTCCAGAGATGTTGGAATGGTTTGATTTTGTATGGATGGGTCACATTCACCATCCACAGATAATCCAACATAGCAAGCCGTACGCAGCTCATATTGGAAGCCTTGACAGATCTGATTTCTCACGATCAGAGGTTGAGAACGAGAAAATCGCTATTCTTCTTGATTCAAACCATAAGGATAAGTTTACGGAAATTGTATTACCAACTAGACCACTTCGCCCAGTTAAGATTGAAGTTCCGGTTGGCAAAGATTCAACTGAATTTGTTATCAATGAATTGTGTTTATTATCAAAGAAGTTGGAGTTCAAAGGGGCCATCGTAAGGGTTGATGTTCAGCTAAACGGAGCTGAACTTGAAAACGTAGATCAAGAAAAGGCTAAGTCTTATATTCTAAATAATCTTGAGGCATATCACATTTGTGGATTCTCAGAGATTCGAGCTGTCTCGGTAATTCAAATAGATCCAGAAGATGTATTTGATAATACCATGGAGATTAGCCAGAGTATTAATAAGTGGGCTGATACACGAGATGTCTTCGAGAATGATTTGGAACGAGAAGAGTTCAAAGTTGCAGCTCACGAAATCAGAATGGAATACGAAGGAAAGTTTCTATGAGGCCACTTAGAATATACCTTAAGAATTTCATGAACCATCGCGAGACGGAAATTGAGATTAATTTTCAAAGCGTTCTGATTGTTGGGCGCAGCAATAAGAATGATCGAATTTCTAATGGTGTTGGTAAAACAACTCTCTTCAGGGCCATTGAATACGTTCTCTTCAACCAATCGCACGCTACCGTCTTAGAGAAGATAATTCGTGACGGAAAGCGGAAGGCTGTTGTAGAATTTGAATTCGAACTCGATGGTGAGATTTACAAGATCTATCGCCATCGCTGTGATACCGGAGCTTCTGACGTTCGTCTTTACAAGAAGGCTGGAACCGAGTGGGCCTCAATTAGTGGACGAACCCCAAGCTTTACAGATCAGGAAATTCAGAAGCTGATCAAAATCACCCACAAAGCCTTTACATATTCTGTTCTGTTTCGGCAAGCTGATTTGACCGGTATTACCTCCGTAGCAGATCCTAAGAAGCGCAAGGAAATTCTCAAAGAGCCGCTGAACCTTGTTCCATATACCAAGATGGAGGAATTGGCTACTAAGAGAGTTCGGCCGCTTAGGAAGGAACTCGATAGAATAGAGGGGTCTATTTCCATGCTTGGCAATCCTGATATCGATATCAAGAAAGCCGAAGAGGAGCTGGCCACTACCATCGAACAGGTGAAAGAACATCGAGATCTGATCATTTCTATCAACGCAACGATAGAGGGTAAGCGGCTGTTGGTTGAGGATTTGAAACAATCTCTTGGTGCGCAGGATATTGATATTCATCGTAAGGTAACTGAACAAGAGTCAGTTCTTAAGCGATTGAAAGAAAATACCAAGGTCAATGACAGAAAATTAGATAGTATTTCTGGGTTTATTCTCACTAGAGAAGAACGGCTGAAGAAGAATAAGGAAGAAGAGTCCACCGCCCAGTTCACACTCAACACCCATCTGAGCGAAGAACAAATTGATCTAGAAGAGATTCAGCAGAAATACGATGGAGTGTGTGCTGATGAAGTAAAGGGCAGCGAATTACTAGCCGCAGCCAAGGCTCAGATCAAGTTCATCAAGAAGTCTTTACCTGATAGTGATGAATGTCCAACGTGCAGTCAATCTATTACCGTAGCGTATCGCCAGCAAATGGAGACTGAGATTTCGGAAAGGCTCAAGAAACAAGAGGTAGAGGTTGAGTTCTACGAAGATGCGATTGGTAAGTGCCGGCGCAAGAAGGCTAGACTTGATCAAACACTCAAAGCTGTTCGCTCTAGAATCAATGAGATTAGCAAGCTAGAAACCCTCATTAAGACGCTAGGGAATGAACAGAAATCTTTACGTGACGAGATTGATAGGCTGTATGCCGATCAAAAGGAAATCTCAAAGAAGATTCAAGATGAAGAACGCCAGATCCAAGAAACTACAACCTCCCTCGAAGCGCTCAGGGAAGCCGCCGAAAAGTCCAGTGCGCCAGCGATCAATAACAAGATCTTTACTCTCAATCAGGAAATCTCCAAACATCAGGATGAGATCATTGATTGCAATCGCAGAGTTTCAAGCTTTAGCAGCGTTCAGGGCGGTCTCGAAGAAAGAATAGCCAACCGTAAGTCAGATAAGGTCAAATTAGAAAATGTTAAATCTCTTCTGGTAAAAACCCAGAGAGAACTCAAGATTCGCCAAATGGTAGTTGATGCTTTCAGTAATAGAGGAATTCCAAACTTCATTATTCAAACCATATTGGGTGAACTTCAGTTTGAAGCTAATGTAGCTCTAAAAGAACTTCGGCCAGAGCTAGACGTACAAATTGATGCCGAGTTGAACTTTACGTACCGGCGCAATGGAGAGTTGAGGGATTACTTCCAGCTATCTCATGGCCAGCATGTGTATATCGCTTTGGCCTTCAAGCGCGGTATGGCGAGGGTAATTCAGAAAAGAATTGGTATAGCTATCAATATTTTAGAATTTGATGAGGTTGATTCTCATTTAGACGAGGCTGGAGTAGATGCTTTTGCAGATGCTATTCGTAAGTGGCAAAAAGATTTCACTATTTTTGTTATCACGCACAATAAAGATCTAAAAGATAAGTTCTCGCACGCCATTCTTGTAGAAGAATCAGATGATGGAGCTACCGGAACTGTTGTTACATCATGGTAATATATTTAAATTATGGCGAATATTTCATCTATAGACAGTATATTAGGAAAAATACCACAGAAATATCATTCTAATATTAAGATTACGTCATTCAATGGTAGGCGTTCACAAATTTTATATACAAATTTTGTGTGTGGTTGTATATCTAAAATAACATTTGAGGATCTTTTTAAGAGATCACAATTAGATTATTGTAACAAGTGTATTCCTCATAAAAAAGAAGATTTAAATTTTTTTCTCAATAAAATTCCAGAAAAATATAGAAATAACATTTGTATAATAGGTGATTATATAGGTGCTAAAACTAAGATCAATTACATTAATTATATCTGTGGGTGTAATTCTGAAGAGATTTTGATAAATCTTACTAAAAGAAAACAATTTGATTATTGTCTTGGTTGTAGTCAAATTAAGAGTTATGAGATTTATTTAGACAAAATACCAGAAAAGTATAGAGAAAATATTAGATTTATTTCTGGTAGTGGTCATAATTCTATTATCGAATATACAAACCCTTTATGTGGATGTGTGGAGAAGACTACTTTTACAAAAATCTCTCAAAGAGATCAGTTAGATTATTGTAAATTATGCTTGTTACACAAAAAATTTGATTTAGATTATTATATTTCTAAAATCAACAATAGAAATATAGCTAATATTTCTGTTATTGGAGAACTAAATGGAAGGATGACACAAGTCAATGTTACATTTATATGTGGTCATTCTAATATATTTAGTCTTGGATACCTATTAGATCATTGCTGTTTGTGTAATAAATGCAATAAAAATAGATTCAAACCATTAGATTATTATATAAATAAATTGCCAGAAAAATATAAGAAAAATGTTGTGTTGGATGGTAATTATAATGGAATATATTCAAAGATTATTTATAAATATCTATGCGGATGTAGTGTTAAGACTAAATTAATCTATTTACTACAAAAAAAGGAATTGGATTATTGTATCAATTGTACAGAGCACTTCCGATGCGTCTCAGAGCAGGAAATGATTGATAATTTATCACAACATCTAAACAATATCATGATTACTTCTGGTTTTCCTGGTAATAGAACCACTATAATTTCCGGGAAGTGTAATACTTGTAATTCAACTTTAGAAGATAGTTATTTTAATTTGCAGCAATATTATACTAGGAATAAAGGCCAGTGTAAAAATTGTGCGCCGAAAAGTTTTCATCAAAAAGATATTTACAATTTTATTATTGGCATTTGCCCAGATTCTGTCTTGAATAGTAATAAAATAATTAAATTTCAAAATTATGACTTGAGATTTAAGGAACTAGATATTTATTCTGAATCAAAAAAATTTGCTATAGAATATAATGGATTGTATTTTCATTCTGAAAAATATAAACATGATAGGTATTATCATTGGAAAAAAACTAAAGCTTGTCGTGACTTGGGAATAACTTTATTACATATTTGGGATGATAAATATCTAAAATCACCACATATTTATAAGTCAATCATTAAAGCTAAACTTGGTATATTGAATAATAATAAAATTTTTGCTAGAAAAACAAGTGTTGTAAATCTTGATAAATTACAAATTAAGCGGTTTTTTGATAGTAATCATTTAGATGGTAATGTTGGATGTATTACTGGGTGGGGTTTATTTTATGAAGGAAATTTGGTACAAGTCATTTCTGTGAGGCGTGTAAATAAACAAAATACTAAATATAATGGGTTCTTAGAAATTGCTAGAGAAGCTACTTTAATTGATCATATTGTTGTTGGTGGAGAGTCTAAATTATTGGCTCAAGTGGAAAAATATGCCAGAGATAATGGTTTTATTGGTATTTTGAATTATGTAAGTGCTGACTTTGGAGGAATAAAAAATCATAAATGGAAGTTTGTATGCGAAGGAGAAACTCCAGTTTCTTATTTTTATATAAACCATAATTCTTTAGAAAGAATTTCAAGACAGAAATTACAATTACATAATGGAATTTCCGAGGCTGAACAGGCAAGAACTATGAATTTATTAAGAGTTAATACTAATGTTAATTTGATTTATAGTTTTAGATTTTGATTATTAAACATATATTTAGTCGAGGAAAGCTTTCATGGAATGATCATAAATGATGATAAACGACGAAGATCTACAAAAAATTAAAGAGATTATTGATTCTTGGGATTGTGTCTTTCTTCCAAAAGAGCATGGCCCATATACCGTATCTTTGGTTGATGAAAAAGATCCTACTGGAATGGTGGAATTCAAAGATCGTAATGGTATTCCTAGAATGCAATTGCCAAGAGAAGATTACGATTCTATCAAGGAATATAGAGAAAGTGAAATAGGACTATGACCGACAAAAAAAGATTCGGGCGTGAAGTATTTTTTAGACACAGAGTTCATCGAAGACGGCGTGACAATTGATCTGATTTCGATCGGGATTGTGTCTGACGATGGTCGCGAGTTCTACGCCTGCAACCGTGACGCTCATTTTCCTATGTTTTGTATGGATTTGAAACAGTTATCAATTCACAAGGGTAGTCCCAAAAACCCACCAGATTTGGAGGGGGAGCACAACGCGCTTGCTGATGCGCGCTGGAATCGTGATCTTCACAGCATGCTCGTAGGAATGCCGTGGAAGTAGGGACTTAAGGCGTAAAGAAGAGCGTCAGGGGTTTAGCGATGGTCAACAGAGCAATCATGGAACTGCGGGATTTTCCCGATCATTCGGACAGCATCTTTGGAGATCGAAGGGCTGTTTGCAAGCGTTGCCATTGCGTGATGCGAGATTGCGAAGGGTCAACTCGCTTTGGGGAGTTCTATCACCCAGGGCAGGATAAAGAAGGCAAGCCTCATTGGTGCCCGAATGCCAACAAGTCTTTCAATACCTCTGATGCTGAGATCGAGCCGTTCCTTCGTAAGCGGGATAGGCGGCGCAATAAGAGGTTGGGTATTCGGCCATAGGAGATATCATGATCATTGGAGTTACAGGACAATGTGCAGATTCATTAGGACGCAAGAGGATTGCAGGGGCCGGCAAAGACGTGGTGGCCAAACGTTTGGTTGACAATCACCATTTCCTTTCTTTGGCATGGGCAGATCCGTTGAAGCGCTTCTGTCAAGAGGTATACGGATTTCCGGATGAGGCTCTTTGGGGTGAGAGTGACGCTCGTATCTTGCCGGATGAAAGATACCCTCGCCCAAGCGGTGGATTCCTAACTCCTCGATTCGCTCTTCAATCTCTGGGAACAGACTGGGGCCGAAACTGCTATCTGAATACTTGGGTGGATTATGGCATTCGTACCGCCAAGAAGATATTGAGTGGGCAATACTATACTCCTAAGACGGGCTTGCAGCTGATCAACCAAGGGAATTTCCACCACAGAGTTGATGGTGTAGTGTTCAGTGATGTCCGCTTCATGAATGAGTTGAATGCCATCAAAGAAGCTGGTGGCAAGGCAATTCGCATCAAACGTCAGATGACCACGCCGTATGACGAGAAGGCGATGAATCTTCTGCATGATAGCGAAACCGAGCTTCCAAATACATCAGATGACCTTTTTGATTACATCATTGATAACTCAGGAACTTTGGATGAGTTAATGATAAAGATTGATAATATGGTAGAGGAACTTAGGAGCCATGACTGAAACTGAGCAGATCAATATTATCAGCATGTTCCTTTCGGCATTGATAGTTACTTCTGGCTATCGTACTGCAGTTCCGTTTAATACTCTGAAGTTTGGTGAATTGGTAACTTCTTTGCCTGATAATCTGTTTGCCAAGAAGTTTACAGTAACCAAAACGCCAGTTGGGCCGCGCTGCCGAGATTTCAGAGAGGGGATTTCTATAGCTCAGAATTTTGGATTGGTTGTCAGAGATGTAAGCAATCCTCCGACAATTATGCCTAAATTGGATATTGTGCAGGTGGCTGAGTTTGAAAAGGATGCCGAACTATTTGATGATGCTAAAAAGTTCGTTACGTTATATCTGGAGCGCACTAAAAGCTGATATGCCAATTATCAGGTATTTTAGTGATGCCAATGAAAGTTACAAAGCGTATTCAAGAGGAGTACGAGACTCTACTTAGGGACGTTGGCGAAGATCGGTTTTTCTCTCACGTTTTTGGAAATGGGGTCTCGGCTCGAAGACATTACGAGTATCCAGAAATTACGATGCTCGAACAGTCTGAGGCTTTCTTTTCGCTTTTTCGCACCTCTGGTGATTCGAATTACTTCACTATAGGTAAAATATTACGTAAAGCAGCCCATAAGCTATATAGAGAAGGTAAGCGCAAGAACCCTGGATATCCAACTAACAAGCGGTTCTTGGACTTAGTGGGTAAATGAACACCACCTATTCTGGTATAAGCTTATGAGTACTATTACAATATCCATCGAAGAATCTCCATTACAGTTGCTTGCCGGTATTCCGTCAACTGTAACGCTGGATAGTAATACTCCCGCTACAATTTTCTACACCCTAGACGGAACCGAGCCCACCACCGATTCATTAGTAGCCTTGGGTCCAATCGAAATGCCAACGGATAGGGCGTACGTGGCACTTCGAGCATTTGCCACAGATGGTACAAGTTACAGCCCTATCATCACTCAAGAATACAAAACGAATGTAATTGGTGGCCGCAATCCTCACGATACAGCTTACACCCACCAAAGCACAGGCGCGACCTATCCGTTTGGAGATCAAGTTGAATCAGGCGGATGCACCACATTTGGCAACACGGCTGGTGTGATTGTTGATGAGCAAGGAGATCCGACGAGGCAGCCCGATGGATATGATGGAACAGCCACAGGAACTGGAGCAGGCTACTACATCCCACCGAAGTCTAAGTACCAAGTTCTCTTCTCCGAGACTGATGCAATTGGGCAGACCGGCAAGGGAATTGGAACGATGCCTGGTCGTGTATTGTGGGTGAAGCCGCGAAACGACAACACGCGCAAACAGAGCACAAACATGCAGAGGCCGCTCTTTGATCCAAAGGCCTTGGTCATTTTCCAGGATTCTAGTGAAGAGCCGTACGACCCGAGCGTTCCAAAGATCAATAGGCCGTATTTCGACTTAGAGGATCAGGCGAAGGCGCGTGATGGTTCGATGTTGACAATTACCGACGCCATCACTCCTGCCGGTAGCTTTCTGAAGGCTCATTACAACCCAACTCATAATACGATGACGTATTACTACTATGATAATAGGGTTTCTAGATGGATTATATCTACAGAGCCGTATCATCAAAATCAGAATCCTACATCTAACTTAGCCGGTATTGTTACGAGGTCGAGTAGAGGACAGGGCGTTGGTATGATCTTTAAATGGATTCCGTTCAAGTATCGACGGCTCACATAAAGGCCATAATATAATGTTAGTTACCGCGTGTCTCTTATCTTTCAAAGACGAGACTGATACAGACCTAAGCTTATCTGTCAGCAAAACCAAAACATTTGAGGACTGCAAAGCCAAATTTAAATTTTGCTACATTGATAAGTTACCTCGGATAGAGCGTGACTTTCATACTTTTGGAAAGTACCTTCATCAGGTTTTGGAAAACTTTCACAAAGCGCTCATCGAAATGCCTTCACGCCGCGATGATTGGTTGATTGTGCTCGATGAAGCTTGGGACGCTGCCTACAAAGAGTACGAAGATAAGATGACCGGCCTTCAATACAAGGAGGCTAGGGAGATCGTTGAAGAGTACAAAGCGCTCCTAAAGGAGGAGGGTCTACCGACCGTGATTGCGGTTGAGAAGCCGTTTTATGTCAATCTTAATAACAAGGTCTTGCTGAATGGATTTATTGACAGGGTGCAAATTGATCCTGATGGAATGGTCCATGTCGCAGATTATAAGACCACAAAGGACCCAAAGTATCTGAAGGACTTCTTTCAGGTAATGACATATTGCTATGCTTTATGTCTTGAAGATCCTTCGATCAAGAGATTCAGAGCGTCGTTTATTCTATTGCGACATAACTTTGATTATCTTACACAGGAATTTACTAGAGAAGAAGTAATTTCTGTGGCCGAGAAGTTTATCAAGGCTGCATCCAATATCGAAGAAGAGAAATTGTGGAGACCAAATCCGCAGTTCTTATGTAAATACTGTGATTATCTAGACCACTGCAAATCTGGTAAGGATTACTTGACCAAAAAGGGTGTTCTGGAAAAGAAGAAACCTACTGTCGGAATAAGGAAGTGGTAATTATGCAAGACGCCGCAATTGTTGAGAAGGAAACCGCAGCTGTTTCCGAACCTTGGAGCGCAGACACTAGCCTCCCGCCAATCCCTGGAGAGGTAAAGTTCCCCATCGTAAAGATCCTTGAGGAACCTGAGTATTGCAAGCTCAAGGTTCATTATGAAGCTGATCCGGAAGTTGTGATTGGAAAGATTGATGAGGCTGTTGCCGAGTGCCGCAAGCTTCAAGTGCCAGGATTCCGGAAGGGTAAAGCCCCTGACCAGGCGATCAAGATCCGGTTGCGTCCGCAAATCAACCAGTACGTTGTCCGAGAGATGGCCACTCACGCCATCGACGACATCATCTTCGAAACTAACATCAAGCCAATTGGGCAGCCGAAGTTCAGCGACATCAAGGTTTCAAAGAACAATTTCGCTTGCGATGTTGAGTTGACCAAGAAACCAGAGTTTGAACTTTGTGAGCTCAAATTCGAAGTGGCTAAACCAGTTCTAGAAACAGATGAAGAGGCATTGGCAGAAAAGTCTTTGTACAATCTTCGTCTGCGGATGGGGGAAATTCAGCCATATGAAGAGAATGATTTGGTCGAGAATGGTGACCAGGTGACATTTTCTTTCGTAGCAACCATTGAGGGTGAACCCTTTGATGGAAGTACTGTTGAAGGAGAAATGTATACGGTTGGATCAAATCGCTGGACTGGATTTGATCAGAATCTCTTAAGAATGAAAGCGGAAGATGTCCGTGATTTTGAATTCAAGTTTGAAGATGGGCCATTGTCTGGAAAGACAGCTAAGTTCTCTGTGACAATTCATATGGGAACGAAGAACAAGCCACATCCGTTAAACGAAGAGTTCTATCAGATTATGGGAGTGCAGAATGTTGAAGAACTTCTCAACAAGTTGCGTTCAATATCTAAGATGTCAATTGAGCGCAGCAGGCAAGATGCTATTCGTGCTCAGGTTGCGTCTCAGCTTCTGGACAAAAACAAGTTTGAGATTCCTAAGTTCATTATCGAAGACGAGGCAAGGTACATATCTTCTAGGGAAGGTATCTCCTTCACTACACTTCCAGATGGAGAAAAGGCAAAGTTTCTTGAGCAGGCGGAAAGAAATGCTCGCCTATCCTTGATTCTTGATTCAATTCGCGAAAGTGAGCCTGACTCGGTTCTCAATGAGATCGAAGCTAGGAACATGCTCACGAGTCATATTCAAGCACAGGGAGGGGATCCGGCGCGTATCTTCAACAACCCTGCTCATGCGGCCATGCTGTTAAATTCCATCAAAGATGAGTTCACTCTGCAATGGGTAGCTGATAAAGCCACCATTATCGAATAATTCGGTGTCTTAGCAAGACCAAAAGATAAAGAAAGAGGTATTAAATATGGCTAGACCAAAAGGTAAGAAGACTTCAACGGCTCCTGATGGGTTTCCTGAGAAGGCTTGGAACAAATTGAGTGAAACTTGGAGGGACGCTGCGCAGGCGAAACAGACTGATGAACTTGAGCGAGAGATCATCAAGGCTGTCCGAAATATGTCCAACACATCTTTTGACATGAAGAATGATGATAAACTCAAGGCACTGGCGGACAAGTTGAAGGAAGATCGGTCTTTCTACACTGAGACCATCGATATTGAAAAGGCAAAGGTAGATTTCTGCGTATTCCTTTTCAACTCTCGTGGCATGCCGGTGACTGTAAACACTGACGGGGATACATGAAAAGAACACTAGTAAAGTCTTGTTGCGGTAGTAAGGGGTATGTTTTTGAACTAGATGCACCACTATCTAAGAATGCTTTGGCCACGTTCAAGCAGGAGGGATTTACTTCCTCCGAGACTTATACTAGGGTTGGTGTCTTCTATGTCGAAAAGAACGGGCTAACCGCAACTGGCCCGTATGGTGGAACGAAAATTCAGGTTCGTTGTAGCGGATCTGCAAACTGTGCTCAACTATTGGATAATCTTGAGAATACTTTCAAGATGGCTTACATAAACCCATGATGGCCCAGTATG
>JALOBN010000001.1:258885-463377 GCA_023228245.1 Candidatus Pacearchaeota archaeon
TGGTTCAATCGGTGATAGCATAATTTTGCCTCGCGAGTTGATTGAGGCAACTAAAGAGGTTGGGCAAACAGCGGTTGCCGTAACCGATCATGGTTCCTGTTCGTCCCTATGGGAGGCATACAAGGCCACAAAGAAGACTGACATCAAGCTAATTGCTGGATGCGAAACCTATTTTGTGGAGGATTCGAATGATGACGAAGACACCACACTTCGTCATTTGATCCTTTTGGCGAAGAATGCAACCGGCTACAAGAACTTATTGGCCTTGAACAAACGAGGTTTCGATAAGTTCACTGTGGCATTTAAGCGAGCCATCCCTCGTATTGATTGGCAAATGCTTGAGGAGTTCCGAGAGGGCCTCATTTGTACCTCGGCGTGCGGCAGCGGCGTGATTGCTCAACATATTATGGCAGACCAATTAGGCCTCGCCAAAACCGCAGCGCTGCGTTTCCAAGCCATCTTTGGTGATGACTTCGCACTTGAGTTGCAGCCGCACAATCTGCAACGAAGACACTCCCCATATTCAGGAGCCATCAATCAGCAGAAGATTAACATGGCTCTCAAGAGGATTGGATATGAGCTGGGCATTCGTTGTATCGTTGCTACCGATGCCCATTACCTAAAAAATAAAGACCACGAAGACCATGATGCCTACATCTGCATTGCTTCTGGTCAACCAAAATCTTCCGGTTCAAGATTGATCTATGACAAACATGAGTTCTACGTCAAGAATTCTGATCAAATCTTCGAGCACTTCTCGCGCCACATGCCCCTTTGGGGAGAGGAGTTTGTCGAATCGCTCTTCACAAACACAATCTACTTTTCTGATAAATGCGAGATCCCAGACTGGATCGATCCAGCCGTCTCAACTGGAGAGAAAAGCCAACTACCAGACTTTCCATACAAAGACGAACCTGACTTGGCGGAGTTCGAGGCCTGGAAGGGTACTGGCAAGCTTGTAGAACTTACCAATCCGAATATTGGTGAGGATGCCCAGTTCTATCGCTACCGCAGCGAGATTGGATTGGAGAAGAAGATTCGTGATGGCAAAATCCCTGAGGCGGACCGTGAAGAGGGGTATGCTGCTATGCGAGAGGAGTTTGATGTTCTGGAGTATCGAAACTTCTCCAGCTACATGCTGATCACCGCAGAGTTCTTGGGGTGGTGCCGGAACAACCAAATCCCAGTAGGGCCTGGCCGTGGTAGTGTTGGAGGATCTCTCTCTGCCTATTGCAACCACATTCACATGGCCTATCCAAAGAGATATGGTCTCATCTTCGCACGCTTCTTGAACAAGTACAAAGAGGCCTTCCCAGATATTGATAACGACATCGCTCCATCTGGCCGCGAGAAGTTGTACAACTATCTATGTGGCAAGTACGGTACGGAGAATGTTTGCCACGTCTCCAACATCAATACGATAACCCCAAAGGTGTACTCCAGGGATATCGCCCGCGTGTTTGAGTTTGGTGGCTTAGGTCGAACCGCAGCTGTAGAGATTGGCAACAACATAGCTGATTCATTACCTGCCGAAATGCATACCATCAAGCAAGCATTGGAAGAGGCTCCGCTGTTTGCAGAGTATGCTAAGCAGTATCCGGAGCTGACCAAGTACGCCAGTCTCTGTGGTAAGCCGCGTGCCTGGTCCACTCATGCCGGCGGGATCATTATCTCCAAACGTCCGTTGACTGGGCTTGTTCCACTTCGCCGTGATACCGCTGGTGCTCTTGTGCTGGAGTATGACAAAGAGAAGGCTGAAGAGAATGGCTTGGTCAAGATTGATATCTTAGGCCTAGAGACTTTAGATATCATTGGTGAGACGTACCATCTGATTCAGGAGAGTGGTAAGGCTATTCCTGGTCTGTTTGATTACGAGGTTGATGATACTTCAGCTTACAATTTGATTGGTACCGGAGATACCTTTGGAGTCTTCCAGCTAGGGTCTACCGCAGTGCCAGTCTGTAAGAAGGTCAAGCCAAAGAACGTTGCTGATATTGCCCTCATCTCGGCCTTAGTACGCCCAGCAGCCAAGGATACCATTCCAGGCCTGTTGAAGGTTCGTAATGGAGATGAGGAGATGTCACTCATGCACTCTTCATTGACGAGAGCATTTGCCAGCACGTATGGCTTTGGGTTGTATGAAGAGAGCTTGATGTATCTGGCACAGGACGTTGCTGGATGGGACTTGCATGACGCGGACAAGCTGAGGAAACTTACCAAAGAGAAGGGTAAAAATCCAGAGAAGGTCAAGAAGTGGAGGTCTGAATTCATCGAGGGCGCGGTCAAGAACAAGCGTATTCCCGAGGAGATCGCTACCAAGATTTGGGACGAGACCATTGCGCAGTTCGGTGGCTACGGATTCAATAGATCCTTGTACTTTTTACAAACCATTGATATTTATACCTCAGAAGGACAATTCATCACATCAAAACCAATTCAAAATGTTCAACCTGGAGAATGTGTTAGATCTAGGGATGAAGAAACTGGTCAGGATATTTTTGTAGAAGTGATTGCTAATCATAACCATGGAGAGTTGGAATTGTTTGATGTGACACTTGAGACTGGAGAGGAGGTTAGATGTACAATGAATCACAAATTCAGAACGATAGAGACAGGGGAAATGTTGCCATTACATCAGATTCTAAAGGACGGACTATCTATCGTTGTAAGCGATGCCACAAAGTAGTTTATGAAAATCGTGGCGAGAAAACCCCGTCCGGGCTCTTAGCCCGGATGCGGCTACGCCGCAAGGCTCGTCCTCGGGGATGAATCGCCCGTTAATATTTAAGTCGAGAAACACTAATACTACCATAGAATATCAGATGCTTAAAGCTTTCAAATATAGAATCTATCCGAAGGGCCGAAAGGAAGCCCACAGGCTCGTCCTGTGGGTAGTTCACGAAGAATGGAAAGTTCTTAGGCCGGAGGTAAAGGATGACTAATATAAAAGCGATTCGCCCTGTAGGTAAGGCACAGACTCATGATCTTGAGGTCAACCATCCAGATCATCAATATTATCTTAGCAACGGGATGCTGACCAGCAACTCCCATGCAACGTTGTACTCGATGATCTCATTCCACACAGCTTACCTCAAGGCGAACTATCCAATCGAGTTCATGGTTGCCAACTTGATGTCCGAGGTGAGTTCGAACGCAAAAGTTTCCAAAGACAACATCCTCAAGATCAAGGCGGAGATCCGAAACCACAAGGTCAAGATCGTTCCCCCTGACGTCAACACTTCCGAACTGTCCTGGAAGATTGTGGATGACAAGACGTTGATGACAGGTCTGGACTCCCTGAAGTACATGGGGAAGGATGCTATTCCGGAGCTGATTGCCAAGCGCCCATTTACCAGTTTCCAGGACTTGGTCTATCGAACTGACACAACAAAGGTGCGGTCTCCTAGCATTCAAGCTATGGCAGCGTCAGGTAGCTTAGATACTTTTGGTACAGATCGGAAGCTGATGTTTCATTACGCATCAGACTATCGTGCGAAGCTTCGAAGCCACATGGCGAAGCTGGACAAGATTTGGGCAAAGTCTGGCAATGCTGACGTGCCAGTGTCTCCAGAGCGTGTTCAGTTGCAATTGGAGGAGTTTCAATATCCATTCCCGGAAGTTGAAGCTTGGAGCGTTCAAGAGTTGTATGCCCTGGAAGAGTTCTATATGGGAGAGGGCATCAGCGGAGATACGTTTGATAGGTATCCGAAGTTCTTTGATCGGAACAAAACCGTACCTTTCTCGGCACTGCAGCAGATGTTCCCTTGGGAGCGGCAGTTCGAGGATGATGAGCGGGCCAACAGAAAAGCCAACACACATTACCTTGGCAACCACAAGATACGACCACTAGAGGCTGTTGTTACAAGTCTGTTCGTATTTATAGTGAAAAAGGAAGATTCCAAGATCTTCGGCAAGGAAATGGCTCGACTTACCATACAAGATCCTTGGGGAGACGAGTCTGCGTTGTTATGTTTTCCGGAGGCTTGGGAGGCGATGGTTGAGCGAATCAAGGATCTTTCGGGTGGGAAGCAGAAGGTGGAAGCGGGGATTGCGATTCGCTTTCTAGCGCAGTTCCAATGGGAGAATGAACATTCTACCAGCTTCATTTTGAGTGATATATTAGACTTTAAAGCACCTCCTCGTCTTCCAGAAGATCGCGCATCCAAGAAAGTCAAAATGCCAAGGTCGAAGAAGGCCACCAAAGAAGAGTTGGAACAGTTGACGCAGGATGAGCTTTTAGAGAAACTTGAAGACGAAATGCTGGAAGAGGGGCTATCAACAGTCGATGATGAAGATGAGGATGAACTGCAATAAATTCTAACATGTGCGTATATTGGTCCATATTAGGATGAATGGCAAAATCTGTAAATCTTGTGGAGCTGATGATCCTTCCCTTTTTAGAAAGGGAAGGAATAGATGTAAGAAGTGTGATTATGCTCTGAATAAAGATAGAAACAATGAGAGATCTAAACGTTACTATAAAGACAATAAAGATAAGATAAAACTAGATAATATAGAGCGCAAAGAAGAGATAGTAGCTAAGAGAAAAATTAGGTATCAAGAACACAAAGATACTATCAAATGTAAAGTAAAACAATACCGCGAGGCTAACAAGGAAAAAGTTAAGGGTTTTGTTTCTAAGTATTACAATGATAATCGAGATGCTATTTTAGCTTATCACAAAGAATATAGAGCTAAACACAAGCTAAAAATAGCTGAGAAAAAGAAATGTTATGAGGCGAGCAGGATGACTACCGATCCTGCTTTTCGTTTAAGGCGCTCAGTTAGAAATGCGGTTTATTGTGCTATTTTAAGAACCGGATCCAAGAAAAACGGCTCTATACTAGAACATCTTCCATATTCAATGGATGATCTTAAAGCTCATTTAGAGAGTATGTTCGAGCCATGGATGAATTGGGATAATTGGGGAGTTTATAATCCAGCCGAATGGGATGATGAAGATCCGTCTACTTGGACTTGGAATATTGATCATATAATTAGACAAGCAGACCTTGAATATGACTCTTTTACACATCAAAATTTTCACAAGTGTTGGGCATTGAACAATTTAAGGCCGTATAGTTCAAAAATGAATGTTATAGAGAATAATAGGAGAGAAATATGAGATGCATGTCATGTGGCGCTGATATACCCCCGCAATTTGTTCACGCAATAGCGACTAATACATGTGGTGGGTGTGGCGGCGAAATTATGAACGAAGCTTCCAAAGAGCTTCTAAAAGAATTATCGGACGCTTTATCTCGTATGCCAAACGATCCTCAAGGGATTGCTGGCTGGCTCATGTCTAATTACCGCTTCCAAAAAATGGGAGAGGGTAAACCAGTTGAGAAATTCCACCGAAAGGGTGGGGCTGGTGGTGGGGAATATGATGAGAGCACTCTGAAGATTGCGCCTGGTTACAATGAGTTCATTCAACGCAATGATGCGGCACATTTGGTAACTAGAAGCAACGAGTTGGCGGCGAAGGCCAAAGGTTCCAAGAATGGCAAGCTTGCTGAGTTTGCCAGCGTGATCAAGGGGGTGTCCGATCCTTATGGTGACAACACTGTAGAGGAAGAGGATTCCGGAGATGAGCCAATGGCTAGTCCAGAAGATCAGAAGAGTTATCTTGAACTGAAGGCATCTGGGTTTGATCCATTCATGCAATCAGTTCCATCTACATCTTCTTCAGAGTATGCCGATTCGGATATTGTTAGTAAGTTGGCTAGAGTGATGAGCCAGGACGAAAAACCCATCGCATATGAAATTGCGCTATCTCAAACAGATGAGGGCCGCAAGCAGCTTCAGCTAGATAATTTCAAGCGTATCAAGGCACAAGACGCCGTGACCGGAGGGGGCGGTGGTCTTTTCAGAAGAGGTTAAATTCAGTCAATTACTGGCGAAAGCCAATATAATCTAAAGGAAAAACAATATGGTTGTCAACATTTCAAAAGAAGATTTGGAATTGGTCGAACTTCAGAAGTTGGCCGAAAAGGGAATTAAGTCAGACGAATTAGAGGATGTGGTTTCTGAGTATGAAGCTCATAGCAAGAAACAAACGACACATGATTCTTTTGAAGCCATCAAGGAGCAGTATAAGCGTGAGAAGGCTCAGGATAATTTTGAGAAAGGTACTGGCGGATTCAAGAGGGCAACGTGACCGATGAAGCAAATAGTGAGCTGACCCTCGGGCCTCAAGAGCTCAAACTAACAGACAGTCTTTCAGCTGGCACATTTGCCGTTGCCGTAAATGGTTGCGACGGAGAGATTATCAAAATTAAAGATAATGGAGATATCTTTGTGAAAGGTAATCTCATTACTAATGATATGGAAGTTGTTGAAGGATTTAAAGAATTCTTCAGAATGTCTAAGTCCTATAACAATGCATGGTATGATACAGCAGCTCAGATGTCTCGTAATGCAGATTACTACCGCGGATTGGTTGTACAGATAGGCAAAATGCTTGGGGATGAAGCATACATTTCTGATGATGGATCTGTTCAAGATGAGATCCTATGTGCCAAGATTCCTGAGTTGGTAGCTGCTAGACTCGGTTTGAAGTTGGAGGAATAATGGCAAGAACTCCATCTGTAGTGAGAATCATAGACAATAAGAAGGTAGCTCTTACCAATGAAGAATTCTTGGTCTATGAAGAGATTTGCCGGGGATACGATAGACCAAATTTCAAAGGCAAAGACTTGTTTCAAGATCACTTTGAAGTCAATGATGACGGCATTATTCTGTTCGTAAAGCCGCCGCAAAAGAAGTACTCTTCGATGGAGGTATTTACCTTTTTGCTAAGTATAATGGTCAATCAACAGCTGAGAATATCACAAGATCAAGTTCATACTCTTGTAGAAGAGATTAAGCAAAAGGCCATTGAACAATTCGCTGAGATTGATTTGTTGAAAAAAGATTTGCAGGCGTATAAAGCAGAAGTCGAGAGCATGAATGCCGTCTACAAGTCTGCAGATGGCAACGGAACATGATGAAGAGGTAGCCAGCCTTTTAACTGGTTTTGAAGATAAGTATCACAGAGTTTTGCGTAAGCTTGATTCTCTCTCCAGGGGCACGTTCGACGAGGATGACGCCTCAGCTATGGCCGCCATGTGTTTGATTGCACAGGCGGCTTTGTTGTCTGATTTGGCTTCTACAGACCTAAAATCAAGAGCGCTGAAGCGTGATATAGACTTTGCTAAAGCTAATGCATACGCAAGTCTGAGGAACGTTTCCATTGATGGGAAAAAGGCAACAGAAAGTGCATTAGCTCATCTCATATTACGGGACGATGAAGTAAGAAGAATATCCATCGAGCAAAATGAAGCCGAGCGCGATTATAAGCACTTATCAAATATACATGCTCTACTTAAAGAAGCACATCTTACTTTCAGATCTATTAAAAGACCTGTGTAGTTTGTATTGTATAAAAGATTCACGTTTTCAGGAGACTAATGGCATCAGCGAAGAAATCAATACTAGACAAGCTTGATAGTGAATTAACTGCAACCTCAGCATTGAGGCCAAATTTAGATATTAATGCTTTGGTTGAAAAGGCAAAGGGGCGCTTCGATAAAAAGAAGTCTCCACTCACCACCAGAATGAAGACTGGGGATATGATTGTTCTTTCAACCGATCCTTCTGACTACATCACATCTCCAGAGATTGATAAGTTCTGGAGACCGCTAACCGGACTCTTGGGATTCGCTTATGGGCGCATCTTCCAAATCGCAGGCAAGCCAGATAGCGGAAAGAGTACCGCAGCTATGTTGGCGATGAAGGCAGCCCAGAATCAAGGAGCATTGGTGATTTTGTGGGATGCAGAGGGTAAATTCGACTCAGTACGATATAGGGATCGAATTGGTGGAGATCCATCTCAAATTGCCGTTGCTCCGAGTCGAAACATTCTTGAAGGTGTTCAACAAGTAGTTGCGTATGTCAAGGCAGCTATGGAAATGGATCCTGAGACAAAGATATTTATTGTCTGGGATTCTGTTGGCGCATCAATCAACTCTGCTGAAGATGAAGAGAACGATGATTACAGTAAACAACCTGGTGTTACTGCCAAGGAAGTTTCTTGGGCAATTCGAAGATTCAACCAATTGATTGAGAAGAATCGAAGTGAGGATGGTAATTACACGATTGCCGTTCTTTGCATCAATCAGGTTTATGCCAACATCGGTTCAGTTGGATTCAAACAGAAGGGCGGAGCTGAACTGGAATATCTTAGCTCCCTTATTCTAGAAATGTCGAGGAAGGCCACGCTAATCCGTACTAAAAACAAACAGAAAGTGAAGTACGGAATTACCACCGTTGCTAGGGTCAAGAAAAACCACCTTTTTGGTGGAGAGGATTGTATCGCAGAACTGGACCTTTGTGTATCCTCATCCGGAATCGATCTATCAAACGAAATCAAGAATAAAATCCCGGATATCGATGGAATAGAAGAAGATGACGAATAGTTCTGACTGAATTATTCTAATAGGATACAATAATGGCATTTCAACAACCATCAATAGTTAACAGATCTGCTACTAAGCCGATATATATAATAGTAGTAGAAGATCCCTCAGATCCCGAGGGAATTGCGCTCTACAAATCGCAAGATGTAACAGAGTGCAATGCCTTTCTGGAATTTAGGGGCATTCAACTTACTAAAACGCAAGCGGCAAAAGCAACCAAAGATCCTCATGCAACAATAATAGCCAAAACGGAAATAAAGCAAATCAATCGCAAAATACCGTGGCACAGAGTAATTCGCATGGATCACATTACATACAACAAAACGCCGCAAGGAGAAACAAATGACCGATAATACTACTGCTACTGCTACTGCTACTGCTACTGCTACAACTACGACGCCGTCCATTGGAATCCGAGCTTGGGGAACTCTCCCAAAGCAACAATCTCGTCAATTTGATAGAGAAGACCTTCCACGTTTGCCGTTCATGAAGTTGAATCCTGGGTTCAATTCCGTGCGTATCATCTCGGGGATGGGTGTGTTCTATCAGGTTCGCTGGAAGGGTCCTAAGAGTTCACGCTCTTATGGTGACAAGATTCGCACATCCTGGCCAACCTATGGCGAGGAATGCCCCGTGAAGAAGTATCTCGGCATGGAAGGCCGAGAACGCTACATGGTAGTTGCAATTGATCGCGCTGACAATGAACTCAAGTTGCTTGACCTGAGTCAACTGACTGCTCAGCAAATCGAAGATATTCTTGAAGCTAAGAACAAGAAGGGAAAGCATCTGACGCCTCGCGATTTCGATCTTTCCATCAAGTTCGACCCAAAGAGTAAAACCGCAACTGGCTATTACAGTGTTGTTGCTGAAGATACTGAGCCTATGTCAGATGCTGATTTGAAGCTCATTGAAAGTATCGGCGGCGATGAGATGATTGAGAAGTGTCTTAACCGACAGCTTATTTGTCCGAAGCCAGAGACCGTTGCCAAGCGTCTCCGTGACCTTGGATGGGACGGAAAGGTAGTTGCCCGTGAAGAGAAAAGTGGTGGTAAAGGCAAGCTCGAAGAGCCGGCTGAGGATGATTATTCATTCAATCGCCCGGCAGATACTGAAGCCTCTGCCGAAACTTCCGCTGCAGCGAACGCCTAAAAATAGCTTAGGCGATATCTTCTTCAATGCAATTGAAGAAGATGAATGTAACTAGCTTAACTTAAGAGAAGGAGAATCCAAAAGATTCTCCTTTGTCTTTTGATATATTACTCTTCATGAGAAGAGTAATGGGCCTAGACGCTAGTACGTCGACAATAGGAATTGCAATTATTGATTATCAAGATGGATATTGCCCAATACTTGTCTATCATAATTATTATAAGCCGGACAAAACAAACGGCATGTTGGATATGTTATATAAAGCCCGAGAACATATTCTAAAACTCTTTGGTAAATACAAAGTCCAAGAATTTGTTATCGAAGACTATATCAAATTCATGAAAGGGGCATCATCCGCTAATACGGTCATTCCACTTGCAATTTTAAATATGACTCTACGATTGGCCATTTTGGATCTTGGAATCACGCCCGAGGCCCTAAATGTTTTAAAGATTCGCCATACACTGAAGTTAACCAAGATATTACCAAAGAAAGAAGATATACCTGAATTGGTTGCTCAGCACTTAGGGTTCCCATATCCTTGGCTGTACAAAACCAACCGTAGAACGAAGCTGCAGCAGATTATGGAGGAATCGTATGACGTGGCCGATTCAATAGCCGTTGCGCTTACCTGGGCGAAATTGCAAACAACTCCGAAGAAGAAGTCGAGGCCCGGGCTAAAAAGGATACTAAAAGCAAATGAACGTTCATGACGCATGCAATCTTCTAGGAGTACCGATTGGAGCATCAGAACTTGATGTGAAAACGGCATTTAAGAAGAAGGCCATAGAATATCATCCAGACAGGAATAAAGACCCTAACGCAGAAACTAAATTCAAAGAGATCAATGCGGCGTTTCAGTTCCTGGAAAAGAATGGATCAAATCCTCCAGCGTACAATGACGTCTCTTCGCAGTTCTATAGCTCAGCTGATCATTTGGCTGAGGAACTTCGACGTCAGATGGATGAGGTATTCAATAAGCATGTCCATGTAAATAATGTGTCAATGTCATTAACTGTCAATCTAGAGATCCCTTTCGAGACAGCTATCTTTGGTGGAGTAAGAGAACTTAAATACCAACGTATCATTAAATGTGATGTGTGCAAAGACGGCAAGGCCAAGGCGGTGTGTTCCAAGTGCAATGGCTCCGGCAAGCGTAAGTATGGTTCGGGAGCGGTACAAGCTGCCAATGATCGTGAGCTGCCTTGTAATGGCTGTATGGGGACTGGGGTGGCTGGAGCTGGTCCTTGTAATATTTGCCGAGGAACTTCAAAGAAGAAGCATATTGAAACTATTCCAGTTACAATTAAGCCAGGGACTGTGAATGGCTCAAGAATTCAGATGAAGGGTTTGGGCAACTATCTTATTCGGGATATGTATGGTGATTTGATAATAATCATCAATGTGAAGGAAAATGCTGATGGTTTAACTCTCAGCGGAGAAGATGTTATATCTGTAGTTGAACTTAGTTTGTTAGAGGCCCTCAAAGGAACGAAAAAGAGTCTTCGTACCATCAAGGGTGAAAAGGTTTTGGAATTCAAGCCAAAGATAAGGAACGGAGATAGAATACGGGTTTCGGGATTTGGGGTACCTCCCAACGGAGCACATATCTTTGTGGTGAATGTCACGTACCCAGAAGATGTTTCAGAATTAATTGAAACATTGGAAAAGAAAGAACCCGTTCCGCCAGAACCAGATGAAGTTGGTAAATCCAAGGATTAATATGGAATTTAGATGTTTTTGTGACAATAAGGGTTGTGGCAAAGAAATGAGGCCAGTGGTGGATAAAACTACCATGATCGCTTACTGTACCGAATGTGGTAAGGCGATCAACAGTATATCTATCTTCATGCGTCGCCAAATGGTATCGCACGATCAAATTCGGCGTGACGAGAAGAAAAAGTTGCCATGGGCTGTGAAGTGTGCTGCTTGCAACAAGGAAGGCCCGCCTGAGTTGAGTAAGGAAGACAAGTCATTGGGAGGAAAATCACAAACTCTCATTTGTTCATTCTGTGGCAAAGAACTTACAGTACTCGCCAAACCATTTGCTGAAATGATTAAGGTGAATCTTAAGGCCCAAAGGAGAGCTGATGGGGGATGAGAATAAGTAAACATAAAGAACAACAAAAGATTTTTCGTAATGTAGTGCGGGCATGTCAGGATTTATTGTTAACATCTAATCAGGCATGGAAGGCGAGACAGTATTTAAATTCTCGCCTTGATAAAGATAATCAGATGCAGTGGAAGTTTGGATACTTTCCAGATGATGAACATCTAAGTGATCTTATCTCCATGGTGAGTAAGGCTGATTTAGAAGTTTTGAAGCTGTACTATCCAAAATTTTTAGAAGGAGGCAACGCTCCGCACGGACATTTCTCAGATCACAATTTAGTAATGCCATTCTATAATGTTCACGGGGAAATTGTGGCAATGCTTGGTAGATGCCTAATATCAGAAGAAGAGCGCCAAGCAAGAGAGATATCTAAATACAACTACAACAATGGTTGTCGTAAAGATTTGTTTGTGTATGGGCTAGATAAGGCTCGTGATTCGATCATTGCCAAAAATTGTGTAATTTTAACTGAAGGGCAATTTGATTGTATATCATTGCATAGTAATGGAATTTTCAATTCAGTTGCTTTGGGTTGGGCTAATGTTTCGCGATATCAAATGTTTCAAGTACATAGATATACAAATAACATTATCGTAATGTTAGATAATGATTCTGCTGGACAAAAAGGAAAAATTATAATCAAAAATAAATTCAAAAATATTTGCAACATAAAAACTATCAGTCCACCATCTGGGTATAAAGACATAGATGAATTTTTTCGGGGCTCCAAAGATACTAAACAGATTGGACATGTTATAGATACATTAAATAGTTTCGGAAGTAGGTAAATGGAGCTTATTATGGGGCGTAAAACAAATCGATCTAATGGATATCAGCACTTATTCGCAGAACAACCATATTCTAATGAGATGATGGCAGAGTTTTCCGAAGCCCAAGGGTTGGTGGAAAACTATAATCCAGAAGATAGAGAGCAGTTGCTTGTTCTGCGAGAGAAGTTGAGGGGAGAATTCTGGAGACTTGCCAAAGAGAATTTGACGGAGCGGCAGTTCCAAGTAATTGAGCTTTTAGCGAAGGGTTACACTCAAATAGAGATAGCCAAGCAACTCAATGTCAACCAAAGTTCCATCACGAAGTCAGTGAATGGTAACTGTGATTATAAAAATGGAAGGCGGATTTACGGGGGAGCAAAGAAGAAGCTTCGAAGACTTGCAGATAAAGATCCTCAAATACAGGAAATTATTACACAAATAGCTGATATTCATTCTCAATATAATTAAATATTCACCTTAAGCCTTTGCAGCTGCCTCCTAATTTCTATCTCCAGGATCTTAATGTTCTCCCCAGCAGCCTCGGCTATCTTGAATCTATTACCAGGCCACCACTTCTCTGGGTATCCACATAGTTCGACATATACAATATAGTGGAAGGTGTTCGAGACCTTCCGTGCCGATATTGAGATTAAAATATCCCCAACAACACCCTCCCAATGTAAAATGTTGTTGCCTGAAGCAGTAATTGTTTCAAGAGGGATATTGAGGAAAGTCTCCATTAAATGATACGATATTATTGGTTTAGTAACCAATAATGCAGCAGAGATAGTGTAGGCGCGGAATTTGACCGTGTTTTCTTCTATCACTACTTTCGTATGTATTTAGCGCAGTTGCCTATACTACCATTTTCTGGAGAATCATGAATAAGTTCACAGTTGATTTTGATCGTCTGACCCAAACGCTGCTTCCGCAGAAGCGTGCCTATCGTCTTGCAGATGTCCAAGATCGTATTGAGCGAGTTGCTTACGACTTGGTTCGTTTCCGAGATAATGCTGATACCGATCAACTCTGGAAGATTGAAGAGAGTGACGACGGCCCTGTCATTGTTGCCCTGTATGGAGAGGACGGTGCAATGAAAACGTCAGAATCTAGCGTCAAAAAAGATTGGGACGCCATTCCGGACAAGAAGGCAATGCATGTATTCTACAAGGGTGAAGCCCTTGTTTCTTTGTCTTCAGAGGAACTTGGTATCCCGGTAGAGGAGTTCGACATTGTACGCCGCTGGTTGCCGCGCAAATTGGCATCGGATCAAGGTTTACAGAAGGAATTGCTCAGCAAGGTAGCTTCTAGTGGGCGTGAATTAATCGCACAGCGTTTTCCAGAGCTGCGCAAGGTAGTTGAGTAATAATGATCAAGGCCAAAACAATAGTTTTGTATGCTGAACGATTCGTGGAATTAGCGAAAGCTGCGAGTGAGTCAACGGAAAAGCGTGTTTCTAAAGTATACGGGCATGAAAAGCGTGAGAATTAAAGAGGAACTATGAATTTACAAGAAATTACATCTTTGATAACAAAGGCCGCTAGTGCAATTGAGGCCAATGAAACATTTGCCCTTCCTGTGCTGGCCGCTAAGGCTCGTCGGGAAGCCGCAGCCCGTCCAACGGATGTTCCTCTCATTAATGCCTCTCAGGTTTTGACCAAGATGGCTTCTGATAAGATGTTCATCAATCGAGCCGAGCTTGCAAACATCGTGGAGCGATTCGGGGCCAGCCATTCCAAGCTATCTGAAGTATTTACTGAGGAACTTGGAAAACGCGCCGAGCCAAAGCCACATACGTTTGTCCGAGAGTCCAATGAAGGGATGTCACTTGACCGTGACTACCAAAGGTTCTCCGATCCTGTCTTGGCCAACGCCCTGACCGGAGCTTTCGACTCAACTCCAACCGAGAGGATTTATTCGACTGCCGATGCCCAGCGCGCTCAGCGAGCTGCTTACGCCCAGTTGATTGGCATTGGCTGTCCACCGAAAGAGATTAAGACCTTTGCGGGTCGTAGAGATATCATCATTTGCCAAGCTGTACATGAGACTCCGGTGGGAATTGCCAACGTGCTCATTCCAGTTGAGTTGATTGAGAGTAAAGCTACTCTTCCTCAATTGTTCTTCACACCAAGTGGTTTTGAAGAGTTCGATAAGGAAGCATATGAAACTCATGTCATGAAGGTAGCTGGCAAGGGATTTCGCGTTGATGGCAACAAACTTCTTGATGTTCTGGAGCAGGTCAAGCGTGGCGAATCTAACCTTGCCAATGAAGTTGAGATGGCAGCTATCAAGGTTGCTTCCGAAGAGGGCTCTACCCCATCGCTTGAGAATGCAATTTACTACGCTGAGCTAGTGGATCCACAGGCTGATGTTGCCATTCCTCAGATGCCAGAAACTCCAGAAGCTAAATTCGCAGAGACTCTTGGTAAGCCGGATGGTATTGCCCGATTCATTCATGGAAATCAGATTGTGGAAGCCGGCCGAGCATTAGTAGCTCGTAAGTTTGCGGAGCTTGGATACAGAAGTGTTCAGGTGAAAGTTGCGGATGTCGAACGTGAAAAGATCTTCTACGCCGTGGCAGTTGGGACTGGTACTGGATTTAAGGTTCTAGTGGATGTTTCAGAAGGCCGAGTGACACCTCCTCAGGTTGTGTTTGCCGATGGCATTGTTACAGCATTTACTAAGGAAGCGATTTCTGAAATTGTCAGGTCTGGTACTGGGGGAAACAAGCGCGCACTTGCAGCAGCGTCTCCTTGCTACGACATGAAACCAACTGAGCTGTTGGATGTTGTACAAAAGGCGGTTAGTGAAGGAAACTTCGCTCGTGCTGAAGAAGCAATCAATACTCTTGGTGAAATAGACCAACATGCACAGAAGGTGGCTATTGCACACATGATGTCGAATATCTATGCGCCTGGCCAGTCTCCTGCTGAAGAGATGGCTGCACAGCACTCCGTTGCCAAGCAGCCGGTACGTGACACGCCACAATTTATGACGAACAAGATATTTTTCCCAGAAGGAGCATAATAATGGCAATTTCAATGGACTTAAGAGTTCTAGCTCGCAAGCTAGAGAAGAGTAGTGATGATCTGTTGGTCAGCGCATCAACCAAGAGCCCGGAGGTTTTCCAGAAGGTAGCTACGGCAGTTGCTGCAGCATCCACCCTTTTAGAGGGTGTTGCTGATGACATGGACAGTAATGCTTCATTTGAAATTACCCCACAACAATTGGATGAGATTGCGGCACTGGCATCTGCATTTGATGAGAGCGGTGATCCGTTACTCAAGAAGCAAGCCTCAGTGCTTGATGAACTACTCCTTTCAATTGCCGCTCCGAAAAATGCTTTGGCCATTTCTCGCAAGGCAACTGAAGACGAAATCAATCGACTCCGTGCTGAACGTCGCAAGACACGCGGTGAAGAGGCTTATGACGAGCCACGTAAAGTGCTTTCTGAAATGGAAAATGCCAATGCTCAAGCCAAGGCAGTTGAGCAGCAAGTGAAGCGTTATATTCCGATGGAGGCTCCACTTCAGACGCGTTACCCACCGGATCGCCCAGGTGGACAAATGACGCGCATCACAGATCATGTCTACCAAGACATCGTTACCGGTATCATTTACGACTACAAAGCTGGTTACAAAACGCAGAAAGGCAATGAAGTTCCCGGTGGATCTGTTGAAGCTCAGACTCGTGAACTTGGAGACAGTCGCAATCAAGGAAGTTCTTTGTTCGAGACACGAGAGTCTTTGATGGGACGCTATGCTAGTGAGGAACAGGTAGTTAAGATTGCTGGAGCTTTAAAGGCTATTCGAGATTATGCTCCTAGAATGCTTGATATGGCCATTGATAATGCGATGGTTTCTGGGTTAAGCACAACTCAAGTAGCAGATATTCTAGCGTCGGATATTTCCGAACAAGGGCTCAAGGTCATAGCGGAAGAAGAGGTCGCTAAAAAAAAAAGAGAGCCACTAAAGAGTAATATAGACCGGACTCTCTCCTCTAAGGAAAGTGAACGTGAATATTACAATTTAAAGAGTGTTCTAGCTCCTTTATCTGAAGTCGCTGAATCAGATCCCAAGAATGCCGACATATGGCTTCGGATGATTGAGGATTATATTAAAACCTCAAAAGATCTTGGGTTGAGTCAAGAGCATCAAACCCTTTTATATAATGAGTTTTTAAATCCAAAAATCTCTACAGAACCAGCCACGGTTCCGCCTCCGGCAAGAGCTGGTAATGTGGATGTTCCAGAGGCTCATTCCGATACAATGTTAGCTGGAATAATTGCGCGTCAAAGTTTGATGGGCTTGGTTATCAATGCTGTTCAAGAACTTGCCCCGCACCTTTTGAAAGCTACGATTGCAAAGGCTCAAGCTGAAGGTCTAGGGGATTATCAAATCAAGTCTGTGATGGTGTCTGGATTCAGCAATCAATTCAGTAAACCATCTGATGAAATCAAGGTGGCCGAATCTCTATTCCCTCATCTGCAGGATTTGGGATGGAATGATTTGGTAGAGAAGCACATCAGTGTAATGGCTGGATTGGGCGTAAAAAAGGCCGATTTGAGGAAAATTGCCGAGCAGTATGGGCCAGCTGATGTGAGAAGTCTAAATCGTCTTGGTAGGGTTTTGAAGACTGCCGGAGTTCAGGAATTCTCAGCCGAAGAATTGGGTGACGTACCAGAATCAGCTGCCACCACTCAGGTTCTAGATCCTTTTGTAGATGAAGAAGAGGAAGCTGGGCCTGATCTTGCTTCGATTGCTCTACAGGTAGTTCAAGATATCAAATCTAAAATACAAGACCCTAAAGAATACCTTACACTTAGGCGCAGTCTTGTTGGTAAAGAATTGATTTTGGCGATTGCTCACTATGAAGCAAACAAGTTTAAGAAGCAATTTGATCACAGAACATTCTCTGAGTTTGCTAACTTAGTTAGTGAGTGGGCTCTGGCTGAGTTATCAAAACAAGTTCCAATAACTACGACAAAAGCCCCAATACTCACGCCTCCAATAGAGGAATCAGCTAAGCCTGTTCTAAAACAACCACCTGTTGTTGGGATTCCGGCGGTGAAGAAAGTAGAAGATTTCGATGAAAATAGTGAGGAATACCAAGCTGCATCTTCTGAAGCTCAGGACTTTTTTGCCGAAGAAAAGCCGCACAAAGTCCTAGCTGATATTTACCTAGCTGAACAAGCTCGTGCAAAGAAAAAATACGAGGAGCTTGATCCAGACGCTAGTAAAGCTAAACAGATATTTGATGCTGTGGTTGTAGGAATTCTTGAAAGGAATTTGGTTGGAGAAGGTCCAACTAATGAAGAACTTCTTGAAGAGGCGCTTGCCGAAAATAGAAAGGTTGCACCAGTTCCATTTCTTACCAAAGTGAAGGAACATGAATTGACGCAAGGCACAGATGAAACCTCGGAGCAATTTGCTGAAAGGAAGCGCAAGCAACATGCATCTACAATGGAACCAAAACATTTAGAACTTGGTAAGACTGTAGAAGAGGATAAGAAAGATCTATCGAAAGACAAACCTGCACAAAACACAAAATTCAAATGGGGAGATTATCAAGATAAAAATAATGTAGTTATAAATGAAGTTCAAGCTAATGAGATGGAACATGATATTCTTTCAAGAATTAAGGCTGAAAAGGAACAATTAGAGGCAGAATTTCGAAATTACATTATAAAGACAGAAAGCACTCCAGACACTATAACAAACTTACCTGATGATATTAGAAGCCAAGTCAATGACATGCTTGGCCGAGGCGAGGCATCTGTAGCTGTTTCATCAAATCTTTCAAAGTTAAAATCGAAGCTGCGCGAGGAAAATAAGGACACATTTATTGTTCCACCTGTTGCTGATTTGAGTCGTCAACGTTATTTGATATTGGGCACAATAAAAGATCAAGAGTTAGACGATTATCGTAAGAAGATGCTTAGCAGAATTCTACGAAGAACGACCAATGAAGTACTGGGCGAAGCTGGCTTTGAACCGATGTTTCAAAATGAAGAGGGAGATGATATTACATTTCCTCAAGTCAAGAAGGAATTACAGCAGATTATTGGAATCGAAAAGGGGGCAGTGCCGTTTGTAAGAAAGGCTCCAATTGGCCCAAATGGAGTTAAACTTATTCAGTTCTGGGAAGATCCTGTAGGATATTGGCAGAAGTTCAAGGAAACTGATCGTGGCTGGGGGGAGTCTGAAAGGAAACTTCAAGATATTGATATGATTACTGCTGGATATAATTCACCAGACGAACCAGTATTTAGATATACGACGCCAAGGCAAATGTTTAGGAATATAGATAAAGAAACCACTGGGAATATACTTCCAAGCTTTAAGATTCCTGGCAAAAAAGAAGAGTACAAAACACTATTTTCTCATCCAGAAGAATATAAAACAGCTCTTACTGAAGCTAAGAAAAATTTCAGCACTGTATGGCGCGATAAACCAAACGAATGGAAACAGATTGTAGGAGCTGATCCAAACGATATTGCCGACATTCCAATAGATATAAAGCGACGACTGTTGCCACTTGCATTCTCAAATACTCCAAATAAAAAATATTATGAAATTGCCGCATCTAAAGGTATTGACGAAGATGTAGCAAAAAGAATTCGTGATTTTGTAAAGAATAGTGGTGCCGCTATTCAAAAAAATATTATGGGAATGGCTTTTAGTGGGATGTCTTTTGAAGATATGAAGGAACAGATAACGGAAGATTTCCCAGGCGCTCAAATTCCATGGGATGCTGTAGAATATGTTTTTAAGAACTTACAATCTGATAAAGAAGACACAGAGGAAAGTCAACGACAGCAAAATGAATGGATGGCTGAGAAGGGATTCTACCCTCCTTATCAAATTGCTGTAGGAGGATTGGGAAAGGACAGAGAGCGTGGAAGTAAGAGTAAGAGACGAGTTGAACCTGTAACTTTTGCATCAATCGTATTCCCTAAAAAGTCTATGGGCCTTAGAGATCCTGGATTGAAGGATGAGGGTGAATCACTTGAATCTATGAAGAAGAAATCACCAACACAACCATCTGTGAAATCAAAAATCGCTCCACCAAGTTCCAAACCGACTCCGCGTCAACCGGGAGTTGGTTTGGAGAGTCGAATCAAAGGATTGGAATCGTTCCTAAGTAAGAAGTAAGAGAAAAGGTATGAAATGGTATTTGATTTTAAAAAGATTCTTGATCATCCAGAGAAGACACAAATAATTTCGAAGCTGGTTAGCGGAGAACATCCTAAATCTGTATCTGCCTACCTAAAAGACAAATACCCAAAACCTGACGAAGGCCATCTAAGGATTCCTGCAACCACACTGCAGGAGTTCTTAGAGACCTATGCCGATAGCCATGGTACCGTCAAAAAGCTCATTCAGCGTGATGCTGATAGTAAGATTGATAAGCGAATAGCTGACTCGTTGATGGATACTAGAGCTTGGAGAGATCGCGTAGTTGAGGGCGTAAAAAAGGAGATTAACTACCTAGATAAGCTTGATAACGTTCTGACAATTCTGGAAACTAGGTCCGAGCAAATATTCGATATGATCCAGAACGATCCGGAGAATACTCGGGCTAATGACTATGTATTCACGAAGTATATGGAACTCTTGATGATGGCCATCGAAAAGTGCGACAAGATCCGCAATGACCGCCCAGATGTTCGTATTGAACACACCTACACAGTTCAGATGGTCGAACAGCAATCGGTCGCATTCCAAAACGCTATTCGAAGGATGCTGGAGCGCTTGGGGCCTGAGTACGGTTCGTTATTCATGGATCTCTTGAAAGAGGAGCTGTCCAAGATGTCGGTTAAAGATTTACCTACACAACCGATAACTGTCAAAGAGATTGAGAAGGAACGAAAGGCTATGGATAATCTAAGCAATCGGGCAGAAGAATTCGACCAAAAGTTTCTAGAGGAACACAAAGACGAAGAGACGCAAGAGTCAGATCTAGATTTTGATCCAGATGAGGAGTCCGATGACTTTTAATGAACACTTTCAGCATCAGGTTGATTCGGCAAACTGCGAATTCCTTCCAGATGATATCAAGGATGGAGTTATGTCGGATTTTAGAGTCATGTCACAACTCGGTATAGACAATGATGGTGACCAAAATAGATTCTTCTTGGTAAGAAATCATGTCCCAGAAATTGTTCATTCTATATTCAAACTCAAACTCAGTGATAATGCAGCTAGGGCAATTGCAGCCGAAGTTTTCCGGAATAGAGAAAAAGCACCCATCGGTACACTTTTAGAGCTGATAGAAGCCACTGATCTCGCATTAAAAAAGATGGTGCCAGGGAACCTCATACCTAAGGTTGCCTACCCACAACCTGGGTCGATAGCTGAACTCCCTCAATATGACATCGGTCGTTGGGTGGCTGCTACTCGTGAGATATATGGATTAATGAATAAAGGCCAAGAATCTCGTCAGGCAAAACAATCTGTAATTGGCAACTGGGAAGCAAAGGAAAAAATGGACTATGAACAATGGTTGAAATTCTATAAGGAGAGAACTCCAGAGAAATATCCCAAGTTGGCTCAAGATAATAGCGATGGTCTGTTTCTCGCCAATATGCCAATTGGGGTGAATTCTTTGCGCGCTCGAAACCACAAGGTACCCAATCCTATCGGCGGTATGCGGGCAGAGATTCCAGGTTTGCCACAACCAGACGTGAACCCAGCTAGAGATAAGATCGAAGGCCAGCGCAAGAAGCTTATCAGCCGCCTCAACTCAGCCGAGAAGATGCTTGCCTCCTTGGATGGCCAGTTCTTTGCCGGTGATGACCAAGAGCTAATGCTGAAGCTTCTGCAAGATTTGAAACGTAGAATCCAAACCGCCAACAAGCTGACCTCCAAGTCATCGCTGTTCGTGGACCATATCTATCGTGCCGCAAACTATCTAGAAGCTAAAGGTCGTAATAATGCTGCTGGGTTCTTCTATAAGCTTGCTCAAATGGATCCGATGGGCGGATTGGGAATGCCACCACTTCCAGGAGGAGATGATCAACTCCCAGGTGCTGAACCTACGCCAGCTGAAGGTAATCTAGATGACACATACGAATGTCTCAAGGAATTCTTCGACAATCTGAAGCGTGGCATTTCAGACAAGGACGATACGCCAGAAGAGCGTAAGGACGCAAAGAAAGCTCCTCCAGTGGCAGCTATTCCCCCTATACCTGCAGCTCCACCTCCACCTGTAGCAGCAGCTATTGAGATAGAGGAGACGATTAAGATTGGAACTGGATATTGGCATCCGCGATTCAAGTTTGCGCAAGAACCGCCTCCTCCCCCACCTCTGGTAGATGAAGCTCCGATTGAAGTCGAAGCACCACCAACTGATGTCGAAGCTCCGAAAGCCGAGACTCCAGAAGATAATACCGAGGACGTTATCGATGCAGCTCTCAAAGGAGTGACTATTGAAGATGTAGTGAAGCGTTTGGATATGCTTGTGTCCATCTATAACAAGAGAGAGATTGCTCGCCAACTATCTATCCTTGACATTATGATGGATCGTATTGGCCTATCATCCTTCTTCCCTGCTTTGGGAGAGGCTATGAGTAAGGCTCTGGAATCCAACCAATACATAGGAAGCCGTCTAGAAGGAGTACTTACACGGCTCAAGGGATCAATGAATGTTCCAGGCGCTTCTGAATGGATCTCTCCGCCGACAGTTGAGATGAATCCGGAAACCACGGGTATTCGAAACGATCTACAAAAGAAGAAAGATGAAGATGAGCAGCGTAAAGAACTTAGAAAACAGCAGGATATTGCGAAGCTGCAGGGCGGAGCTGCAGGTCCAGATGTAGGGCCAGCTGCAGCCCCTCCAGGAGCTTCTGTAGATCTACAGCAGCCAGTCTCCAAAATTGAACGAGCCCCAAAAATTGATGTTAGATAAGGAGAATAATGGCCGGAATTAAGGACGTATTACTGGAGGTGAAACGCCTAGCTAAAGACAATGGCTTGTCAGAGCCGTATATTGTCGGCGGACTTCCACGTGATAAAATCCTCAACCGAATTAATAAAGTTGAGGATATCGACCTTACGTCTGGAGATGAGTCTATTCACCAATTGGCAGAATTAACCGCTCAACAATTCAAAGTTAATCCGATACGCTTTCCAGATGGACATTATCAACTGTACATCGATAAGATCAAATACGACTTTTCTTCCAACTACAATTCGCCAGATGCCGCATACTTCTTAAATAAGGCTGGGGTCAAAGATCCAACACCTATGTTATTAGAATTGTTTAGCCGTGATTTTACTTGCAATACACTCATCATTCCATTGGCGTTGCGTAAGATTATAGATCCAACTGGTTTGTCATTGGATGATATAAAGAAGAAGATCCTTCGCACCCCGCTTCCTCCGCGTATTACTCTAAGAGATGATCCTAAGAGAGTGGTGCGCGTCATATATCTTGCGGCCAAACTTGGGTTCACGGTGGAGAAAGATATTATAACTTGGGTTATAGCTCATCACGATCAGATTAAGCAAGAAGTATCTGTAGGGTTTTCTAAGAGAAAGTTGGCAGATGCCACTAGGGCTGATGCTCAAAAGACGATGCGATTGATGACGACTATGGGTCTTTGGAATGTACTTGGTGTTCCTAGAATATTGGCGGAACAAGCCGGAGCGAGAGCACTATGAAACGTCACTTGAAATTAGCAGAGATTCGAAAGAACGACGAGAGCCCATGTCCGTTTGGTCTTCCGATTCCTTTTGGTTGTCAAAATGCCGGAGAACATGTGGATCAGATGGCTCCATTTGATGTGATGGGCAAAGACGTATCCGAAGATGAGAAGGAGATGCTGTCAGCTGCGAACACCAAACTTTTGGCTTGGAACTTGTTACGCAGTACCGACAAACCTTCTCCTTGTAAGTATGCGGGGCATATTCTGGAACATAATAATGCAGCAGAGTGTAATCACGATGACTCAGCACCAGGGCAGGGACCAGCACAACCATTGATGCCGGCACCATATTATTCCAAGATGTTTAATGGAATTATTACTGGTCTAACTACGTACCCCGCCGGTTATTTATCTGATTATAATCAAAGCCGAAACATTTATTTTGGAGTGTACAGCACGCAAGGAAGTAGCGAAAGAAGGGATCTGTTACGTATGGCGGCGGAAGAAATCGCCAGTATAGCTAAATATACGAATAATTCGGAATAGGTTTGTTAGCAACATTGAGGTTGTAATGGTAGATAAACGAGCACAAGATTTAGGAGAATTTATTGTACCCTTGATGGGAGGCGGACAATTCCACCCTGTCGAGATTGGTGACAATATCGAGGTTTCGGATGAACCTCATGCAGTCACGTTCACACTCGACAAGATTCCTGGGGCTCCAGATGCGCAAGAAATCATTGTTGAACCAGATCGTGATGATGAAGTAGAAGTCTCAGCAGACCCAGAAGAGTCCGATGAATGGAAATGGGAACACTCTAGCTTTCTTCCTTGGCTTAGCAAAATGTTTTCGAAGGTTCCCTCACACTCCGGTTACGATACAACTGGGTTAGAGAAGGCTATTTCGTATTTTGAGACTTTGGATCGAGAGATTTCCAAAGCTATGAGAACTGATTTCAAAGACGAGATTGACGCGGCGCAAGCTGAGCGTGCTCGTGAACAGATTGAGAATGGTTTGGAGCGTTTGTTAGATCGTCTTGAAAGTGTCAAGGTTGATAAATATAAGCGTCACAAGAAAAAGAAGAGCAAGAGCTGGGCTGAAGAGGAAGGTATCGTGAAAGAGGCTCAGAAGGCCACACGTATTACCGGTATTACTATTACTGTTCCATTGTTGATTTCTAGAATTGCGCGCGTTTGCATCAACGGAATGGTATCTGCCGGACATGATATTGAAGACATGTTTAAGCGTCAGGTTGAGGAATATAACCTTGATAAGCGCGAGCAGGCTGAGCTTTCTCAGTTGTTAAGTGATATGGGCTATTCAATGATGCAAGATCGCGGTTATGCCGTTGGTACACCTGTAGAAACATGGAAAAATGATAATTTTGACTGGAGTAGTAATTATCATGGGTGAGCGGTTCGTTGGGTGCTTTGGTGATTTCCCTCAAACTTTCCCAAAATCATAAACGAATATACAGATGCAATAAGAGAATAATATGCGAAATTACAAAGGTAGCTTTTACAGAACTGACGAGATAAGCAAAGAGCCGGATCAATGCCCCGAATGGATAGATCTACTTGCCACCAAGATCAGAATTGATTCCGAGAAGATTGCTTCAGCTTCCTCTAAGACGGCCGTTGAAGTGGCTCGTGATAGGAATCATCAACCATCCATCTATGAGATGATGAGCGCGATTGTCAGTGGTAAGAAGCCTAAGTACAGTTCCGTAGAAGAGGCTGTCCAGGATTATCAGCGTCGAACTGGCCTTGCCGAGTACCTGAAGCGCGCTGGCGATGATGACCTGAGCATTCTAGCGGGTCAAATCGTAGCCACGGCCGAGGAAGATAAGTCTGAAGAAGACGATGAGGATGAAGACGAGGATGAAGACGAGGAAGAGGAAGAGGAAGAGGAAGAGGAAGAGGAAGAGGAAGAGGAAGAGGAAGAGGAAGATGATGCCTTTGATGTCTTCCGAAGGAATCTAGATTACGGCGAGGCCAAAGATAGTGACCCAGAAGATGACGATGAGGAAAGTGAGAAATTTTGGTCTCAGTTTGGACTATCTTCAGACGATGAAGAACCAGCAGATGCCAGGGACATGACTGAAGAGGAACTCAAAGCCAATCCTGGAAAAAAAAAATTGATTTCTGAGGCCGAGGAAGAGAAGCCTGAGTTGCTCGTCAAAAACCCGTCAATTGAGCACTTTCTCACGAATATTATCGATACAAACATTGGTATTCAGCTGCCAGCCATTCTCCATTCTTTGATTGAGACATTCAGTCGAGATGGGGTTGATCATCAGATTTTCTCGGATAGACCACTGCTCAATTGGATTAATGCAAAGCTGATTTCCAAGGGTGTATCTAGGAATGATACCACTTCTCAAATTGGAAGTGGAGTGGGAACTCACATCGATTATTCCGGTGAGAAAGATTCAAACAAAGATCCATTTACTCTATTAGTTCCAGATAAGGGTTCGCTGTAACTGTATTTTGATATATATCAAATATAGATAGGTGTAAATGAAATCTGGAGAAGTAGGATTTAACGAGTTATTTAATCAATTCCGTGACAGCATAATGCGTGTTGATCCGGTGTACTTTTGTTCAAAGTATTTGACAGTTGACGGCAAACCTTTACAGCTAGATGGTACCGGCTACAAACCATTCGCTGACATCTATCGATACATAGCCCTCAAGGCAATTGATGCCGACTCCAAACCAATCGTTCTTGTCAAAGGGCGACAGGTTGGTGCCACCACTATGGCTGCAGCACTAGAGTGTTACTTTAGTGCATGTGGGTTGTTTGGTACTAGTGAGCGTCCTCCAATGCGGATGATGCATCTATTCCCGACGTTGGCGTTAGCAGCCGCTTATACAAAGGACAAACTGGATCCAATCATTGGCCATGCTGTTCCGGTTCCCGGGATGATGAAGGGCAATGGGATTCTTAAGTCATATATGGAGGCGCGCTTGGATCTATCAAGCCCGACCAACAACAATATGCACTTTAAGAAGTTCACTTTTGGTAATCAAGTATGGATTGAATCTACTGGTATTGATGGAGATAGAATTCGCGGACGTCAACTTTGTTTAGAAACAGAACTACCAACACCTGATCGTGGATTCATTAAATTAAAGGATCTTAAAGAAGGAGATCGGTTATTCGATGAGAATGGTAACGTATGTAATGTGACAAAACTGCACCCAATAAATGAATCTCCAGAATCATATAGAATAATTTTTGATGATGGAACAACAATAGATGCGTGTGCTGAACATTTGTGGAGCACGTATACAAGAAGAGATAGAATCAACGCTAGGCGTGGACAAGATACGCATACAATCAAAAATACAAAAGAGATTCTAAAAACTCTCAAGGCACGAGGAGAAAATAATCATTCAATATCAACGTGCAAACCTGTGCAATACCAATATAAAGATTTACCAATTGACCCATATTTGTTTGGTTTATGGCTGGGTGATGGCTCAAGATATGGGAATATAGAAACTGCTGATCCTGAGGTTTTGTCTGGTTTTAAGCATCGTGTTGTACCATCAAGCATTGACCATATAGGTAATTTTACTGCAGTCCCATCAAAATCGAATTCATACAGAGTGCTTGGTCTAACAACTTCTTTGAAAAAATTGGGATTGATTGATAATCCAGGTAAACATAGAAGGGATTGTGGTGATGTTGGGTTCTGTAAAAAAGTAATACCAACAATTTATACACAAAGCTCAATTGAACAAAGATTAGCTCTTTTGCAAGGTTTAATGGATTCTGATGGTTGTTGTGGTGCCGATGGTAGGTGCGAATTTGCACAAATTGTAGATCGATCAGAATTGGTTATGCAGGTAACAGAACTATTACATAGTCTTGGTATTAAAACGTCTTTGCTAAAATCTGAAAGTTATAGGTATAGTGTAAAATATAAGGATAAGTTTAGAATTCAGTTTTATACGACCTTACCTGTGTTTAGACTTTATAGAAAGCTGAAAAATCTAAAGAAAAAATTAACAAAGTTCAATAAGAGATTTATCACTTCTATATTGCCAATTAATTCAAAACCAATGAGATGTATTACTGTTGATTCTCCATCTCATTTATATTTGACTACCAGATCTTATATAGCAACTCATAATACAGTAGATGCTGCTTTTTTTGATGAATGTCAAGATATGCCTGATGTTGCCATTGGTGCAGCTACTAAAATTCTTGCACAATCCAGATACGGAATGCCGGGTGAAGGTGTTCAGGTTTATTATGGAACACCAAAAACTAAAGGCGGTTCATACTGGAGTATGTGGCAGAAGTCATCGCAGAACTACTTTCATTTGCGTTGTGAAAAATGCGGAAAATACTTCCCACTATATCACCCAAGTATAGATTGGGAGAAAGTCTGGATATATGGGTTGACGGTGCGCTGCACAGAATGTTTTCATGAGCAAGACAAGCTTGAAGCGCAAGAACGTGGGAAGTGGATTCCTTTGAATGAGCCTGCTGAGTGTGATTTTATTGGATATCACATCAATCAGTTATACATTCCTCATTTTACCAAAGAGACGATAGATAAGGCAAAACCAGAACGTAGCCCAATCAATACTGAGCGTGTTTACATGAACGAAGTTCTCGGTGAGTTCTACGATGGTGAAGGCGGCACGATTACCTCTCAAGAGATTCGAGAGCGATGTGTTGATAGAGGCCGCAAGATGGTCAAATTCATTTATCCAGAGTCTGGTAAACGTACGTATGCCGGATTCGACTGGGGCCAACGAGGAGCTTTGGAGCAGATGGCTGGGCGAGGTCGCAAAGGATCTTATAGCTGTGCAGTTATCCTTACAGTTACTGGAAGTATATTCAACGTTGAGTTTGCGACAAGGTTATCAAGACCTGATCCGGAACACAAAGCAAGTACTGTAGAGGAAATGTTCCGACGATACAGCATGACATTATCGGTGGGTGATATTGGTGATGCTTATGATTTAACGCACAAGCTGCAAAGAGTTTATGATGAGAAGTTTTTAGCATCTCGTTCTTGCCATAAAGTAAATGGACATATCAAATATTCCAATGATGAATGGCCAAAGACAATTGTATTTGAGAAGGATTATTACATTTCCGAATTACTCGGCCTGCTAAAAGAAGGAAGAATCAAGTTTCCTGGTGGAAGTTTGGATCGCATTGAATGGTTGATTGAGCATTGTGCGAGCATGGAAATTAAGGTTACTCGGGACAAATCTGGAGAGCCTTTGAAAAAATATGTAAAGGGGTCTGGAGCAAACGATGGCTTGATGGCGTTACTAAATGCTTATCTGGCATGGAAATTTGATGTAACTCAAGGTTTCACGATTGCTAATCCTCAACATATGAAATATGAGCTAGCTACAGATGCTCGTCCAATTCAGGCGGTTGTGGGGTATATTCCTAGGATGTTTGGAGGCCGTGGATAAGTGTTGGCCGTTGAAGTGATATAGAGGATAGCAATGGTTGAAATTAATGGTGGCAAAACACGAGCAGCGGAGCTTATTGAACGGAATCGTAAGATAGCTTCACGTACTGAAAATTTAATGGCCAAAAATATGGCCCTTTCCAGTATCCCGGAAATTTCTAATCGGATGGCTCGGAGCGTAAGTGATGAGCGCCGAGACATAATGGAAATGCAGTTGGAAGCTGGAGAATTCCGAGAACAAGGTTCTGGTTTCTCTGGCTCTCGAAATAATCGAGATGAGATTCGCCAAGTACAAACCAACCTTGGTGTAGTCACTCACAATGGCAAAAGTATGTACAAGATGGCTAGCGGCGTTGGTAACGTTGCTTCCTCTGGTGGTGGCTGGCGAGGATCGAACGATTCGGTGCGTCAAGCTCCAGAAGTTTATTCTCCATTGTGGCTGAATTCCAACCTAAATCTACCAAGAGACCGTCCAACCATTAATGCTTGGAGCCGCAGCTTTTTTGCACTAAACCCAATTGTTCATAATGCAATCACGCTCCATTCAACCTATCCAATTGCTAAGCTGAATATCAAATCCAAGAATCCAAAGGTAGAGAAGTTTTTCTCACAAATGTCCGATGAAATCGATTTGATGAATATCGCCGTACTGGCTGCACAGGAATATTGGATTCTTGGCGAGGCGTTTATTTATGGCGAGCTTGATGAGAGTAAGGGAAGTTGGAGTCGCTTGATGATTCTCAACCCTGATTATGTTAATGTACAGCGTAGTGTTATTGCAGCTGAGCCAATCATTAGCTTGCGTCCAGATGAGAATCTTCGCCGAGTAGTTTTTGGTAATCAACCATCCGATCTGCAACAGCGCAAGCAGCTTGATCCATCTATTATCGAGCACGTTCGAAAGAATGAGCATATCCCACTTAACAATTTCTACGTTCATCATATGGCTCGCAGAATTTCTCCGTACGAAATTCGAGGAACCGGCCTGATTGTTTCATGTTTCCGGGCACTTATGTTGTGGGATAAACTTCGTGAATCGAAGTATGCACAAGCGGATAACATGGTCAATCCTTTGACTTTGGTAAAGATTGGAAATCAAGAATTCCGCCCAAGCCCAGTTGATCTTGAGAACTGGAGACACGTATTTGAGTGTTATGATGATGAAACTGAAGTTTTAACCGATCAAGGTTTCAAATACTTTAAGGACGTAATAGATTATATTGATGAGAATGGAAGAATAACCTCTAAGCCAAAAGATGGAATTAAAATAGGATGTTTCAATCCAGATACAGAAAATTTAGAGTTTAACGTTCCAGAAAAATCATATGTTAATAATTATACCGGCGAGATGTATCATTTTCACAACGATAAAATTGATATTCGGGTGACTCCGGACCATGATATGTGGGTATCTGAAAAAGAATATCAATATAATCCCAAGAGATTTTCTTGGGAAGCTTATCATAAAAAGAAGGCTAAAGATTTGAATATGAACGATTATAACAAATTTCGTTCAGTTGTAGGGTGGGAAGGTACATCTGTTGATTCAGTTGAGATAAATGGGCACGATATTGATATAGATACATATCTTGAATTTATGGGATATGTGCTTAGCGAGGGGTGTTGTTATACTAATGAAGATTCTCAAAATACCGTTAGTATTTGTCAGAAAAAATATATAGAAAAAATGCATGCGAGCATATCTAAGATTTCAAATCAGTTAGATATTGGATTTGGGTCTCATACTCGCAGTAATGGTATTTGGAATGGTGTATTGTCAGGGAAGGCAATCTATGATCATTTTGTTAGTCAGATTGGGGTAAATGGCAGCACATATTCTTGGGAGAAGAAAATTCCTGAATGGATTCGAAACTTACCGCCAGAGAAATTAAATATATTACTCGAAGCTATGTTGGTTGGTGATGGATCGTGTAATTCAAATACTAATGGATGGAGAAAAACTTATTGGACTTCCTCTAAAGAATTGGCCAATAATGTTCAGGAAATGGTATTGAAGTGTGGGTATTCGTCGTTATTAGGGGAAAAATATGATGATCGTGATAATCGTCGTTTGATGTATTATGTTCAGTGGTCTAATTCTGGGAACGGCGATTATCCGTTAGTGTATAAAAAGAGCAGGAATAGTCAAACAAAACAATGGCATAACACTTTTGATATTGAAAAGTACAGTGGAAAAATTTGGTGCTTTACAGTATCAACAGGCCTGTTTGTTACTAGACGAAATGGAAAGATAACCATACAAGGAAATTCCGCTCAGTATGATAAGGATTTCAAAATCTTCACCCATGATGCTGTTAATGTAGAGCGTGTTGGTTATGGTCAAGGCATCTATGATACTTCGGCCGACGTTACTCAACTCATCAAAGAGATTTATATTGGTTTGATGGTTCCTTCCGTTATTATGGACGGAAGCGATACAACATACGCCACTGGTTCTGTTGCATTGGACGTTTTGCGACAGAGATATATGCAGTTCCGTCAAATGATGACAGGATGGTTGAAGAGAAAGATCTTCGCCCCAATCGCTCAAATCAATGATTTTTATGAGTATGTTGATGGAGAGAAGACATTAATTGTTCCTGAAATTGATTGGAACCATATGTCATTGTTTGATATGGATAGTTACATAAATCAAATGGTTAATCTTACACAAGGTGAGGGTGTTGCAAAACGAGCTTCTCTACAAACTCTCTACAGAAGTCTTGGTCTCGAATACGAAGAAGAACAGAGGAAAATTCGTTACGAAGATATCCAAGACGCTATTCGTACAAGAGAGTTGCAGGCATTGGCGAAGTACGATCTACATGAATTGAAGGCTCTTGGACCAGGTGATGAGATTGATGAAGCTTCAGACGAGCCAGTGCCGGGAGAGAGTCCGTACGTCGTGCCGCAAGCTGGTGCAGCACCGGGTGGAGGGCTTGGCGGTGGATTGGGTGGGCCTTCACCAATGGGGCAAATGCCAGGAGCACCACCACCAGCTCCAATTGGTGGCGGAGGCCTAAAGCCACCGGCATAATCCACAGCGCATATTTTGGCTTCTTATGAGTTGGAGAAGTATATGAATAACTTTGAAAAAGAAGCTCAACAAAGATCTATGACAAAAGCGGTGGGTAGAGCTATCAATCCGATGGAATGGATGCGACAATTATCTTCCCAAAAGTATCGCTCTTTGATTAAAGAAGTAGATCGTGTGGATGCTCATATGCGAAAGAGGGTTTTAGAATTGAAGCCATCCCTGAGAGATCAGCTTCATCAAGCCCGCATGGCAATGAAGAACCATGAATATCTCCTGGTATTTCAGTATGCAACTTCTATTTTGAATTCTGTAGATGGCGTCTTTGTTGAAAAGATGGGTGATTTAGATGCTTTAGGCAGACGTGTTTATGAAGACTTCGCTAAAGATCGTATGAGCGAAGAAGAACGTAGACAATTGGAAGAGGATCTTTTCAGAGAGCCTATCCGTGAGAAAGCATCCAATGTCCAGCGCGAATTAGTAATTGAGGCTGGAATTACCCAATGGTTGCAGGAAAAGCTGCCTACGAAAAGAGAATTGGAAGGAAATCTATTTAATAAGATTTTCCAGAATGTCAAAGGAAAGCAACAGGAGGCGGCTCGTGATGCTTTGAATGTGGCTGAGAGATCCTATGATCTAATCACAGAGGCATTTAAAAGACTGGATGATGAACGCAGAAACATCTTTGAGTATATAAAAATTGCTCGTGAGTACCATAAAAACCTATCTTTAGAGAAACTGAAGTTGAGGAAGTTGTATTCGAACTATTTTCCTATCAAAGAACAAGAAGATACTGTCATAGAGGCTCCTCAGGCCCCGGAGGCCCCAATGATAGCCGCTCCTCCAGCTCAGGCTCCAGTTGCCCAACCTGTAGCCGCTATCCCTGCAATCGCTACACCACCAGAACCAACAGCTCCAGTCACAACTACCGAACCAGAAGATCCAAACAAGAAAAAGGCCAACGATTTGATACAGCGTGCAAAGAGGGCTGTTTTAGCTGGTGATGTTGGAGTTGGAATTGCACTTTTAGTGAAGGCTTCTGAAATCTGTGATGAGTATGGGGATGAGCAAATCAGTATTGTTTTACTGAAAGCTGCGGCTAATTTAAATAGGGTTCGCGAACAGACGGCAAGGAAATTAAATAATGGAAAAGGATGATCTTCAAATATTGCGATATGCTGCCTTAGAGCTACAAGCTAATAGTGGAGATCTAATTCGCGTTGCTGGTGTAGTTCAGCGCGTCAAAGATTGGTGGAAGGCTCGTCGTGACAAGAAGAACTTCAAAAATCTAAAAGCGCCCATCGAAGATATGTTCAAGAGACTTGATACTGCCGTTCGTAGCCAGGATAGTGCGGCGGTGGATAGAATTACAAGTCATGAGCTTCCTGCATTGATGTCTGAGACAGTTCAAAAAGCAGATACACTTCGAGATACTATGCTTTCTCATACGGCTCCTGAAATAAGAAATGAGAGAGATGAGCCTATTGCTGGAGAAGATCTTCGTTGGGTATCAAGGGATTATAAGAGAAATAAGAGTTTGGTAGAAGAACTATGGGAAAAGTTACCAGATGAATTTCGTAATGAAGTACCAGTAGGTAGGCAAATTAGCCAGCCAATTACAAATTTTGCGTGGTACAATTCCTATAATCCACAAGACATTACTATAAGTGGTACTGTAAAATCTCGTGTTCAAACCGAATTAATACGAAGATTGTCTGAAAGCGGAATAAGTGAGGAGCGGTTAGCGCGGGCGGATTGGAATCAATTTTTTGATAATTTGAAAGAGGCCATTCTTTCTGATGGATGTATTTTAGATAGGGTTACTTTTGCGTCACCATCAAAACAGGTGGAAAAACGGATTACCAATGAAATGCATATTGATGTTCTACCACCAGAAATATCATTACCCATAGAAGAGTCACAGATTCCTGTCAAGATCAATCATGTGATGCTTACGGATTTAGGAACAAGATTACATACAAAAGAACATGAGCTTTCGGTCATGGGTATTTATCCGGCGGCAAGATCTCGTCACTACAAAATGCCAGCGGCACCACAACCACCTCCAGTTGCCCCGCTGCCTGTAGTTCCAGAACCAGTTGAGCCTGATGTAACCACAGCTGCAGATGGACCAATTACCAGCATTGTGAAGCGTGCATTATTGAGACAAATCCTTCCCAAGACGCAAGCAATCGTCAAAGTGAATGGGCTGGAGCTGAGTTATAAAGCTCAATTTGCAAGAGTTTTAGCAAGTGCATTGAGACAGGAAATTGATGCAGACTGTTCGGTAAGGCACAAGGATAATGATATAGAAGTGCAAGTAGAAATATATGGAAGTAAGATAGCTTCCCTACCTGCAATTTTTGGCATATCTAAGTATCTAGCTAGTGAGTTTTTGAACATTACCAAAATTGGAGTTGATGTTGAGGTAGTTCCTGGCATCTCAGAGTTGGAAGTAATTGAGTCAGAGATTCTAGATCGGAGTTTTAGGAAAGTTGCTTTTGATTGTTGGAGAACAAGATGAGTGAAAACACAAATGATGTCATTGATATTGCTGAGGACGGATCACACATCTACGCTCCAGATCCATATAACGCCGAGGATGATGATAAGTTTTCACATATCAACACTTTAGCAGAAGCCATTGGTCATTTCTACAAGGGGAAAGTCATTCAGGTTTATTGGGGAGAATCTGGTGGAAATATTAATTATTCAGAATTTAGCATATCTAACAATCTATTTGTAGAAGGTAAAGTTTTATGGGGCAGGGGTGAAGTATTTGCTATAGAGAGTGAAGTAGAGACACAGGCGAAAACATTCAAGACGGTGATTCTATTTAACTGTTTCAATGTTTATCTAGTATCTCCATTGGATGGGGTTGATGTTATGAACTGCTTCAAGGGTAGGATTAAAAAAATCAAAAGTAAAGGCGTTCCATGACTATAATCAGCGAATTAGCATCCATTTGTAAGGACTTGAGGTTACTTGGTGAGACCGAGTTAACGAAGGATGCCCTTTGCGCTTTTGCGGCCATTACTGATACAGAGCATCCTAGAGCAGACCTAAGCTATAGCTATGTCATGCGAAAACTACGAAAGGGTGATACTGATAGGCGATTAAAGTTTCAGAAAGCCTTCAAGATTGCATTTGATAGGGCTTTGTATGAAGATGTAGATGAGCCGGCTGAAATTGCCTTGATGGTTGCGATGAAAGCAATTAACTTCAAGGATGAAGATGCCAGCTAAATTTTCTCAGGTGACCAACAATCTATATAGAGGAGGATGTCCGTCTGCTATGGATTTGGTTAAACTCAAGAGCATGGGTATCAAAAAGATTGTAAGCCTAGACGATGAGTGTGGAAATAGCATTGTTCCTGTGTGTGAAGAACTTGGATTGAAACATATCATTTGGGGTATAGGAGATGGGAAAGATCCTAAGGTAGCTGCCCTTAAGAAGAGAATTATACCTACGCTAACCCACGGCGGACCAACATATATTCACTGTTTTCATGGCAAAGATCGTACAGGAATGGCTGTGGCTATGTATCGTATCTATACAGGATGGCCTATTGGAAAGGCACTGGACGAAGCAGCTAAGTTTGGAATGGGTACTCATCTGCAGCCAATAGTTACTCGAAGCTATTATGATGCTGTTAAGGAATTTTATGATGAACTGGAGATCGATAAGGGTAATGCAATTGATGCAGTTTCCTTGACGCGCCAGAACAATTCGTTTGCTCCTCAAAATCCAGCTGTTGATGATATGACAATTACTAGGCCGGTTAACTTCAATCTGCCTCCAGGAACTGATATTGAATTCAGTCAGTTAAGTAGGATAGCCAAACTAGAATCATTGAATAAGAAGGCATACATTCGTATATACATTAAATGCAAGTCTTCTGATTTGCTCAAGCCGAGTACTTATTGGTATGGATCTAAAGAGGCGGCAAATAAAACCCCCAACTCTTCTGGTAAAATGTATTCGGCAAATTTAGCATCATCTGCGGTATTTGAAAGATTTGATAAGAAGGTCAATAAGAGTTTGATACAGAATATTCTCACTAGAGATATTGATGTAGCCATTCTTCGCAGCGATCAGTATTTAGTAATTGATCCAGAAGCTTTAGTAGATATTCAAGAAGAAGAAGATGTGAATAATTTAGTAGATGTTGGTCTTAGAGATAATTCTACCGATTATACATTTACATATCCAGGAAGTGGGTCTGGGGTGGGTGGAATGCCAGACGGGGCTGCGGGTATTGTTCAGTTGCCCTATACGGGACCTGGGCAGGTGTAATGGTAATACTGCGATATAAGGTTAGTAACTAATGTATAGAAAAGCTTACTCTATTCAAATGCATTTTGGAGTTCCGGAATCTGAAAAGAGGATTGCGGAAAAGGCAGAGGAATATTTTAATCAATTGGTTACGAATATACAAGATACGAAAGATTATCTTGATTTAATTTATATTCCATTCCAGAAGCATCAGAATATTGATATGGAGATGGTGACGGACTATCGAAAGACTTTCCGGGAATATCGGGACCAAGTTAAATTAAAGTTCCGAAAGATTGCTAAATTATCTTATAAGTGTGTGGCTCTAATGAATGAATTCAGCACAGATACTTCCACAGAAGAGATTATGGAATCTTTCATGGGGACTATCCGAGAGCTAGAGAAATATGCTGATACCTTTGTGTCAATATTCTCGAATCTTAATAGTTCAGAGTTCCGAAATCATTTGGTTTCGACGATTGACTCGATCAAAAAGCAGATGAACCAAATCGAGCAGTTAATTAAGGATCGTATTTTGGAACATATAGATAGTAATATTTTGGCAAAGAATTGGGCGAAGAATATCTCAAATCGCTTTGAAGGTAGCGAACCGATTGAAGAACGAGTTCCGTTAGTTGTTCAACTCTTCAAGGAAAGACAGAAAGCTTTGCAAGAGAGCTAATTTGGAGATGATATGTTAGTAAAAACTGGTGATGCAGAAATTATTGGCGTTGTTGACCCTTATGAAATTGAGGATGATGATCAACGTAAGTTAGCTTTAGCTACAGCTTTAGATAAGGCCAAGGATAAGATTTCTGCAAGAGAAACTCAAGTTGATAAGATGGAGAGCTAATGCTGATTAAACTAGGAGAATCGGTTTTCATTAGGCCGGAAGATATCAAACCAGTTGAGAAATTGGCCAATGATATGGACTTGGATATCGAAAACCGCATGTACAAATTCGCTCAGGAGCTGAAAGTTATTGCTCCCAAAGCTAAGGACTTTCTATACTTTACTTGTGTAATGATGCACGCAGCTGAGGCTGCATGCATCAATGATGACGGAAGCCACAAGAAGACATCACATGGGCAAGATGTTTCCGCTACTTGGGAAACTACCAAGGAAGGCGGGGTGAAATGGGTTTGTAATGATAAGACCCTCATGCCTTATCGGAATAATAACCGAGATATCTTTCCAGAAGCAGAGTTGAAGGTAGTTTATAAAAATTGGGTAGGTCGTCCATTATGCCTTGATCATCAATCGCAATCGGTTGACAAGATTCGAGGCGTTATTGTTGACACCGTATATGATGACCGTAGAAAGAGAGTAATTGCTCTTTGTGCTCTTGATGCAAAAAATTATAGCGATTTGGCCGATAAGGTCAAAACAGGTGTTGCGAATAATGTTTCGATGGGTACAGCCGTAGGACGTGCTGTATGTTCCGACTGCCATAGAGTCGCCAGAACTGAAAAAGAGTTCTGCCAACACATGAAGAATAAGAGCTGCTACGGCGAAGTAAACCTAGATCTGTCTCCGATTGAACTGTCGTTAGTTGTTTCCGGAGCAGACCCAAAAGCCAAGGTTAAGCATATTATCGCCAGTGATATAGCTAAGGCTGCTGGATTGCTTTCAGATTATTTGGAAGTAAAGAAAGGGTTGTCTAGGCAAGATTTGACATCTATTCAGAAAGACCTTCAAAGCTTGATGGGTAAGATAGAATCTATGGCTCATGACTTTGATGAAAAAGATGATGAGAGCGATGCGGTTGGTCCGACTCGCTCAAGATGGTCGATGGAAGAATCCACTGTAGAACCATCGACTCAAATAAATCCGCCTGAGGCTTTCCCAACTTACGCCTCAGACTTACAAAAAGCAATTTTGGGAGCGCAGACTAAACTGGCTAGCCTACAGGAGAATTTACTTAGGTTATCTAATAGTAACGAGGAACCAACCATGACAACAAAGAAGAACGCATATTTTCAGGGTACCGAAGAGCCAACTCCTGGACAGAAACAATACCAGGTAGACCCGCTCAATGAAAAAGCTCGTTTGATGGACAAGAATCTACACGGGCCTGCTCCATTCCCAAATACAGGGGATGAAGAGGGTATGTTCCCAGGTGACGAGAAGGTGAAGAAGGAACTTCAGCGTTTAGCTGATGAACACGAGCGTGCAATGTTCCGAGAAGCAGCTCTCAAGAAGGCCAAGGAACAATTGATGAGCCAGGGTTACTACCAAGGCACAGAAGAGCCAAAGCCAGGCAAGCAACAGTATCCTATCGATCCTCTCGAAGGAAAGGTTCGTACTGAGCACAAGAACATGGTTGGCAAGAAGCCATTTCCAGAGGTTGGTAAGGTTGACGGTCTTTACGGAGACGATCTTCCAGAGAAAGAGAAACTGCTTCGTGCATCTTTGAAGGCTCGCTTCGATAAAGTTGCTCTTCCAGATGGCCGCGTCAACAAGTCAGCTTCGAGCTGGATTGTGTTCGCAAATGACAAACCAATTCTTCGAGCCTCAGTTGAGCAAATTACTAAGGGCAATTCCGATTCGCTTTATGACGCAGTTGCTACTGAGCGTTTTGGTAAGTCACTTCTTAGCCGTATCCAAAGTGACGGTTTCGAAGCTACAGCCTCAGCTCTATTGAAGAGCGCTCAAGCTGCCCCTCCTCCACCAGCTCCGGTTCCAGAAGCCGCTCCAGCTGGGGATCTTCCTCCTCTTGAGGCACCAAAAGATGTTGGTGCTGAAGGTGGGGATCCAGCGGAAATCGTTAGCGATCTGCAATCTTTACAGGATGAGATGGGAGAGAAACTTAGTGATCTCCGTGACAAAGTCAGTGGACCAGTTGCCGAAGATGCCGAATCAATGCCAGATGTTGCTCCAGCTGGTGACGATACGTTTGCCGAGGGACCAAAGACGGCATCCGAGCTGCAGTCGATGCGTAAGCGCGTGAATGGAATGCTGCAAGAGGGAATTGATGAAACCATCACTTCTTTGGCAAAGCATATGCGTGAGATCGATACGGCAAAGCGCGTGTACAAAGAGGCTTATGCTTCTATGTCCGGGGAGCAGCGTGATTATCTGAATGAGCTAACCATTTCGGCCGTCAAAGACGCAAGAGCTATGCTTGGTGAGACTGGCAAGTTGATGGAAGCTGTTGTTAAATACGCTTACGGAACTGCTGAGCTTGAGAAACGCGCACAAGCCGAAGAGGTTGCTCAGGCTGAGGATGCCCAAGCTGCCGAAGACAAGAAGATCTTGGATGAGATTTGCTCAGCTGATGATGAAGACCCGAAAGATTGTGATGCTGCGAAGGGTGTTGAGGAGAAAGAAGATACGGCAGGAGCATTTGACGCATTCTTAAGCAACATTGGGCGAAAGGACAATGAGGGCGATGAGGCTGATGCAGCTACAGGCGCTTTGTTATATAAGGATCAGGCTACCGGAAAGGAGATTCCAGTAACACCAGGGACAACAATAGCAGGAGACAAATTGGAACTAACAACTAAGGAAGGGCGTGCCCAGGCACGTGTTAAACTTGCCGAGAAGGGCTTGCTTGGGTTTAATGAACTGTCTAACGACGCACACCCAGGTGGTAGTGTTAGCGCGGTTGATGCCGGTAATTTGGATGTAACTCCAAAGGTTGACGGTGCCGCATTCCATGTCGTCAAGGATATTCAGGAAGCAATGCTTGAGTTGGCAAATATGCCACCTCGTGTAAAGAAGCAAGCTGATATGATTCAGGCGCTAGTTTCCGAAGGTAAGATGAAGGCTGAAGATGTTGACAAGCTGGTTTCTCATGGTGTTGATGCTGATGCAGTCAAATACTGGAAGGAACTGTTTGGTGCTGGCGATGCAGATAGCAAGGATTTCGCCTCCAAACTGACGCAGGAACATGCCAATGCTAAGAAGGCAGAGGAAGTGGAGTCGTACAAAGGCCGCATCAAGAGATCATATGAACTTGCTAACCAAATGGTTTCTAAGGGAATGATTAATGAGGCTCAGGTTGATTCACAGGTCAATGACATTATGAAATGGAATGACGCAGGATTTGAGAGCTTCAAGAATATCTTGGCACGTCAGTCAGTGATGACACGACAGGCTTCGATTCCTATGGTTGGTCTTCTTAATTCGGGCGAAGTAATTCTCCCAATGGCCAAGACGGCGTCGCAGGGTGAGACGGACATCAAGGGATTCTTTGATAACTACTTTGAGTCAAAGGGCTTGAAGTTCTAATTTCTGGGCCGGGCGGGGTTCTTCAAACCCCGCCCATCCATATGAGGTAAACATGTCTAAATTTGATATTGCTACAGAGATGAATGGTATTATTGCCAGCCCAGTATATCAGAATATTTTTGCAAAGCCACAGTTAACAAAGACTGCCGCTGCAAAGGATGCTGATAAAGCTAAGGCTGAAAAAGAGAAGGCTAAGGCCAAGGCTGATAAAGAAAAGGAAGCTGAGAAGGCTGCCAAGGAAAAAGCCAAAGAAAAAGCCGATAAAGAGAAGGCCAAGGAGAAGGCTGAGAAAGAGAAAGCTAAGGCCAAAGCTACAAAGAAGAAAGCTATGACAAAGTATGAATCTTGCATTTATAGTTTGTGCAAGGCGTCCGAGATTTTGGATGAGGCAGGACTTGGTAAGGCATCTTCATACGCACTCTTAGCACTTGATGATCTTATAAAGACCGCTGCCAAGAAGAAAGAGGAGAAAGAGAAGGGTAAGGGAAAAGACAAGAAGAATGAAGAGGAAGATAAGAAAGCCGCTGAAAAGAAAAAGGAAGACGCCAAGAAGAAAGAAGATAAGGGCGATGCTAAGGGGCTTCCACCATGGTTGAATAAGGGTAAAAAAGACGGAAAGAAAGACGAGAAGAGCAATAAGGATGAGAAAAAGAAGGTAAAGAAAGCTTCCGATGAAATTGATTGTGACACCGGAATGGCCGAAGATGATGCCGACAACAAGGATTTCGAAGAATTGATGGCCGAACTTGATGAGCCGAGTGAAGAAGGTGGTGACTGGGATGTCCTAAACAAGAAACCTGAAGAACTTGAAGATATCGATGTGGACGACCCAGAACTTGAGGCTTTGGTTGAAGGTATTGAAGGAGCCGATGTTCCAGAAGAGGGATTGGATTCTTTTCATATGAATACTGCGAGCAAGAAGACGTCTTTACAGAAGTTAGCAGAGGAGCTTTCTAAAAGTTTTTTAACATAAAGGCAGCCGGAGAAAAAGATCCAAAAGCTAAGATTAGAAACAGACCGGCTGCTGTATTTGATGACAAACACCCAAAAGTAAAGGATGATAAAGATCACTTTCCAATTGATACTATTGGCCGCGCTCGAAATGCACTAGCAAGATCTCATCAATTTTCGGCAGCTCCATCATGGTGGAGTGGCTCGTTGAAAGAACTACAAAATGCTGTTAAGAGAGCCGTTCATGGTAAGTATCCAAGCATTGAGATTTCTGATAAGAAAAAGAAGAAGGCGAACATGGTAGTTCTTCTAGAGTCATTAGGAATTGAAACCTGTAAATAAAGATAACATGAAAAATTTCACCGCAAACATAGAACATGATATGGCCTTTCTGCTCAGTGGAGATCTTAAGAAATCTCTGGGGGCAGACGAGGCTATATCATCTCTTTCTAAAGCTCGTAACTTGCTTCAAAATGCAGGTTTGGAACTTCAATGCGCTGCCGTAGATGCAATTATCAAAAGAGCACAAACTATTGATGAGAGCGATATCGAGGTAACTATATGATTTTCAAACAAGGTTCTTGTGAGCAGGAATTATTTGACGGCATGCAAGAAGCCCAACAAGACTCTCTTATCGAAGAATCTCAACAGCACGATCAGTTAGTTTACGCAGCATTAGAAGCATTAAATAATGCCGCAGAGTGCTTTGAGAGAGTTGGTAGAACCGCTCGTGCAGAAGAAGTAACTGCCGTGATGGTATCGTTAGCAGACACCAAAAAGGACAAGTCTAAGAAAGACAACTCCAAGGGTGAGGCTGCAAAAGTTTTCAAATATTTCGGATTTAAGCCAAAGGATTTAGGGCTTGCCGATGACGACTAATTAGACATCTATATTGGAGGACATGATGACACGTAAAGAACAGATAGCAAAAAAGGCTGCACGAGAAGCGGCTATCGCTACATATAAGGCAATCCTTAATCCACCAGTTTGGAAAGTTGCGGGCACCAGCTTCACGACTTCACCAACGTGGCAAGATATCGCAAAGGCCGCAGCAGCAGCTTCTTATGGAGCTATTTTGAAGATGGCCCAGGATGTTCCTGAAGTTCCTGATATGGGTAAGCCTATAGAACCATGGGGTAAGGTACCAGATCCATCGAAAGATCCTATCTTTGGAAAGGATATTGGAAATGTTCTAATGCAGGCACAACCTGTTGATTGGGGAAATATCGCTAACACTCTACAGCAGAAGGCCAGACCTTTGTATGATTGGATTGTTAGTGGAGCGCAAGGTGCATTGTCTGAGCCGGCCAAGGTTGCTGCACAGGAATTTGCTAACTGGGTAAAAACTCCAGCTCAAGGAAAAATGAATTGGGCCAAGGCAGAGCGCTGGCCAGAAATTGTTGATGCTATTGCTAGTAATTCAGGAAATCCACAACTGAAAGCTTATTTGCTTGCTCTGTAAAAATCACTAAAAAATTGGATGTACAAAGCCTCGGTAACTCCGAGGCTTTGTTATATATACTGGTATACAGTTAGGAAGGAGATAGATGACTTTAAAGATTGTTCAAATAGGAAATTCAATTCCAGTATCATATCCAGTAGATCCAACGGCAGAATTCGAACCTGGTATGATTGCCCAGTTGTACTTGCGTGGAAATAATCTTGTTTGTGGTGTTAGCGATGGAAGAGCACCATTTGGTATTATCGACGATTTCAAGACACGAGCTTTTACCGCCCCTTCAGTTGATGAAGAGATTATTGTACCTATTACATCTGCGATTGAGCAACATGGCCAATTGGTAACTCCAGTTGATGTAAAATGGGAACTAAACAACCCCAACATCATTCCATCTAGTTTCATTACATCCCCGGTTGATGTCGCACTGATTCCACGTAATGGAGTGATCGTATTCCCGGCCGGAACAGCACTCAATTTCGACTTTGATGGTGATGGCATTCCAGATGCTATTCGAACTGTCGTTAGTTACACATATCAAATTCCAAATGTTTCTGGTGACGACTCTACGTTAGGAAGCGGTCATATTACGGTGTGGTTTCAGCGCGGAATCTTCCAATGCGATATGTATGAGACAAATCAGCGTTATCCATTGAATTCGATATTATTTGTGTCTGAAAATGGAAAATTAACCACATCTCAGCCAAATGAAGATTATCCCGGAGTAGCGATGGTGACAGGCCCCCCGACTGCTGCCTTTGGCACTTTAGAATTCGTTTGGCTTTAAAATAGAGTGTTTATGGACAAGAAATGCTGTAAATGCAAGGAGGTTAAGACTCTAAGCGAATTTTACAAAAATAAAGTATGCCATAATCAGTATCATACGGAACATAGAAGCGTTATTTTGACCAAACAAAAACAGCACTACCAAACCCTAAAGAAGAGAGCAAAGCCAAAGCTTGATGGAAAAATTTGCAGCAATTGCAATCAATACAAAACAATTGATCAGTATCATAAAACCAACTATTCAAATCTTGGAGTTTATGAAAATCGTGGCGAGAAAACCCCGTCCGGATCACATAAGATATATTATTCAAAACGGAGACTTGATCCTGTTCACAGATTGAGCATGAATGTGTCGGCTTACATAAGAAGATCTATTCTGGCAAATAAGCCATTTCATGTTAGTAAAAGCCTTGAGAAAGAAATATTCAAACGATTACCGTATACCGCAGCGGAATTGAAAGCTCACATCGAATCTTTGTGGGAGACATGGATGAATTGGGATAATTATGGCGTTTATGATAAAAGTAAACTTACCTGGCAGATAGATCATGTAATCCCTAAAAGCAAACTTACATTTGACTCACTTGATTGCGAGAACTTTCAGAAGCTATGGACGCTTGACAATTTGCGCCCACTCGAAACGATTGCCAATATCAAAAAGGGCAATAAGCCGGTATCCCTGGTAGATGAGGCTCAAAGAAGAGCGTCAGGGGTTTAGCAATGTTCAAACTGGTTGAGTCTTTATCCACGGCTCCTGTGCGGTTCCCTATCAAGCCAGGTGTGAGCCTTGCTCCAGGCCACGTTGTTAGTATCGTGGATTATGAAGGCGATTTGGTAGTTGATTTATGTGATGGAAATGCGCCATTTGGGCTGTTGGGAAATCGTTGTTTTGGTGGTGGTTTTTTGGACTTTGGTAGAAAAGCGAATGTATATCCACAGCGAATGGTAGTGGATTTAAATAGATTCGATAGGGACCACGAGATCCAAATAGGAAGCCCTCTCTACTGCAATACGAAGGGGCTTTTAAGCAGCCAGCAGCCGTCTGAACATGCTTTTGTATTAGCCAATGTCATAACCCCTGCAAGTGAAGAAAAGAGTCACATGCAGATTTTATGGCTTTGAAGAAAACTATCACTACTTAAGCATACCAATAGGTTTTGACCACAGCCATATTTAAAGGTGTTTTACATGAACGATGAGGTTTGGAAGGATTTTTTCGACGATACCCAGACTAGACGAGTGATGAATAGCTCGGAGGTGTGGAGAAACTATTCTCAAGCTGAGCTTGAACGCGAACAGCTTCAGAAGGCGAATGCTGTTACTGCTGCTCTCGATCATGAGAACCAGGTATTGGCCGAGATTGAAGCTTTCCGTCAGAAGGTTGCCGGCGACCCAGCGTTGAAGGCATATCTAAAGAAGGCTGCTGGTACATTGAAACAACACCCAGAACTAAAAGAGAAAGTAGATCCAAACTTCCTAAACGGCTTAGAGCTACTTGACCTTGAGGACTAATATGACGCTTTCAAAATATACAGATAATCTCTATCACTCTGAAGTGTACCGCGAACTTGAGCGTCAGGCTGTGAAGAAAGGATTCTTCAAACCAACAGATACTGAATTGGTCAAGCTTGCTGCACAAGAAGTTGAACTCACACAACAGATCAATCAATCAATAGACACATCTCCTTCCGACGATCTTATACAAGATGTTGCTCGTCTTGCTTATGCGATGAGGCGTAAGGGTTTTGTTACTCAGGCGGAAGACCTGGAGCAGAAGTTGGTAATATACAAAACTGCAGAAAACGCCCTTTATGACGTTACTGCTGAGACGAATGCTGATTTGATTGGCTTTGCTCACCGCGATGGTGATGTGAATCTCATTGAAGGTTCTGGTGATCTTGGTGCGTTTGAAACGATGCAAAGTATGGCGGACAAGATTTTGGCAGTTACGCGCAAGCAGCCCACCGGCAAGCAGCCAATGAATCGCATAGCCGCACTAGCTGCGATGATTACAAAGAATGCTCAGGAAGGGGATGAAGTTACTTCAGTTCCAGCAGAGTTTGCCCAACAGAGTAGTGATCCTATCAATGTACAAGTTGGAAGGGCATTTACTAGGATTCTAGGTGGCATAGCAAAAAAACCTGTAAGCGCTGATAGTTTCAGGCTTGATGACGCTGTGATTGCACGAAATCCTGAATCTTTTGTTGCACTGGCTGGATTGTCTGGTCAAAAATCAGACATTGCCAGTGTCAATATGTGGTTTAAAGTAAAGACCGTTGCAAATCAAAATGGATTACTATCATTTGCTCAACATAACATTCCATATGTTGATGATAATAAGGTCTACGAGGCTCTGACACACGGTTGGACTGGAAGGAATATGGCCGCTGTCAATGCACTTGCTAATGCGCTTGCCATCAATTTCCAAGGCACATACATGAGCCCAAGCAATCAGTCTCAATATATCTTCGCAGGAGGTATGGAAGTTGGATTGAATGAAGCTAACGCCAGAGCGGCGGCCAAGGCATTAGCCGATAAGGCCAGGGCTGTATATACCGCTGCATTTGGGGCCGGTAATGAGAGTATTAATGCGTCTCAAAAATACGTTAGTGATTTTGTAAATAAGATCTACACCGATTCTGATAGTGTAAATCCAAACAAAGATTTTCAGACACTATCCTTCAATGAATCAATGCTATTACTTAATAACTGCGTAGCAATACTAAAGAAGGTACAAAGAGATCTTGAAACTCAACCACGCTTTGATTTCTTATCAAGACTATTCTCTCAACCTATTGCAAAGCTAATAGAATACGTTATTGGTAACTATAATGAAGCTTCTGGTCAATACTCTAAAATTTCTCAAAGCTCTCAATTATCACAGTACGCTGGTAACCCAGATGTTTTGACTCCTGTTGTCAAGTATTTTGTAGATACTCATGAAGAAGCTAAGCAAAAGTTCGTATCCAATTTACAAGAATTCTTGAAGGGTAAGTTGAAGGCTCCTTGGGGAATGGTAGCGGCTGAACTTAAGAAGAAGTTCGGATTGGATGTGCCAGATCAAATTGCTCTTGAGAAAGAGATGCAGAAGCTTGTGAATAGCATTACTTCACCCGCAGAGAAAAAGGTATAAAATGGCAACTGATTTAGTATCACTTGTAAATAGTGTTGGAAATACTGGAAAGGCTCACGCTACTATTGGTGGTGGTGGTGATGCAGTAGCAAAGGGCGGTGCGAAAACGGAAGCTGATGATTCGGTTCGCATGATGCAGAAGCTCATGATGGATCTTGGAAGTCAGCTGAGTCAGACTGATGTTGCGCAAGGAATTGTTGATAGGATTAATAGTGAAAATCCAGAGGCTCTCAAATCAATCCAAAATCCAACAAAATATATTGTTGGTATGGGTAAGAAATTCTCAGCAACGGCTGCTGCTGGTTTAGGAAAGTCTCCAGTAGATGGCGTATGGGGCAAGAATACTAAAGGGGCACTGTCTATTATAAATAGTTTTGCTCAAACTATTGGTATTAATGATGTTATCATTTCAGAGGGCAATGGTGATGCTCCTTACAAAGAAATGAAAGCTGAAGATCTACAAGCGGTAGCACAACAGAATATAGATAATCTCTCAAGGTTATTTGGACATATTGGGTTAAGAACCACTGTTGCAGAAGCTGGTGGTACAAATCGGTTGATAGTCGATTCTATTGATACAACTCTGCCAGAAGATGGAGTTAATAATCCATTTGCGCATTGGGGAAATCATCCGGTAATGGTAAGTGACCTAATCAATCTCACGGCATTTTTTGAATTTACACGAGTGTTGAGCCCAACAGGCGGTGGGGCGTTTCATTGTAAACAACTCAACGAAATGTCAGACGATAAAACAGAGCCTACTGCAACTGAGCTTGAAAATCCGTGGGATAAAGGTGCTCCTAAAACAACTCCAGCCACAGCATCTTCGCTTGATGATTATATGCAGAAGTTGGCTCGTGAGGTGCTTGATAGATCGATTTATAGGTTGGGCCAGGATACCACACAGCCTATCGCAGCAACTGTTCCGGCAACTCGTCCAGCTGGAGATGATCCTCATTGTGTAAGTACTTTAGAGGCAATTATTGAATGGTTCAAAGATAGGTCTAAGCAGATGTTTGATCCTATCTACGAAGCATATCGTGGGAAGTCATTACCAAGTCCTAGGCCTGATCGTAAGGGTAAGGTTGGAACTTTGCTTGATGCTCAATTGGCAGATTATTACGTCAGGCAGATGGGTAAGATTTCTGATGAATGGAAAGACGCAAAAGATGCCATTATTGATCTGTTGAAAAAGGCTAAAGGCAACTCTCCAATCGTAACATCTCGTGTTCTTCGAGAAGCTTTGGGTGGTGCAGGTGCAGGAGCAGGAGTAGGAGCAGAATCTACCCGTGGTAAGGCTCATGGAGCAGAGGGTGAATACGAAGATAGTGAAGGTCGTACCGTTCATAGGCGTCCGAATGCACCACCACTTGCAGAGTTTATGTCGTTGCAGAATTTCACACGCTATAATTCGCCTTCTTTAGAAAAAGTTAGGGAACTTACCGATGGTGGCGTACTTCCGGAATTAGAATTTGATAAATGGAGTAGTTCTTGGGCAACGTTAGCTCAAGAAGTTGCTGGCAAAGATGACGCTGAGAAATATAAGAAATTTGGTCCTTGGGCAGAAGCTATCAAAAATACTCTAAATGAGGTTTATCGTGCTTGGAAAGCTCGCAGGCACAATACTGAAGAGCTTCGCGATCAATATGATTTGTTGAATGAATGGATTGGGAGAATTAACTCTACTCTTGGTGTGTATAATTCTACATTCCGCGAAGCAATACACAGAGCTGAGACACTCAGAGCTGGCGGAGGAAGATAATGTCAGGTGAAGTTCAGTATGTATCAGATACAATTCTGCTTGAAGAAACGTTTCAGGTACTTGCTGAATTTAATCAACCAGGCATGGAAAAGTACGCCTTTGATTTGGCTTCAATTCTTCCTAGCATTGGTAATTGGGTTTCATCTCACACCGGAGAACAGTTTCATAGTGAACCGAGTAGTATTCTAAGAACTGTCACTGATTTAGTGGTTCCTGGCATTGCGTTTGGAATTCATCCATTGCTAGGCGCTTTGGTTTCTGCAGCAGAATATTTTGGATATGACCTAGCATCAATTTATGACAAGATCAAAAGCGCCATTTTACCGGACATCAAAGAAGGAAATCCGGTAAGCCCTGAGAAGATTAATAGCGTGGCTCAATCAGCTATTCCAGACGTTTCAGAAGTTCCACCAGAGCCTCCAGAAGAGGAGGGACAGGCTGATGACCTTCTGTATCCTTTACGGGCTATGAGAGACAGAGGGGAGCTTACAAAAGAAGCAATTGGCAATACAGGATATATTGCCCGCAATCGAGCTGAAGGTGGTTGGTTGAATCCACTCAAAGGTCTTCTTAATTTGTTCTCGGCTCGACGTAGAGGAAATATCATCGTTGGTCTTTTGGTGTGGTTTTTGAAGACGGTGTTATTATCCGCTGGTCTTTTAGCTGTAGCCGGAGTTGTATTACCAAAAAAGAATCCTATTACTGGACAAGAGCCGGCAGCCACACCAGGAGGATTACCAGTTCAAAGTGATGTGAATAAGCCAGCTCCCACAGGTGCAGGATCGTATGTTTACAAGACACAACCTGGGGATTTGTGGATTGAGGACTTGAATGGTCGGCAGCCTCAAGAAATGATTTTACAGTGGACATTACAGTCATATCCGAGTCTAAGCCAATATAGAAGCATAATATTGAATACTCCTTCTTTTTGGAATGCAGTTCGTAGAGCAACCGAGAAGTGGATACCAGGACAGGTTGATGTATCAATCCCAGATCCCTTCAAGAAAAGGGATGATGTGGTAAACCTGTTCATAGATGACGTTTTTAAAGTGATAAATGAAGGGAGAAAATAATGAACCAGGATATTTGGAATGAGTTTGAAAAGATCGCTGTAGTTCAAGGGCTAATTTCAGTAGCTGATGAGGACGAGCAACCAAAGTCCAAAGCTCGTGATTCTCTCTCGGATGATGCTGTTCGTTTGCTTTACAACATCGAACCAGAGCCAGAAAAGAAGAAGTCCATTATTGAATTTGCTCATCCGGAAACATCGGTAGTTGGACGCGCTTATGATGCGATGAACTCCATTGTTGAAAATGAACAACAGCATCAAGATATGATGGCTTACATTGCGCTCAAGATGCCTAATGGCCACTTGACACAGAGGCGTTACGTTGCTGCAAAGAAAGACCTTTTGGATTCTTTGATAAGATCGGCGTTCACTCTCGACCACCAAGAAGAAGATGGATTGATGACGTTAGCTGATTCGTGTGCGCAACGTTTAGGAGAGCGTCAAATTACAAAAGAAGCAATTGCTCCGGTAGCGGTTGGGGCAATTGCTGTTGCGTTGTTAGGTCTTGGTTACTATTTCTATAGTGGGGCTCCTCCAGCAGAGAACGTTTACCAGAATGCTCAGAAGGTTATCACTGCCGCTGAGGGTGTCGAAGATCATATCAATGTAAAAGCAATCAAGCAAGACATGGCTTATTTGATGAATCTAGCCAAGCAGGTAAATACTGTGAAGGGCCAGCTAGAGCCGATTCGATCTATTAAGGATTCGATTGATGCTGCCAAGCAACCATCCGAGGTGGCAAAGGCCGAAGCTGCTCATTCTGCAATTACAAATTTCCACACAGTATTGGGAAAATTCAAGGAACAAATTCCGATATGGGTAAAACAGATTCAAACGATGTCTTCAGATACTGATACGACAGAACGCGGTGAATGGATGGCAAAATTCCATGAATTTACCAGTGCAATTACAGATACTCCAGAAGAGAAATTGATCTTTGCACTTCAGGGTAAGTCGGACATGTTTGGATCGCTCAAGCAATTTGTTCCAGGAACTACTGGGGCATCAATGCGCGGAGGTTTGCTTGGAGCCATCAATCAAGAGTTAGCAAAAATCCAAGGGGTTGCAGAAACAATTCAGGAAAAAGCTCCACAGATTCATTCTGCAATTTCTCAAGAAGCAACCAAACCACCACAAGCCTCTTCACAAAAGCCAAGTTCAGATCTAATTGCAACCAATATTCCAAGGTCTCCAGCCGAAGATATCAATCAAGAACTCATTTCTCAGATAGGATAAGCATCCTATAAACAAACGCATGATTGTCATAGCTCCCAAATCTAAGGAATCGAAAGCAGATTGGAAGGGATTCCTGCAAAGCAAATCTCTATATCGCGAATCTAGTTCCGAGAGTTCGTTCCATAGTGCAATGAGAAAATTGGATGACTTTATTGCGGCCCGAGTTCCATCTGCAAAAGGAATGGTTTGGCGCAACGGAAAAATAAATCCGAACGCCACAATTACAGACGTTGATGCAGCACTCAAACTTTTCGCAAAGTTTGGGCAGGCTACTCTTGATGATTTAGGAGACCCCAGCGAGCCAGACAGATTGAGCGGAACTCCAGTGAACAACCTATTCATTTCTCAAGAGGACGCAAATTTGGATGAGTGGAGTCCGGGTGGTAATCAAAATCAGGGCCGGGAAGGAAGTACAACCCCAAGTAAAACTACCTCTTTTGGTAAGAAAATTGAACAAAAAGTCCCGGAAAAACAACCTAAAGCTCCAACTATTGATGAGCGCATGATGGCCCTGACGAATTTGATAGAAAATATAGAAAAATAATTTCTCATCTACTACTACATTTGTATTGATTTATGGTGTCTCGGTTTTATTGCCTAGTATGTTAGGCCAAGACCAAAAGATGTAAGTCATAAAGATGTAAGACGCATGGCGCACCAAAGAAGTGGTGCAAATAGGAAATAATATGGCATTAGAACTTGTACAGCCAGGAACACAACCTCTTGGTCAATTTGATGGTGCAGACGGCATCTACCTTACAGTAAAGGGTGGAGAAGTTGCAACGATTAAGGGCGTTACGGTTAATACCGATAGCTCCGCTTATGACACTAAGGTTGACGGTTATGTAAAGACAACCCGTCCAGTCGCAACGACTGCTCTTATTGCTGGAGATCGTCCACTTATGTTGGTTGACGATGGTATCTGGGGATACGGAACACTTTTCGGATCAGTTATTGGTGGAATCGCTGGACAGCAGGCTTACGGCCTCGGACAGCCTCCGGCAGTTCAACTAGGCCCGCACACGGCACTCGGCTCTGGCAAGCTCACTCTGTGGGACAAGCCAGGAACGTACGCTGTAACTTTGGATGCAGTTGATACCGCGGTTACCACTGGGCTGATGCCAACCAATGATTCTCTGCAAATTGGAGCAAAATTGTATGCAACATCCACTGGTCTTTTGACACCAAATTCAGCTGTTAGTTTTGACAGCGTTGCTGATGGATATTGCGTCATCGGCCGCTTCCTGAATTTCGAAGCTTATAAGGGCGGTTCTTTGGTAACTACGCCAGTCAGCCTCGTAACGGCTGCCTATGCTCCGGGCCCAGGTGCTCCTGCAAATGGTGGAATGGCTCGCGCGTTGATCTACTTCGCGCCTCCAATGGTGTAATCGCTGAATGAATAGGAATAGGAATTGGGATTGCTTTCGCGGTCCCAATTCCACGAGCTGTTGATGGATGTTGGCAGCTTAACAACCAATAATTTTAGGAGATACATATGTCTTTATTTGATACCCGTGGTGGTATGAATGCCTCGTCCGTCAAGGACGCATTGAATACGCTAGTGAAGTATGCAGCTATCCTCGAAGAAGGACAGCCATCGAATATGGCTCTTTCGGGCCAACCAAGTTTGAATGACGAGAAGCGTGATGAACTCATTGCACGCGCAATTATGACGCAGGAAGGCAAGCTTGCTCTTGCTCAGGCTATGGCGAATCCAATTCGTCGTAACTTGGACTACCAAGGAATTGCCCGTCGTCTGTTGGTCGTAGATCCGCTCCCACAGGGTGTTGATCCTAAGTATGAGCGCGATATTGATGTCGCCGCAACCGTTATTTCCAGCAATGGTACCGGTGGTGAGTCTCGTGTGTTTGGCGACCGTATTACGGTTCCTACATTCGAGCTGTACTCGAACCCAACCGTTCGTATTTCAGAGGTTCGTCGTCGTCGATTCAACGTTATCGATCGTGCAGTGCAAAAGGCTCGTCAAGAGCTGATGGCTCAGGAAGATGCAAACATCTTCGCCGCCATAGATGCAGCATCTTCGGTTGAGAACACACTTCAGGATATCACTGACAGCGGCTTAATGAAGCGCGACTTGGTTGAAATCAAGGTTCAGATTGATCGTTGGGACCTTGTGACCACGAAGTACTTCATGAACATCAACGAGTTTACGGATATCCTTAACTGGGCAGCTTCCGGAACCTCTGCTGGTGAGATTGATCCAGTTACGCAGCGTGAAATTCTCCAGACTGGTCTGTATGCTCACATCTGGGGTGCAGACATCATGGTTTCGAAGATCGTTCCACCAGGAACCGTCTACGGAGCTTCAGACCCAGAGTTCGTTGGTGTGCTTCCAATCCGTCAGGACATCGAAGTCATTCCAGCAGACGAGCCAAAACAGCTAAAACTAGGCTGGGTTGTGTCGGAAGAGATCGGTATCGGTATCGTGAATCCACGTGCTGTTGCAGCGTCTCGTAAGTCAACGCTAGTCGGATAAGCCTAAAATAAGCCATTGCATGTAGCGGTGTAGCCGGATATAAAGTGGCATAATTAGGATGATGAAAAGCTAGTTCAAAAGAAATGAATACAAAAACCTCGGTTTTACCGAGGTTTTTGTTTATGGGGTGCTGTGCAACGAATATTTTCGTATTTTAAAGATGTTTGTTTAGGTAATATATGAGCACAATTGACTATAGAGATCCTAGCCTTTTAGCTACATTATCCTCTAATGGATTAATGTCCTCCGAAGATAAAGGGAGATTGAACGGCCTTTATGAAGTGATTGATGGTTATGCAACAGAAATTTCTTTAATAAACGAAATCAACCGTGCTGTCAGTACAGAAAATCTAATCAAATATACCTTAGATGGCTATACTACCAAAATATATGTAGATGGTTATGCAGCTTCTATCAAATCAACCATAACAACAGAGACTAATAGGGCAATAGTTGTTGAAAATGAAATCAAACACGCTTTGGATGGTTATGGTGGTACATCTGCTACAGATGGATATGCTACTGTTACCTATGTAGATGGATATGTTTCATCATTTGTACTTGTGGAGACTAACAGAGCAATAGCTGTTGAGAATGAAATTATAAGTGTTTTAGATGGATATGCTACTGCTACTTATGTAGATGGGTATGTTTCAGCTTCTGTGCTTGTGGAGACTAACAGAGCAATAGCTGTTGAGAATGAAATTATAAGTGCTTTGGATGGATATGCTACTGCTACTTATGTAGATGGGTATGTTTCAGCTTCTGTGCTTGTGGAGACTAACAGAGCAATAGCTGTTGAGAATGAAATCAAAAGTGCTTTAGATGGATATGCTACTGTTATTTATGTAGATGGGTATGTTTCATCATCTGTGCTGGTGGAGACTAATAGAGCAATAGCTGTTGAGAATGAAATTATAAGTGTTTTGGATGGATATGCTACTGTTACTGATATAGATGGATATGTCTCAGCTTCTGTGCTTGTAGAAACTAATAGAGCAATAGCTGTTGAGAATGAAATCAAAAGTGCTTTAGATGGATATGCTACTGTTATTTATGTAGATGGGTATGTTTCATCATCTGTGCTGGTGGAGAGTAATAGAGCAATAGCTGTTGAGAATGAAATTATAAGTGCTTTGGATGGCTATAATGTAGGTATTGTTTATTTTGGACCACCTGCAGGTAGTTCAGTTAGTGATCACACAGCCCTTCAAGCTTTATTCGAGGAACTTAAAGTACTTGATACGAGGCCGACGATCGTCTTTAGACCGTCACCAGGTGTGCCCTACTATTTCACGGCTTGTGTGTTGCTACCATCGGGCGAGTGGAGAATTGAGGGGCCTGGACCTGATACTCTAATGTTAGCGAATGTGCCAGGCGCGAATGCAGATCATTGCATTTTCATACAGTTTTTGAACAGCATTGTAGCAACGCCAAACACCACGCTGACTTCTCCAATGGACCCATGGTCACGGACGATTGAAGTCGCGGACCTCTGTGGCGGCCAGCTGAAGTGTGGGAAGTACATTAATTCCTCGAATATCGTTCGGGAGGTAATTCAGGTTACAGGTACGGGACCTTATCTAGTTGAGCTTTCGGATCCAACAACTAACATAGCCACGGCTGCATCCGGGGCATCAGTGTTTATTATCAATCCCGACGATCACGTAGGTGGTACTGCGGGTTACTCGACATTGATTGCTGATTGGAAAGGCACTCGTTTTACTTGCCTAACAAACTTAACTCACAGGTTTCAAACGGCCGCGAACGCGTTCAGAAACTATGTCAAGAATGCCGTGGTAGTTACTGATTTTAACGGCGTGCATTATGAACTTGGCGATCAAGCTTTCAATTGCGATATCTCGGCTTGTGAATGCGTCTACGACAACATTCAGATAGATGCAGGTTCTGGCACGGGCCCCGAAGGGGGCGGTTTCTGTGGTTTCGAGATCGCCTATCGCTGCGAGTATCGCAATTGCACCTTCAACGGTGCCACAGCATTTGCCGTTGCCGGATCGACCAAATGTAAGGTTACGAATTGTCACTTGTTTGGGCGAAACTACGGTAGCAGCACCGGGTTTTTCATCTCTGGTACTCAGGGCTCGCACTCGTTTGGTAATGTGGTTCAGGGCTGCTCTGCAAGCGGGGTGTTTCGCGCATTTCAGATTGATGATGATTTTATCGACGAATTTGCTGCATACGAGAGCCGATCGGACTCGTTCATCGATTGCAAGTGCTCTGATAGTCCGCACCCTCTAACGCTGAAGTGGAACACGACAGCGGGAAAAATCTACAACCCGGTATTTCGTGGTATTGATGCCGATGCTACTGGTGTTCCCGGGGGTTGCCTTGGATTTTGGACAGAAGGTACCACTGATTCAACACGACTCATTGGTGGCGAGCTGTCGGATTTCTATATGCACTCGGACACTGCATTAGCCGAAGGTCACACTGGAATAATTTGTGCCTTCTATCCTCGATTGATGCGCAATCTCTCATTCTCTCAAATACTCAGTCTCATCTATATTCCGGTTGGGATACCACCAGTCGTCATTCAAGGGTTGCATTGGTATTGCCGCATAAGTGATAATAGTAAGTGCTTAGTCGAGCCTACAGATGGTTATGGTCGCATTATATTCGTAAATTCCGTGATCGATACCAATGTCAATATCATCTACAATTATGTGCTCGGATTCACAATTGAATTCATCGACTCAATCGTGCAGTGTGATACGTTCTCGCGTTCTGATAGTGTTCCTGTCATATATCGACGAATCAATTGCCCAGTTTTCACTGGCACAATTAATGATAGAGCAATCTTGAACTATCAGAACGTCACATTAACTGGTGCCACACCTGTGAATGTAGTTTTTCCTGATGCTAAAGCAGGTGATTCTCTCGATGTTACCATTATCACTGAAGCGGGTACACCAGGACCAATTAGGGTGCAGTTGGTGCCCGGGACTGGAGCTACAATTACAGGCACAGCTGGGGATACTTCTATTGTTCAAGTTTCATTCAAATAAGGAATTTTGGTTTGTTTAGGTAATATATGGGTACAATTAACTATAAAGATCCTACACTTATTGCTACATTAACAGCTAATGGGGTAATGTCATCTTCTGATAAGAATGATTTAAATAGGCTAGATTCAGACATACGAATAATAATCGATGCCTTGGATGGTTATGGGTTTCCACCAAGTTTAGATGGCTATGCTACTGAAACTTATGTACAAAACAATCTGCAAATAATAATCGATGCCTTGGATGGTTATGGGCTTCCACCAAGTTTAGATGGTTATGCTACTGAAACTTATGTACAAAACAATCTGCAATTAGAAATTAACAGAGCAACAGAAGTTGAACAGCAGATTATTAATGCATTAGATGGATATGGGGTTCCTATTTCAACAAATACATTTGCCAGCGTGGCAATTGATGTATCTTTGACTACAACTTCAAATACAATTATTGACACAAGGCCAGCTAATCCATCTGGAATTAATCGTTGGAAGTTAGTATCTATCGATGTAAGGTTAAAAACTGCGATTACTGGCAGTGGGATTCCTAGTGCAATATTTAGTGTAGGTTCTACATCTGGTGGGCAACAAGTTGTTTTAAATCAAAGCATTATAGAGGCTACAGCAGTAGGTACTATTATTGGAGGGTTAGCATTAAGCACTCTTGGTACTGATATGTCTCAATCTAATGGATTTGAGGCAATGTATCCGGCATCTCAAGAGCTATATGCAAATGTTACAACCTCTGGCTCGGTCTCGACTGGTGAGGTTACTGTCTATTTGATGTGGCAAGGGTTTCCGTAGTTGTAAATTGGTTTTAACTTATACTGGCGGAGTGTTACGTGTACAGAGATCTGCCCATTATTTTGTATTATTCTGAGGATAAACTAACATAAGAGAAGAGGTTAAGATGACCGAGAATCGAGGAAAGGATTTCAACTACTTCAAAACAGTAACGACAACTGTAACAGATGGTTATGATGGCTACGATGGGTATTTCAATGTTACTCCAGATATTACCACAGCTTTCCGTGGGGCTCGACGAATGATGTTAGTTGGAGTGAGCGGCTCAAATGTTGGATATTCCTTCAATGGAGTACATCTGCATGGGCGTATTAGTGCCGGACAGATATTTAACTTCGGGATTAGAGCTGAAGATAAGATTTTCTTTAGAGGTAATGGGATTGTAGATGTTCATATTTGGCACATAGGAACGTAATCATCTCAGCGGTCCTCTCCAAATTTTGTACATCAACAATAGAGTGTGGAGGTAAAATGAGTAAGTGGCTTGTCTTATCAGGTGGAGGTAGCAAAGGATCGTTCGAATTAGGAGTGGTGAGCAAGCTAAAAGAAATAGATCCTTCCCTTGAATACGATGGCTTTGCCGGGATTTCAGTTGGAGCTCTGCTGTCCTCAATGTTTTCTCAAGGCAATCTGCAAGACATGATTGTCTTTGGTCAAAATCTTTGGTTCAATATTATCAAAGGAAGCAGTTCTATTTGGGTACATAAACTCTTTAAGTATCTTATTTTGAGCGCAGTACCAATTCTTTTATTTTTTGTTGCGATGAACATCTCGTTCTTTCTACATGGGCCAATGTGGCTTACGGTTGCGTTGAGTATATTATGGTTTGCTTCATTTATTTTGCCATATTTAGTCTTTACCAAAGTGAAGTCTGTATATAGTTCAAAGCCGTTACAAGCTTTGGTGTATAAATACTTTGATCCTGCAAAAACAAAGGCTGCCGGAAAGAAGCTTATTGTAGGGGCTATAAGTTGGGGCAAGGGAACTTATGAAAGTGCCACAGAAGACAATCCAAACATTAGAGATTGGGTTTTAGCATCCAGTGCATTTCCATTGTTTCTTGATAACATCAAAATAGAAAATCTTTGGTATACAGATGGTGGCGTTCGTAGAGTTGCTCCATTACAAGATGCGATTGATGCAGGAGCTACGGAAGTTGATGTTGTTCTTGCAAGTTCGCTATCAATTGGACCAAGTGATGTAATGCCTCCGCTCACTGGGCAGTTGATGAGGACATTAGATATCTACTTCTACCAAATCATTCGAGACAATCTTATTGATGTAGCGCGTCTGTATCCAGATGTAAAGATTAGGGTATTTATGCCAGATTGTAGCTTGACAAGCGATTCTTTGTCATTCGATCCGAAATCTATTCGATATATGTTTGAGCAGGGACGAAGAGTAGCTCTCAAACCCATGACGATTCAGGAAACTAATGCAACTATTTTTGGATGCTAATGCACACATTCCACTCCATCCAAAGGCTCTCGAAGCATACATAAACTTCAACCAGTCCATTAGTGGGCATGGCCATCCTATGTCTATTTCCCAGCCGGGAAGGCAGGCCGCATCAGATCTTGAAGCTGCCAGAATTAAAATTGCCAAGCTGATTGGGGCGGAAAATCCAAATCAAATCATCTTCACATCTTCCTGTACTCAAGCCTGTGAATGGGGATTGGAATTATTGAAGGCTCAGAATTTTGATAAGGTCTATTGCTCTACCATTGAACATAAGTCCGTCTCAATGAAAGCTAGAGAATTATTTGGTAATAATGATCTCTTTGTGAGTAAAAGTGGAATTGTTGCATGTACATTTGTTCCTCCAGAGAAGTCTGCTTTTGTATGTATGCATGTGCAAAATGAGATTGGTACAATACAAGATATAGAAAATATTAAAGTACCATTCTTTTGCGATATGACTCAGTCACTTGGGAAGATTCCTATCAACGTATCTAAAATACCTAATTTAATGATAGGCATATTTGGCGCTCATAAGTTTGGTGGTCCGGTAAATGTTGGATTTATATATTTGAGAGATAGTACTTGGTGGAGAGAATTTGGTCTTGGTAGCCGATACTACTTTGACCGTCCAGGGACACCAGATGTCGGAATGATCATCGCAACTTCTGTAGCTCTCGAAGAGGCAATTAAGACATTACAGGCCAGATATCATAGAGCATTGAATTTCAGATCTATAATTGAATCAGCAGTTAAATCTATTGGGATTAGCATCATTGGAGAGGATTCGAATAGGATTCCTCATGCCACTTTTCTCAATATTGGAAAGAAGATGGGCCCGCATGTAATGTCTCAGTTAGAAGCTGATGGAATCTTTGTTGGGCTTGGGTCAGCTTGTGGGTCATTGCATTCGCAGACCAATCCAATCATGACTGCGCTTGGATATGGAGGCAGCTTTCAAGACAACATTCGTGTTTCTCAATGGGGAGACTATGGAGATAGAGATGCTAGGTTGGTCGCTCAAGTATTAGTGAGACATTGCCCGCGCTCTCAAAGCTGATTGTTGCACAGATGTATTCAGCAATAGTTCAATAAGGGTGTCATTCTTGAGATATTTCTCTAAATTGATTATATGAATAATCATGTATAATAGCAATATATGAGCACAATTGACTATAGAGATCCTAGCCTTTTAGCTACATTATCCTCTAATGGATTAATGTCCTCCGAAGATAAAGGGAGATTGAACGGCCTTTATGAAGTGATTGATGGTTATGCAACAGAAATTTCTTTAATAAACGAAATCAACCGTGCTGTCAGTACAGAAAATCTAATCAAATATACCTTAGATGGCTATACTACCAAAATATATGTAGATGGTTATGCAGCTTCTATCAAATCAACCATAACAACAGAGACTAATAGGGCAATAGTTGTTGAAAATGAAATCAAACACGCTTTGGATGGTTATGGTGGTACATCTGCTACAGATGGATATGCTACTGTTACCTATGTAGATGGATATGTTTCATCATTTGTACTTGTGGAGACTAACAGAGCAATAGCTGTTGAGAATGAAATTATAAGTGTTTTAGATGGATATGCTACTGCTACTTATGTAGATGGGTATGTTTCAGCTTCTGTGCTTGTGGAGACTAACAGAGCAATAGCTGTTGAGAATGAAATTATAAGTGCTTTGGATGGATATGCTACTGTTACTTATGTAGATGGGTATGTTTCAGCTTCTGTGCTTGTGGAGACTAACAGAGCAATAGCTGTTGAGAATGAAATTATAAGTGCTTTGGATGGATATGCTACTGTTACTTATGTAGATGGGTATGTTTCATCATCTGTGCTGGTGGAGACTAATAGAGCAATAGCTGTTGAGAATGAAATTATAAGTGTTTTGGATGGATATGCTACTGTTACCTATGTAGATGGATATGTTTCAGCTTCTGTACTAGTAGAAACTAATAGAGCAATAGCTGTCGAGAATGAAATCAAAAGCGCTTTGGATGGCTATACCGATGACGGATATGTTTCAGCTTCTGTACTTGCAGAAACTAACAGGGCAATATCTGTTGAGAATGAAATTATAAGTGTTTTAGATGGTTATAACAGAGATGTTGTTTATTTTGGACCACCTGCAGGTAGTTCAGTTAGTGATCACACAGCACTTCAAGCTTTATTCAAGGAACTTAAAGTACTTGATACGAGGCCGACGATCGTCTTTAGACCGTCACCTGGAATTCCTTACTACTTCACAACTTGTGTGTTGATACCATCGGGTGAGTGGAGAATTGAAGGGCCTGGACCTGATACGCTCATGTTGGCGAACATTCCCGGGTTAAACTCGGATAGCTGTATTTTTATGCAGTTCCTGAGCAATCTCTCATTCACTCCGAACACGACACTGACTTCGGATATGCTTCCTTGGTCTCGTACGATATCTGTTGCCGATCTATGTGGTGGCCAACTCAAGTGCGGAAAGTACATTAATTCCTCGAATATCGTTCGGGAAGTAATTCAGGTTACAGGTACTGGTCCTTATCTAGTAGAGCTTTCCGATCCAACGACGAACGAGGCCACGAGTGCAACAGGATCACTCGTGTACATCATCAATCCCGACGACCACGCTGGCGGGACTGCTGGGTACTCGACTTTGATAGCAGACTGGAAAGGCACTAGATTTGCCGCTCTAGGAAACACTACTCATAAGTTCCAAACGGCCGCGAACGCCTTTAGAAACTACGTTGCCAATGCTGTGATCGTAACGACGTTTGACGGCATTGCTTATGACTCACCAGATAAGGGCTTTAACTGTGATTTTGGTGCTTGCGAGTGTGTTTATGATCATATCATAGCTGACGTAGGAGCGGGAACACATGCTGTGGGAGCAGGTTGGCACGGTATGGAAGGTGACTACCGTTGTGAATACCGCAATTGCACCTTCAATGGGATGACTGCATTTGGGATCACAGGATCGACCAAATGTAAGGCTACAAATTGCCATTGGTTCGGACGCAATTACGGCAGTAGTACCGGCCCTTTTATTTGCGGTACTCAGGGGGCACATTCATTCGGCAATGTGATTCAGGACTGCTCTGCAAGCGGGGTGTTTCGTGCGTTTCAAATTGACGATTGTTTAATTGCCGAACCTCTGGCTTTAGAGAGTCGCTCCGATGCATTCATTAATTGCAAGTGCTTTGATAGTCCACACCCGTTAACGCTAAAGTGGTCAACTACGACAGGCAAGATCTATGATCCGGTATTTCGAGGAATTGATGCCGATGCTACTGGTGTTCCCGGGGGTTGCCTTGGATTTTGGACAGAAGGTACCACTGATTCAACACGACTCATTGGTGGCGAGTTGTCGGATTTCTACATGCATTCTGATGCCGCTCTAGCCGAAGGTAACGCTGGGATGGGAGCTGCCTTTTATCCCAGACTGATGAAGAACATTTCGATATCACAAGCCACGGCTTTTCTTAGTATTGCCTCGGGCAACGCTCCTGTCGTTATCCAGCAAGCACACTGGTATTGCCGAATAGGAAATACGGCTAAAACGCTCATCGATTTCACCGCTGGCAACAGTCGTCTGGTATTTATAGACTCTGTGATCGATACAAATGGCCACATTGCATATGCACCCGTAGCTGGAAATGTGATTGAATTCATTAACTCTAAAGTGACTTGTGGAATTTTCTCGCGCAATGACGGTGCTGCCATCTCGTATCGTCGTAGCAACTGTCCTACGTTCACGGGCACAGTTGGGGCGAAAGCTATTTTGAACTATCAGAACGTCACATTAACTGGTGCAACACCTGTGAATGTAGCATTTGCTGATGCCAAGCTTAGTGATTTTCTTAACGTTACCATTATCACTGAAGCGGGAACACCGGGACCAATCAAGCAGCAGTTGGTGCCCGGGACTGGAGCTACGATTACAGGCACAGCTGGGGATACTTCTATTATTCAAGTTGTATTCAAGTGAGATTTTAGAATCGATATAATCCTAAAGAATAACGGATCTGTTCAGCGACCATTGGCTAATGCCCGCTTCAAAACATTGAATCTGTGGCCATAAATTGATTATATGAATAACTATGTATAATTAATGGGGTGTGGTGTATGTCTGATTTCAAAAAGTTTTTAGGTCATGTTGCTGAAGAAGATTGGGGATTCATGACAGAATCCGAAATGAATAAGATTCATTCAAATTTTTATGAAAATCGTGGCGAGAAAACCCCGTCCGGGCTCTTAGCCCGGATGCGGCTACGCCGCAAGGCTCGTCCTCGGGGATGAATCGCCCGTTAATATTTAAGTCGAGAAATACTAATACTACCATAGAATATCAGATGCTTAAAGCTTTCAAATATAGAATCTATCCTAATTCTTCTCAACAGGAAGAATTAGCAAGAGCTTTTGGTTCTTGTAGATTCTTATATAATAAAGCTCTGGAATACAAGAAACTTATCTATGAATCTGAAAAGAAATCTGTTTCCTATAATGATTTAGCTACAGTCTTCTTCAAAGATCTTAAAGAGGAATTTGATTGGTTAAAAGAAACCCCTTCTCAAGCACTTCAACAATCTCTTAAACATCTTGATTCTGCATATCAAAATTTCTTCAAAAAGCAATCCAAATTTCCTTCATTCAAAAGGAAATTTTCAAGACAATCATTTTCTATTCCTCAATTCGTCAAAGTCAATTTCAAAGATTCTATAATTAGATTGCCTAAAATCGGTAACATCAAAACCGTATTCCATAGAACTTTCGAAGGTATCATTAAGACTTGTACAGTTTCTAAAACACCTACTAATAAGTATTACATATCTATTCTTGTAGATGATAATAAAGAGCTTCCGAATAAAGTTACAGGAGATAAAGCGATAGGAATTGATCTGGGAATAAAATCATTTGCAACTTTTTCTAATGGAGAAAAAGTTGACAATCCTAAATTCTATGATCGATCATTAAACAAACTGAAAGCATTACAAACATCACTATCTAGAAAAATCAAAGGCTCTGCTAATTACCGAAAACTCAAGTTAAAACTTGCTATATTACATGAAAAGATTTGTAACAGAAGAGATAACTTTCTGCATCAATTATCTAAGAAGATTATTAACGATAACCAAGTAATAATCACTGAAGATCTTGCTGTACAAACTCTAATGGAAAAATCATATTCAAGTATGTCAAGAAACATCGGAGATGTTTCTTGGAGTAAATTTGTAACGATGTTAAAGTACAAAGCAGAATGGAATGGGAAGAGATTGGTTCAGATAGGAAGATACGATCCAAGTTCCAAGAAGTGTTCAGGATGTGGAAATATCTATTATGATCTGAAGTTAGAAGAAAGAACTTGGATATGTGATAAGTGTGGGAAAGAACATGATAGAGATGTTAATGCAGCAGTAAATATTCTACAATTCGGCATGGAACAAGCCGAATTAAAATGCCTTGATGCCCGAAGGGCCGAAAGGAAGCCCACAGGCTCGTCCTGTGGGTAGTTCACTGAACTACTCGTGGCGATTCACTGATATATCTATCTATATGGGAAGACGTAAGAAGGAAAGGCTAATCCCCAGCGTGTGCGAGATATGTAATGAGGACAATAAAGCTGTCCTTCATAAACACCATATCGTAGAACGCACAGATCCAAATACCAGCAATCACGAGATGAACCTAGCTATCATCTGTAGTAATTGCCATAATAAAATTCATGCAAATCCTCCGCAAATAATGATTATCGGGATATTCCCTTCTACTAAACTGCCATACAAGCGCACGTTGATATTTGAAGAGAATGGTAAGAGCAATGCTCCTGGTTTGACCAATCCTCCTTTCAAATCCAAAGCTGAATCAATGAAGGTGTTTTTATGAATCGAAATCGAAAGAAGTTACTATCAGAACAGCAAACAATGAAAGTTATCCTTGGCCTGGCACGTGAGCAGGGCTGTGAAGACAAGGTTCGCAAGCTAATTGAGAATTTCCAAAACGCAGTGAAGGGGGCTAAGACGCCTTGGGAACGCCAACAGATTGCTTCTCTAGGGATTGCTGAAATCCACAAGACAATCGGTTGCGTTGGTGGTTTGGTAGTGGATGGTGTAGAGATTCTTCCGCCAGAAATATCTTATCAAGAAGCAATAGATCAGCACAAGGGACTGGTTCGGTTGGATTGATATAGACGATTATAGCCAAGTAGCTATCAAAAATATCATCTATCCCGCCCTTTGGGAAATCAAGATTGAAAGAAGGCAATATCTTAGCATAATCGCTAAGAGGAAGATTATGCAAGAAGAAAAGTTTGTAGGTAAGGTTGTTTGGTTCGACGCCAAATTAGGATATGGTTTTATCTCCAGGCCAAATGAGGCTGATTTATTCGTATATTGGTCAGATATTGTCAGTGAGGGGTTTAAGACATTAAAGAAAGGACAAGAAGTTGTTTTTTCTGTAGGTTTGAATAATCGCAAGCAACTAAAGGCGGTTGAAGTTGCAATTGTAACAGAGGTAAATAGTGAAAAATAATAAAGAAGAACTTTGGATTACTAACGTCAATCGCTTTCAAGATATTACAATTGGAGATTTAGCCATCACCGTTTCCCGTGGCAGAAGCATAAACCTGCTTGCAAAAAAGAAGAATGGCCTATCACTCTACAATATTACACGAAAGCAGATTGATAAAAGCTTTGAAAGCGGTTCACTTTTCAAGAAGAGCATTCATATCAAGCGGCGCAATGTGGCCCCTGAAGTATTCATCACTCACGTTGAAGTAGCTCCTGTTCTTGATGTGTCTTCAACTCGTAACGTGCGAAAGCCACCGGAGATTGAAAAGATTGAGTTCCCTGACTTGGATGCCGATGAGGTTTCTGATGAGGAGTTTGCGTCTGAGAATGCAGATATGGACGCAGCAGATCGCGCCCCTGTTTTGGCAGTTGATCCTATTTTCAAGAGACAAGCTGACGACGAATAACAGGACATATAGGCATGGGATTTGTAAACTACATATTCGCGAATACGGGGCAGACTGTTCGTTTGGTAATTCAGGCGTTGGATTCTAGTGGCTATCCTAAGGATTTGACAGATCCTGGAAATTGGCTGGACGGCTATGGGTACTTTCAAGATGGCTATTACACAGATGCTCCGGATGGTTACTATCCAGATGGTTATCATGATGGGTATAACGATGGCTATGATGGTCCCAATGATGGTTACTACGTTCCAGTAATCAACAGCGTTTTGTTTCCAGATCTCACCTCAGCTGCATTGTATCCTTTACCAATGAGACGATTGGGCCCAGGATTGTATGCTTCTGGTATTCAGCTTCCCAACGGAGTACCGGCGATAGGCACGTATATCGCCTCTACTTCTTACTATAATGATAGTGGAGAGTATGTATTTGAAACATATGCAGTCAATGCAGCAAGGCCATTTGGTGTAACCTCAGTTACCCCTATTTAACCTACGCCTAGCGTTAGTTCTGTATAGGAGTATGGCCATACTTCCTCGCTCAGATATCATACAGCCCAATGATACCGTTGCCCTTGCTGCCAAATTTGTTGTAGATGGCGCTCCGGTTGATTTGGATACGTTTCCAAACGTCACGGTGATCCAACCGGGTGGGGGCGTTGCTGTGGGGCCTACAAGCATGGGCGTCATGCATATTGGAGTTGGAGAATACCAATTCAATTACAGCGTTGGACTCTACCCGCCAGTTGGTACTTGGAGAGATGCTTGGCAAGGAGTCTACCAGGGCTTCAATATGATCGGAGAATACACGTTCACTACGTTCAATTCTCAACTTCCTGGGCTAAATACTGATGGTCTGAAAAAGTTTGGAGATGATCCTGGCTACAATTTCAGTCAGATAGCTATTTGTAACATCAACAATGTACTGAAATCGCTGCGGGTAAGGCTCAAGAGCAAGGGTAAAGCTCGAAGACTGGATGAGAACGGAAACGCGGTGTACAAGGATTGCGATATCTATACCGTGGATGAATTGGTAGCTTTTGTCTGTCAGTCCCTTACCATGTTCAACGAAATCCCTCATTTTACGCTGTTCACATGGGAAGACACTCCAATCATCGAACAATTCCATGATGTTTTGACGCAAGGGGCTTTGTATCTAGCGCTAGGGGCTCAGGCATTGATTGAACGTGGGCGTGAGTTCAATGTTCAGGATAATGGCTTTGGTTTTACTCCACCCACTGTATCAGAACTTCTCAATACTCAATATACAGCAGAAATGAATGCTTGGAATGAAAAGTGTAAGGAAATTAAGCATAAGCAGCAAGGCCATTTGGTGTAACCTCAGTTACCCCTATTTAACCTACGCCTAGCGTTAGTTCTGTATAGGAGTATGGCTATACTTCCTCGCTCAGATATCATACAGCCCAATGATACCGTTGCCCTTGCTGCCAAATTTGTTGTAGATGGCGCTCCGGTTGATTTGGATACGTTTCCAAACGTCACGGTGATCCAACCGGGTGGGGGCGTTGCTGTGGGGCCTACAAGCATGGGCGTCATGCATATTGGAGTTGGAGAATACCAATTCAATTACAGCGTTGGACTCTACCCGCCAGTTGGTACTTGGAGAGATGCTTGGCAAGGAGTCTACCAGGGCTTCAATATGATCGGAGAATACACGTTCACTACGTTCAATTCTCAACTTCCTGGGCTAAATACTGATGGTCTGAAAAAGTTTGGAGATGATCCTGGCTACAATTTCAGTCAGATAGCTATTTGTAACATCAACAATGTACTGAAATCGCTGCGGGTAAGGCTCAAGAGCAAGGGTAAAGCTCGAAGACTGGATGAGAACGGAAACGCGGTGTACAAGGATTGCGATATCTATACCGTGGATGAATTGGTAGCTTTTGTCTGTCAGTCCCTTACCATGTTCAACGAAATCCCTCATTTTACGCTGTTCACATGGGAAGACACTCCAATCATCGAACAATTCCATGATGTTTTGACGCAAGGGGCTTTGTATCTAGCGCTAGGGGCTCAGGCATTGATTGAACGTGGGCGTGAGTTCAATGTTCAGGATAATGGCTTTGGTTTTACTCCACCCACTGTATCAGAACTTCTCAATACTCAATATACAGCAGAAATGAATGCCTGGAATGAAAAGTGTAAGGAAATTAAGCATAACATGAAGCCCGCATGTATCGGTCTTGGAACCATGACTTCTGTTGGTGGAATTTCTCCACAAATTCGCAGACTTAGACACCTTCGTGCTCGCCAAATCTTTTAAGATCATAGCTGGCGAAAAAGGAGGTTTTTGCATTTCAAACATATATACTAACGGCAGAACCAAACTTGAGTTTAGTTGTTCGTGCGGTTATATTTGGAAAGCTGAACCCAGACATGTAATTGATGGTCGTTGGTGTCCAAAATGTGGTCACCAAAAGGGTAGACGATATGATATTGATCATGAATTCTTCTCGCGTAATACAGAAGAATCATTTTATACCGCTGGGTTTTTGGCAGCAGATGGTTGGAAGACTAGAAGAGCTGGTGGTGCATTTAGTATAGGTTTGCAATTATGGGCCGAAGACGTTGATCATTTGAGAGTGATTAGAAATTTAATGAGATGTACTACACCACTTAAATTTAGGAAGAGGAAGAATAAGTCAGGCACAATATCATTCTCGTATGGTTTTGTGACTAATTCAGAGCAGTGTTATAGTGACCTGGAAAGATTTGGGGTTGTGGAAAATAAGACATATGTATTACGAATGTCAGATTGGCTTTGTAAACATCCATTAGTTCATCATTTTATGCGTGGCTATATTGATGGAGATGGGTGTTTTTCCTTGGTTAATACAAAGGATCAAAGACATATTCACTTTAGTATGCGCGGCACTAAAGAATTCCTGGAAGCATTTCATGGAGTTCTCTTTGCCGCTGGTGTATGTGATGAAGCTAGGGAAATTATAGCGAATTCTGGAAAGAAGCACTTAGCTTTTGGTAAGCTTCAATATGGAGGCAATGGGATGATTTCCAAGCTGTATGATTTTCTGTATCATGATGCAACTGTATTTTTGCCAAGGAAAGAAGAAATTGCTAGGATGGCCAAAGAATTAGCTGTATATGGGGATGGTGTATTTGAAAAGAAGAGGAAGGTCACATCACTACCTATCACTAAAGAGATTCTGCTAGAGAAAGCAAAAGAGTTTAAGAGTGGTCAAAAAATAGCCAAGTTCTTTGGATGTACTTCTGCAAATATTTCCTGGTGGATTAAGGAGCTAGATATCAAGAAGGATTTTGATAGAGCCGTTGGGAGATTGGATCGGGAGCTGGCCTATCAGATGTATCAAGAACTTGGGAGTTATACTGCGGTTGCTAATAAGCTTGGGGTGACTAGGGCCCGAATTGCGCAAGTTGTCAAGGAGTTCCTAACGGCAGCTTAATCTACTACATTTGCTGTATTTATATATGCAGCAAATAATTACTTTCGTCACAGTTCATTGGGTTTGGATTGCTTTTATAGTATTGTATATTTGCAATCTACTATTAGGACATCGTAGTCAATTGGACAGTTGGGTTACTGCTAATCCAAAGATAGGTGGTTTCTTTAAGCTTGTCCGTGGTTTCTTACCAGCTGATCCATGGCTCATCATCCAGGGTGTTTCCCTGTTGGTGAAGGGCACGCTGCCAGCGAAGTTCGCACCCATCGTGAGCGTGATTGATACGCCAACAGCAGCTTTACCGTTGCCTCCAGGCGTACCTCCAGCTGGAACGCCAAGCGCCTAAGATTTCCAATTCAGCCAGAGGGCCAAGAGATATATAAATCATTTAATGTCTGTATCTCTTTAGGAGGCTTGTATGTCCGTTTTAGATAATCTTGCTGAGGTAGTGAAGTTTCGTATTGGGCTTGTTAATAATGATGATGAAACCGCTGTGAGGCAGGCACTCAAGTTAGCATTGAATGCGTTCAATATGGTGCCAGCGGTAACTTATTTTTCTTTTTCTGAAGAAGATGATGAAAATATCGTTCAATTATCAGATCTCCTAGTTACTTATGCTGCTTATATTCTTTTGACTAGAAAAGCCGTGCGATCTGTCAGTGGTGACTCTTTTCAAGAGTTGGTTACCATATCCCGTGAGATTTGGAATAACTGGGATTCTCAGGTCAACAACCTGAAACAGAGCGAAAGTTTCTATGATGATTTCGTTCAGGAATAACCCCTGCATATTCCGGCAAATTATGGATGGATAACAGAACTCTGAAATTTGCCCAGATCTATGAACTTGAAGCCAAGGCTCAATGGGCTGGTGTCGGCCGTGCCGTTACCAGGGGCCTTGGTAAAGCTCTTACCAGAGGCGTGGGGGCTTTAGCCGAGGGAGCTGGCGCTTTGAGGGGTGGGGCCGGAGCAGTTAGCAAAGGCCTTGGTGCTGCCGAAAGAGCCGCAACAAAAGGCATAGCCACTGGTGTTGGTGCTGCCGCGAATGCAGAGAGAGCTGTGGCGAAGACTACGGCAAATCTAGCCAAGAAATTCATCAGCAAAGTTGAGACGTCTCCTGAAGCCAAGAAGATTCTTACAGAGAGTAAGCTGCGAATTATCAAAGATCCAAGAACGAAAGTAGAGACACTATTTTCTATACATGGAGATCAAAGCGCAACTCTCAAAGCTCTTAGGCAGGCCGGATATCATCCATCAGATATTCGAGGAGCTGTCAAAGCTGCTAGACAGACATTTGTCAACACGAAGAAGCTTGCCAAGATTAGAGCGTGGCAGATAGCTAAAAATAGGTCTGCAAACAATCTGGAAAATATGGTTGCCACTGCTTTTACTGGTGGTGGAATAAAGAATTTGTTGGCTAGAAATCCGGTCAAGAGTGCCATTGCTGTGTCTTTGGGATTGGGAGCACTGTATGTTTCCTTCACTGGAAAACCTGCCGCCGCCCAGACCCCAGACGGTCAGGAAATTGTTAAGTCCATCAGCACATCTAATGGCGCTGCAATTATTCCAGAATTGATTGGGCAGATAGATGTCGTCTCTTCGCTTGCAACTGATCATCCAGATGTTGTCCAAGCCCTGAACGCTGCCAAGTCCGCTCTTACTGAGCTGTTCCAAGCTACACTGAGCGTTGACGATCCTGCGTCGGGAGCTGCCTTTACACAGAAGGTTCAGGCTGCTGAGGTAGTTGTGAACGCTGCGTTTGAAAAGGTGGAAGAGTTAGAGGCTATAGTTGGTGATAAAGTTCCTCAGATCGATGAGTTGCAGGGTGGGTTTGGAGAATTTTTGGTAAGTGTAAACCAAGCTAGAACTTCTATAGCTTCATCTAAAGTAGCTGCTGCGTATATTGAATTGTATCGCCAAAGAATTGTGAAAGAGGCGGCATGGCAGTTACTACTACTGGTTCCTGTTGTGGGTAATCTTATTGATACCATGATTGCATCTTCAGCAAATGTCGATAAGGTAAAACAAAAGATCAATAGAATGGTTGAGATGATTGACGAGAGGGGTAAGGAAAAGGATGGATTTGGTAAGTTTAAAGATGTCTTTACCACATTCCGAAACAATGCAAAGACCACAGCTGATTTGATTGATGGTATGATTCATCCGCCAAGCAATTCTCAGGATCCGACACAGATACAAAATTGTCAAAAGTTTGTGGAAGCCGCAGGAAATACAGTGGCGTCGTTTGATAGTGTCACGGGTGCTTTGAATGAACTGCAGGGTTTCTGGGGTGGAGTTGGAAACTTTATGCAAGCGGCAGTTGGTGGTTGGGGTGGTAATTGGAATGATTATCAAGAATTTTCTCAATTGGTAAAGCAAACCAAAGATCCACTAGCCGCTCTACAAGGGCAGGTAAGCAGTATATTGGATAAGGCACAAGCCCAAACACCAGCTACAACAACCAAACCAGCAGACGAGGCAACTGGCTTAGCTGGAATGGCAAACATCACACTGTAAGGAAATTTATGCCAAGCGAGATTGTCACAAAATGGCTTCCCCATAAAAAGCTAGCTCCTGTGTTAGAGGCCTTGAAGAAGCGTGTCTTTGATAGTGATGTTGTTAAAGATATGCTCAAAGAATATGATATTGATAGAGACGAGATTGATCTTTGGCCTATTTGTGCGGCTCAAATTCCAGTTTCTGCTCGTACAGATCATGGTGTTATATATATCAATGTAGATTTACTTCTCGATGAAGAGGGGAATATTCGAGACGATGCGGAGAAGAGTGATCATTATCTTCCTCATGAGATGACCCATGTGTGTCAGCAAACTACTGGTAACAAAGCCACACCAGGTTCTACAGAAGACAATTACCTGGATACACCCACAGAACAAGAGGGTTTTCGTAATCAGACGAAGTACATCTCAGATACTCAGGGAGATGATGAGGCCGAGGAATATGTTGAACAAGTACTTGATCATCATACCAAAGACGATGCCGATGATAAAAAAAGAGACAAGAGGCGCGAAAAATTGCTGGAATTAGCTAGTCAATTCAAGGTTGATTTGAGTATTGTAGGATAATCTAGCATATAATTATGGAGTGCAACTGGGTTCATTGGGCCTCGAAAATTTCCGAGATTTATTCGGGTAATGTGCAACTATATCAATGCATATTTGGATATAAAATAAAGCACGCTATAAACTGCCTGCACTAAAGGATAATTATGTCAAAATCCAATACTTTCGAAAATGATTGGCTCAAGCTTATTTTCAACGCTACTGCTATTGCGAACATTGCCGACAATGCAGCAACTTCTCCTCTTACCAACCTCTATATAGCTCTTCACACCGCAGATCCGGGCGAAGCAGGTACGCAAGATACAAACGAATGTACTGTCGCACAATACAACTCGTATGCTCGGGTTGCTGTGGCACGTACTTCCGGCGGTTGGACTGTCACCGACAATTCAGTATCTCCAGCTGCTACGATTGCATTTGAAGCAATGGTATCTGGTACTGGTACTACAGCCACGCATTGGTCTGTGGGTATTGCTGATTCCGGCGCAACCAAGATTCTGTATTCTGGAACAATTACGCCAAACATCGTAATTGCAGCTGGTGTAACGCCACAATTGACAACCGCATCCACGGTTACTGAAGATTAATCTCAGATAGTTAATCTGTGACTACTGACGTGGAAAACAAACGCGGAGTGGTCTGATTTGCAACACCTCTGGTACTTATGGACCTATCGATTCGCAAGCAGGCGCAACGATCACCATGCCTTCCCTTAAAACGCCCCTCGTGCTTCTTGAGAGCAACACCGCAGGTCAAAACGACGCCGCAATTACGGTGCTTTTGAATTCGCTTGTTGCTCCGTACGAGCTTGAATTGCCTGCCGGAACATTTCAAGTTGCACAGGGAATCAGGCTTACGAACGTTTCAGGTGTCACGGTTTTCGGCCAAGGTGCAGCAACAGTAATTGTCTGCACCTCGAAAAGCGCGCCGCTAAAGGCGTTGAATTGTGAGCGCGTTACGTTTCGCGATTTCGATGTTGTTACGCCGTGGGATGAAAAAAAGGGAGCGATTGACTGCAATTGCGTGCGTGTAACAAAGACTTCGAGCAATGTTACAATTACAAACGTTCACGTCAGACAAAACACGGAATCAGGCGGAACTGAGCTAATTTACGGTGTGGCCGAATCGGGCAGTGATGGCTACTGCAACGGCAGCTCAGGCACGTGGAGGTACGGAACGTGACCACGTACAACTATTCGTCGACGTTTCACCGTCTTTATTCGACGGGCACTTGGACGTATCAAGACGAAACGAATCACCACGTCCAAACGTATACACCCGGCGACTACGGGCAGATCGATTCCGCGGTCAATTTTTATGATCTCACGATCAGCGGGACGATTGTAAGTGCAACGCTGCATCTTAAGTTAGATGATGTTGGATTTGGTATTCAATCCGGCGCTAATATCATAATTAAATGTGTCAACGCACAGAACCCGACTGAGCCGGCGAATTTGTCTGAGTACACAGCTGTCTCGCTGCGCACTCCGCAAAAAATTCTTGTGTCGCAAGGTACACTTGGGGATTACTCGCTAGACGTCACGAGTTTAATCGATGACCTTCTTGATACTTACACGTACACGGGCACGGGTTGTGGAATTGGCTTGCATGTAGTACATGATTCGGCAACCCCAGAGCAATCGTGTGTGCATTTCTCCACGACTGCGCCGATTCTTGAAATTGTCACAAGTACAAGTGATGGGTACTCTGGTACAGCTGCAGGAACCGCAACGGTATCGGGATCTGGTGCATCGACGGTTTCTGCGGCCGCTTCGAGCGCGGGCGTAGCCACAACCTCAGGTGTTGGATCTACGATTGTAAGTGGTATTGGATCTTCAGTAGGCACAAGTACAACTTCAGGTGTTGGATCTGCGATTGCTGATGGCATAGGAGCTATGTCAGGTACGAGTACAACTACTGGTGTTGGGGCCTCGATTGCTAGTGGAATTGGTTCTTCTGTTGGAACTAGTACCTCGGCTTCAGTTGGAGTGAGCCTTAAGAGTGCTGTTGGATCTTGTACTGGTGTTGGGATTGTTTTAGCTACGGGAGCAAGTATTAGTCAAGCGATTGGTTCAGCTCCTGGTATTGGTGTAGCCTCAGCTGCTGGTGTACGGGCAGTCCAAAGTGTAGCGGGTGCAATTGGTTTGGGTGTTGCGGCTGGCGTTGGTATAGGGGCTTCAACTGAAGATGGATCTGGAAGTTCTGTAGGTACGAGTACAGCTTTTGGTGTTGGATCTGCGATTTCGAGTGGTATTGGAGCCGTAGAAGGAACTAGTACTACTTCAGGTGTAGGCGTTTCGATTATTACTGTGGTAGGATCTTCGGCAGGAACCAGCGAAGTTGCTGGTGTAGGGGTTGCTATTGCTAGTGGTATTGGAGCAAGTTCTGGAGTATCAACAACTAATTTTGTTGGAGCGTCTTTATCTAATTCTATAGCGACATCAGATGGCACAAGTTCTGCCAATGGTTTTTATGCTCAAAGCGGATTGGGAGTTGGAAGTAGTTCTGGTGTAAGTACTTTATTGGGAATTGGATCCTCAATAATTAATTCGATAGGTACATCGACAGGAATTGGAGCAGCGTCTGCTGTTGGTAATAACATAATAGTAAGTGTTGGATTAATATCTGGAACAGCTAATGTGTTAGGGGCTGGTACGGGTTTGGCCAGCGCAATTGGTTCGTGTGAAGGTATAGCTACTTCCAATTTTGTTGGGACTTATACATTTGATGCTTCTGGTAACAGTACTGGTTCTTCCACGGTTTTAGGCGTTGGACTTAGCGCTTTTGCAGTTGGTATTTCGTCTGGTATCAGCATAGTTACAGCTAATGGGGAAGCTATAACCGATGCACAAGCATCTTCTATTAATATAAGCTCCGTTTCTGGCGTTGGTACAGCTGGTAAATATACAACAGCCTCTTCTGAAGGAATTGGTCAAATATATGGCGTAGGAAGTTATATTCAAAATTCTGTTGGTAGTTCTGTTGGACATGCTGATGTATATGGATACATTGGAAATATTGGTGATGCAAGTGGTGCATCTTTAGTAAGTGGAGATGGTTCTGCAATTATCAATAGAATTGTAGAATCTAATGGATTTTCTGAAACATTAGGTATATCAGAGTCTTTACACTTATCAGTTGGTATTTCTGATGGTTATGCTATTGTTTTGGGAAGTGGTATTTCTTCTAAAAGCTCAATAGCTGAATCTACAGGATCTTCGAATATTTTAGGATATTCTGAATCAATATTTGAGAGTATAGGAAATTCTTTAGGACAAAGTATTGTTTCTGGTATTGGTTTTACAACAATTGAATCTGTAGCTATTGCGAATGGAAATAGTGTTTCTTTAGGATCTGGAAGCGCTCTATCAGATGGTGTCGGAACTTCTTTTGCAAATTCAAGTTCAAATGCAACTGGAGTTAGTGCTATAATTTCTACTGGTATAGCAGATGGTTTAAGTGATGCTTCTGCCATTGGGATTAGTAGCGTTCTAATAACCGCAGTATCTTTTGGGGTATCTTTTGTGTCAGGTATTAGTAGTGCTATAAAAAATTCTATTGGTACTAGTACCGGATCATCATCTTCTAATGCAATAAGTGACGTTTCTTTCACTGAGTATATTCGATGTAAGCCTCCAGTTTTTTTCCGAACTTTTGATTTATCTCTTCATGGCCTTCGAACAGTTGTTTGTGGTGGTGATGGATCTATTACTCTAGAATGGCATAAAGAATATCTAACTCCAAATAATTGGGACCTTTTTTATAATTTGTATTGGTCCACAAAACTGGAGACAGTCTACAGTGACGGGGTTAAATTTGTACTTAAACCAAATACACAATCAAGTTATTTGTCTATTACAATTAGTGATAGTGAGTTTATTCCTGGTAAAACTTATCATTTTGCAGTAAAAGGATCTGGCCATGAGAAAAACACACTGCTCTTTGATCAGCTGGTTAGTAGTAATATAAATACGTCTTTGAAAATATATCCAGAAGCTTTTTTGGTTAGAAATATGTCTGCTGTAGACATGATTATTTCAGTAAATGATGCGTCTGTGTTTCCTCAGGCTGGAATTGTATTAATTGGAGCAGAGTTAATTAGTTATTCCAATATAGATTTGGTAACAAATAGCTTAATTGTTTCTGAGCGTGGCTCTTATGGATATCAACCACGAATGCATACAACAGATGGGTATGATGGAGTTAGGAGATATAATGATTCCTTGGTTCGTTTGTGGAAAGGCTGGGAGGATTCTAATACAGCGATAGGAATGGCCACCATTAGGTTTGACGAGAAGTATGCCAGAACCAATCAAGATGGTTATCGAGAACGTATAGATATTTTGACCGGTACCAGTAACCTTGGTGTTGTAGATGCGGCTAATGCAGGGTTTCCCGCTTATGACCAGGCGGGATGGGACCGAACATACATACCCGATTATTTGTCAGGAAAGTGCATAGGAACGTACTTTGGTGGAGAATATGGTTGTGCGGATGGTTCGGAGTGCGATGGAGCTGTGAGGGGTCTTAGCTTGCAAGATCATATGAACATGAGAGAGGAATATGCTCTAGAAATTACGGGAGAGCCTGTAGTGTTGTTCAGGCGTCAGTGGTCTGGAAAGCAATCGCAGCATACCAGTTCAACACGGGAAAATACCACCTACCGCGGAATCGATACATATGGAACTTCTTTGGTAACAGGATATGACCAATACTTCAATCCACGTCGAAGTGATGGTAAGATTTTGGTTCGTTTTGATCCAACCAAAGAAGATCTCAAGCGCGAAGATCCTGGTATCGAGAATTCCTGCATACCGAATTGCTGGACTTTAGTAACACCAACAATCAAGGATGGAGATTTTATAATACGGTTTAATCAGGATGGGACTGAAGAGTGGCGTTATGAGATTATTGATGTAGATAGAAATAGGACAGCTCTTCAAGAATCCGGCCGCCAGAAGTTCACTGCAGTGCGTGTGCGCAAGACAGATCCTATTTGCCAAGTTAGATCTATTCGAGATACAAGTACTCTTCCGTCAGAGATTCTCACTTCGATTGGGATGGTACCTGGGCCAGGTGGTATTCTTGCCCATATGCATCGTATAACTCTAGTAAATGGGATTTGTTTAAGTCAACTTACCAGTGTAGATCAGGGGCATAATCACCAAGTGGACAGCAATAATATTGTTGGAAATGTTTTAGGTCATTCGCACAATATAATCATTCCATAATTAGTATTTATACACGGAAAGCGAATATTGGGGCATTAGAATATGGTAAGAACTAGATACATAGGATCTACTCGCCCGCGAGAGGCTGGGTATTCGGCCACTCATAAGCAGGATTTCATCGCTCATGTAGAGGGTGGAGATTGGGTTCATTGGGCCTCAAAAATTTCTGAGATTAACTCAGGTAATGTGCAACAGGCATTGGACGATATTCGTACTATGATAATTGGGCTCGGATCTGTTGTGGTTGGAAATTCAGCACCAGTTGCTAGCGGAACCGTACCAGTTTATGATGGAACTTCTGGACGTGCTCTTAGGAGTACGCCAACTGCCATAGATTCTAGTTGGGGAGATTTATTCTTTCCAGTCGGTTCAGGCGGTAGCATTATTTCAAAACAATTCACCAATCTTACGACAAAAGCTGAATCTTTACAGATTTGGAGCCAAGGCAATTCTGGCGGTGGCAGTGGTGGTGATTTGATATTAGGAGCAGGATACAATTTTAGTTCAGGACAATATGACGGAATGATTAGCTTGTGGACTTCTCGTCTGGCCTTTAACTCGGCATCATTACATCCATTAATAACTCAAAACGATTCTTCTGGCTCACCAAATGATCTTTTCATAATCTCTCAAGGAACAACTAGTAGCGCAACACCAAGTAGCTTATGGCTGGAGTCTGGTGTAAATAGTTTGGGCCAGCATGGAAGTGTTTATCTTTATAGCTATCCAGGTGTAGTGTCTGTTCAAGCTTCGGCTTTGAGTTTTGATTCAACTTATCCTGCAGTATTAACGCAGGAAGATTGGGATACGCCAATAGCTACAAGTATGTACATAACTGCGCAATCAATTCCATGGGGGGCTGTAAATAATACTGGAACCCCTGGAGATCTTTGGTTGAAATCTGGTCATAATCCAAATAATAACCATTCTGGGCAGCTCCATTTAAATGCTAATAATGGATATATATCGATAGATAGCCGGCATGTATATTTCGATCCAGCTCTCAATGGTGTGATTATTAGTCAATACGAGACAGACTACACAGCTACTGATTTTGAAATCATTGCACAATGTGGAACTTATCAGAAAGGTGGAGATCTAAACATTTATTCTGGTATAGGGTTTTTGGCTGGACCTCATAATTCCCCAGGAGATGATGGTTACATAAACATTAATTCTGGTCTTGGACAGGTTAATATTGAAGGTACGTGCTATGGTGGTCGTGGTGGTGTAAATTTGGGGGATGTAACGTTCTTCTCCAACTGTCTTGGGCCAGGATCGTCGGGAGGGACACCCTACCCCATAAATGGAGTTTTTGTGTTTGCTAATGGTGACAATCTTTACTGCAGGACTCCTAGTGGTGCTCAGTTCCTATTAACACACCCATCGCTAGCTAGTTGAGCTTTGGCAACGTGAGAATTATATGATAAGATATCCAAATTCATTAGATAATGATGTGACAATCGTGAGGATTGATGATAATCTCTCAGAGCTTGGTTCGTCCGCTATCAATCAATTGAGAGAGGCTGTTTTTTCGATTGAGAAAACTTTAGGATTGAATCCACAAGGTTCAAAATCAAGCGTAAATGATCGCATCTCTGTACTTATTGGACCAGATGGAAATCCAAAAGCGGAGGCGCTCCAAGCGATTGGGTTAGTGACTCTACCAATTACAAATAATCAAGTTGCCAACAATGCCGGAATCAAAGAAGTAAAATTAGATTTGAATTTTAGTACGGCTTCGCTACACTCAAATGTTGTATCACTGCAATCTAGTGTTGATATTGCTCAAGCCCTTCTGGCCGAGGAAAATGCCAATTTCTTGACTCATATTTCTGGTGGTTTGTTACTGCTAGATAATCTAACATCAGCAAGACATGTTGCGAGTCATATTGATATCAATGCCATTCCGACAGATTCTCGCGATACATATACATGGGATGGTTTACGTGATACGGATCATAATCTACGACCAGCTACTCAAGTAGCTGAGGCACTTCTTGAAATCAACAACGAATTGGTAGGACATGAAAATGCCACTATCGCACTTGTTCACCCAGCGACAGCTATTTCTGTAGACACATCTACTTTCACACAACTGCCGGCATACTTGACCAATGTACAAGAAGCCTTGGGATTTGTGGATAACCAGGAGACTTTATCTTCAGGTGTGGATAGATCTACGATGAATGCCAATGGTATTCCTAGAACAGCTCGTATTCAAAATTTACAGCGTGATGGATATACTATAAACGTTGTTCCTCCAACTAAGATTCATGCCTATCTAGCAGAACCTAGTAAAATAGCTCCACATGACAATATCAATAATGGTGATGATGTCATTAAATTCTTACCAGACAATACGAATTTTGTATTTGATTCTCTATTTACTAATGTTAGGGTTGGTGATATTCTTCGTCTTAACTACGGAAATGGAATAGAGACTTCATATCCAATCATGTCTATTAGGTTTTTGTCAGGATCTGATTGGTCAGTGAGGGTAAACGCCAACAATATGTTTGATACTGGTGATGGATACGAAGGTTATGCCAGAATTGATCGTCCAAATTTCGATATAAACACATGTGGTGTTTTGGCAGCTGCTGGTGTTGTACCAAGTATATATTCTAGTCAATCATTTTTCGATACCATTATTCTCGGTAGCCCAAGAGGAGCTACTGCAGTAGGTATTGGATTTGATCCTGGGGTTATTAATGCTCTTCATTACAATCTATACCTTAGACTGTATCCGACTGGTAATAAAGATGTGTTCTATGATCTTCCAGCTATTGATGTTAGTGGAAATCAAGGGGTTACACCAGGGTATTACAATCTTGATATTGTGGTGGAGAATACCAATAAAATGTTGAGATTGTCAGGTTATAATTACCGATTTATTGCTTTCGCTCACAAAGGTGAGTTTGGCATTATGCTAGCAGATGATTATAATGGGTCCTCATTCTCTATTATTTCTGGTCAAATTAACTACATTACAGGAAATATTGAACAAGGTTCATATGTCAATAACATTATTGGAGATACCACTGATCAATACGATGCGTTAGGATTAGGCTTTAGCCGATCTGGTTTCGCAACTCCGGTTATGTCTCGTTTGGGAGTGAGCGAACCTTACCCAACAACAATTTCTGCTTCTAATTATTCCACACTCATCATTACTCCAGTAAGTGGTCGTAATGTAATTATAAATGGGAATAGAAGAGATTCTTTAGCTACGCCAAGATTTACAGAAGGCGATGGTTATTGGTCTGCTATTGTTACTAACATTACAGCAGACATACCTCATAATACAAATTTTGTTACATATTCAATTCCATTTGATCTAGCAACTGAAGACTTAGCTCCTGGCAAGACTATTGTGGTTCAATCAGATACACCAGGAGATACGACAATTAATTATTATGGGCGATTCATCATTGATAGTGTTTCGTTCTCGTGTACTGGTGCTGGCCAAACCAATATCACTGTGTTGAACAGCATTCATGGTACGGCAAATCCAGCTCAAGCCCCACTTCCATTACAATCGCGTGTTCGTGTATACTTCTCAGATGATTCTGTGATGTTTAATATTGGAAATATGGTTGGGGCAGAATTATCAGATCCAACTGATTATCATCATTATCATGAAGTTTTTGTAAATGATATTGGAAAATCAGTGGCGGTTGAGCGCGCTAGAATGGCTCATACCGATAGTGGGCCTGTACCAGGTAGTGGTAATATAGGTTCATTGTCTTGGAGAATTAGGAGAGTATCTCCCAAGCTTACAGGCGAGCGTGTTGGAGTTACCGATTTCCGTAATTTCATTAAGCTACGCATTGCGGGTTGGAATGCTACAACTGGAGAATTTAATCTTTATCTGGTATCATTGGATGGGTTTACAAGTGGTCCAGCTGCTAAAGCGAAGAAAAATCATGTAGTCAGAGTTTACGACAAATCAGGTGTAAATTTCATTGATATTGAATTTAGGGAAACGTATGGAAATGCAACTACAATGCCAATGGGAACTGTTGCAATTGAATTATTCCCAACACTTAAAAATAACGATGAATATTTTGCTGTAGCTGGTGTAAGTCATGATGGTTTTGTTTTCAAATCTATCACTGACCTTAGAGATTTTGGAACCATATCCGAAAGTAATTTAGGAGATTCAGCGATAAAATTCATTGAATCTGGAGAGCGTTATCTTCATGCTAACGGTATTATTAGAGGATTTAAATTCATAAGCACAGAAAATTACAGATTATCATTCAAAGGTGGTTTAGCTCTAGTTAATGGTTCTTTTGTACCTATGGATGCTACAAGTGTTGGTGTTCCAACTACCAATGGAGAGTACTTTATTTGTGTTACCGACACCGGTCAGTTGATATCGATACGTAAAGATAACGGAAGTAATCCTTTGAACTTTATTGAGGCATTGACGTTCAAAGAAATTGTAGATAACAGAAAGGATCTTACAATTATTTACAAAGCTACAGTGAGTGGTGGAGTTGTTTCGCCATCTGATGCTAGAAGGTTTGTTGTAAATCAAGATCTTGGGATTAATAGTTGGGCGTATTCTGATGCTAATTCTCAGAGTGGTTATGATGACGGCAATCCTAGTAATGTCAACTTTATAACTCCAGAAGCCTTAATGAACTGGGTTAATGAGTATCACATTAAAGAAGTTAAGGTTAAGGACGTGATTCTTAATTACGGCCTTACACTAAACTTTACCAGTCCTGTTAAACTAATTGGTGGTTCATATGTAATTTATGAAGCCCGGGGACTAGCTTTCACTAGCGGAAATTGGACTATTGATGATGCGGATATTACATACACACCAGTCCATCATTTGTATGCAGACGCTAATGATGTGTTTTGTACTGGTGGTAATTGGGGTGGTATTGTAATTGATGGAATACCACTATCGGCTACCATCTCTGATTTTGGAATTGAAAACTCACGGTTCTATTCTACATCAGCTCAGCGAGCACCATTCGTGGCCATTTATTCAGCTACGGGTAATAGTTATAATCTGTTCCACAATGGTAGATTTGTGAATAATACTTTCACTGATACGCAAGCTGATAGAGCGTTGTGTTATGCTTTTGTGAATAGCAATACTCCAGACGTCTCTATGTCATCTCCATATTTCCAAGACATCTTGGTATCTGATACTAAGATTAATGGACGTCAAGGAATTTTGATAGGTGGTCGTGCAACCCCCGCCGTGGAATATAGTGGATATACGGCCATGAATAAGGTTCTGATTGAGAACTTTGTCATCAAAAACAATCGCTTTGGTCTAATCGGATTCAATGTAGATAACTGGATTGGGTCTACAGAAGCCGGTAGATTCGTGATTGATAATAATAAAGCCGAACTAATATACTCTGGGTTTTCTGCCACAATGAACCCATTTGATAATAAATATGCATATGGCGTGAATTTTTCAACGGGAAATACAGTATCTTTTGTTGTACGCGATAATGATTGTTATTACCTAAAGATAGAGGCTTCTGCTGGGGCAAACTTATTGAAGTCAAGTGTAACTGGTAACACAATCAAGCGATGGGATGATGTCCTTTACGATGCATTTGTTCCAGATGCATCGGAGGCACGTCGGGCGCTTGTGGTATTTAGCAATGGCCTCTATCCAGCAAATATAACCATCGCAAACAATACCATTGACGGATTTGATGGTTTGACATCTGGTTACATACACGGCATCTATACTCAAGGCCCTGGCTTGTCTATTACTGGAAACATCATCAACAACATTGCTGGCGTTGATTTAAATTCTACCCCAAATGGTTCTGGAAATGGCGGTTGGGGTATTTGGAGTTATGGAGGTGAATCCAGTACAATCGTAGGCAATACCATCAGCAAGCAAGATGGTGTGGGAATTGCTGGCTATATCTATTCAGATGCCACCGCTGCAATTTACGGCAATACTTTTAGCCATTTCAATTTAGCTTCTTGGTCCGGTTCTCCAGATCCTGATGGATACGGAGAACTTTCAAATGCCAACTTCAACGGAATTTATGGTCGGGGTTCGAAATTCGCGGCTTGGAACGTAAATCAAGTGGTAAAGACGGTTCCAAATATGGCTTCTGGAATTCCTCTGTTCCATCTAGATCCTGGAGCTGGTACCGCTATTACAAACACTGAAAACAATGAACGGTTGTTGTATGGAAGCCCTGCCACCAGCATTAACAAGGGCTTGAAATCGGTTCGTTTCTTTGAAGATCGTGGTTGGGTTTGGGAATGGAATGGTGGTGGACTGTCGACCAATGACGGTACTATTGGTTTGATTCTTCCGCTTTCTTCTGTAATACCAGATCGCGCTTACTTACTATCGGTCGAGATACACGTTTACTTCAGTGGGCCGTGGGATGTTCTCCCGAAAGATTCAGACCCAATCAATGTTTTCCCTCAAGTCTCTTTGGAACTTAATGGAAATATGGTGGATAGCAAGAATCCATTCACCGATCCGGGAGGCCCATTCTACACCGATGTCACTCTCATATATCGATCCGACGCATTGATTACAGGGTTTGCTGGTACTCGGCCACCAGCTCCATTGGTAAAGGAGATGGTCGTGAAGATGAAGCAAGGCCTTCCAGGTGGAACTCCGGTTTTTGGAAGATGGCTAGGACCAACTGGTTCTGGAACTCAAACGATGAGAATTGACCAGGTCGAGATCATGTATCTGTATTAAGCTGCATCGCAACACCAGGCATTCTTAAAGAGTGTAACGCATCCAATTAATCCTGTTGGAGGAATCGAGGAGGGACACGCCCATCCCTCTTTTCCCGCCGCGCAATCGCTTGAGTATGCTCCACCGAAGTTCTTTACGCAGCGCGTGCCACAGACGTTTGGAGTGGGGACATCGCCCGCCCCGCTCCAATCTGCGCCTCCAGAAACTGTCTGTGGAGCTTGACCGCAATCCGTATTTGCCGTTCCATCGGTGACGCACGGGCCGCAAGAGAGCAATCCGCCGCAACCATCAGTGGCCGCTCCACAAGCGGTCGGCTTTGAGAGATTGCTTCTAATCGCGTCCCATGTAGCAATATCAGCACACGTCTTCGGAACGCACGTGCTCGTGGTGGTTGAGCCGCCGGTTGCTTCCGTTGTCGTGGTTCCATTGCCGCCGGTTGCGGTCGTAGTGACAACGTAACTACCACCAGTTCCAGTATCTGTGCTCGTGGTGGTTGAGCCGCCGGTATCTGTGTTCGTGGTTCCGCCGGTCGTAGTGATGACAACGGAGCCACCAGTTCCGGTATCTGTGCTTGTGGTTGAACCGCCGATATCTGTGTTCGTGGTGGTTCCGGAGTTGCCGCCGATCGTGCTCGTTGCGGTTGTTTTGGTTGCAGTTGAATTGCCGCTGGTACCATTCGCAACTCTTGACCCACCGGTCGAACTATTTACTTTCGTAGAAGTAGATGTACTGCCAGCCACACCTTCCAGCTGGTCAAAGCATTCTTGGGTTGTACAGCCGGATTGAGTGGTTGTTGTGGAACTGCAAGCCATGGTGATCACTGCGAAAAGAACCGGTGAAATGAAGTATTTGGTCATCTGAAATCTCCTATTCTGACAGCACTCAACCACTATAACTTAGCTAGTTCTGACAGTCAACAAAAAAGACATGAAGACTTCATTAAGAAAGTCTTCGCACTAGAAGTCTTGTTCCGGCTCATAGGCCAATGAATCAATATTTTCATATTAATTTATGACTACGCCGGGCACAGGATCTTTATTCAGATCTGATCTTTACGAGATTCACCACATTTTCCAAAATTCCCTCATGGCATATCCGAAGGAACTCATCATCGGAATGCTACGGGAAGAGTTCTCGAAGGATTCTTTCTACCATTACGTTAGTGATCCTTGGGGTTTCCCAAAAGTTCCCGATCATACCGATCTACCTTTGGGGGCTGGGCTCAATGATGATCTGACGACGCGCATCTTTATTGGCGAAGCGTTCAGATTCGATGCAATTTTTTATCCTGCTCTTTTGGTAAAAATGACGGCAGCCAGATCTGTTCCAATTTCAATGAATAGGAATAAGGATGTCGTTGAGTACGAAAAGCAATTAGTAATTGACGGCTACGGAAACTCAAAAGAGTTCTTTATACCAAAATACATCGACCTCGCTGGAGCGTGGGAAGGCACGATAGCAATTGATGTAATAAGCCGTGATATTTTGGATAGGGATAATTTGGTAAGTATAGTGATGTTACTGTTTACTGATATCCGGTTTGAAAGTTTGAGGAAAGCCGGTGTGTTGGTAAAATCCGGGCAGCCAAGTCTTGGGGGTATTTCCGAAGGGGATGATAGGCAACAGGATAAACTTTACAAAGCAACGATTAGCGTAGACATTCGTACCGAGTGGAGACGCCTGATTCCTATCAGCGATGTAGTAGAACGTATCAATTTCTGCGTAGATTTTAGAGTATGGGGATCTGAAGTCATCACAAATCCCAATATCGCAATAGGTGCATCTATATCGATTCTAGATCAAATTGAGGCTTTGTAATGCATATCTGAGCATAAGTTTAATGCAAAACTGAGAAGGTAATAATTTCACATCTTCTTAGACCTCTTAGATCAAAAGAGAATGTCATTTTTGGAGCGAGCATGAAGCGTATTAACAAATTAAACAAAGTTATTCATGAGGTGATCTAATGAGTGCCAATATACCTGGAGGTTCCAGCGTTGTCCCTGGAACATACTCCGAAACCAGAACTATTCAGCGTGGTGTTAGCGTACCAGTTGGTAATCGTTTAGCCGTTCTTATCGGTGAGGGTCTGAAGGAAGAGGTTCTTGTTGGGTCAGCAAATGGTAAAGGTAATGATGGATTTGATCTTACCTACACCACAACAAACGGTTCCGATGGCCGTCATTTCCTTTTGGGGAAAGGACAGTCTGCGGTAGCTCCTGTTGTTGTTAATAGAACTCGCCTTTTTAAAAATGGAATAGAACTAAAAGTGTTCGAACATCCGGTTGCTATTGGTGATACTTTTTTCGGATATGATGCCGAAGTAGATCCGTCAACTGGGCAGATTCTGTTGCTCGGCGCTTCGTTGGTAGATCAGGGAGGCAGACAATATCTCCCATCTGCAAGTAATTCTGGAACTGGAACAATTTCCGGTTTGGCATTGGTTGATGATAATGCTCCTCCTGAGACCTGGACTATCCGTTGCTCTAGCATTCGTCGAGATTCGGGTGGATTGCCTGTCGATGGCTATGCCAAGTTCATTGCTCGTGGCTCGGTAAGCGGAACTATCTTGGATGGGTACGGAAATCAAATCACATGGCAATCAAATGGACAAGTTGTTTCAAATGGTGTTTTGAGCTTCTCAATTTCAGAAGGAGGCAGTCCATTTATTGAGGGAGACAATTTCATCGTTAAGGTTCAAAGCGGAACTCTTGTAAGCGGCGATTCGCTAAGTGCACGTTATATTTCCTGGCTCGACCTTAATATCCCAGAGTTCTTCTCTGATTTGAATGCTGTTATTTCCAAGCACGGTCAGCCATCTGCCACCAATCGTATTTCGTTAGGTGCTCAATTAACATGGGCTAATAGTACGCCTGGTGTCTATACCATTCAAGCCAAGCCATCAATTCCAAGGCGCGTTTCGTATTCGTTGGTCACATCTTCTGATGGCCATAATGATATTGACGATGTCACGTTCCACCTACCTCTTGGAGTGACTCCTGATGTTGATTCAAATATCAATTTCTTCGTCACTGATCCGGTTACAAAAGTAGAAACTCAAATCATTCCAAATAAGGTGCCTTTCTATCTAGAGGACCCGGCTACCTTCTTGGATACACATGTATATTCCTATACTGTGGTTGAAGATGATTCAGTACAAAAGAGTGGGACCGATGGCGTATTGGTAGATGATGGCTATTTGGTAGACGGATATTATGCCGAACTAGCAAGTGCTACTGTGGCATTTGGTCTTGAGGATGTAACAGCTACTCGTTCGGTTGTGATTTTCGATTCACTCAATGGAAATGACGGAACATATGCGGTTATTTCAATCGTCAATGGTAAGTTGAGATTTAAGAGAGACACTTCATTTGTGGATGAAACGTCTGTTCAATTTGAGGTTACTGATTCGGCATTCTCTAGTGCACAGATTCTTTGGACGAGAGACATGGCCCTTAGCTTAGGCAAGTCACTTCGTTGCACATTGGTTGATGCGAAGGATGCAGACTTCTTCGATGCTGGATGGACTGAGGCATATGAGGCGGCAGAAACCATCAATATCGATATGGTAGTTCCTCTACCAAGTCAAACCATCAGCGCAATCTTCCAGAACGGAAAGGTACATGTTGAGACGCAGAGCGATATTCGCAACAAGCATGAACGACTTCTGTTCGTTGGAGCTATCCAGGGATTGACTCCGGATAACGTCATCGGAAACAAGCCGGCTGCGGTTGAGAATATTGGTGTTCTAGAAGGAATTCAAGGAGATGATCCTACTGAGATTTTAGCTGGAAATATCGAGGATTTGACCAATTACGGTGTACAGGATGCGTTCGGCGATTCGTACCGTGTAGTATACTTCTACCCAGACCAGATTGTGGTTCAAGCTGGATCGAGCAACATCTTAGTTGACGGCTTCTTTATCGCGGCTGCTGCGGCAGGTTATTTGTCTGGAAGTACGCAAATTCAAGAGCCACTTACCAACAAGAGATTATCTGGTTTCAGCATCCTTCGCAACAAGCTATTCTCACCATTGGTTATTGAGAATATCGTAGCCTCTGGTATCTCGTTGCTAACGCCAGTTCAGGGTGGAGGAAACGTCATTTGGGGCAAGACAACCGTATCCTCACTGGAGCCTACGGAAGAGGAAATCAGTATCGTGTTTATTCGTGATAGAATTTCCAAGGCAATGCGTCAAGCATATGCCCCGTATATCGGGCGAGCTGAGAGCCCAACCTTCAAAGCAACGTTGTTCGCAGTTGCTCAGGCTCTGATGCAAACGTTCATACAGCAGAGGTTGATCACTACATACGGAGGTTTGACTGTAAACAGAGATTCTGTAGAGCCGAGACAGTGGAATATTACTGTTGCGGTACAGCCAGTATATCCGACTAATTGGATTTATATTTTGGTCAACGTTGGTAGATTAGATTAAAGGATCAGTGTGCTGCGAACAGTTTAAGACCGCTTTCTTTAAAGCAAAACTTGATAGATGGCGTTAATAGAATTAGGCATAAATTGATATAGCCTTAGGAGATTTTATGGTTTATCCTCATACTGGGAGCGTGTTAACAGATGCAAGTCGTAACGTCACTAGAACTGGCGTCAGCACCGAAATTATCATTCAGGTCGATGGCAACCCGATTGGAGCTATCCAAACCATCTCGTACAAAGAAGACCGAGCAATTCATATGATTGATGAAGTAGGAACCGATGGTCACATCGATTCCGTGCCTCAGAAGTCTACGGATATTTCAGGCGATTGTACTCGTATTAGGTTTGATAACTTACGAATGGCAGCAGCTTTTTCGCGTGGATTTGTTCATGCATCTTCTCAGCGTGTTCCATTTGATATCGTTATCTTGGACATTTTTGCTGCGGATGAAAATGATGCAGATGGGTTCAATGGTTCCGACAATGTGATTACTACAGTGATAAAGAATGTTTGGATTCGTAACCTTGGAGTTACCTATACAGCTTCGGATTTCGTGATTTCTGAAACAATGAGTTGGGTAGGAGAGCATATCTACTCATATCTAGGCCAAGGTAATAACGTTGTTCCGGCTTCTAGTTCTCGTCAGCTCAATATCATTGATAATGATGCATTTGAAAGGCAGGCTGATATTGGCAAGCGCCGCGGAGCCCTTGATGCAGCTGGTTTAATTAATGTGGTGGAAAACATAGTTGGAAACGTCAATCCTGGCGAAGCATAATAGCTTTGCTGATATATATGTGCTGTAGGAGAAATCTATGAATAGAATTCGCAGCACAATTGGGGAAAGTAATTTCGTAGGTCAGGGGCAGAGGCGCTTTATAGTAGGTGAGGAGACTCAAGCGCCTCCACAACCTGTCCAAGAAATTAATCCTGCTGTAGCCGCTACGCTTCGTAGACAGGCACAGGAACAGCAAGAAGTGTTTGACCAACGCAGCTTGAATGAGGCGCGTCGGAGAATCGACATCATCACAGGGCTTGGTAGAATGACCAAGGAAGTGCCTGTGGAGGTTGCTGGGGGAAAGGTTGTGTTCACGCTCAGAACTCTCAAGACGTTTGAGCAGAATTGCTTAGCAGAGGTTATTGAGCAAGCTCAAAGATTAAGTACGGTTGATGGCCGTATGCTGTTTGCCCCAACGAGTTTGGCAAAAATCAAACTAGAGGCGTTATCTCATTCGTTGTTTTTGATTGATGGGCAATCTATAGATATTGTTCTAGGAACGTCCAACGCAGACTATGAAAGCCAAGTTATAGAGCGCAAGCATTTGATTGAGGAAATGGATCATGCGCTGATCAATTATCTATTTACCAACTATGAGACCCTCACTCAAGAGACCTATGATGGATATGCTCCGAAGACCGTCGAAGAGGTTAAGGAGGTGGTGGAAACAATCTCCAAAAGTGGTGAGAACGGCTGAGGGTCAGTTCATTCGACATCTCATGAAAACATTTGGCAAATTGCCAGATGATCCGTTCTATGAGAATATTAACGCATACCTAAAGGTATGGCTGTATGAAAGTTGGCTTCACGATCAAGAGCTAGAGGCTCAGAAGCTTAGAAACCAGGCTATTCTTATTGGATCTTTCTCCAATCTCGAAATGGCTCAAAGAATGATCCGAGACGAACATCCGAATGTGAAGGCTACAGATCTTGATGAAACAAGCAAGAAGGTTCGCGAGAGAATTCTGGAGGCAGATAGAGTTGGTAAGAAGAGGCGCAAGAAACGCAAGGTGGTTAGCTAATGGCTGATGAAATCATTGATCTGGAAAAGATAGAGGCCGTTTTAGAGAAGCTTGGTAGCGGCATCCAAGAAAAGTTACAGCCATATATTGAAAAGTTGAAGGAGGCCCACCTTACCACCTTAAACTTATCAGATGTTACTAAAGTACTTGGAGATGATGTTAGTAAAGCTCTAACAACTGCCCTTGATTCAATTAAGGGTTACGCATCTATTTTTGGTGGGTTTGTAAAAGAGGCTGAGGAAGCAACTAATACTGTAAAAAACTTTGTTTCCGATTCAATCAATTCCATGGATCAAATCATGAAAAAGCATGGTTTGGTTGGGACTGACGTTGCCATAGCTTTTGAGCCAGCGATTGGTTTGATTGATAAAAGCATCACCGGAATGGGAAAATTAGGTGATGCCGGATATGAAGCTGGCTCCAAAATTTCAACTGGATTTAGTGCAGTTAAGCCTTTATTGGAGCGCGTATTTGATGGTAGCGGCGCTGCGATGAAGATGTTCTCAGCTATGAGTGAGGGAGCCTCTAATGCCGTTGGATTGCAAAGAGAATTACTTGGAGTTTCCATAGCTCAAGGTAGGGCTGCGGATGTGACCGATACAGCTTCTAATAGCTTCAAGAATATGCGTGAAGCATACAGAAACAATACGATTGCTGCATTTGAAACAGCACGCGCTACTGGCCAAACAGTTGGGGCTGTAATGGATCTTGAAAGATCTGTAAAGCTAATCCCTAACGCTTGGGGAGATAAGGAAAATCTTGTTAAGATATCTCAACTAGCTACTGCTGGAATGAGAGAGGAGACTGAGGTTGGTAAGCAATTGAGCGTTATGTACACGCGCCTTGGGACCTCTATAGAAGATTCTATTAAGAACCTTGCATACATACAGGACCAGGGTCGCAATTCAAAATTGCAAATGGAGTCATTCAATGACACCGTAATGACTATCGCTGGCAGCTTCAAAATGTTGGGAGATAATACAGCGGCAACTACCAATTTTGTAAAGTCGTTTGATACTGCGTTTAGGGATAGTAACATTAGCCCAGAGGCGATGAAGCAAGTTATTGTTGGTATTGGCGAAGGCGTTCAGAAAATGGATGTCGCAAAACGAGCCTTTATTTCAGGAACTACTGGTGGTCCTGGTGGCTTGGCTGGGGCAATTCAAATGGACTATGCCATCCAGGAAGGACATGCAGATCAGGTTGTTAGAAAGACGATGTTGGCAATGCAAAGTCAATTCGGGGGTCAAGTTGTTACTCTAAAAGACGCTGCACAAAACCCAGCTCTGGCTGGTGAACTGTATAAGCAGGTTCAATATCTAACACAAGTAGCTGGCATAGCTAAAGATGATAAAGAAGCTTATAGAGTTTTGGAGGCCATGAAAAGTGGTGTTACTGATATTCTGAAGCCTGGAGCCGGAGAAGATGAGAAAGGTAATGCTCTAACGAGACAATTGGGAATGGGGCGTACCGAGCAGGAAAAAACCAATACAACTTTGATGCGCATTCATCAAACCATGGAAGCTACCAAATTGAGGCAGGATGATATTTACCAGGTGATGCTAATCCAAGACCCAACTATTATGAAGAAGGTTGAGAAAATGGCTTCTAATATGGGCATCAATGTGGATTCCCTAACCAAAACTCAGGCGGAGCAGGCGTCGAGTAGTTATAATGTTCTTGGAACAACAGATCGGCAGGCTGAACAAGAAAATAAAACTTGGTCGCATGCAAGAATGTATGGGAGTCTAAATCCAACTGAGGGCGTAGGTAAAATGCTTACTACTGCTGGAGGTAGTATTGGAACCGCTATGCATAGGCTTACAAAAAATGAGTCACAAGATCTTGGGTCTAGTGCAAATGTTCCGTTGACAACCGGGGCTCATCGGGAAGGCCAGTATAATATTCAACCAATGCATCGGCCACCACCTGGCCACGAAGCTGGAATTTCCACTGTAGCACATGGAGTCAAACCTAATTTAGGAATTCCAGATCTTCCGCCGTTACAACTTCCGACAGCTAAGGGTAGTGGTGATGATGTTGCAACCGGAGATCTTCCTCCATTGAATATTACTCATTCATTTGAACCAATACAGATAGACATCACTGGTCTTGGAGATAAAAAACTCACTAGATTTGTAGATGCTAGGGTTGAAAGTTTGAGATCTGAAGAAAGGGGCGGGGCGGCACACGGAGGGCTTAGATAATGTCATTACTAGATTCAATTACAGACCTAGCTGATCAGTCCTTTCATACGGCTCAAGGGGCTGTGAACGGAAGCTTGGCAGATCCTCCTGGCTTTTCAAGCTTGGCACCATTACCTCCATCTAGCGGAAATCAACTCCGTCAAAACCAAGTTCCAAACTATCGTCTTGCCAACTCTGTTCGAAATATGGTGCGCTGGTTCTTGCCAGAGCTTGGTGTGGTGGAAATGTATGTAAACCCCCAGAGTATCAAATACACCGATACTAAGCACATTGGAGCGCCAGTTAGAACTCGCGGTGGTTACATGGTTCAATATTGGGGAGAGGAGCTTGGCAAGGTTTCCATTAGCGGGACCACTGGATCTTCGGGTGTAGAGGGTATCAATGTTATTTATGATATCTACAGGAACGAACAAGTGGCGCTTGATCCAATTGCTCTAGCGGTAGACGCTGCAAGGGATCAGGCAGCAACCCAGTCAATGAATCCTTTACAGTCGATAGACATTCTTGGAGGTGTTACAAAAGCAATTGGTGTTGGTGTTAATTCTTTGTTTGATCAAGTGAATAATGTTATCAAAACAGGAAATGTTGATCCTTTAACCCCAAAACCAACATTGGCTTCGATTGCCTTTCAAACCGAACTATATTGGTCAGGTTGGGTATTCCGTGGATACTTCACTTCAATGTTCGTAAACGAATCTGCGGATAAGCTTGGTCAGTTTGATTACGGATTGGAGTTTACGGTTACTCAGAAGCGCGGTCTTCGTTTGAACTTCATGCCATGGCATCGCAGTGCGGTTAATGGCCCATCTAATTCAGATCCATCATTTGGCGCTCCGTATTCTTTCTCTACTTTAAAAGATCCATATCCGAAGAGGGCGATAAGCGTTGAGCAGCAATCAATTTTTACTACTACGCTACGTTCTTTAGACCGGGCTTTACAGAGTTCTCGCCCACTGTGATATATGGCAAATTATGAGTTTTTTATCTTCTCTTGGCGGTATTCTCAATGATCAGTTTGGGATTGGTGAAAATACCTCGCATTCACTAGGCACAGCTGACGGTGGTGCATACGCTCGTTTGGGGGATTATGCCGACAAGTTCGATCAGACAGCTGAGCGTAATTATATAGAAGATGGTTTCATTAGAGATATTAGACCACGTAAAAGATCTATATTATTTCAGCAACCAGACTTCTATGTAGTAATTAAGAAGAGAATGTTTTCAACTCTGGTTGATAATGCAAAGCTAGATGTATTAGAGGAGAAAGAAAAGACTCTAATCAAAGCTACGAAGAGACTATTTCAGAACAAGTGCCGCATTTTAGCTGCATATGAAAAACTAACAAAGATTGAACAGCTAACTGTTGAGTCTGGAAGGTTCAACACTATCTTAGGCCCAGAGTTATTAAATTTGATAGATCTTGGTAATGAATCCGGGTTATTCACAGCTTTAGGTGCTGGAGGGTTGAGTCCAGCTACCAAGTCAGCTATTGATACGCTGAGGAAGGTTATTTCGTATTCGGAACCTGGGGCATACAGCAATTGGACCACGAATGATTACGATGCTGTATTTGGCAAGGATGTTGGAGAGGGACCTGGTACTTTTGAGCTAACCAATATCGCATCCGTCAGAACTACCGTTTCCACCGAGTGGGGCGGTGGATCTGCAACCGTCACATTGGAAGACCCATACAATCTTCTAACCATTCGTGAATCTGATATTGATCAAGCGCTTACGGATGTCGCCAACCCAATGAGAACCGGAAGCTACTACAAGTTTGTAGAAACAGAACTTCAGAAAACCATTGATAAATTCAAGACAGATCTTTCAATAGAGAGAAGTCTGCGTGGTGCAAGCCAGATTACGTTCAAGCTAAGTCCTGGTACGGTATTGTCGAATCGGGTGCGAGCGATATTAGATGACGAAGGTCGGGAGATTTTGTTTACATATTCCACTGGAGTGAATAACTTCTTATCATCCATTGGTAACTCAAAGAATATTAGCCAGGTGTTTTCATCAGTTTCCAATGTGTTCTCTACAGGAAGCGTGAGCATTGAACCGCAATTCTTAGCAGGTAACCCAAGTGGAAATATTGGCGAGAACAATCAACTAACGCAATCCGAGCAAAAGAAGTTCAACCAAATCATTTCTGATATTTTCACGATGCTTGCTCAACATGAGACTTCGCAACGAGAAATGAAGAGACGTACGTTGGACGTCAACTATGCGCGAAACCGGATGCGCCTGTTTTTCAATGGCAAGTATATCGTCCAGCCAATGGATACGATTTCGATTTGGATGACCTCCCGTACCGGCGAAGATATGCGGATGCCTGGAGGATTTCAGAAGCAAAATAATGAGCTTGGTCTGGGCTTGGTGCAGAAATTCGATACTATCATCAAGAACATCAATGGAGCCATAAACTCACTTACAGCCAAGCCAAATCAATCTTACGATGATCTTGAGAGATTGAGTGTTGTAGGCCCAGATATGCCAAGCTGGCTATGGCGCATGTTCAGGCAGGATATTACGGGGCAGCCAACCGGGCCATGTATCTTTTCCGGAATTGTAGGAAAGGGAAACCAGGGCGTGAGCGGTGAGTGGGGAGATGGCAAGTGGACAATCAGCTTTACTTGCGAAGACCATACTGGGTATTTCAGTAAGAGTATGGTGAACTTCAAGCCATCCTCTGATGTATTCAACGCCTCCATCTACGATCCTCTAACTCCATTTGATGTGAGTTTTGATGCGGCAACAGGTGCGGCAATTACAGACCCTAACAGTGGCGGTATCCCTCCACTACTGCCAGAGAATCAACGCTTGTTGGATAGCGGAATGTTGATTTTCCGTAGTGGACCGAACAAGGGAACTCCGGCAACTTCTGGTTTGTATACTCATGCTCCGCGTGAAATTTCGTTTGATACTTGGAGGAAAGTCCTACACGATCCTCCGGGCCTCGTCTATCGATGGAAGCAAGGAATTCAATCGCTGACGTTTACACAGCGGCCAAATTCTCAAACCAATACCGATCATGAAAGGGCGGTACTACTAACAGCAAAGCCATTCGCTGGTCAAGATGTCATGAATGTCATTTCTCTTTTGATTACTGGCATGCCTTACAACTACAGTACGTTCTTGAGAGCGGCTATCGAAAACGGAAATTCGCTAGGGGTTAGGGATGGGTTGAACAACATTCCGGCTGCATCGACATATATTCAAGGATTGCTGGCGGAAATTGATCGAAACAATCTCATTTGGGGAAACTTTACTCCTCACAAGCAGTTGGTAGTCAATCAGTCAGCGGAGCAATTTATTGCGCAGCAACGTCTGGAAGTTGTGACGCAAAACTCCAAATTGAATCAGCTACTAAACGAACTTGCTAGAACACAAGATCAATTAGCTCTCTCGCAAAAGGATGATGTGGTTCAAGGGGTAACCAATCACTCTACGGTTCAAGACGTCGTCTACTCAACTAAAATAAAATCTCTACAAGATCAAATAAGTACAGAGCAGAAAAACTTTATGCAGCTTACAGACCCGCTGCTCAGCAACCCAGATATTGGATTGACGATTATTGGTAATGATGTAAATACAGATGCCTCTGTTACGGATAGTAATTCTGGCACCAATTTAAATCAACAGCAAAGAGATGATTTGCAATTGAGGCAGAGATTGTTCGCTATGACTGCGCGCCGATACTGGCAGGTTCGCGCCAATCAAGATCGGAATCTATTCATTGTAGATGACCAATACGATAAGAATTTCGATATCATGGCGTTCGAGAGAAAGATTGGTAACTCTATTGAGATTTTTAATAGTCAGTATTCTAATATCGGGGAGCAGATTTCACAGGTAAAGAAACTTTTGAGTCTTGAGTGTTTTGCGAATACCCAGGGGCACATTATGGTTCGCCCACCTGGTTACAATAAGGTTCCAAGCTCAGTCTTTTACAAGATGTTTAAGGACAGAGATACTAGTGGTGTGAAAGTTTTCCCAGACTTTCTAGAGAGCCTATTTCACAACCAAGTAAAAGACATAGTAAATCAGATAGCTGTCGTTGAGGATAATATTCGTTTGAGAGCAGTTGCGTTAGGAGCCGTAACTGAAGTAGATATGGTGAATTTGATTGGGCCGCCAACTAGGTCTGGTAACTTCAGTTTCTTAACCAATAGAGAAGATGGGTCTACTCTAAACTTGTTACAGTTTTTCAATCAATCAAATCCAGATAGAGACCAAGATCCAACGACGGCTTTATTGAAGAGTCTGTCTCATGACCAAAAGGTAATTTCCACTCAGGTAAAGAATTCAAAGCTATTTACTGTGAGCACTCAGGCAGGTGCGTATTTTTCCAAACTAGCGCCTAATCCAGATACACAAAAGGCTGCGCTGGATGTGGTGAGAGAGAGGTTGAAAATTGCCACTGGATCCGAGCCTCCAACCATTGATCAGTTATTTTCCAGTAAGCAATTCGCGCGTATTGGTAGCCGAAGCCAATTGGACAAAATTGCGATCATTGGACAAATAGCTCAATTCGTATCCCAGCGTCAATCGTTGCTTAAGTCTGCAATCAATTCCATCAAGAATCTAGAAGAAGGCGTCAGCGTCAACTCACTAGATTTGAACAAAAATGGCCTAAGCAACAAAACGGTCAAGGCGGCAGTGGCCCCATTCTTAAACCGCAAGACTGCCATTCCTCAAATTATCGAGCATATGATAGAGTATGAAGACGAAGATGACTTGGGGCCAGGCTCTGGGCGTCGTTTCGTGCTTACTGCCGATAGGATTGTAAGCCTAACAATTTCAGAAAACCCACCGCCATTTACGATGGTGTCTGTGAACGGATTGTTTGGCCAGGGCTTTGCAGACCCTCCTGGTGGCATGAAGACGTCTAATGATGGAAATGCTGTTACTTCAGCGTACGCTGTCGATTATGATATGTGGTATCAATATGGATTCAGAGCGCCACAATCTATCGAAGCTCCATTCTTTAAAGATCCTGATTCCCAATGCGCTCCATATGCGGTTGCGGCCCTTTTAGAGGCTCGTGAAAACATTCTACAAGGTTCAGTTGGGGTGGCTGGATATAACGAATACTATCAGCCTGGTGACGTTGTATACATCGAAGACAGGAATCTATTGTTCTACGTGAAGTCGGTAAGCCATTCGTGTTCGTATGGAAATCTAGCCACTTCTCTTGAACTAACTTACGGCCATAGCCCTGGAGAGTATATTCCCACAATGTTAGATATTGTTGGTAAGATTTTGTATGCTTCTAAGGGATTCTTTGATCAACACAGAACTGAAAGAACAGATATGCATGGAGATGCTAGGTCGCTTGGGGCTTTGACATTTGTCTCATCTATTGCCGCACAAACTTCAGCGCAAGGCAATGAGACTAGAATGAATGAGGGTGATGATCCTCTATCACTTCTACTTACTGGGCATTATGGAGAGCGAAATAAGAATGTTCTTAGCAACGTTCTATTTTCGGTTAGTGGAAGCTTGAATCGAATCAATTTTCAGAAGCAAAAAACACGCATCAAATTAGTGTACTACAAGACATATAATTCATATGATGTGGATATGTTGAATATAGCGATGGCTGTAAAAGATTGGCTTATACATCCAGAAAGCAGTTCGGTTTCCGGAAGCCTTAGCCCTATAAAGCTAAATATTAGTAGCTCTCAGAAAGCACAGACGTTCGGGATAAATGAATCAGACATTATTATTGAAGAAGTAGATTTTAGCGATCCTATAAAACAGACAAGGCGCAAAATGTATCCAAGAGAGACTGAACCTGTAGAAAATTCTCAAGGTCCATCATCAGCTGCTATTTCTACCACAAAGGCTGTGAACTTGTCTGATTTATCTCCGGGGAACTTCAGATCATTCTTAGCAAATACAATCATAGATATTTTTGTAGATTTTGAAGTTGTTACAAAAACAAATAGTAAATCTTCTGGTAACAGCCAAGCTGAGCAAAGAGCCAATGATTCAATAGAAGTCGCTCGTGGGGCTGCCGCAAATTCTGATAATTCTGCCAATACCTCATCCGCTGGGAGCAAATAATGACAAGGGTAGGATCAGTACATGGGCTTCCAATTCGTGGAGTAATCCAAAGCGTTGATCTGGAGAGAGGATTGGCAATGATTAAATTGCCTCTTACATCTTCTTCAACTCTTCAACCCATCAAATTACCAGTTGGATGGATAGGTCCTCGCGGGCAAATTTCTTGTGGTTATCCTCAGAAAGGAACCAATTTATTTGTAGTTATGGGTCAAGGTAACGAATGGATTTTTGTTAGCTATGACCAACCAGATACCATTTCTACTTATGATGCTGATGGTGTTCGCCGTATTTCTATGAGTAAGCTGCGTGAAGGACGTTGGCTTACCTTGGTAGAAAATGATGTTGCCCTCATTGTAGACCCGAAAAGCGGAGTAATTCAAGGAGGGTCTACTGCCTTTACTCAAGCCGATTCTGTGCACGGGATTTGGAGTTCTAGGTTTCCTCAACAGATGCACTTTACTGAGGCTCACCGGGAAATTACCGGAATTGTATTACGAGATATTGATTCCAATCATATTAGGAATCTAGTTGGTTCTTCCCTGACCGATCATCCATATAATTCCACCCTACTACCAATTGGGTTGGACCCAAGTACACATCCATCTGTATCAGATTCGGTAAACCGAAACCCAGCGCTCGCTGAAAGTCGAAAGATGTTTTACGAGTTTGCAGATAGTTTTGGTTATACAGATGACACAACGGAAGAGCGATTGTTTGCTGGAGAAGACTTACAAAAATCAAAAGCCTTTCAGCGCAAGAAGAGCCGTACCGATACTATGAGCTTGAGTTTAGATCAACCAAACTATCTTGCCGAAATGATTGTTGGCACTGTGGTAGATATCTTTGGGAATATTCTAGACCTAAATAGAAATGTTTTACCTAGTGGTGAAGATGCCTTGTCACTTAGGAATTCGGCTGACGATCAAAATATTTCATTTGCAAAACTCAAAGGACAGCTTCGTAAGAGCATTGCGTATCACTTCGAGATTAATGCACGCAAAGATGGACTGGATTTACCAGATTATTCTGATGTGAGTGATTACGCCAGAAAACGCAGTCGATTCTTCTTTGATATCGATAAAGAAGGTCAATTCAAGATGAATGTTCCGGCGTCTAGCGAGACTGGCAACATTCCTGTTTTGGTAAGGCACGAGAATTTTTCTAATATCATTGGTTTTATAGAAAAGGATGATCGTGGAAAATTCTTATACAACGTTACCGATCATACCGATGTACAGCTTGAGCCACATGGTAAAGGGGTTATTGCGCTAACAAGCACTGAGGATGATCTCAAGACTTTTGCAGCTCCGGTAAGCAGATTAGATGGTAATGTAATTAAGCTTGGAACTGGCTTCCATGACATTTCAAATACTCTATTTTTACATAAGTTAGACAAACCATATTCAAGCAGTAAGGGCACTGGTGGATATGACTCAAGTTTACTAAATTTTGTTTCACCAGTTATCGATGTTGTATCTGGTGAAATTATTGTTTCCGGTCAGGGGGCGAATGCCGGCGGACGAAGCGGAACATTGTCTTTGGACGGAATGCTTTCTGTGAGCATTGGTGCGAATACGATAGACCGTCAGAGTTTATGGTTGGATTGTGCCGGTGGCATTGTGTCAGCCATTGGACGTGATATTTATGATCGTTCTGTGGCGGCAACTTTGGATGGTGATTTGTTGATGCAGGTGGGTGGCCCAACGGTAAATGACGATTCTAGATTCCCCTCAGGGAACTTTAATAATGAGGCTAGAGATGGAATTATCGATATTAGGGTGTGGAACTCTGGCAGTTTTCATACCATCAGGATTGATCCTCAGGGAATAAAAATCCATACTCCTCAAAGGATTGATATAGTAAGCGAAGGAGATATGAGATTCAAATCCGTAAATAGCAATATATATTTCGATGCTGAAGGTATTTATTTCTATCCATCAGATGGGGCTACTGGCAGATTAGTATTGAGGTCCACTGAAGGCGCAGTCGGAAGGACTATCTAAGGTGAATCATGGTTTGCAATCCAGCTGATACTAACATTACGATGAGACCGCCAGGACCAGGCCCTTCCATTCCTGGTTTGGGGTTACCATTCTCTGTGCCTAAGATTCCTTTTCCTGACCTCTCTCTTCCAGAAGGCGTTCCAGAAGATTTGATTGAGTTGATCAATACCATCTTTGCTATGCTTCCTGGTGGTATCAAGTTTCAGCCAGACACAGACTCGATGACTAAGGGAATTTGGGATGCTCTTGCTAGTTTATTCAATAAGCTAGCGCCGTTTTTGGGGATATATAAATTCTTTCAGGCATTGCTAAATATGATTCTGTGTATCATTGATGTATTCTGTGCCCTAATGAATCCTTGGTCTACACTCCGAGCTGTTAGACGATTGTTTAAAAGATGTCTACCGGAATTCTTATCGTTATTTCCATGGATTGCTCTTTTGATAATGATCTTAGCATTGATACTTTTGATCATCGCATTGATCGAATATATAATCTCTGTCATTATTGCCTACATCAAGCAGATTATTAAAAACCTGAAAATCTTAGCGCGAGCAATACAAGTACATGACGAGCAGGCGATTTTGGCGGCTGTTCAAAAAATATCATTTCTACTGTGTCTTATCGAGCAGTTATTCACAATACTTATGGGTATTGCGGCTCTGCTGGCTATCATTGAGCCTTTGATGGGTATTCTTGGCCGCTCCGTATGTAGTGGCGGAGATAGACATGGAAATGGGGCTGGGGATTGTTGTACACCAGATTTTTGCCCATCTTTCATTCGTAACAATCCAGATGGTTTGACGCAAACTACTGGGCGTCTGATTTACCAGAGCGAAATTGATCCCCTGATACCTTCAGATCCTATATTTAATTTTATGAGAGGCGCGAACGTTCAGGCGATTCGGCCGCAGCGTTGGCAATTTGCAGATGATCATCCAACCGAATATAAGTTCTTGGATATTATAACTCCGTCTCCTGAATATGGTTTTATCTATTGGCCAAATAATGACGTGTTTACTAGAGATGCGGCGCTAATTCGAGTTCCGTATAAATTAGATATGACTATGCGAATTGATCCTGCACATTTCGGAAATCCATCTGATATTAATGGTAGTCGTCTTTTTAATATTCGGGATGTTATTGTAACAACCAAACCAACTCAGACAGCAATAGCCTGGAATAATTCCGCTGATTATAGTACGACATTTTCTGGCTGCTTAAACTTGGTTGGTGGTTTGGTATACGAATTTACCAATGATGGATATGTTCCATATCTAATCAATGGAGTACAAGCTTCTCTTGAGACTCTGATATCAAAGCCAGCTCAAAATATGGAGCAGCTGCCAGATTATGATGATGGTTATAATTTCCGAGATATCAATTATCAATTAAAAGTAAATCACGAAGTATTGATTCAATATGGTTTAATTGGATTGATGTGTCAACCAGATACTGCCTCAGAATCTGCAGTTCTGAATGCTGAGTATAATGATATGCGAAGCGTCATGGATAAGGTTGGCCCATTGCCGGCCGTGAATGATACGATATCATGTTTGACACAAGCCCTTGCTAAATTCAGGGGAGATTTAAATGAGGATACGGCAGCTATCTTCCAACAAGAGGCGGTAGGCTGTCTGAATGCGCTTAAGGCTCAATCTCTTGATTTCTATGCTCGTGGTACGGCTGCTGCAACAGATCGTTTTTCTAGTGACTTCGAGTTGTACCCAAATGTACAATTCATAAATAATGATATCAAGGTAACGGTTCGTTTACGAGATAAGTCTGGGAATCAGTTGGCTACCAATATTAATGCTGAAGCGGCGGATGGTTTGAGTTCTAAGATACGTGCAGTTCCTACTTTTGGAGAGGTGTCTGAATTTACCTACGATGGATATGGAGATTTTGTTGCTAAGTTACAAAGTAAGAATGCTGGTATAGGAGAAATTCGTGCGTATATTAATAATGAAGTGATTGCTTCTGTGCTCAATCGAGATGATGACAATGCTCCAAGTGAGATTGCTGATCGCGTTATTACATATGAATTCATTGACAAGATATCTTACTCGTATCGTGGCGACGCAGGGGATTATGTCAAGAAGAAGTTTGATGAGTCTGATGTAGCTGAGGATGGTTCATAATGGATGTGACTATTAAAGATTTGATGAGCAGTCATATAAAAGACTATCTTCCAAAAGATCCTTTGGAAGACACCAATTCTGTTGATTTAGATATTGGTAATTTGGTAGCTAAATTCATAAATCCAATTGATATGTTTCGCAGCTTTACCACACCAAATGTTGTTGGAGACTTGGTTCAAAATCAGTTAGTCCCAGCTAAGCTGCCACAAGAAAGCCGATGTCATGCGTTTTATCGTATGCTTGGACTTCCGTCAATTGATGCTGATGGGAATCTATTTAGTCCAGGTTTTCCGTTGAGGGATCAAGATCAACAAGCTGATATAAATAAAAACATCAGCCAATCATTGAAAGAGGTGATTGCAAGGCGAGAATTTGATGCACAATCTAGGTTAGCTGTATTTTCTTCACCTAGTGCTGATACTACCATATTCAGTCTTTCGATGGCTATACCTGGTGGGCAACGATCGTTTGCGATAACACCGGGGGATTTAGTGACTGTGGATGCGACACCAAAACCAATTCCTGCCCGCACGCAATACATCAATAAGATATACTCTAATACCGACGGGTCTGTGATTGAGAATAAGTTTGAAGCCGTGTCACATATTCTCGCTCCGTTTATAACAGATCTGGTGATTGCGAATAATGTTGAACCAAAATCTGGATCAAATAGTGTTCTTGTAGGTAAGCCATTTTTGAACAAGAAAGATCTTGAATTTGAGTCCGGAAAATATGTGTCGCGTCCAGGTCTGGAATTTATTCTGCGCATTAGACTTCGAGAACAGAATCTTTATGATAATCTTTTGCGCGCAAGTGCGGTTGGCAGTGTAACTCCTGAATTTGCTAAGACAGAGACCGGATTAATAGAACTTGGTGTTACTGAGCAAGACGCCAAGGCATTGTTTGAAACTGGTTTAGTGGATAGACGTACTGTGTTTGAATTATTGCAGACATTCAAAGGTATCATAAAGCTGTATTACCAAGCTCTAAAGGAAATGGAAGAGGTTAGCAGTAAAATAATGTGGGCCCCATTACCAGGAATTGGAGGGCCAGAGTCTGGAACTGAGGTTTCAACAAGCTATATAAAGCCAATAAAGTTTTTGGATATGTGGGAAATTGAAAAAAGGATTTCAGGCCTAAAAGTCAAATCCCTATTAGCTGACTATCAAGTAGATATTGGAAAGAATGATGATGACTCTACCTTGAATTATAGTGACTTCACCATTTCTGAGTTCCAAAATGTATCAGCCGAATTTTCAAAAGATCTTTCAGAGCAAGAGTCACAGAGAAACAACTTAGAGGCCAGAGGAAGTAGTGCTCTAAAGACCATTGAATTGATGAGCGGTGATGTGAGTGGCTTGGGACTTATCGATATTATTGCTGTTTATGTATCTCTTTGGTCAATGAAAACATCAGATCTTTTGAATTTGATTGATGATGCTGCTGCTAAAAGACTTGATTCTATTCCAGAATTACGCAACAAAGACACGAAGGAACGAGCTGAAAAGATAGGTAATGCCACCGCTGCATATAATGAATTGGCTACTCGTATTTCTGATGTTCTGTCACAGGGGGATAAAATATTAGCTGATTTGAGAGGATCCCCAAAAAAGAGTGGTTTTGGGAATGTGGCGGCTAATCAACGTAAGGGATAATTGCGCATAATACTATGTCCTTTGACTTGAAACTTTTTGGGGGTGATCTAGAGATATCCAATGGTGATTTTGCCATTGTGGAAGATGCTGATAAGCTAACTCAAGATATACTTAAATTGGTTAGCACTCAACTTGGCTCAAACCCATTCTTTCCCTCTTATGGGTCCCCCATTAGCCAGGCTTTGATTGGTACTAGCGAGTTGAGTTTTGCGCAGGAGGTGGCCACCCAACAACTCAAGGCAAGCATTGAGCGGCTAAAGGATCTTCAGCAAGATCAGATGAGGAACAACCAGATTGTAACTCCTCAAGAGCAGATTGCCATCATCCGAGACGTATACGTCAACCAAGCCAAAGATGATCCTAGATATTACTATGTGAATTTGACAGTTATCAATAAAGCTTTTCAAAGCGTACCTATTTCCTTTGCTGTAGTAACTAGCTAATAATCCGGTATTCTGGGAGCAGTGGATATATGCTATTTTGTATCTTTGAGGTAACATGGTACGGGTTAGGACTGCAAATGATATCGTTCTATCAATTATAGATTATTACAGAACTTCGCAGCAACAACTTGACCTAAAACCAGGGCAGGTAGCTCGTGACCTTCTGGTGGATGGCCCTGCTGTTCAGTTAGCCAGTTTGTACGAAGAGTTGCAGAGCGTTCAATCTGCTCAATCTCTGTTCTTGTCTATGGGATCTGAGCTGGATGCGCTTGGTTCAAATTTTGGAGTTTCTCGTAAGCAGGGCACTGCCTCTAGCGGCATAGCTGTGTTAACTTTCAATAACATTGAAGCTGATATACCTATTACTAAGGGTAGTATTGTTACGGCTAGTAATGGAGCTTCTTTCACAGTGATTAGCTCTATGACCGTGGCTGTAATCAATAAGAATACCTATCGAGCAACCGCTTCTAAGTATTCTGCCGCCCTGTCCTTTGTTGGAATTTCAGATCAGTATGCTGTAGAGGTGAATGTTCAGGCTACTTCTAATGGTAATGGAGGGAATATTTCGGCCTATGCATTAAACCGCACTACAATTCCTGGAGTTTCTCACGTTATTAATGCAGCTCCATTCCAGGGAGGGTCAGCTGCCGAGAGTGATTCGGCATTCAAGCGCAGAATTTTCGGTGTATTCAATGGCTCGAATACAGGAACCGCTACAGGTTACAAGAACACCGTTCTATCTGATCCTGATGTTATTGATGTTTTAATAGTTGGGCCAGGTGATTCGTTAATGACTCGTGACGGAACTCAGGTACACACCGCAGAGGATGGTACTCAAACTATTGTCTCCGAGGGTACTGGAGGTAAGGTTGATTTATATGCTTATGGTTTTCGTCTAACAGAGATTGTCGATGGGTTTGTATACTTCGATCATAGCAACAAGAACGACCCTACAGATTCCTCTAATGATTTTGTACTTGGGCAAATTGAAGCAGACACAAATAAAACAGTATCTCGCAAAAGAATTGATGACATTAATAATCAAACTCTCCCAAACCAGCCTGCTACAAACATTATCTCAATTACAGGCTCGTCTAGTGGTTCAAATTTCATACCAAAATCTGTAGATGCTTCCGGAGTTATTTCTGGAAACTATGAACTATTGCGAGACACTGGAGTATATGCAGGTAGTCCCTGGGGGTTTGATCGTCTGCATTGGATTGATGACCGCATTCGTGACTTAGTAGAAGATATTACCAAAGGGAAGTTCAATAGCCAGGATTCTACTAACTATTCTGATGTGACTTTTATTAGCAGAATAAAGCAGAATATCCAAATTGTCAATGAGAATAGTAGTATAACTCCATCAGATCGCTCATCTATTCAATTATCTCATTACCCACTAACTTCTGTAACTCGCGTATTCAATCAAACGACCGGAGAGCGCTATCTGGTTACCAATCAAAACCCTGATGGTGGAAGCATCAATACGACCGGCAGGATTACAATCTCAGGATCGACGCTTCCGGCTGTCAGTGATATCTTACAAGTAGATTATATTTGGTTGTTTGACTACGATCCGAATTGGGATTTTGACAACAAGATAACATCTAACAACATACGTTCAGTTGTAAATAGTATTGATTGGGGATATTCAAATGAAGTTCGGAGAGAGGAGTCAATTGTTAGTTATGAACTAGACGGATATGTTGTGTTGGTTACTCATCCAATTAATGCCGTTGTGTCTGTCAATTCGTTTATTGAGAAGATCGGTACTGGAATAGATGGGGACGGAATGGTGCAGCAGTACAACGGTCGATTAGGGGTAGCTGTTGATGCCGTTGTATCAAACGTTGTTTCTGTTGTTCTTAATTCGAACGGTGCTGAAATTTATAATACTGGTGCAAATGACGGAAGTTTTAGCGGATCTGTTGTTTTCTTTCCGACTGACACAACAGCTCAGATAGATGATATTGTAGATGTAAGATACAATGCTTCAGATCTGTTTATTAAAGATGGTATTAATGGTAGTTTTAGTGACAACAAGATTACCCTTCTTAAATCTGCTGGTGTTGCCGGGGAGATTGTAGAGGTAAATTACCTGGCGAACATTACTCAACTTGTTCCATCAGTTATATTATCTCAATTACCGATTTATCGCAACCAGAACGGTTTCTATTTTGGAACCGGAAATACATTTGGTGTCCAGCCTACGACACATATATATGATATTCCAATTTCTTTGATTCCAGATCCAGCCCCGCCAGTTAATATGAACTTACGAAAGGCTCCAAGTCGATTGAAGCTTACGATTGCCGGTACGATTTCGCCTGGAGTTATCACAGTCTCTGGTACAACCATTAGTGGAATTTTTGATGGTGTCTTTACGGCTACGGCAAATGGGTTGGCTCAAGATCTGTCGCCACTAATTCGATCTGCTTTAGGTTTGAACAGCAACCAATCAATTCCAAACAATGTTAGTATTATTAGTTTGGTTGGGTTTGAAAAAGTTGAAATGTCTGGAACTGAGGTAATTTCAGTAGATCATGTTTATGATGTATTTGGGTATGGAATTCGCGACAATATATTTTCCAAATTTGAAGCTACTACCGACACTTCGCTTAGCACAACTCAAATCAAGCTTCCAAGTACAGTTGGTAATAATATCAACTCACCAAAGATTGGGGATAAGGTAAGAGTTACATTCTACATTAGCAAAACCAGTGATATAGAAAATGTGTCGTTTAGCAAGAGTGGAAATCTATATACTCAAAAGATCTTTGCATTTGTAGATGTTGTATCGGTGTCTAGTGGATTTACATCAAACACATCTCAAGCCGCTACACTTTCAATTGCTCCGCAAAACCAGCCGATACAAGGCACTAGATATTCGGCATATTACGATTACTTAGCTCCAAAACCAAACGAAAGAATCACAATACGCTACAACGCCAATCAGGTAATTACTGACAATACATTTGCGATTGAACAGACCAGATCAATTGGAGCTGATGTTTTGGTCAAGGCTGCCGTGCCGATTCTTGTAAATCTAACCATTGCAATTGTTGTATCTAGAGGGTTTGAGACTTCAAGTGCTGTAGTAGTACAGAATGTTAAAGATGCAATTACCAATGCGCTGAACTCTACTGCCTTAGCAACAACGGTAGACGCCTCAGACTTTATCAATGTGGCTTATACAGTTAGTGGTGTAGACCGTGCTAGAATTTTGGCTTTCAACAAAGATGGAGTTGTAGGACAAGTATTAAGTATTACAGCACAGAGCAATCAATATATACAAGCAAATAAGGTTTTGGTACAGATTGAGACTAGATAATAGGTAGCAATGGCAAATCTCAGAATATTGGACATAAATGCAGCGGATAGCAGAACTGTCAAGGTAAGGTTTTCGGCTGCACTGGCAGCTGACATCGGGCAGTCGAACATACAGATTTTGTCTGAGGTTGTGAATATTCCTGATGTTGAGGTTCTTCTAGTAGAGGTTTCTGACGATATTTTGATTATTACTACCCTTCCGCAGACGCCTCTTGCACGATACAGGATAGTTTTTCAATCTACCAATGCTGTCAAATTCAGAAGTTTGGATGAGCGACAGTTCTTACTTGAAGATGGAAGAACTAACATAGCTAAAGTGTTGGGAGCTGAGAATGATTACAACCCAATTCGCGATAATTTGGTAACATTTTTGGGTGGACAACAGAGCGTCTACGATCTTTCGCGTGAAACGATAATTCGTTCCATTTTAAATCAGACCGCCGATCTGCTAAACAAAGCACAATCAGATGTTCGTCAAGTTAAATCCTCAAACTATCTTGAGATTCTTATCAAAGACGAGGTGAAAACCAGAAGTTTTGGACCTTGGGATCGCTTGAATCAAGAGGGAGCTTTCAAAATATGGCGAGTTGGAGCTGGTCCTACTAATGAAACGATAAATGGAGTTATTACATTTGATAGTTTTCCATCAGACCCTATAACTCTTCAGCGCGATGTTGTGACGGATGAGCAGTTGGTACTTGGAATTGGAAATGGAACATATAATGATTTGATATTAACGCTTAATCGAACTCCAGTTACTAAACTTACAGGTATAACGATCCAATATTTTGCTGGCGGAACGTTTGTATATGACATTCGTTCACTTGGATATCAGATCAAGGACCAAAAATACGATACTATGTTTGGTCGTCGTCTAATTACTTTAGCTGATAACCAAATAAAGTTGAATGACATACTTAAAGAAGATCCTAGTTTCGTTCTTCCGAGCGGAAATGATAAGATTGTAGTATCGTATGAGTTCAAGTCTCTCGGGCGCGTCGTTGATGAAACCAGTATTGAGGTTGTAGAAGTTGTAGAGGTTGTAAGAGAGGCATCTCCGGCCATTATCACGATGTTTTCTCTGAAAAATGCACCTATAGTGACTTCAGGTGATAAGAATCCTATATCTGGTGGTGTTCAATTTCTAGATCCATACTCTGAAACCCCATTTCGTAACACTCATCCGGCATTTTTGCGAGAAATTCCGTATCGTGAAGGCGGTTTGCCAAATTATCCTGGTGAATATTCGATAGATTACGCAACTGGCCGAATTTTCGTCTATGGAGCGGTGAAGAATGATGGTACCGGAGATTTTCCTCCAGCAATGAATTACTACTATCGAAAAACATACATACCACGTTTAGATTACACGTATGTTCCTGAGTTTATAGATATAGTAGCCTCTCCTTTGCGCGAACTGGTAACCAAAACTGCAAAAATTAACTACCTATTTGAGCAAACCTATGTTCCGGATATCGATTATGTAGCAAATGTACATGTTGAGAGCTTGAATGAGCGTATCCAAAACAGATTGGCTACACTTGATTCGTTGTACACCTTACATTCTCCGGTTACTGATGTTTTCAGGATCTACAACGAGACAACCGGAGAAATATATTCTCTTAGAAGATTTTCTGACCAAAAAATATTCTTTGATTCCCGAACTCCGCCACGAATTACTGATATTAATTTCGAAAGAGCTTCTTTTACTCCTGTTTTGAACGAAACGTTGATTCTAGAATCTGAATCTACAAATATTCTAGGTACTCGCGTTCTAAAAATACGAATTGAAAACCAAAACATCATGGGTAACACCGATGATGTGATTGGATCTAGTTTTAACACTAGCGTTGGGTTTAGTCAGACAGATATCTTTATCAAAGAATTGTATTACGATGCGCAAGAGCTATCTGAAGCTGTAAATATCAATCGGTTGTTGATTGGGCAGTATCAAATCAACTATCGCGCCGGACTTATCTATGTTGGTGTTACGAATTCTCAAAGTTTGAGCATCGGAACGGTTTCGTACAAGATTCCTGTGGTTGCTCCAATCAATCCTCATGTAATTTCGGTTTCTGAGGTTTATAACAGCATTAATCCAAACTTTGGCCCTTCAAAAACCTTAGATTATACTGGTTTTGGCGAGGCATTCATTACTCCAACTCCAAGTTTGATGGATTTTTCGGATGAGCGCTTCACGAACAAGGATTCGCTTAACTCCTACTTCGTTTATAGCGGAACAATCACAGTCACTGATGATATCAAAACGATTCGAGGCATCTTTGACGGCTACGATCTAAACAATCATACTGATCCGCTTAATTTCGCTGAACATTCAACCTTTTCTGCCAACGTAATCACTCTAGGAAGTGTTGATCAAACATGCAGCACAATAATCAGCGGCTCACTCACAATAACTGTCCCATTTGTTTCGGCGGGCATTGAAATTGGCAGTGTCACTAGTATTATTCGTACCAGTGATGGCGCGCAGTTGGTTGATGGATATACCAACTTTCTTGGTAACGTAATCTATCTCAATGGAGATATTGCAGTACCAGGAGATGCAGTTGATGTGCAATATACCGTTGTAATGAATGGAGAAGCTACTCCAATCATAGATTACAATCGTGGAGATTTCTTTATCAATTATTCCAGTGTTACTGATGAGATTTTAATATCATATGAGTGGGGCGACAATGTTATCGATCATAGAACCAGCAATATCCTTAATGAAGGCGATACATATTACGTAACGTATTCAATTGGAGCTCTTCGAAATTCGTTGCTGCAAAACTTTGGAACCCTAGTACAAATCCCAGAACTACAGGTCTTTGATGAAGATTTAGACCGCGAAATTTATCGAGATATTCTACAGGGAGCCCTGCAGACCTTCCCGCTTGGGCCAACTATCCCTGCCATGAAGGAATTGATTGCTAGGGTAACCCAAATTGATCCAGAGATTGTCGAAGCGGCATTCTGGTCACTGGGAGTCAGCTATCTTGCCAAGGTTCCGTCTGGTGTTCTTGGGACGCCTTACTTGGCATCTGGATTCTTTGATCAAGGCTTTGCTGTTACGAAAGCTGGCGATGGTGCGACCCTTCCAATCTCCAACAATCTAAGGCTGGAGGAGGGAACTCTAGAGTTGTCCGTTATGACAGATTGGGATGGTATTGATAACGATGCCACTATTACTTTTGAGCTATTAAAAGATGGATATGTGGTACCGGCCGAGAATATCTACATTGGATCAAAGTGCTATCATCCAACATTGACTTCCGCAGGAAAATTTTCAATAAATAGAACAGATGAGCATAGCCCAGAGGGTTTGCCGGCATTGATTTTTGTATGTACTGGTATATTCATTTACTACGACACAGATATTAAGCATTGGAAGGTTTTGGCCAAGGATGCTCCTGATGGGTATGTTTATACCGGAACGATTACTACGTCTGGTTCATTTTATGATGTGAATTTGATTCAAAGCATTAATGAAGAGACTGATTTCGTACGTTCAGGCCTAGATAAAGTAGAATTCGAATTTCGTTTGGACGGCTATGATATGGCAAGCCCAGATGGTTACGATGGATATAGTGCGGTTATACCTGGCACTTCGTTTGATGGAATTCAGTTCATGTCAGACGATCAGCATTATTTCTTCGATTTCGGGAAGAATGAAACACAGAACCGCTTCTCTTTATACAAGGATGGCAGAGGGTATCTGATATTTGAAGTGTGGGATCGCGGCGGATTTGGTTTAATACAGCCTGATCGAAGGAATGTATATCAAATCAGCGCTGATATTCAGAATTGGGCAGCTGGACAAAAACACTCTATCGGAATTTCTTGGATTCTAAATTCATCTGATCGTAGAGATGAAATGCATCTGTATGTGGATGGGCAGGAGACTCCAAACTTGGCACGTTATGGAAACGTTCCGGATGTTGCATCATACAATAGATTCAGAACTGTAGTACCAGAGCAAATTGTAGGAGTTGCGTTCAATAACTCTATTATTGGAAACGATTTGGTCACGATCCAAGGCTCGAATTTGGTAATGTCTCCATCTGTAAACCTATCATCTCTGGATGATGGCTATAAGATCGATATTTTAGAGCAAAACTTTTTGACATATGTTATCTCTATGGCTTCTGGAACTCAGATGACGCTGAATGCTCCAATGCCTGCTTCTTTGAATAATGCCCGCTTCATTATCAATCCTCCGCAGTTTGTTGTAGGTACAGAAATTGATATCTACAAGAATATTGGTGTCTTTGTTCGCGATGGTTATGGTGTGGAACGCGAAATTCCAGGAACCAGAGCAGAGATTCCATCCTATTCTATTGATCGTAATACACTCAACCAGAGAATTATTACTATCTTCGATAATGTCAATGCCGGAGATATCGTGCTTATCAAGACCTTTGGTTTGAATCACAGACGATCAAAGGACAGAGTTTTTACTTGGAGTGGTAGTTCAATTCTAAAGACAGGATTGCCTCCGCCAATAAACCTGGATGATGTGTCAATTAAGACAGTGATTCTACCATTAAGTTCAGTTGGGCCGGGTAATGCAGATTTTATTGATGGATATTTCACTACAACTTTTGGTGGAGTTGAACTTAGTTATTTGGTTGATGACTTAGGTAATTACCTAATTGATGATTTTGGAAACTTCTTTGTGTCAGAGCAGGGAATAAATCTTGTTGATGCTTTTGGTAACTTTATAATAGATTCATTTGGGAATTTTATATCTATAGGCGGCGCTGAAACAAGCATTATTGAAATTAGTTTTACACAACCAAGCAATTACATTGAGGGGAGGCAGTTGGAGATTAGGATAACAGGTGATAATGTTGACTTCACAACACCAGCTATTGTGATCATTAGTGGAACATCTACTATTAGCCCTAGTGAGACTTTGACATTTACAAAACCAGGGAAACAGAAAACTATATCAAAATGGAAGCGTGTTGAATCTATTTTTGTAAAAGTCGTTCCGATAGATTCAACTGATGATAGTGTTGCTATTGAAGTTAAAGAAGCATATTCAGTGACAGAGCCGGATGGGAATAGCCTGTATCCTGTTATTAGGTTTGCTTACAAAACTCAAGCTGGAGGATCTCTTCGTAGTGATGGTTATGGCGATTTCACTATCGTCAGCGATCCTTTTGGTTATTTTCCAGCCTCAGAGGTTGGTCAATTACTCAAAATTACATATCCAATATCTGCTATTGGTATCTATACTATTGTTGAGAGAATTGATAATACAACTATTCGGCTTGATCGAAGTGTTGGTGGGTACTTTGAAAATGGATCCTATGTTACGTACAATATAAGTATTGGGCGCAGTGGTTTCCAGAATGGATTCATTTTCCTTGAGAAGGCAGGATTTACAAACGATCCATATACTTTACCACCTGGATGGTACGATGTAGATTACGCTTCGTATCTTGAGGTTCCGTTCAATCCTCTGACATCAGAGATTGGTATTATCGGAAATGATATTACGTTTAGTAAGCCAGCAAAGTCTATCCTGGATGAGTTCCGAATTCTCAGTAGACAATTGACAGATACTCGTATTGGTGAGACGATTGGATTAAATGAGGAATCTATTACTACAGGCGCAACTAAAGTTTCTCCGTTCATCAAGAATATAGATACATTAGCCTTGTTCCATTTCGACAAGTTGCCATTAGTAAATGACAGCGATTTTTACCAGTTCGCTAATAAAGAATATATACAGTCTGGTAGTAGTGTCAATTCTAGGTTTGGACACAGTATTGTCATCAAGGATAAGGGGTTGGTATTTGATAACGGTGGTTTGTTGGACACGTCTAATGAGGGCCTAATTGAGTTTTGGGTTAGCCCAAGGTATGATACTTATAACGATCCTGGCATTCGGGTTTACTTTGATGCTGCTGCGAACGTTATCGAAGAAACCGTAAGCATCACTAAGGGTAGATTAAAGCTTTCAACACGAACTAATCGTATATTATATGTACGTTTGGTTACGGATACAAAGCTACAGGGCACTAATTACTTCAATGGTGGAATTATCGATAGTGACGGGAAGACTCTTCTTCTAAACTCACCTCTTCCATACCAGAACACGCCCGTAAAAGTAGCTTATGTACCATCTGGAGTACGTGGTGATCGGCTGACTATTTCGAAGGATGGAGAAGGATTCATTTGCTTAACTGTCAATGCTAACGGTCAAGAGTATCAAACTCGACAACCTATATTCTGGCCGCGTGATTCGTGGCACAGAGTTAGGGCTTCTTTCAAGTTCAATCGCCAGGACAATAAAGATGAGATTCGATTGTTCGTGGATGGTGAAGAACGTGGGACTTTGCTTTTTGGGCAAAATGGTATTTTATTTGGCCAGGATTTAATCTGGGGTCAGGCCGCGATAGGAGGAGTAGGAAACCAAATCTATCGAGCTGATATAAATTTCACTGATACGGTACAACAATTCTCTGTAGGTCAGGACTTTGCTGGTAATTTCGGAGCACAGGCTAGGTTTGATAATTTGAAGATTTCGAACCGATCTATTGATCCGCTCATTATTGCTGGACAGCCCAGGGACATTTATTACAATACAAATATCGATTTCATCTATCCATCTATCGTGGATGCTTTTACAACATTCTTGCTGGACTTTGATAAGTCTGTAGAAAAAACGGAAGATTTCTCGGTAATCCATGACCCAACATTTGGTCTTTTCAATTTTGGCATCAACATCATTGATTCTTTTAACATAGTTACAGGAGATCTGCGCGTCCAAACTGTGTTGGAGGCCCTGATCAATGCTCTCAAGCCAGCCATCTCTAAGGTTGGTATTCAATATGTGAAGTGAATATGATAAATCTATCAGTATCTCAAACTCAAGTCAAGTGGTACGACGGACAGCAAATTGATCAGGACGATATGACTACTGAGTCAGATCGTAACGTCAAGATTGATGCTTCAATTGTCCAGAATCATTTTGGTTCAGGTGTGCTTCCATCTTCCTCATCGCAAATTGTAATTTTTGATACTGATTATTTGTTCTCTGATCAGGCGGCACTGATTGCTTCGAATGACTTTGATGGAACAGGGCTTAGACCTTTGGTACAGCCATCAGATGCTATTCTAGGTAATCAACTTGAAGTTGAATTATTAGATTCAGAAACGCAGGAAATTCACAAAAGAATAACTAAAGTTGGAGGTCGTTTAAGCATTAAAGTATTAATTATCGGTTTGGATTTCCAGGGTAATTTACAATATGATAGGTTCTACTTTTACAAGAAAGAGAAGCAGGCCACAAAAAAGCATTACGCTAAGATACTTGCCATATTTACCAATGACTTTCTTGGGAATGACAATTGCTCACGTTTGTTAGGTGGGCGTGTAGTTATTAGAGAAACCAGCGCATTCCAGTTATCGCGTGACGGCATCATGATTGCGCAAGATGTGCAGCCAAATCTATTCTTTCGAGACTTTAAGACTCCAAACCCAGCAGCCACTCTATACCAGACTATTCAAGCTGGTATTGGACTTCAGTATAATGTAGACGCCCTCCATATCAATACCACCGTCAAAAGTGATTTTGAGTTTGTTCCAGGAGATGTGACCACAAGGATATCTGAGAAATTCTTGGCAAAAAATAACAATATCCAAAAGATTACAGTTCTTCTGGGTGTGCGCAAAAACAATACAGATATTGAACATTATTATGATTGGAGTGGTGAATTAGTAGTCAGTGTGTTCGAACTTCAAAGCACAGTGACGTCACCAACCGAACTAGTTCCTGGTCTAGCTATTGAGTTTGATCCTAATCCAATTCCACTTACCCAATTCAGTATAGATAAAGTTAGTTTAGAAAATCGTGGATATGTTCTAACCGATGTTCTTCAACCTATTGATTTGATATATAACAATTCTATCTTGGGCAACTCAGCCAATCCGGTTATTGTGCCTGGAAAGTACTATGCTATTTCAATTGGGCGTGCCGGTGATAGCAGTACAGGAACTATTTTTACTGGTATTGGAAATAGTCAGGTAACGGATGATCGCCTATCTATTTTTACTACTGAGTGGACTGATATTCCAGAGGCAGATCTTTGGTATCAGGTTTGGTCCGATACTGCAAAGGTAGCGGATGGAATGGCCTATGATGCTGGCAATGGTATCCAAATTCCCAAGACAACTATCAATGATTTTGGGGCAGTTGTGGATTATGCATTTGACCAAAATTCATTTGCAGATACAGGGCAAAATACCCTAAACACTGGTGTTGTAGAAGCTGTAGAGAGGCAGTTTCAGCAAGCTCAAGATGAACGTACAGGTAACCCAGTATTTTCTCGTCAGCAATTTGAGCCTAGTTTCAGCTTTGCCACAAGTGCAACGTTATCTATCATTAGGGAAAATACCGATCCAGTGATTATTGGTTGCTCACGAGATGTTAATGCCAAGGTCAATAATGTAATTTCTGGAACTCAAATATTCCCAGGTTTAGCTAAAGGGAATACTTTCATTATTATTAACCCAAATGCAGACCTAATTTCCCAGCAGTTAGTTGGTAGTAAACTGATTCCAAACAATAATTGTGCAGGAATTGGCTATAGTATTTCTGCGGTTCGTCTTTGCACTGATGGTTATGGAGATGTGAATGGAGATGGTATTATCGATCATTTTGATTATGATCGAGTTACTCAGTTGTTAGGGCAATCTCTATCACTTGAGTCTACGCAGGCATTAATTAATGCTGGTGTATACGATACGCTTGAGATTATTCGTGCTGACGTAGATGGTGATGGATACGTTTCGCATAATGATATTGATTTAATTTCTGCCTACATATCAAAGGATGGTTATCATTCATTCCCGGTAGGCTCTAGCTTCACTCATATTGAGATAGAAGTTCAAAATTCAACTGGGAGATATGATGGATATTACGATTGTGATGGGTATATCCGAGTCCATGGTGACAGCACCAATAAAGTAAATCCAGCCGATCTGTCAGCTATTGATTTGAAGTATTATGGATTTAATAGCGTACCAAACATTACCGCAGAGGATCCTGCCTTTATCCTAGTACCATTTGTTCCAGTGCCGTTCGTGGTTGCTCCAATACCGTTTTGGAAAGATTACATGCTACAAGTCAGCAGCGAGGCTAGGTTGGTACCAGCCACGTTCACCTTTGCTAACGATACCAGAACTCTAATAGATCAGAATACCGGGGTCTGTATCGCTGATGAAGCTATTGTGTGCATCGATCCTTTCGAGTTCGGAGGTGCATGCAATCCTGGAAGGAACGACTTCTTTGTTCCTGACAATCTTATTATTGGAAAAGGGCAAATTCTTGATCGGTCCGGAAACTATTTCAAACAAGATTTTGAGGTTCATACCATTGTCTTAGAGCTACCTCAGGGGATTAAATTTAACCAAGCGGTGATTGATGTTTATCAAAAGCTGGTTTTGGATAGTGGTGATGGTTTCACTTCCACTGGATATCCTGCGGCGAAATTTGCTGATTGCACTACGGTAAAATCAGGTGCATTGGAAAGTAATCAACTTCGATTTGGCGTGTCGATTCAATCAATATTCCCAAATCAGGATGGAACGGATATAGATGGCTATGGAATTATCATTGATAATGTCTTTGGTGTTCATATGGATCAGTCAACTGGATTGATGACACTAACAATTAATGATATATCTAGCAGTGCGCAATACCCAGATTTGAGAACCAAGGTACTAATCACTGTATATCTCAAGAAAGCTGGGTGGAGCAATGTTCCGCTAGTAATACCTTACAACCAAATAGCTGGTCTGTTCATGTCTGGCGTAGCATAGATTTAATCGGAGAAAAATGAAAAAATTCATAACGTTATCATTCTTATTGTCGGCTTTGTTGCTATCATGTACCACAAACAAAACCAATCCTATCCCGCAGGTTGACGTTGGAGCAGCTGGAGCGGTTGGTATTGGTGGTGGTTTCAGCGCTGCTGGTACCTGTGATGTATCTGAAAGCGATGCTGGAGCTGGCGGAATTGCTGGAGTTGGTGGTAAGTAATAGTCGAGAAGATGTAATTTATAGCCTTTTCAATTCATATGAGGATAAAGTTTCAACAATTTCTATTTGGCCAAAATCATTCATGGCAAATTGTAGGACAGAATTTAGGTAGAGCACTTATAAAATTAGGTCATGATGTAGAATTTGTTTCAACAGACGGATTTGAACAGAGATTTGCTCCAAGTGACTTACTTCCTTTTGTTAGACAAAATCCTACTGGTCAATACGACTGTCAGATTAGTTATACAGCTCCTCATAACTGGCCCAACTATCTAAGTCATGGTACCAAGAACAGATTTGGTATTTGGAATTACGAGTACAACAATAAAAGGTCAGTTGATAAGAACCAATCATTGCTGAAAGGATTTGCTAAGTTCTATAAATCAACTGACCTTGTTCTTCCATCCTCTAATTTCTCAAAAGAAGTATTCATTAATATGGGAATTCCTAATGAGAATATGGTAGTTGTTCCTCATGGAATTAACCTTCAAGATTTTGAGAGTGATAATACTTTCAAACTAAATACAAAAAAGACAAAAAAGATACTTCTCAACATTGCACAACCACATCGTAGAAAGGCTTTGCATCTTGCATTGAAGGCTTTTGGGCAGGCTTTTACCAAAGAAGATGATGTATGTTTGATAGCTAAGGTTTTCAAGCAGAACAAGAAGGATCATCCGTTTGACATTGACTTTACTGGGTTATTTAAGACGTTTCAGACGAAGTTTCCTCTGCACGCTGAGGTTGAGTTTGTCTATTCATACATCCCTAATATCGCAGACTTGTATAAATCCTGTGATATAAATTTCTCAGCTACATTTGCTGAATGTTGGCACTTACCGTCTTTGGAAGCTCTTGCCTCTGGTATTATTAATGTGGTTCCAAGATATGGTGGACAACTTGATTTCTGCAATGATGATAACTCACTTCTTATCGATGGAAATATTGTCAGAGCTCCCAGAGATCACCAGTATTGGGAGTCAACCCCTCACGCCGTGCATTTTGAAATAGATACAAATGATGCAGCTCGTAAACTACAGAGAGCAGTTTCTGAGTTTGATACTTTGAAGGCTAAATTTTCACCAAACATGACGGAGACGGCCAAGAAGTTTACCTGGGAGAATGCAGCTAATCAGATTTTGGAGTTGTGCCATGATTGAAAAAAAACTAGCTATCGTAATCCCGGTTTGGAATCAATGGGCCTATACTAAGAGAGCCATTATCGATTTAGCTGCTCTTCCAGACAATCATTTATTGGTGATTGTTGATAACGGAAGTACTGATGGCAACTCCCAGCTAAGAAACTCCAATAGGCTTGAGATAGTCCGTCATTCCTCTAACCAGGGGTTTTCTAAAGGTTGCAATAGCGGATTTAAACGCGCCGTAGAGCTTGGCTATGAGAATGTCATGTTCCTCAACAATGACATCCGGGTATTCGCCGAGGGTAAGGACGTTGAAACGTGGACAGAGCCATTGCTTCAGGCCGCACAAGATGGCTACATCGCCGGTCCAACTGCTGGGTATTTGGATGAGCAATTCAACTTCATTTGCGAGGCTTCCAAGCTCCCCACGCGCGGGTATGGGTACCTGAGCGGCTGGAACATCACGGCTTCCACCAAGACGTGGCAGAGGTTGATTTTAGATGGTGATACTGGGCCGTTTAATACCAGATTCATTTCCTACTTCGAGGATACTGACCTATCTCTTCGAGCGCAGAAGATGGGTATTGAATTGAAGATTATAGAAGTTCCTGTTCGGCACATCGGTAAAGTTACCGGCAAGAAGGCTGGGCTTTCAGCGTTATATACACAGTCTCGGAAAACGTTTATTGAACTATGGAGTAAGAAATATGTATAATTGCATATTTTTACAGGCAAGGAACGTATGTTTAATCAGAGTAAAAAGATAACATTGAGTGATTGCCAAAGGTTTGCAAAATCTATAAATGGCGAATGTCTTAGTGATGTTTATTCATATCGGCTAATAACTATGGAGATGCAAAATGGGTCATGAATGGAAGGCTATAATAAATAGTGTTATAAATCTTGGAACTTGGCGTCCTCATTGTCGCGAGACCCCTCGCAAAATTACTGAGAGGATTTCTTTATGATCCATATACTAACTTTGCACTGGAATGCTAAAGATAAAATTGAGAAGCTACATAAGTCTCTAATTCCAGCTGTGGAGATGTTTGATTACAAGTGGTGGATAAAGGACAATGGTTCCAAGGATGGCTCCGCCGAATATTTGACATCCATCCAAAATGGCAGGATAGAACCGTTCTTTTGTGGCCATAATACTGACTCTTTCGCTAGTGGTATGAATATCCTGTTCGAGCGAGCCAAGCCCGCCGATGACGATGTGATTATGCTGCTCAACAACGATCTTTGGTTTGGGGACAAGGCTTCGGTTGTTGAGATGCACAAACTGCTTACTGATGAAGTTGGAATGGTGGGCGCTAGGATTTTGTATCCTGATGGCCAACGGTTGCAACATGCGGGAGTTTACTTCTCTAAGAAGTATAACTACTTTCCGTACCACTATCGACATCAAGAGGTTGGTGATTCGGCATCACAAAAAAATAGAGAATTCCAAGCTGTCACGGCGGCTGTAGTTCTCATTCGGGCAGGTGATTATCGAAGGGCATGTACCACCAACAAGAGTGGGCGTGTTGGAATGTGCGAAGGGTATTTCTGGTCTTTTGAGGATATTGATCTTTGCTTGACAGTTAAGTATCGCCTGAATAAGAAGATTATGTATTGCGGTAAGACCAACATCTTTCATGAGGAGAGTGCCTCCCTAAAAAAGAACCCCATGCACAAACTGATGATGAACACTAATTGCACGCTATTTCGCAAAAAGTGGGAGGGCGTCTATAAGCATGATGACTAATGAAACCCAAGCGCAAATACAAAGCCAGGTACTTTCCATTTTCTCCTGGAATCCCATGGAAAATTGAGCGGGGAAAATATGTCATTCCAGAAATTGATTTTGAAACCTGGCATAAGATTCTTGATGGCCGCAATATCATCATTACTGCGTTCGGCGGCTTATTAGAGTCATTTTTGTCTTTAAGCGCAGTTGAAGCTATTTTATCTATTGACTCTGCGCACAAGGTCTATTGGCTTGGTAATCAAGAGTATTCCTTCTTGGTACGGCTGCAAGGCTTGTGTAAGATCAGTCTCATCAATCTCACAAAAGAAACCCTAAAGCAGTATCCGGTTCCGTTATTTTTGGATGGCAAGGGAAACGCCTACCTTAATGTTTTGAACAATTACATGCAGCGCACAAGCTATTGGGGAAAGTATCCAGAGGAAGTAACAGCGCCAGTTGTAGAACAGATATCTAGAAACATCATGATCCCTTGGGAAAGTTATGCTCCAAAGCTTAGAAATTTGGGGACTGAGTTCATAGATGAGCTCCAAAAAACAGGTCGAATACGCCAAATATCCAAGATTATCTCTATCATTCTGAACGAGACTAATAAAGATCTGTTAAAGTGGAGTCTGCAGAACTTCAAGGAGTTCTCACAACTAGCTTCTCATAAAGGATGGAAAGTTATTGTCTTCACAAACAACACAAATCTATTTCATGGGTCTAATATATTAGCAGTTGAATATAATCCAAGACACATACTTCAAGTCATCAAAAAATCATGGGTAATAATGTCCAATGATATTAATTGGTCATTGATGGCCTTGATGATATCAGAAGCCAAGTTGATATCCAAGCCTATAGATAACCAATATAGCCTATTCAAAAATGCCGAGTTCTTAGGCGCGAACAACGATATATTCACAGATCGAAACCTTTATCCGATAGATGTTTTTGGGATTTGCGAGGGCTTATGAACGATGCCTCTGTATAGGGAATATTTTCTAAGCAAAAAATACAGTTCTCAGAATCGTAGAATTATTCACCAGAGTTGTGGCGAATCACATTACCGGCTCTTATGGTTATTGCCCAAATGAAAGGAAAAATAATGAAAACTGACACTGTTTTAATGATGGTAACATATGATCGACTTGATCTTACCAAGAAGACTATAGAAGCTTTACTAACCAGTACCGAGCATCCGTTTTCTTTGGTTGTAGTGGATAATGGGTCCAAGGATGGGACTGTGGAATACCTTGAAAATATTGTGGGTGTCTACAACAGTGCCCCTCTTCAAGAGTTTCATAAGATTTTTCTTCCAGAGAATAAAGGAATTGCCATCGGGCGCAATCTGGCACTCAAGAAGGCTGATGAGATGAAACCAATTTGGTACTGTTCAATTGATAATGATGTACAGATGCCGAAAAGTTGGTTGGAAGATAGTATCAAAATTCTCCAGGCTAACAAAAGCTACGGAGCTATAGGAGTGAACTTCGAACCAAAACCATATCCTTTGGTAACATTGAATGATTGCACGTTCCAAGATAAGCCAGCTGGAAATCTAGGAACGGCCTGTATGGTATTTCGAAAGCAATTACATCAAATGATCGGATTCTTCAATACCGAGTATAATAAATATGGGTTAGAAGATAGTGATTTTGGAATACGTGCCAGAGTTGCCGGTTTCAAATTAGGCTATGTCAAGCAGATGGGCATTCACTTGGGCGAAGACAATAATGAGGTCAATGAGTATCGTAAATTCAAAACCCAGCAGCATAATGACCTTGTAGGAGTATTTCAAAGAAACTGCGGCTTGTATATGCAGAAACGCAAGCCAATTTATATTCCATTTAAGGATTAAATGATCATCGTAACATCATTCGTATTATCCAAACGCAACGAGCGTAATAAGGAATTTTTATTTGCCCTAACCAAAAACTCAGCAAATGTATTAATTGACTCCATTCATGTGGTAACAGAGGATGAATCTGTTGTTGATTTTGTAAAGAATATAGGTAATGTGTGTGTTTTTAAAGTAGATTCGCGGCCTACTTTTAAGGTACTTGTTGATTACGCAAATACATTATCTGGTCCAGTTGCGATTGCTAATTCAGATATCTTTTTTGATGATTCATTGGCAATACCGGAACCAGGGGTGGCTTTTTGCCTTACTCGATGGTTTCCTGCTGTAAGTGGCAATGGTCCATGGCATGTTCGTCCATGGATTGAGAGTGACGGCATGTCGTTCGATGCTTGGATTTTTCATCCTCCAATAATAGTAAGTGATATAAATTTCTATCTTGGAATTCTTGGCTGTGATGGAAAATTTGCATATGAACTTCACCGCTCAGGATTGAAGGTAATTAATCCATCTAAAAAAATACGATCTTATCATGTTCATGGTTCTGTAATTAGGGATTATGGAGATGAGTGGGTTAAAGGAAGCTATCTTAGAATTGGTATGGTTGATGATTTTAAATATCACTCAAATCTTATCTATGTAACAATAACAAAGGAATAATATGGAAATACCAGACGATATGAAGCAGTTTTTTTCTAATGGAGAATATTGCGAGAAAAATGTATATTACCATTTACAAAGATTGGTTGATTGTAATTCTGTATTTTATGATATTGGAGCAAATTATGGATATTATTCCGTTAGGTTAGCTGGTGTGTGTAAGCAGATATATTCATTTGAACCTGTCACGAAAACTTTTTCAGTATTGTGTGAAAATACATCAAATTTTCCAAACGTGAAACCGATTAAATTAGGCCTATTTAATGAGTTTGGTGAACATGAAATAAACCTCTATAATGTTTCTGGTTGTAATTCTCTGTTTAGAAGAAATGTGAATGTTTTAAGATATGTTGGAGTTGAAAATATTCAATTAGATACTCTAGATCATGTGATTGATTACTTAAACTTACTTCCACCTACTATAATCAAAATGGACGTTGAGGGAGTTGAGAAGCATATCCTACAAGGAGCCTCTAATACCCTAACTCACAAACCTGTATTATTATTAGAATACGGAATAACTACAGCAAATGATTCTGGATATGATGTATCGGATATTTTAGAAATACTTACAGGATATGGGTATAAAATACAAAGCTTATCTGGTGATAATGATTTGTTTTTGTATGATCAAATAGATACCTCTACAACAAATATCTTAGCGACATAGAGTTTCAAGTATAGTTTTATAGCATCTCGGCATACTTGTCTGGTAGAAGATTCCCATTGGATCATTCAAGCATTTAGTTGCTGCAATGGTGAATTGATTAAATTTTTCATTTGAGAATGTTCGTATTGCTTCCATTAGTGGTTCTTTAAGTAGTATTGGGGATTGGTTTGGTTTTTTGATGACAAAGTTTCTTAGATCAAAGAACGTATCTTTGGGAAGTATATCATCAACGTTATATGCCCCCAGATATAAAGGGACTGTACCACTATACATTACGTGTAATGGTTTTTCTGTAAAATAGTTGTGCGAATATATTGGGTCATAGGTATTTTCGGTACATATACCAAACCTATACCTAGATAGAACTCTTATCTTTTCAGGAATAGACCCACGGTAATATCTATTACCTGGATTGCTATGGCCAAACCAATCAACTACAAATCCATTTTCATAAAATAGATCTGCTAACATTTCCCTAAGACAATATATAGACGCTTGATGTGTAGAGGTTTTATTACAAGATATAATAACTACACCATTAATACGTTCTTCCCATGTTGGCCATGTCAGTTTTACATTAGTCACCCTAGAATCACATAGTTCGGAACCGCAGTTGATTGGTACAAATTTATCCTTGATCGCCGAGGTTTCAAAGAATTTATTCGCCCAGCTAAATACCGTTTTGAATTTCGAAAGGTAGTTTAGATCGTAGTGTGATGGAGTGGTAACTATCGGTTCTAAAACAACAATACTGTCTTCTGATTGAGGATCTTTTGCATCTCCAAAAAATATGTTTGGCATCGATGGATCGCGGCAATTTGACATCCATACTTTACCTTCTTCGCCTTCGTATTCAAGAGTTCTACTTTGCCTGGCGTAGTATACAATATTTACTTCTTTGCACATATTCGTGGATATATCAAGAGTTTATGCTCAAGCCTATTCGTGCTCTTGTTTATGAGTTTGATTTGAAGATTCGTGGCGTAATTCATATCGGCGGTCATTATGGTCAAGAATACTCTTCTTATAAAAACTTTGGGCTTACCAATATAGTATTTGTAGAGCCTCAACCAAAAGTCTTTGGAATCCTTTCTCAAAATGTTGGTGTGGAATGTTTGCTATTCAATACCGCGCTTGGTAACTTTGAAGGGAAAACAGAGATGTTTACAGAAGAAGCTAATCAGGGGCAATCATCTTCATTATTGCAACCTAAAAAACATCTAAATCAGTATCCAAATATCATATTCAATAGTAAAGTTGAAGTGGATGTTACTAAGTTAGATTTGCTACCACTTGATTTCCAGCTATATAACTTCATCAATATTGATGTTCAAGGATACGAACTGGAAGTTTTCAAAGGGGGAGTTGAGACACTAAAAAATATAGATTATGTCTATGCAGAGGTTAATAGGGCCGAGTTGTATAAAGGCTGCGCTATGGTGGAAGATATAGATAACTTCTTAGGCGAGTATAAGTTTAAGCGCGTTGATACGTGGTGGGATGGTGTAACTTGGGGTGATGCATTGTATATTAAAGGATGATATGAATCATTTTGTAATTGTAATCCCAAGCTATCAAAATCGTATTTGGTGTGAAAAGACCTTGATGTCAGTTTTGACCCAGGAGTATCCTCATTTCAGAGCAATTTATTCTGATGATTGCTCTACCGATGGAACTGCCGATGAAGTTGATAGATTGTTAGCCGAGAAGGACAAAGATAAGCGTGTCACCTTGGTTCGTAATACAGAGCGTTTGTACGCGGTGCATAACATCTACAACATGGTTCATAGCTGCGATGATGATGAAATCATTGTGATGTTGGATGGTGATGATTGGCTGGAAAATACGAATGTCCTATCCAGGCTTAGTGAGGAGTACGACAAAGGGATATGGATGACCTACGGGCAATATATCTCTCACCATGATCGAGAGATCGGTTGTTCTTACCAGATCCCCAGGGAAATTATCGAGGCAGGGGCGTTTAGGCGCTACAGGTGGTGCTCTTCTCACCTGCGAACATTTTATGCTTGGTTATACAAGAAAATTCGTCCAGAGGATTTGATGCACAATGGTCAATGGCTAAAGATGTCTGGTGATTTGGCAGCTATGTTCCCGATGCTGGAGATGGCTGGTCCGAAACAATCGTTCATTCCAGATATTCTGTATGAGTATAATTACACATCTCCAATCAATGACGGTAAGATAAATAGAAACTTACAGATTGAATTGGAAAGGAAAATACGGTCAATGCATCCATATCAGAGAATATTAGAGAGGTGAGAATGGGCGCTAAAATAGAGCTAGATATTTACACAATATATTCAGAACATTGTCGTGGAGTATCTGTCAGTTATTTGTCGAAAAAATATTCAGTTTCAAGAGAAACATTATTTAGAAGATTCAAAAGCCTTGGCCTTAAAACTAAGACTAAAATGTCTTTATATAATGCTCAATCTGAGAATATAATACGTTTGTATATTTCAAATAATTCAATACAGGATATTTCTTTAACTTTATCAATTCCAGTTACTCAAGTATGGCGAGTTTTAAAATCAAATAACATTAAGGCTACCGAACAATATAATTACGTAAATAAATTTAATAAGTACGAGATTAATGAATATTTTGATACTATAGACACTCCAAATAAAGCTTATTTTCTTGGTTTATTGTATGCTGATGGAAATGTAAACCGTAAACTTAATCAAATTACTTTAAAATTAAAAGCCTCTGATGTTCATATTTTAAATGATATAAAATACGAATTTGGAATAAATGGACCATTATACAAAGATAGACCAAAAAATCCAAGGGCAGAAAATCAACTGGCCCTAAAAATAATCAATAAACGCACAAAAGATAATTTTATAAGACACGGCGTAATTCCAAGAAAAACATGGAGATTAAGTTTTCCATTCTGGTTACCTCAAAACTTGAGAAGTCACTTTGTTAGAGGTTATTTTGATGGAGATGGCTGTCTTTATATTGATCGGAATAGAAATAATGCGTCTTTTGATATATGTGGCACATATAACATGTGCTCTGATTTGGAATTTGTACTGAAAAATTCCATTGGAGTTTGTACGCAAATTTCAAAAGATCGAAATATTTTTCGTATCAGAATTAGAAGATATATAGATGTAGTGGCTGTATGTAATTGGATGTATTATGATGCCAAGTTATTTCTCAAAAGAAAATATGATAAATACCAGGAAATTAGGAGTATGAATGTGCGCAACGTTTTATGAATTAGGAAATCATGGTCGTGCTGGGCAATGCATTATTTCAGATAGCTACCACTATCGGATATGCAAAGAAGTACAACGTACCATTTTGTTTCCCTAAATGGGAATATCAATCTCTCACAAATATACCAGAAGATTGTTTCGTAGACAAGTCATCCATCCGAGTGTCAACTTATTTCAAAGAACCTCGATACGTCTATTCAAACATACCATTTCAAGATAGTTGTTCTCTATCTGGGTACTTTCAAAGCTGGAAATATTTTGAGAATTGTCAGGATTACATAAGGAAAATGCTTTCCCCAATTCCAGAAGAAGATTTAAAAGAATATTGCTGTATTCACGTTAGACGCGGAGATTATTTGAGGTATCCAGAACATCACCCAATTCAAACAATGCAGTATTATATGAGTGCTGTCGAAAAGATTCCTGTGAAGAAATTCATGGTATTTTCAGATGATGTTGCTTGGTGCAAACAGAACTTTACTGGTAATGAATTTACTGTAAATGAAACTTCTTCTGTAACCTCTGATTTTCGAAGAATGGTTAATTGTTCTCATTTCATCATTGCCAATAGTTCGTTCTCTTGGTGGCCAGCCTGGCTTAGTTCAAGAGTTGGTAAAGTAGTTGTAGCGCCTAGTAATTGGTTTGGTTCAAAATTAAAAAAATCAAATCCCATAACAGATCTTATTCCTCCAGGGTGGATTGTTATATGATAAAAAAGGTTATCTTCTTTAATACATATCACAATGGAGATATACATGTGAGTAGGAGCTTGGTCGGAGCTATATCTGATATTTGTGCCAAGAGAAATATACCATGTGAATATTGTCATGGGAATGGTTCTTCTCTATTAGCAGATATAAAAAATCTTACTCATGTACCAAATCGTTACGGTCTACATGCTCATTTTCCAAGTTCAATAGTTGGTAATGTTTTATTCATCAATACTTGGTATTGTGCAGATATGAATAACTTTCAAAAGTACAATCTTACATTTGATTGTTTATACATGAATTTCAAGGAGTCGGCTAAATGGTTAGATATTGATCTGGATACCATTTCCGGAATTGAACTATTCCCGAACATTAATTTTGAACATTTTGCGATTGGTAAGGCAAAAGAATGGTTGGGAAGCCGCTCTCGTCCATTAGTCTTCGTCTCGAATGGAAGTGCTTTATCTGGGCAGGCTACAAATTTCTCCTTTTCTGAAATCATACATAAACTGGCACAAGAGTATGATTATATTGATTTTTTAATTTCTAATACCGAGGCAAATTACAAACCAATGCCGAATACATTCATGACATCAGATATTATCCAGAAGGTTGGGTGTGATCTAAATGAAAATGCGTATTTGGCTGGTCATTGCTCATTGATTTTAGGGCGCTGTTCTGGAGCTTACAGTTTCGCGGTAAATCGCCAAAACTATTGGGATAATCCGAAGACATTTTTGGCCTTCACTACTCTGAAGCCTAGTGAAGCAATTTGGACTCATCAATTCACCCCTCCTGTTCTGGCAAAAATCATATCGCATGACGTATCTGATCATAGGGTGATTGATTTGATTAGAGAGCATCTACCATCAAAATTTTGAGACTAGTACACGTTATATATTGAACTATGATTCCTATCTACAAACCGTTTTGGCCAAAAAACTCCAAGAACTATGCACTGAAGGCGCTGGAGGATTGTTGGCTCATTATGCACGACAACAATACTATCGTGGAAGAACAGCTTGCAGAAAGGACTGGTGCAAAACATGTTATTCTTACATGTAATGGAACGGCCGCTATTCATTTGGTAGCTAAATGCCTACAATATAAGCATCCAGAAGTTACCCAACTTATCGTGCCTAATCTGGTCTATGTTGCTGCCTGGAATGCATTCCTACAAGAAAATTTCGGCCTGCATATGGCTCGAACAAATCTGAATACATGGAACTTCGATGTGGAACATGTTGCTAAGCTGGTTGACTTTAAGAATTCGGCCATTCTTGCTGTTCATAATCTTGGTAATCCACTACCAGTCCAAGAACTTCTTAAATTTGGAATTCCTGTGGTGGAAGATGCCTGTGAAGCGCTATTTGGCAGCTACGGTGGCCAGAAGGTTCCGTCCCTAGGCTTGGCCTCAGCTTTATCATTCTTTGGTAACAAAACAGTTACATCAGGAGAGGGTGGCGCTTTTGTAACAAATGATGATGAATTAGCTGACTATGCCAAAAGACTACGCGGTCAAGGGCAAACAAGTCAAAGGTATATTCACGATGTCTTGGGATACAATTATCGGATGACTAATATTCAAGCGGCGATATTAAGGGGACAATTAGAGTATGCCGATGAAATATTAGATAGAAAAGCTGATATATGGAATTATTATGATGAGGCTTTTTCTAATAGAGAAGATGTTCTTATACAAATGACAGAGAAGGATAGTTCCCATTCAAAGTGGATGTATGGAATTAGACTCCCTAATAGGAATGAATCATTTGAGGTTAAGCAAGCATTCTTTAATAGTCGAGGGTTTGACATTAGGCCAATGTTTTATCCTATGAGGTATCATGCTCATCTAAAAGAAAATCGTAATGTCTGGATTTGTAATGATGAAGTTGGAGATTTAATATCTCAAAGTTCGATAATGCTACCGAGTTTCCCAGATATAACTAGGGAAGAGCAATCAATAGTGATATCTTCCGTGAATGAGTTTTTGTGTCATTATTAATTTCTCGAAGCATTTATGACAACTGTGTAGATGAATTGATGGAATTTAAAACTAAATGTTTAGGGTATTTAAGAGATAAGAGATCTAACTCTGGCTTAGTAAATAATTTGCCAATGAGGTCATGATTGCTGACAAAAGGATAAGATGAATATTGAAATTATCAAAAGAGCTATCTATGCCGTAATTCCGAAGAATGTACATGTTTCTAATGTAGATATCAAAGAGGACAATGGAAAGCTATCCATACAGATTAGCTGGGCAGTTTTTACGGATAGCGCGCCCAGATTGGATTTGGAATTCGGTAGTGATAATAATTGGTGTGATGGATATGTCCGCATACCTACCCACCCACCCATTATAGACTTCGATCAACGGATACCTATTGGTAAACTGGATTTACCAGAGGCCCTTCAAGAGGCCAACAAGCTTCGGGCAGAAGAGATTGATAAGTCGAATGCTGAATCTATTAGAGAGGCAGAAGATGCTCGTATTTTGGAAGAGTTAATCAAGAAAGCTACTGGTCCAGATGCGGTAACAAAGCCCACAGCTGATGTGCGAGAAGTGCGAACGCCAGAAGGTAGAAAGGTGAATCGAATCAGCCTTCCGAAAGATGTGACTGTGGTTGCCAAGGGTACTGACCAATATGAAAAGGCTCTGATTCGTGCAGGAATAGATCCGTTAATAGCTAAAGACATGGCTGAACCATTGCCACCAAAAAAGCCATTGCCACCAAAAAAGCAACTAAAGATAACCGTAGAAGGAAAGTTGGTAACTCCAATTGATCTACCCTTGCGAGAGTTGAAAGTTCCTAGCCCAAATACCAAGGCAGAAGCTGAATTTCGTAGGAAGATTTATCCAGGAGTCTTTCGGCGTGCAGAACCAGACGGTTACACTACAATCATTGTTGATGGTAAACCAAAGGTGATTGATGGTTACCAGAAGCCGCGCAATGTCAAAAATGCTTTTGAGGTAGTTGCCGAGTACAAGAAGGCCGTTGAGGCGTACGATAAGCGCTTTGCGAATGTTAGGTCGCCTCTCGCACCAAAGCCGAATGCCAATGATAAAGGCAAGCGTGGTGTTGCTGCTCTCACGTCTCATGCCCTACCTTTCTCACATCGGGATAGGAAGGTTACTGATGTTGAAGTTATGTTCATGGCCAATGAGAAGATGGCAAAATTAACAGATTCGCCTTCGTTGCTTGATGACCTGAAAGCTATCGAAGTCAAGCTGCCACCTCAAACCAAGCTCAATAGAATAATGTTCCATCTAAGATCAATCAAGAACGAAATACTAAGGAAGTAATGGCTAAGAGGAAGAAAGTTCTAGTAACAGGTAGTGGTGGCCTCTATCAATATTTAGATATTTGTATATGTTGATTTCGGAGAGACCTTTAGGTAAAAGAACTAGGGAGTTTTTGATTAGGTGTGAATCGTGTGGAACTGAAGAATGGTTGCCTGGTAAGAAATGTAAGTTTGGTGGCAGAAGGTATTGTTCAAAGAAGTGCATTAATCTTGGGCGACATAAATCAGAAGAACAAAAAAAGCATTTATCCGATGTAAGTCTTGGAGAAAAGAATCACTTCTTTGGGAAGCGCCATTCTAAGACATCAAAGGAAAAAATGTCAGAAACTCACAGCGATCTTGGTGGTCTATACCATATGATGAAAGCCAAACTATCAGCTGATGAGTTTGATATTTACTGGAGTGAATACTGCAGTAAATTTATTGGTGCCAAAAATCCATTCTTTGGAAAGGTGCATTCCTCAGCTACCAGAGCAAAGATATCAATAACAAGATCTAATCTAATATCAAGTGGCCAAATTGATATCAAGCCTAGTCATTATGGACTTAAAGGATATTATACATCAAAAAAAACAGGAGAGGTGTTTAGGTTCGATTCCTTTACAGAATATATTAGGATGATTGTTCTTGATACGGATGATAATGTTACAACGTGGACAAAAAGACATAAAATAAGAATCCAGTATGAATTCGATGGTGAACAGAAGAACTATATACCAGATTTTTTAGTTGCTAAAATTGATGGCGAGGTTATAGAGGAAGTGAAGGGTTATGAGAATAAAAAAAAGAAGGAAGCGAAATTTTCAGCTCTGCGGGCATACTGTAAAGAACATGGGTTTGGTTGTAGTATTGTGACATATGAGGATGTCAGAAATATGTGTCTGAGTCATTTTGGGAAAAGTATAGATGTTTTAAGAGAACAATACAAAAAGGGATTATTTCATGGCTAAAAGAAAGAAGGTAATGGTCACTGGTTCAGGAGGGTTTATTTTCGGAAACTTCATTCGACAAGTTTTCTATTCTAAGCTGCCCTACACCATTTCTAGTATTGACAGGGTAAGAGACTCCCATATCATTCATAATATCTATGTGAACGCCGATCATTCGTTCCATATTGCGGATATTACGGATGCTCATATTCTACATGTAATCTTTGAGAAGGAACGCCCAGATATTGTAATACATGGTGCGGCTGAAACTATAGATGAACAGTCGATGAACAGCCGCAACATTTTTGGCACCAAGGCTGTCGTCAATGAATGCTTGAAGATGGAGTCGAAGCTGATTTACGTGAGCACAGATCGAGTTTATGGAGATCTTGGATCCGAGGAGGTTCCGCTTCGGAAGGAGGCTGATCCAGTCAATCCACATGGAGTTCTTGCAACAACCAAGGCCAGCGGCGAGGCGTTCGTCAAGGGCGCTTCTGGTTTGGATTACAACATTATTCGCCTGAGCAATAATTACGGGCCATGGCAGACGGTTTCGGGTCTCATTCCTCATATTATTGATGGAATATTTGATGAGAAACCAGTTGAGATATATGGGACTGGATCTCAAACAAGAGATTGGACTCATGTCTTTGATACTTGTTCTGCGATATTTGCTATTATCGAAAATTGGGTTGGCGGAGAGATATATAACATAACTTCCAAACAGGAATTTAGCAATCTTGAGGTTGTTCAAATAGTTTGTAATGCCCTTAGTAAAGGGCATGAGTTAGTAAAACATGTCGAGAGAGATTTTGATTCTAGATATGCTATGGCTAATGATAAAATCAAAGCACTAGGGTGGTCTCCACAATTCAAGTTCAGAGATGGAATTGCTCAGACTTGCCAATGGTATCTGAATAATAAATATGTGCTAAAGATGTAATATTTAGGTAAATAATGGTAACTCAATCAAAAGTTGAAATTTTAAATCAAGAGGAAATCGTGAACGACATAGAGGAAACACCACAAGTGGATTTGGAAAAGTTAGCTGCACTAAAGGCCCGAGCCGCTCAAAAAAGAGCTGAGGAAGAGGCTGCTCAGAATGCGGTGAAAACAGAACAGGAGGAGCCTATGCCGCTGCGCATTATAGAGGAGCAACAGAGAAGCCTTCGCTTTGGTATTATCGGTTCAGGACAGGCCGGTTGTATTGATGGTAAAACAAATGTATTTATTTCCAATGATGGTATCATTTCTATAGAAGAGTTTTTTAATAAACAATTAAAATCTTCTACTGTACAAGATATTGATGCAAAATCAGGGGAAATATGTGTTAAATTACCTTCTGATAAAAATATCTTTACAGTATCAATAAATCCAGAAACAGGAGAACTTTGTAAACGCAAAGTAATGGCTGTTTGGAAGTTGAAAAAACAATCTAAAAATAAGATTATAACAGAATCTGGCACTGAATTAATTTGTTCAAAGGTTCATCCTAGTTTAGTATTCAGTCCAAGCGTAAGGAAGCGTGCTCATTTTAAATCTTTTAAATCAATTTCAAGCAGTGATCGTTTTGTTGGTATTAGATCTAGTGTTATTGATCAATTATCTTCAGAAACTTCTGTTGGGGGTATAACTATTACTGAGGATATTGCTTGGGTTTTGGGTTTATTTGCCGGGGATGGATCCACAACAAAGAGTGGAAATGAGATAGCATTTTATCTTAGCGATTCTGGTACATTAGAAAAAGCATCTGGGATTTTAAATGGTTTATTTGCCAGTTCGATTTCTATTAGCGATCAGCCGGGTTGTAAAAAATTATCTGCTTTTGGGTTTAAAATTAGGTATTTCTTTGAATCTGCTTTTAATATATTTAATGGAAAGACATATGGCGGGTTTGGATCTAAAACTTTTACAATAGATATTCCTTCTTGTATATCTTCGGCTAGCTCTAATATCAGAGCCTCGTTTATTGCCGGTTTATTAGATTCTGATGGAACAATTTGCAAAGATTGGTGTGAGTCGAGTATCTCTACTGTCTCTGGGTTATTAGCAGATAAGTTATGCTGCTTAATTGCCTCTATTGGTGGTAGGGCTCATGTTGAAGTGGTACTTCCTAGAAACGGAAGGGATAACGAGAAAACTTGTTATAGAGTTAGGATTAGTGGTAAAATAAATCATGGACCACTGTTAGATAAAATAGTTGAGTGTCTTGCACATTCAGACAAGAAAGATAAACTTAATTATTGGTTAAGTGCAAATCAAAAAAGCTTTATCTCTTCTTCTGTACCTTTATCGTTTGAAGAGTTGTCTTATTGGTTAAAAGATGAAGGAGGGATGACAACTGTTAATAATTTATCAGAACGTTCTGGTGTGTGTTTAAAGGGCTGGAGTCGTGGTGAAAGGAAGTTATCTATTCCAGCATTTGAGAAAATGCTTGATGTTTTAGAACCCTCAGAACAAGCTGAATATATCAAATCAATTTGTCCAAAGTTGGATGTGGTCAAGGAGGTGTTTGAAGATATTGAATCTGATGATATTTTTTATGACTTAACCGTTGAAGAACATGAAAATTATTTAGCTGGTAATTTTGGATTTATTTTTACTCATAATAGCCGTCTTGCTGAGCAATTTTTCGCACTTGGATATCCTTCGGTTTGTATGAATACAGCCCCTCAGGACTTGGAGAATATCAAGATCCCTGAACAGCAAAAACTGCTCTTGGACTTTGGTTTGGGTGGTGCTGCCAAAGATCTGTCTATCGGCCATGATGCTGCAGACGCCTATCGTGCCGCCATCAACCAACTGATTCAGCGTCATCTCAGTGACGCAGAGATGTTCATCTTCTGCACGTCACTTGGAGGCGGATCTGGCGCAGGATCTGTTCCTGTTGTAGTTGATATCCTGGCACAAATTGGGAAGCCAGTTGCGGTGCTCACGGTTCTTCCAAAGGCCAGCGAAGATGCTCAGCTCAAGCACAACGCATGGCAAACCTTGAGTAAGTTCACGAAGCTTTTCGCTGATGGCAAGATTCACAATATCATTACCGTTGATAACGCGAAGATCGAATCGTTGTACAGTGAGGTTGGGCCATTCAATTTCTTCAACGTATCAAATAAGGCCATCGTAGAGCCTCTGAACGTCTTCAATACGCTCAGCCGCCGGCCAGATGAAGGCGTCAAGGTTCTGGACTCCAGCGAGTTCGGCAAGCTGTTCATGGACGGCCGTGGATTCACTGTATACGGCGTCACCAGCGTCCCAGACTACGAAGATGAGATGGCAATCGCCACCGCTATCGTAGACTCTCTCAAGGGCAATCTGCTTGCTTCTGGGTTCAACATTCGGCAGGCTCGATATGCCGGTTTCATGCTCGTAGCTCCGGAGAAAATCTGGAACAAGATTCCAAGCTCCAGTCTCCACTTCGCACAGTCTATGATTCTTGATGCCTGTGATGGAGCTGTCATCTTCCATGGTATTTACAAGGAAGAATCTGATGACGATTGTATCAAGGTCTATTCGATGTTCTCTGGGCTTGGGTTACCAGAGGAAAGAATTGATCAACTGAAGACCGAAGCACAGTTGAAGATTGGAGTGGCGCAGCGCAAGGACGAGGCGCGCAATCTCACAATGAAGGTTGACGTTGGCGAAGAGACCGTCAATCAGGTTGAGGAAATCAAGAAGAAGATTCAGCAGAAAGCCTCATCCTTCACCAAGCTTCACAATGCGGCCGTACAAGACAGGAGAAAGAAGTGAAGCTTTCCATTGACGAAGACGGAACCATTGAGGTCATGGAGTTGTCCAAAAGATGGGTGGATGAATGACAGATAAATACGTAGCCTCCAATTATTTCCTACGGCCTGAAGCTGGATATTATCAGCGGATGTTTGTGATCGATCCATTGGGTTCATTAGAGCATCACTTATACCCCAAATACGAAGCAGATAAGACTGATACTAGTTATTTTGTTAGTAAAAGAGGGACTGTTAGTAAAAGAGGGACTGTTAAGAAGGGGTTTTTCAAAACAATTACTGTTGATTTGCTAAATCCGTTGAAATATGATCCTGAAAAAACCATTGCTAGATTTTTAAAGTTTGTTATCAATGATCATATTGAAAATAACCTTAGATGTGTATCGTTTGATGAGGTGTTGAAAAAAATTGTAAGTTCTGAAAAGCCTGCGGTTTGTGAAAGGTTAAGGGTTGCTGGGTCTAAATTGGTTTTCCCAATAGATGGTATTGATGAGGATATTGCCGTTATTTTTCCAGATCCAGAGTTATTTGGGTGTTTGCCATTTATTACAGATGGAAACAAAATGGGTGGCTATGGTATTTTCTGTTGGGGCGGAAGCGGCATTGAAGTATTTAGGATTCAATGACAGCAATTATTCGGTACCAGAACTCCTGCAGGATCGCTGAAGAAGATGATGAGGAAATTTTAGGAGCATTGGACAATGAGCTGTCCTTTAAGCTTCTTGGTGCCGAATTTTCCCAAGCTTACAAAGGCTACACCAACGATCTAGGTGAATTTGTAACCTGGGACGGTAAGCGCCATCTATTATCAGCGAGCGGAAAGTTCCCAGTTGGTTTGCTGCCGCGTGTGATGGATTTCTATGCTTCAAAGGGGTGCCGCCCAATGATAATAGATGAACGTCCGCAAATTGAAAGGTCAACGCCACTTGATATTACCAATAACTTACGGGCTATCGGTAAGGAAGCTCGACCCTATCAAGAGAGCGCCGCCAACGCTGCTGTGGAAACAGACCGTGGCATCATTCGGCTTGCCACGGGATCTGGAAAAACTTTAGTGTCGGCTTTAATTACTGCTAAGATTGGTAAATCTTCGACAATTTTAGTAATCGGTAAGGATTTGTTATATCAAACACAATCTTTTTTCAAAGAAGTATTTAGACAAGAAATTGGCATTATTGGAGATGGCAAATGCGAAATTAGAGACATTAATATAGCTACTATTTGGAGTGTCGGCCAGGCGTTAGGCCTGACTGGTACAGTGACACTGGATGATGATGGTTTGGTAGAAAAGAAAACAGATCCAGAGAAATTTTCTAAGATCAAGGGCATGTTGTTGAATTCTGGTACGATAATACTCGACGAATGTCATTTGGCAGCTTGCGATACTGTACAAGTTATTGCTCGAAATATCAAAGCTGAATATGTATACGGAATGTCTGCTAGTCCATGGCGTGATGATGGAGCGGATATGCTCATCGAAGCTTTCCTTGGACGAAAGATCGTTGATGTTTCTGCTAGAGAGCTAATTAAGCAGGGGTATTTGGTTCCGCCAAGTATCAGGTTCATTGCCCCCATGCCGTATCAGTTCAAGAGCGGAAAGTACCCAAGCATTTACTCCAGATATATTGTCGAGAACGAACAGCGCAACTCGATGGTTGTGAAGGCCACAAAAAGTATGGTCGAGCAAGGCTTTGTGCCGCTCGTACTGTTCCACACCATCAAGCATGGCGATGTTCTGTTCGATCACATGAAGAAGACGGTACCAACTGGACTTCTGAGTGGAAAGGACAGTGCAACACAACGCGAGAAGATTAAGGATGAGCTGGAAAGTGGCAAGATCAAATGCTTGGTGGCGAGTAAGATTTTCGATATTGGGGTTGACCTACCGATACTTTCCGGGCTGGTTATTGCTGGCGCTGGTAAATCGTCTGTTAGAGCTTTGCAACGGATAGGTCGAGTCATCCGTCCTTACAAGGGAAAGAAGATGTCTGCGATTATTGACTTTGCAGATCAGGCCCCATATCTGAATAAACATTCTGAAATTAGGCGAGAGATATACGAGTCGGAGTTTGATGTAACATGGCCCCAAGAAAAAAAGCAGTAGAGCCCAAGGTAACTAAGGTCCAGAAGATTAGTGGGTTGAAGGCTGATGGCACTCCAAATGCTTTTTGGCAGAAGTTCAAAGCCAAGCTGGCTTTGTATGCATCTGATGATATTTCACAATGGCAGGAGTATCACTTTCTGGGACACATACTCAAGAGATATAAAGATCACATGGGTATTGAGTTTACATTATCATACTCAAGAGCGCCCGCCAAATGTTCTGAGATGTTCTGTATAAAGCGAATGATTGCGTTCCTGGGTGTTGAGGATAAGCAAACCATCAAGGATTATATAGATTTCGTATTCGATCAGTATATAATTCCCAAGAAGGTATCTGTAACATCTATTGGGTACTTCTTTACTACCGAGTTTATCTTCCAGTTCAAGAAGATGTTTAGCAAGGATTCTAGGATTAGTAGGTCAACTCAATTACCAGCCGATTACAAGTCTGTTGTGAGTAGTCTAAACATAGATGTTTGTACATATGGCGATTTGGCGTTTGCTAAGCTAGCTATTGAAAATGATCCTAATGGCAGTGAGGTTGCGATATATATTAGGATGTTTGATGAATTAAAGAACATTGGGTTCGATGATGGTGTATTAGGAAGACTAGATGGAAATTAAAATAGGCTCTATTATAAAGATCATTTGTATCAACAATGTTATCGAAGCCGGAAAGCTTGTCGAGTATACTGATGAGCAGATGGTACTTGAATTGTTTGATAGATCTTTGTTTATTGTACAAGACCCGTTCAAGAATGTGATGTGTATTAGGCTCACCCCACAAACAACGGAGTCGAGTGAGCAGGGGGAGGTTTTTGTAGAATTGGAGCCCGAACCTGCTCACTACTATCGCCAAGAGGATTTGAGGGCAAAAAATTTGGCGGAGCTGCATAAGCTAAAGGCCGCTGAGGAACGGAAAAGAGCTCGTGAGCTACTGCAAAGATCTAAGAATATCGAAACCCTTCCCGAGGTAGATTTTGGATCCCCATTTTTCACAAAGTCCATTCTTAAACATCCCAAGAAAAAAGCTCGATGATGCGCTTGATGATATTCTCGAAGCTCAATCGAACAATGGCATCTTAACTCCTGGTGGGGCAGCTCTCACTACAGCCTTCACTCGTTATTACGAAGCTAATATTCCGGTTGATTATTGGTGGCGTGAAATGGATGGTTGGTCTGGGCCAGATAAATTAACACGTATTTATTTAGACATCACTAAAGATATAAAAGCCTCCTATAAAAGTGGAGAAAAGGCTTTCTTTGCTGGGAAGCACGGAATTGGGAAAACTTATATTTCGTGTTGTATTCTTAAGCGTGCAGTTGAGAAACAATATAGTGCCTTGTATGTCAACTTGACGGACATCATTCATATCATGTTGAACTCTTCACCTCAGGTAAAATCTGATGCAAGAGAAATATTATTAAATGTAGATTTTTTGGTAATAGATGAGTTTGATGCTCGTTTCATGGGTAGCGAGAATGCCGCAGATCTATTTGGCCGTATTCTAGAACCCATCATGCGAACGAGAATCCAGAATAGGATGCCACTCTTCTTCTGTACCAACAGTGTGAAGGTTGAGGAAAGTTTTTCAGGTCCTTTGCGTGCGAGTATTGAAAGTTTGATGAAGGTGGTTAAATTGGTGCCGATAATTGGTGGCCAAGATATGAGAGATATGATTAAGAAGGGGGAATTATGATAGAAGAGCTAGATCTTCGCGTCCTAAAATCCCTAGTAAAAGACAAGGTAAGCGCTCTGACGTTTACCTCAAGGTACGACCATTTATTGTTCGATCAGGATATTCAGCGCTTTGCCAAGCTCGTTCTTGACTACACAAAACATTACCGCTCCCCGCCTACCAAACGAACCCTGCTCGAACAGCACGGCAACAATCAACTTCTCGCCACCACTATCGAGGATTCCTGGCGCGAATTAGAGGAACTGGATTACGATACCAAGGAATACCCCTATGATCTCGCGCAGTTGAAGAAGCGCTTCCAAATGCAGGCGGTTGAGGACATTCGGGCGCGTGCAGCCGCGGATGATCCGGATTCTGCCCAAAATCCAGAGGAGTATTTCAACAACCTATCGCTGGCCATCAATAGGATCACCTCTATTGAGCTGGAGCGTACCTATACCCAGAAGCCTGTTGGGGACTACCTTCAGGAATTTACCGATTCGTATGAGGCTCGGAAGCTCAATCCAGAGGCCTCTATTGAGATCAAGACTGGCTATAGCATGATAGATGCCGTCTCTGGAGGGATGTCTCCTGGAGAGTTGGTTATGATCGGCGGCGAATCAAATGCTGGGAAATCCCAGCTGCTCAATAATACCGCTAAGCAGATTTGGTTGCAAGGCAATACCATTGAGTCGATTGCCAGTACGTCGATGGTGCGTGGATACAACGTCCTCTATTTCTCTTTAGAGATGCCTTATGAAGACTGCTTTATCCGATTTCTTGCCAGCTTGGCAAACGTTCCACAGCGCGGTTTGGCTAAGTCAACGCTTTCTCACGAAGAGGAGCTGAGAGTCGAAAAAGCCAAGGAATTCATCAGGGCATATCAAGATAGTGGGTATTATTTCGACATAGTAGATGTACCACGCAATCTCACAATTGAGGAGGTTGAGCTTCGATATCATGATGCAATGCTTCGGTATCGTCCAGATGTGGTCGTTATCGATTATATGGGTTTGATGCACAGCACAACGCTCGCAAAGGAGCAGGATTGGTTAAAGCTTGGTGGCATTGCGGCATCTCTTCATGAGTTCGGCAGAGCGTATGATAATGTTATCTTAACTGCCGCACAGCTAACAGATCTGAAACGTAGTTCTGGAAATTCTAAGAGCGAAGAGAATCGTGCTGTTGGCATGCATCGATGGGGGCGTTCCTCATTGATTATGCATCACGTCAATCTTGGAATTCAGATTGAGACTCGACAAAACGAAATGAGTTTCCCAGATCTAAGGATTCATGTAGTCAAAAATCGCAAAGGACCATTGGGGCAAGGACATTTAATCAAGAACTTTGCCAATGCGTCTCTTATCGATGTTCCATATGATCAGAGAGATCTTCCTGGAGATGTATCTGCTAATATACCTGATTTGATTAGATCAATTCAAGAGGCAAAGAATAAAAAGGATAGTTAATGGATACTCATGATACCGTTGCAAGAGCTGTAAGAATGGAAGTTGATCCAATTACTGGCGACTTGTATTTGGTATTCAGAGTTATTGATGAGTCATTTAAACAAAGAATTCGAGAGAATTGGAACGCTGATGTTGAATTGAAAGTTCTAGGAAGAGACCTAATAGAACATAGGAGATAAAATGCCAACATATCTGCACATTTGCAATGCCTGTAATCAAGAGTTTGAAGATATATACAGTATACATGCCGCAGTCCCAACTGTATGTCCTAATTGTAATGTAGAAGGACAAGTGAAGAGATTAATATCTTGTAATGTTTCGGCTAATGTTGAATTAACCGGTCGAGAACTTGTACAGAAACTTTGGAAAGAAGGGAAAGACTTGGCTCGTCAAGCTAGGACAGATGAAAAACTTGCTCGTACTTTGTATGGAAGTAAATGAGAAAGATTTCGTTCACATAAACAATATAGGAGAATTTTGGAAAATGAAAATCATGAAAGGATGCTTCTTGAAAAGTTAGTTACATTGCGCGAGAAGTATAAGCTAAAGCAAAATAAAAAGAATCAACTTGAATACAAAAAAGTAGAATCAGACTGTATTATGATGTTTTCTCATATTGTTGATTCAAGAACAAAAAAATATAGAGGTTTCGCTAACTACGAAGATCTTTGTCAAGATGGAAAAATTGCACTGTGCAGAGCACTACAAACATATAATCCTAATAAGGGTGATTTTTATTGGTGGTGTAATAAGTACATTAAAACAAAGATTAGTCGAGAGGCGAATCGTCATTCCACTATCAAGATACCTCTGAAGCACGCCAAGCTAGTACAGCCTTACAAAGTTTCACAGCTGCCGATTATTATTGATGGAGAGCCAAGCGCTCTCGATCGTATCGCGAATGATGAAGCGGTGATTTTGATTCGAAGTGCAGTTGAAAAGCTTCCTGAGGATCAGCGTAGGGTAATAACCTTACATTACGAACTGGGTGGCGGATCCGATAATCGCCGGGACCTTTATTCTATCGGAAAGATTTGCGATAGGCTGAATATTTCCCGAATGAGTTGTATCAAGCTACTTACCGAAGCTAAAAAGACGTTGAGACGAGAATTAGTAGACTTGTTTTGAGGAATAACATGGTAATTAGACAGAATATCTCAGATGAAGTTTGGAACGATAATTACAGAGCCCCAGGAGAAAGTTCGTTAGCTGATACTTGGGAGAGGCAAGCTAAAGCTTGCTCCGAAATTGAAAGCGAAGATATTAGAGAAAAGGTATACAAAGATTTTCTGTGGTTACTGACTGATTTCAAAGGTATTGCTGGCGGTAGAATTACTGCAAATCTTGGCGTGACTGGACGCGAAGCTACTAGTTTGATGAATTGTTTTGTACATAATCCTTCAGATATAAAATACCAAGATCCAGACTCGTTGAGTGGTATTTATGATATGCTTAAAGCACAGGCACTAACTCTAAAATCCGAAGGCGGATATGGAATGAATTTTTCCTGGATTCGTCCATCTGGTTCGTATGTTAGTGGCATTGGTGGTAGAACTCCGGGCGTCTTGAAGTTTATGGAACTTTGGGATAAATCTTCAGAAGTTATTACAATGGGCTCGGAGAAGTCATCTGGTAAAAAAGCAGATGAAAAAAAGAAAATTCGCAAGGGTGCTCAGATGGGCATTCTGGAGTGTATTGCTGGAAGTTCTTTAATTTCTACAATCAACGGAAGAGTGTCTATTAAAGATTTGGTTGGAAAGACGCCATATGTTTATTGCACGGATTGTAAAGGAAATGTTTTTGTACGACAAGCATCAAAAATATGGAGTAATGGCAAAAGGAAAGTTATCAAAGTTTTCTTTGATAACGATGACTTTATAATTTGCACACCAGATCATAAAATATTATTATCAAATGGTTCTTACAAAGAAGCTGGGAAACTGGTATTTGGAGATTCTATCTCTGCTCTTAGGAAGAGAATTTATAACAAATACTTACAATTAGGAATTACTGGGTATAGAAAATGTATACCAGAACATGTAGCTGTCGCCGAATTAAAATATGGGCGATATCCTTTAAGTAAAATTGCCAATGGAGCGTTTTTGCCAGAGAGTGAAGAACTTCATCATATAGATTGTAACACAACAAATAATTCCATTGATAATATAGAATTATTAACACGATCTGAACATGCCAAAGAACATGGAAGATCTAATGATTTTGTATTGAGAAAATATCAAAGGGATTTGGCAGAGTCAAGAAAAGGGAAGAGTGATATTGAATGGTATGGTGAAAAAAAATCTAGGTTGATTCAAGAAAAGAGAATAGCATCTAGAAGATCAAACGGAACCAATGTTCCATGGAATAAAGGGTCTGTTGAATATAAAAATCACTATCAGAATGGATTCAAGAATCAGTTCAGTCAAAAACTAGCAGATGATACAAATCATAAAGTAATAACTGTCGAAGATTATGGTGAAGAAGAAGTCTTTGACATGTCAGTGCCTGATTTTCATAATTTTGTAGCTAATGGTGTATTTATTCACAATTGCTGGCACCCAGAGATTGAAGATTTTATTGTTGCCAAGCAAACTGCTGGACGCCTTTCAAAGTTTAATATTTCGGTTGGTATCTGCCGAGGATTTATGGAGGCTGTCGAAAACAATACAGATTGGGATTTGGTATTTCCTAATACTCATGTTCCAGAGCATAAACAAGTATGGGCTGGTGATATTGAAGATTGGAAATCTAGGGGTTTACCAATTGTAGTATACAAGACTGTCAAGGCTCGTGATTTGTGGGACAATATCATGAAGTCAACCTACAATAGAAATGACCCAGGAGTGTTGTTTTTAGATATCGCTAACAAATACAACCCGTTGGGGTATGCAGAAAATATAGTGACAACCAATCCATGCGGAGAGGTGTCTATGTCAACCGGGGTGTGTCTGTTGTTGTCTTTGAATTTAGTAAAGTATCTCAAAGAAACAGATGATGGTTTTGAGTTTGATTTTGAGACATTTAAACGAGCTTCTGAAATAGCCGTCAGATTTTCTGATAACATTAATGATATTTCTCGCGTTCCTCTTGATGATTATAAGATCTCAATGGTAGAGAAGCGCCGAATTGGTATTGGTGTTGTTGGGCTTGGTTCATTGCTGGCAATTTTGGGATTGAGATACGGATCAAAAGAGTCTATTGAGTTAGTGACCAAGATATTTAAGACAAAGGCCGAAACTGAGATCCTAGCGTCTGCACGAATTGGCCAAGAAAAGGGTTCGTTCCCATTATTTGATAAGCTGAAATATTTTAATTCGTATTGGTGGAAAACACTACCAATATCCGAAAAAGTAAAGCGCGAAGTAGAGGATATTGGGTATATGAGAAATTCTCATCGCTCAGCAAATGCCCCAACCGGCAATATGAGCATTTACGCAGGAGTATTGTCTGGTGGTATTGAGCCTATGTTCAATCTAGAATACGCCAGATGGGCAATTGTACCAGAGGGAGATCGGGCAGATCTTCGCAAGAGCGGGTTCAACTTTCCGGATGTTTTTAAGGGAGAGTGGTTTGAGACTGAGTTGTTAAAAAAGTCAAAGGCTGGTACAGACGATATCCTAATTGGAGAATTTAATGGGTCTCAATATCAGGTTGATAAGAATCGCGGCCTTACCAAAAAGAGCGTTGTGCAGGATTGGGCCTGGTTGTTTATTAAAGAGCATTTTAGTCAAGAAGAGATAGATCGCCGCAAAAATCTTGGGTTATTAGCCACTTCCGAAGAACTATCTCATTCCGAACATATCGACATGTTAAAAGCTATCGCTAGATATGTCGATATGAATAGTAGTAAAACAATAAATCTTCCAAATGATTATCCATATGACTCATTTAAGGATATATACTTTGATGCTTGGAAGTCTGGTATAAAGGGTGTTACCACATACCGCAATGGAACAATGACGGCTGTTCTGGAGGCTGTAGATGATAAGCCTAAGGAACGCGAGGCACCAAAGAGACCAAAAGAATTGCCTTGTAATATTCATACGGCTAAGGTTGATGGTGTAAAGTGGGCTGTTATTATTGGATTACATGATAATAAACCATACGAAGTTTTTGCTGGTCCGGCCGAGAATCTGGATGTCAAAAATGGCCAAACCGGCAAGATTGTAAAGAGGAAGCGCGGGGAATATTGCCTTGAAATTAATGGCGAAATACTCTCCGTTAATGGAACGGGAAATATCGTGGATATGCTCGATGACGCATCTTCGGCTTGGGCTACTAGATTGATTTCAATGTCACTGCGCCACTCTGTTCCAATTCGCTTTATATGTGATCAACTAAGCAAAGACGGTTATGTTACTGACATTAATAAAGTACTAGCAAGGATTTTGAAGAAATATTTATCTGATAATAAGGTTGATAATATTTGTCCAGAATGTGGCGGTAAAAATATAAAACTAGATCCGTGTTTTACTTGTGTTGATTGTAATTATGGTAAGTGTGGTTAATGTACAGATCAGTTTACCTAGATAGAGAGGACGCCAAATCAGTCGAAGAGGAAGAAAGAAACCTTTTTCTGAAAGGCGTCCTTGAACAAGTCGGAGTTCCGTTAGATGACGTTTGGCCTGATATATTATTGACGGTAAAACAGAAATGCCTACTTCGGGATTTGTTAGGTAAATTAGAGATAGAAATCATTGATGATGGAGATAGGGCATTTACAATCTATCATAATGACACTCAGCTTGGTAAATGGAACAAACCAAAATTTATCTTGCGAGAAGATAATAAGGCGAGAACCCTGAGCAAGCGACATTTCTTTGAGATGGTGATAAATACCTGGAGCGTATTTGATACCAAAGAGTAACTAAGGAGAATAGAATGGCAAGAGTAACGCAGATCAGTAAAGAAGAATTGGAACCAGTTGTCCAGGCCCGAGGAAAGGCAGTGGAAGCTGCTCAAAACGCCGATAAGGCATTGAAAGATGCTCGCTTGGCAGAGCTGGAGTTCAAGGTTCAAATTCAACAGTTGTATTTGGCCAAGAATCTAGATGCCAATTGTCGGGTTGATATTTCTAATGGAGTTATTGCGTGGCCTGATGAGACAGCTGCTCCAACAGAGACTGTGGTCGCCGGGGAGCCAGATCAAGATCCACCGCCGAGAGTAAGCAAGCGCCGAGGAAAGAAACCAGCAGAGCCGGAGACCGAAGGATGAAGATCTCTGATCTAGCAGATCTTGTTGCTGTGCGAAATCACATTTCCATAGTAATGAATGATAAGAGCGTTTGTAGCAAGGATGACGTTCGTCCTCTTAATGAAGCTAGGGTTAAGTTAGATAAGAAATTTATAGCAGCATTAAGGGATGCGGATGTCGAAGGTCTGTTTAGTCAGCCTGTCATCGCTCCGCAACGTATTAAATCATCAGATATTGTTTTTCTTCAATCCGTAGAAAATGTGACGCAAGATCTATATTCTCCAAAGGGGGTTTGGGAAGAAGCTGACACATCTCTAGACCACCATGATGATACCGAACAAAGTGTTGCCCCAGAAACAGAGCCTGTAGAAGCCACAGAAGATTCAGAGGCGGCAGAATTGGCATTGATTGCTGAGCGTGTGCGGGCTCAGAAAGAGCAGCTGAAGAAGGAAGGGCGTAGCAATAAGCGGAAGCCTAAAGATGGCACTACCAAGTAAAAGCGAAATCATTGTTCTCAAGGATAAGGATTGGATTGGGCGGCAGAAGATTGCTGGTCGTGTCGTAGGTAAAGCTCATCAAGAGATTTACGCTATGTTCAAAGGTATGGCCAGCAACCTTACGCTTTCCAAACTAAATAGTATGGTTGATGACCTAATAAGACAAAACAACTGTACTCCTACATTTCTTAATTATCGAGGATTTCCCAGTTCTATCTGTGCTTCACTTAATACCGAATTGGTTCATGGGATGGGAAGCAGAAATATCCAATTGAAGGATGGTGATGTTCTTAAGGTTGATATCGGAGCAACCTTCGAAGGCGCTATTGGAGATTGTGCCGTAACATACATATATGGAAAGCCAAAGAACCCAGAGATATTGCGGTTATTGATTTCTTGCCAAGATGCATTGTATGATGCTATTGCACTAGTTGAACCTGGGCGTCGAATAGGCGAGATTGGTAGAGCGATCTTCGACAGATCAAAGAGCGATGGGTTTGGTGTGGTGATTGAATTTGGAGGTCATGGAATAGAGCATAACAAACTGCACGCTGATCCATTTGTTCCAAACAAGTCATCAGTAAATGATGGGGTAACGATGCAGCCCGGAATGTCGATTGCTATTGAACCTATGTTTGTGCTTGGGAAGAATGTCAAGACAAAAACCCTCACTGATAAATGGACAGTGATAACTCATGATATCGGATGTCATTTCGAACACACCATTACTCTTGATGAAGATGGTAATCGGCACATTATCACTGATCATGGTATAAGTGCTAGAGAATATTGAGGTCGAGCGACTAATAAGTAACGGTTTTTAGTGGCAACTAACTAAATCGAGACAGGCCGAGAATGCGAATATCCTTCGATGATGGTGGCTATTTAGAACTTCAGCGCTCCAAGAAAGCACAACATGTTCATGTCATGGTCGCTGCCAGGAAGCCAGATAATCATCTGGAGTTGCTAGTAAACTCGGCTGAGATACCATTGGTAAAATTGATAGAGGCCGTGAAATCTGTATCAGGGCCAATTGTTACACAACAAGGAAGACAAAATGAAGACATTGAAAACAACAATTCAGGCAGCTCAGAAGAAGATCACCAATAATACCCAGCGCGTTGGTATTCGTTTGCTATCCGCAGACGGCGAATGGCTCCCACGTTCCAGCTTGAGCCGTATCCCATCCGCCACAGCTCGCGTTCGCGATCTGCGCAAGGATGAGTTTGGTAGCTTCAAAGTGGAGTGTAAAAGCTCAACAGACCTGTCTCGTAAGACCAGTAAACGCACATTCTACTACCGAATCAATCCGAATAAGGTAACTCAAAAGCAGATCCAAACATTATTTCCTGCAGAATAATCTTTGAACAGCCACGAATAACCCCGGAAGTAAAACTTCCGGGGTTATTTTGTTTAACCATTCTGTTTTGGATATACATAATCTGCCATATCCATGAGACTATGGCTATTTTTGAGGATCAATGGTAACTCTCAACCCATGCGATTTTGGACCATCAATACCTTGCGGAGTGAATCCTGCATACTCCTATACCCGCTATCCGTGCGATCAAGATGACCCACGCCCAATGGATACCAAAGGATTGCCAGTAATTGTCGATTTACAAACTTCAATAAAAGCTGAAGTTTTGAACCGGCACCGAGAATCAATTCTTGCAATTGAAGGAGAATTGGGAATTAAGCCTAGTGGTACTTATACAACCGTAAGAGCACGCCTAGACGAAATGGAGTATCGGCTTTGTTTTCTTAGTTGTATAGAAATGTCTAATGTGATTGTCGGTACTGGTTCGGCCTCTGAAATTAGGCAATTGACTGAGGATGATATCCTTCCTGGATTTGCGATTATTTCTTTTACTATCGCTGGAACGAATTATGCTTCGGTGGTTGAAGTAGGAACATCAATCTCAAGTATTGTTGCCAGTGTTGCTGAAAACTATGTACCTACATCTGGAACAATAACCGATAATGCTGGTGGTACATGGACATTTGCTACGCCATTCAGTTCTGGCTCTCGGGCTGGTGCTGCTGTTGTTAAGACAGTCAATAATCAGACTTATACAGCTACTCTAAGCGTCACAAAGGGCACTAAGACACAAACGGCAACGCAGACCGTATCCTGGCAGCCATACGTCTATCATGGCAACAGTGTTATTCCTGGTTCCTACAATTCATCATTTGTAACAAGCTTGACTAATCGTGCGCTGCAGCCGTCAAAGGCCGCAATTATTACTGATACGATGGGCGTTGATGAATATGAATTCTACTGTTTGCCTAATTCTTATGGAACACCTACATTCCAGTATGGTGTTCTTCCAGGTGGGTGGTCTTTGGTTGCTCAAACCAGTGTTACTAATAGCCAAGGTGTAACGCAGTTATATGATATATGGATGACCAACCAACCTAATCTCAGCACCATTACTTGGACTGTAACGTGAAACCAAAACTTCTCATCCTAAAGGATTCTTAATGTCAATAGAAGTACCTGATACCCTTATCGCAAAAAATGGTGGCGCATTCGCGGTTGCTGAACAGACCATTGCTAATTGGCTCAAGAATACAACCACAATCGTTTCGTGCGCCGCATCTCCAGCACCAATTGATGGCTATGTTCTAACAGCCACAAGCTCAACTACGGCAGCATGGAAGCCATCATCAGGTATAGGCCCTATTAATACAGTCTATTGGTCAGATGGTTATAATGATATTTGGTCAAGTGATCCTCTGATAAATACGGTCAACGCAATATCATGGGTTGAGACACCTGCTGTATATAGTGAATCTGATCTAATTCTTGGTTGTAATGGTGATGGTGGTAATATAGATATCCATTCTGGTGGAGGAACTACATCTGGTATAATTAGCTTAAGCGCGGCATCTTATAATGTTGTGACCATGGGTAGGTCTGATATACATAATTTCAATGGATCAAAATGGATGAATTTTGATGGTTACTTTATTCTTCCATCGCAAACTTCTGTGATGACAAGCAGTTATGCTACAGAGCAGATGGTTGCTGATCATCTAGTAACGACTAATGCTAATGGATATGGAAGCTATGCAATATCACCAATCGCTTATGACGGCGGAACATATCAAGTACCAAGAACAGATAAGTTTTTTGGTACGTTCAAGCTCGTTGGAACCGCGCCTACATATTCAGTCCAAATTCCAACTACCATTCACAGTGCAGGAATGCCACGAAACTCGGTATTGCTTGGAAGAATTAGAGTTGGCTGGAACGGTAATGGCTCCTATACAAATGGTGGGGCAATAGAATTCCTGTATACTATTACCTCAGATGGTGGTGGTAAAGTTAAGATGTTCTGTTGCTCTATAAGTGATAATACTGTGCTAGCAGGCGGATCGTCCCCTGTCTCTTCGGTAGGCAAACCAGTACCTATAAACGGTGATTGTGACTACGTTCTGCCAACAGGATCAAATATGCCATTGATTGTTGTTGATCTTCCATCTAGTGATAGATATTATACGTTTATATTTCGGGCTACTGACAACCCATTGCCAACAGATACGACAAACTTTGTGTATGATATTGAACACACTTGGGGTGAAACATAATGGCAATATGGATGGTATCCGGCCTTCACGATCCGCGTTGGTTACCTAACGTTCTAGGTAACTTTGCGCGCCAAACTTATACTGACAAAAGATTACTCATCGTCGAGAATGGGAAGGGGCTTGGTTCGTGCTTTGAATTACCAGAGAAAGTATCTATTATTCAAAGCGATCCTGGGGTTGGGCAATACATAACAGCCGCGCTTCATTGGCTTCGTGAAATTGCCAAGGATGACTCTTGGTTTGCTAAATGTGATGCTGATGATTACTACGGCCCAGGATATCTAACTAAAATATCTTCTTTGGTAAAAACAAATGCAGACTACGCCGGCTCAAAATCCCTCTACATCCGTAATACAGAAAACATTCTCTGGTTCGCTGAATCTAAGGATGCTAAGTTCGTCTTTCATGGCCCAACATTAACTGGTAGAATTTCTTCTGCACTTGACTTCCCGAATGTAGCGCAATGGGGTGAAGATGACTCTTGGTGTCGAATGATGGCCGCTGATAGAAGGGTTTGTGTAGAGCTTCCCCCCGAGAACTTCTGTTATCAAAGATTTAGTGGTAACAAACATACTTGGCCATGTACTGATGAAGAGCTGAGAGTTCTTTGGCAGGTAGATTTTCAGGATCTTGGTAGTTTCGATGAAGACATTGTGAATGGAATTGTTCCACGTCCAATTCCAAAGATCCTAAAGACGCCCAAAATGACAGCGGATAATTTCATGCCCTGGAGAATTTTAAGAGAACGCGGTATTAGTTATGTTGGGAATTAGTATGTGAACTACCCTTGCCTAAATATTTTTAGCTGTCTAAACCAAGTTTCACCTTAATTTGGAGCATAATGATATTCAATACATTTGAAAACGAAATGCATAAGCATTATAGTTTTGATATTAAATACAAGAATAAATCATTGTTTATGAAGCTTCTTGGCTTTTTATTATTTTTCAATAAAGGCTTCATGACTAAATACATTACCACAATTGGTAGTACTATCTATTTCACTAGTGAAGACTTCGTCAATTCACAAAATCAATCAGCAATTAGCGTTTTAGCGCATGAGCTTGTGCATATACAACAAGCGAAACGGTATGGAAAAGTTCTGTTCAGTATTTTATATCTATTTCCGCAATGTTTGGCAGTTTTCGCTTTATTAGCACCTATCTCTTTGTGGTTCTTATTATTCTTGTTGTGTCTAGCCCCATTACCAGCACCATGGAGAACGAAGTTTGAGGTAGGTGGATATACGATGAGTTTATTCGTATTAAATGAGCAGTTGATATTCTTCCAAAATTCCCCAGATAAGATTTACGAAATTCTTTGTGAAGAATCAGATAAAATCAACAGGATATACTTCGTTGGGCCATCTTATTGGTTCATGTGGCCATTTGGTGTTTCTTATCAATTGCAAAATAATATCGTAGATATCTTGGATGGTGTTATAGGAGGAAAAGACGAGATATATGATTGTGTAAGGCAATCGTATTTGAACGCCGTATCCTCAACATCACCATGAATAATTCGTTTGATATAGGAATAGTGGGCTCTGGTATCTCTGGCGTATTTGCTGCTTTACGCTTAGCTGAACGACACAAGAACTTAAAAGTTGTTGTATTTGAGTTCGGTCCACCACCTCCAAATTGTTTGCGGCAAGATCCTATCCATGTGAAGCGTAGACGTCGCCAATTAGAAGGATATCTCGGATGTTTCCCTACAGGAGATGGAAAAATCTACCTAGATGAGGATACTGATAAGGTTTTGGAAATTGCAGATGGTAGGCGTGTCAGATCTATCAAAGAATGGTTTTCTGCGCAACTGAATGAGGTGAGTGTTCCTCGTGGTGTGAAAACTAAGCAGCCTTCAGCTACTATCAAAAAGGCAATTACTGATAATGGTTTTGGTTTGATAATGCATACATACGATCAGTGGAATCCCGATCAAATTCATCAACTATCAAAGATAACATCCGAAAAAATAGAGGCCGCAGGAAATGTACTTCTTAGTTTTGATACTGAGGTTTTTGACTTTTTAAAGATTGATAAGAAGTTCGTGGTTAATACATCTCAGGGCGATTTCACTTGTAAGAAACTGATTCTTGGAGTTGGGAGAAGCGGCTGGCGTTGGGTGAATAATGTATATAAAAATCTAGGTCTGTTACAACCAGATCACATTGCTAGGTATGGAGTTAGAGTAGAAATGCCATCCTCATCTCTCAAGGAATTCCATAAAGCTCATTGTTCTTTGGTAAGAGAAGACCTTGATGTAGGGCCGCTTCAATGGATGGGTTCTGTAATTCAAGAAGACCATGATGACATGACCATCGCAGCCTTTCGCTCAAATGAAGATAGGTGGAAGTCAGATAAGGTATTCTTTTCAGTTCAAAAAAGCATTGAGATCAAGGCAGATCCATGTTCTCACGTTGATAGGATTGCCAAGCTTTCGCATTTACTATCTGGGGATAGGGTTGGACGTGAAAAGATTAGGAGCTTTACCCATGGTATTGGCGACTTAGCAGAGATGCCAGAATACTCTTGGGTGGCCGTAGCGTTGAAGACTCTTGAGTCAGTATTTCCAAACATCATAAATCGTGGTTACTTCCATGTACCAGACATTGATACGAATACTAGTAGAATTAATATAGCAAACAATTTAGAAACCGAAGTGGATGGTTTATTTGTAGCCGGCGAATGTGCTGGTATAAAAGGGATAGCCGCTGCTGGAATTATGGGGGCGGTAGCCGCTGAAGGAGCTGCAAAATGAACGATCATTCTTATCACAAGTACTCAGATGACCAATTTGCCTACGATGAAAAGGGCGGAAAGAAGGGCTCGTTCATCAAACAAGACTCTGAATTTTTCAATGACGAAGATTACGTTCCTGGAAAATCTGTGAGAGTTAAGCGGATCTCAACAAGTTCTCATGAGGATTGGAGAGTTTTCATAAATGAGCAGGAAATCATTGTTCTGAAAGGAATTAGATTTACTTCTAAAGAGCGTGAATTCTTAAGAACTACTGAAGGGGTGATGTTCATCATTAATGGCATCAAGAGCGGATGGAAGTCTGTTTCTGAATTTAAGAGACAACTGCAGGTGAAGGCATGATCATTTTCAAAGGAACAAGAAGCGTTAGGGACGATCATTTTCTCATCTTTGAAAACGAGAAAGGGTCGTCTATCGAGATCCCTATAGCTGAAGAAATTATGATCTGGTTTATGCGGTACTTTGATCGTCTATCTCCGCCAACAAAGCCTGTCGAGGATCCCCAGCCCGCCGCCTCTAAATAGCATGTATGGCGCGAAGACAAACGTTAGAAGAAGCTAGAATTAAAGTAAAAGAAAAATTCCCTTATCTTGATTTGCTATCTTATACATCTGCACATTCAATTGCGGAATTTGAGGATAGTGAGTATGGTAAATTTTATGGAACTTATTCCAAAGTTCTCTATGGGGAGAGGCGACATCCGAAACGTTCAGCGGCTAACAAAGTACTAGGGTCTAGAAAACAAAGTACCAAAGATAAACGCGCCAATACCTGTATAGAGAGATTTGGAGCATCTACGCCTCTATTAAATAAAGATATACAAGACAAAATCAAAAATACTAATTTGAAAAGGTTTGGAGTAGATCATCCATCCAAAGCAGAATGTGTGATTGCGAAAATTAATAACACAAAAATAGCCAGAGGGATTAGTTACGATCTAAACGGGTTATCTGCTAGAAATATTTTTGATGGTTATGAGCCTAATTTTAGTTATTCAAAATTTCTTGAGTTGATAAAATCAGTTGGTGTTGATTCTGCCCTTAAATGGAATAAATCTAAAACAGATATAGAATTTGTTATTGAAAATATCTTAAATGATCTTGGTGTGAATTTTGTGTATGATAAGCAATTGCCAGGTACATCATATAGACCAGATTTTAGACTTGGTAATCTAATTATAGAATCAGATGGTTTAAAACATCACTCCGATCTTTACATCAAAGATAGGTCTTATCACCTAAATAAACAAGCATCGTATTATTTATATGGATATACATCTTTGTTTTTTAGGGGTGATGAAATTCTTCAAAAAACAAACATTGTCAAATCTATCATACGCGCAAAGCTGAATATAATAAACAGCAAACTATTTGCTAGGAAGTGTGCTGTTAATGTGTTGCCTGATGATTGTGGTTGGTTCGCTAATAATCATTTGATGTCTAAGGGCACAGGCAAGATATACTCTCTGGTGTTTGATGGTGATATTGTCGCGTGTATGCAAATTATTCACAAAAAAGAATTTGTTGAAATATCTAGATTTGCAAACAAAATAGATACATTGGTTGTTGGTGGTTTTAGTAAATTATTAAAAAGGGTTGCCTGTGACTATAATCCAAAAAAAATAATAAGTTTTGTTGATTGTAGATATGGCACAGGATCTTCCCTTGTAAATATTGGATTTGTTGAAGCTTCAAATCATGTAAGTTTCAAGTGGACAGATTTCAAAAACACATTCCATAGAATGAAATATCCAGGAAATTCTGGATATGACAATGGATTAGTTAAAATTTGGGATTGTGGACAAAAGAAATTCGTTTTAAATCTTAGGTAAAATTCAAATGTATATACAATATGTATGTGACGTAGAAACAACGGGTACCGATCCTGAAAAGCATGACATCATTGAACTCTGCTTCTGGCGTATTGGAGATGCCGAAAGTAAGACTTGGTGTCTGAAACCTTTATCTCCAGAGAACATCGAAGAAGAAGCTCTCCGAGTCAATGGCCATTTGCTTGAAGACATTCTGTGGAAAACACCCAAGGGAAGAGAGACGTATCGCATTCCAAAGGAAGTTCTTCCAGAGATCGAAATGTGGCTGATGGAAGATGGGGCAGCTGCAGAAGAGCGGGTGTTCATTGGCCAGAACCCAGACTTCGATTACAGGTTCCTTCTAGCGTTGTGGCGCAAGGCCGGATCTGAGGATGATTTCCCGTTCGGCTACTGGATTGAGGGGAAGGACGGCAAGCGGCGCAACCAGGGGTACATCATCGATACAATGCAGCTTGCTCGACTGATCGATGTCTGCACTGGCAAGAAGCGGGCTCGCTACGGTCTCGGCGCTTTAGTCAAGGACTTCAGCATCACTAAGGCTACGGCCCACAGAGCTGATGGTGACGTCAAGATGACAAAGGAATTGTTCGAGAAAATCGTTGCTGTTCTTAAAGACCCAATCATCTCGGCCTTCAACGATTCGTATAAGTAACATGGCAACAGATCATCGAGACAAGATTGGAGACCAAGTCTTCAACTTCCTGAGGCTAAAGTGATCAAAAGAAATGATCATTTAGTTGTTATAATCTCCAATGAGATTTTCAAAGTCAAACCAAATGGTGTTAGGTAGTGATTATGTGGAAAAATACAGATCCTAGATATGATATCGACAAAAGAGCTGATGTGGATGATATGAATGATGTAATTGGGCCACACGCCACCCCTATTGACGATCATATGCGGAGATGGTTGAATAACTTCCGCCGCGTCACCAGTGTTCATCGTCATATCTTGGTGAAATACCTTACCACTCCAGGTGGTCGGCAGCAGATAGCTGAGAGTATGCTTAGGCCATTTGTAAACAACATAGCATTTCTAAAGCATGAACTTGACTCTGGAAGTAGAACACACGAAAGCGTAGCGCAAGCCTTACAGGATTTAGTTGTCGAGATGGAAGATTACCTCGCAATTCTTCCTAGAGAAGAGAGATTTCTACCACAATCAAGTAAGCTCAGAGATTTGTTGATATCGGCGGTGAATATTATCAATGGACATCATGAATAACGGACTAGACAATGATATTTGCTTTTACGAGCAAGACTTATAAATAAGCTATTTGTTAATTTTCCTTTGGTTCTTATAGCATTAACGAAAACTAAGTTAACATGGATATTAAAAGAGTATGGCCATTTGTAGTTCACAGGAACAAAAGTTACTATGATGTGTATGTGGGTCGCCCATCAAAATACGGAAATCCATATTCTCACAAAGACGGAACACTGGCAAAGTTCAAAGTAGATACTAGAGCAGAGGCAATACAAAAGTACGAAGAATGGGTTAGATCGCAGCCAGAAATGATAGCAATGATTAAGAGAGAGTTGCGAGGCAAGAAGCTCGCGTGTTTTTGCGTTCCACGGCTATGTCATGCCCATGTTCTTGCATGGATTGCTAACTTTGAAGCCGATGAATCTTGACACCATTTATCTCAGCATATGTAACTCTTTTAGAAATCCATAACCTCAAAGTCTCTCTATTAATTCCTATTTTCCCGGCAATACTTCGTATACTGTGTTTCTGATTCAGTAGTTTGATTATGGCAGATTGTGGAAGCTTTCTTTCAAATCTACAATGATTTATCTTGTGATACCTAATGAAGTGTTTCACACGATCATATTTTAGATTCATCATATTTGATATTTCCACAACGCTATATCCGTCACTTGCCATGTTTACTATAATCTGCTTTTCGTCGAGAGACATCGGATTGAATTCTCTAATCTTGCCGCCATCACTGTTGCCAATCTCAGATAATTTGTCCATTATCAATGGCTTTAGTTGTGTGTAGCGATCTTTGTTAGAGTGACCGAGCCTGTGGCAATTAGAACAAATCAGAATACACTTATCAATTTCACTTTTGTGGTTGGCGAAACTGCCGTTGTATAGCTTGTTCTTTACTTCGTATGATTTTCCCGAACCATCTCTATGATGAAAATCCATACACCAAGGAATGTCAAAACCGTCAGCACCACACTCTGAGCAGTACCTACCAAGGTATTTTATTGCGTATAGCATTCTGGCCATTCTCAATATGTAAACTGATTCTTTGCACTTTTCGGAAACAACTCTTTTTGACATAATCGGATACTAACATATTGATATAGTTTCCATAAAATTGTCAACATCTAAGACAGAATGAGCCCAAGTAATGAGGATGAACAATGAATATTACAATCAATGGTAAAGAGCAGCCGCTAAGACTCACATATGAAGAAATTATTACACGTGCCGGATATTCTCCTAACAGGGTAATTTCTGTAACGTACCGAGGAAGGCAACATGGTGATATGCAACGGTCAGGTATGTTGTACCCTGGTAGTTCTGTAGAGCTTGAAGATGGTATGGTCTTTAGTGCATATGATACCGGAAACGCATGAAGATTTTGTTTGGAGCAAGCAAGACAATAGGTTCCAATATTATGCTGTCTCGGTTCCTGCACCACACACAGGAGCATGAGGTTCGCATCGCTGCGTACTACCGAAATAGCCGATATCTTCAGTCTATTGATTGGTGCCTGGATGCGCTAGCTGTCAGGTGTGAGAAGAACTACTTCAAGGATAAGTATGGTGTAGCTGGGCCGCCGGTAGACCATTTCCTTGCCGATATGATCATCAACGATCTTCTGGAGTGGGTTCCGGAATTGGTGATTAGCGATTGCGAGTTCTTCACCGCGATGGTGGCGAAGGTGCTGGAAGTTCCATTGTGGTATTGCAGCCCCATGCTTCAAATTACTGGGATGGAGCATGAGAAGAAGGAGCTGACCACCAAGATAATGGATAACACTAAAGTGTATCTTGAATCGCTGCCGCGTGGCGATGCTTATCTAGTGTATTCTCCGTTATGTGATATTTCTGCAAGGCCAATATTGAAGCGCGGATTTGAATGGGTACGTCCATATTCAATAGTACCTAAAGAATGTACTACAGAAGATATTGACATATCAAATCTTCAGAGATTGATCCCTGTAGGTAGTTTAGTTACAACAGGAGAGACTAGTTTTGTATCTGATTGTTTGTATACTGGGAAACCTCTTTACATCAGCCCAAATCCATCTGAGATTGAGCAAGTTATAAATGCGCAATTGTTGCAGTGGTATGGTGTTTCGACCAATATCGGCAGATCAACAAATATGAACTTCATTAAGAGACAGGTCGAGCGCCCGGTATCTCATCCATCTCTATCTATACAGAAGTGGAGGCAGCTTGACGAAAGATTACTTTCAGTATAATCCCCAGAAGAAAATTGCATTCGATATTGGTAATGTTCTGTTTCGCTTCGATCTAAGCCCATTACTCGATCTATTAATAGGTAAAAGGATAGTTGAGGATACTATTCAAGCGTATGAGTTCATGGGTGGAAGCTTTCAACACTCTCAGGAAATTGGATTATACGATATTAAGCAGAGCTTTTATCAACTAAACAAATCATTGAGTTATCATACATTGCAAGAGATTCATGACAGATGGATGGAAACATTCACACCATCATTACCAATGCTTGATGTAGTTGATGAATTGATAGCTAAAAAGCATAAGGTTGCCCTATTATCAAACATCGGGCCTGATCATGCTAAATTTGTGCGTGAAAAATGTAAGATATTTAGGGATTGTATTCAACATTTCTCTTGTGATGTTGGAGCTAGGAAACCTATGAGATTATATTATCAAAGCTTCCTAATTCAGTATGGATGGCCAAACAACTCTCTATACTTCGATGATAGGGAAGATAATATTGCCATGGGCAGTGAATTTCACAAAGGAATATTGTTCGATATTACAAAATTCGAATCGGATGAGGCTGCGGCAAAAGCGATGCGAGAGCATCTTTCTTTGGCTTAAATATAATGGTAGCTCTATACCATATAAATAGAGACGCATAGTGTTATATCTATAATGGGTGAACTACCTATGGAGATAACTTATGCCAACCGTAACCAGACACAAGACACTATCTGTTGAAGAAGCGCTTGAATATATAGCCTTTGCTGTGTGGCATAGGGATGTGCCAGATGATTTCGACGGGGAAATCACCTGTGAACTCAATGAAGATGGATCAATTGAGGTCTACGCTTTAGAGCCAGAAGCCGACACTGCGAGCCAGTCCAATTAGGCGATTTCGTTAGCGGGTGGTGGAGCATCTGGAACGACAGATAGGTGCTTAGCACTTACTGTTGCGATGATATCCACCATATTACAGATTGTCAATTTCTTTCCGTCAACTTCAACAATTTCTGAGCGAGATGCGTCGAAGATTACATCTTGACCCTTTTCAAAATCAACTTTGACGAATATTCCCTGGACTAATTCACCGGGTCCAACTTCAACTACCTTTCCGAATCGAAGACTTCCTTTACGACCCACTGTTTGTGGAATGTAAAGACCGCTAGATGTACGCTCATCAGCAGCAGACTCTTCAAGGGCGATGTTTCCGTTTCTCATTTTGATAAGCATGATTTCCTCTGTATATACCTACGACTTCATTCTGGACTTCTCGTGGGTATTTGAATATGTACATCAAATTACCATTGTCAAGAAAAGAATCGTCGAGCAATCGCGAATTGGCCAATAAATAGCCAACCTATGTTCACTCAAGGCTATACTTTTGATGATGTTCTTCTGATCCCAAAACACAGCTCGATTGGATCTAGGGAGGAGGTTGATCTATCGGTTTCTTTACCAAAAGGTATTGAACTTAAGATACCTTTTGTCAGTGCAAATATGGCAACAGTGACAGATGTAAAAATGGCAGAAACAATCGCTGAACTTGGAGGTCTGGCCATACTGCACCGCTTCGATGACTATGGAGAGCTGTTCACAAACTACGATCAAGCTCGTGCAGCATCCCATGGATTTCCTGGTGCGATTGGTGCCTCAGTAGGTATCAAGCCGAAAGATCTGGACCTCATACATGAACTGAATAGAATTGGTTGTAAGATAATTTGTGTAGATGTTGCTCATGGGGATCATACCAAAGTGGCTGAGTTCGTATCGGCAGTTCACACCACATTTCCTGGCATTCTCCTTATTGCCGGGAATGTAGTAACTGCCAAAGGAGCTTCTTTGCTCTGGAATGCTGGTGCGGATATTATCAAAATTGGCGTAGGGCCAGGTTGTTTTGGGGCTGGTACCAGAATATTAATGTCTAATGGGTTGTATAAAAACATTGAGGATATCAAACCGGGCGAGCGTATTATCAATATGGATGGCAAACCGAAAAGTGTACTGAAAGCATTTTGCACCGGCATTCGTAAGGTATCTAAGATTCGCAACTCTATTTCATATAAAGCTACTTATGTAACGCCTGATCATCAATATTTCATTGGTGATTTAAGTAGTATTTCTAAAACAACACTTGAAAGTATTGGTTATTCAAAGGCTCTAAAAACGCAATCGAAAACTACACCAAAACAAAGCAAACTAAAATGGCAAGAAATTGGCAACATTAATAAAGTTGCATTACTAATGCCAAATAATATTGAGTTTGAATTTCCGAATAGTTTCAAAAAGGAAATTGTGATACGCGATGGCTGGAATGGGCATTCTTCAATTAAGGTAAGTGTTGATTTTGTCATTGAACCAACAATAGAGGTAGGATATATTTTTGGGACTTTCCTTGGAGATGGGCACGCCATGATTGTTAATAACGGGCGTACTAATACAGGAGCTATTCATTGGTATTTTGGAGTTGATGAACTTCACATCGCACATCGATTAGCGGAGTGTATCAAGACCCTTACAGGAAGGGCGTTGAAAATTAAAGCTAAAGAAAACATAATTGTTTGTTCTTTGTATCATAAACCGTTTGCGGAATTCTTATCTGGTTTTGGAAAGAGAACAGAGAAATATCTACCACCAGAATACATTGTAAATAATATTGGGTATTTACAAGGCATACACGATGGTTTGATGGACTCGGATGGTAGTATAGAATCTGGTGGTAGAAAGAATTTCAAAAATACATCAATTCACCTAATAGAACTATTTAATATAGTCACATATCTTCTTACCAAGGTGTTCCCAAACAATCAGCAAGATAAAGTGACATCTGGAAATCTAAAAGGTGCGAATATTGAAAATTTCAATACGCCTTATGTGTCAAGAATAAACAACACAGCAGAAAAACGAGTTATAGACAACTATCAAATATCTAAATTGTTAGAGTATACAAATATAAATGATGAGGTGTCGGTATTTGATTTGACGATTGATTGTGAAACACATAGCTTTATTGCTGATAACGCTATAGTACACAATTCTCTCTGCACTACCCGCATTGAAACAGGCAACGGATATCCACAACTCAGTGCGCTGGATATTGTCTGCAATGATGGCAACTACAGCATGAGAGATGATCAGTGGCCGATGTTCATTGCGGATGGTGGAATTAAGAGCGCAGGTGATTGCGTCAAGGCGCTGGCATTCGCGGAGCTTGTGATGATTGGCAACTTGTTTGCCGGCACAGACGAAGCCCCAGGAGAAATCATCCAGTTTCAAGGCAAGAAGTTCAAGCGCTACGCTGGCAGCTCAACACACAAGCAAAAGCATGTCGAAGGTGTCGTTGCGCTCGTTCCATACAAAAGCAGTGTGCGTGATGTTGTACTGCGTTTGGTGGAGGGCATCAAGAGTGGATGTTCATACCAAGGATCCAAGAATCTAGCTGACTTGAAAGCCGATCCTCATTTCGTGGTTATATCGAATGCTGGCCTGACTGAGTCGCATCCTCACAATGTAATGCTATGACAACTATCAAGCGACAAGGATACCCTGACATTACTGATGAGGATCTGAAACCAATATCAGAGATTCTTTTAGAGATGACGCCAATCACTCCAGTGAGACATGAGCGGAAAGGCCCTATGCCAGTAGTTCTTCCTGACCTAATAGCGTATCAATTGCTGGAGTGTAATGGTGTTGGTGTCGTAAATCCTCGGGGACTAATTGGTGCTCCGAAGATTGTAAAGACGGTAATAGTAGGAGATGAAGATGATTAAAGAATGGGAAGAAATTTGTAAAAACAAATCATGGAACGATGATAATCGCTACACTCCGCGCATCATACAGCTGGTTGAGAGCTTTGAAAAGCAATTCCCAGATACTGATTCACGAGAGCACACGGCTTGTTTGGCCGTTGTCATGTACCTCTTCGGCCCGCTTGAGGACGAAGAAGAAGTGAACCTGTACCTGGGAATCGTCAAGCGAAGACTGCGCGATCATCGCAATCAACCTATGCAATAAACGTCCGAGCAAATTCCAAAGCCTCTTCTTTGCTCATACTTGGATTGTCAAGCAGAGCTTCGTCGAGCGCATTGAGGATCTGTCCCATGATTGGCCCCGGCTTAAGACCCATTGCGATAAGGTCTTTTCCGGAGATTGGGCGCGGGATAGCTGAGGTGGAGTTGGGGTCTTTACCAGCCCATTCCATTGCCTTCTGAATGTTTCCGCGAAGGCCTTCATACTTTTGCCTTTCCAGTTCGGCCTCTTCCGGATTGAAGTTTTGCTTGCCAAGATTATCGGCAATTGCAATGTCAACACTGTGCCTCCAATCTGGGTAGTCTCGAACGAACCTCCGGTAATTGCGCCCACGCCCATTTTCAAGAAGGGTATGTGGCCGCAAATGCACAGAAATCAAATCAACAACTCTTTTGATAATATCCTGCGGAGCATGTAGCCTGGTCAATACAGCCTGAGCAAGCTTAGCTGATGCTTCTTCATGTCCGTGGTATGAAGTATGGCTACCATTCTCGGAAACTCCTTGAATGCCAGTATACCGCTTCCCGATGTCATGGAGCAGTGCCGCTAGATTGCGCACTAGGTAAGTCTCCTGATCTTCGGTAATTGGTTTTGGGGTTTGATCAATCAGATTCTTCACCACGCTCAGGGTATGATTCCAAATGTCGAATTGGTGATGTGGATTGTTCTGTGGAGTTTCCCAAGGCACCATTCGCTCTTCTTTCGGTGGTGGTGCGTTGAGGCGTTCGTAGTCATCAGTACCGCGCGGCGGAAGCGGTTTTGGGGCCAGATCCTTCACCTCCTCATCGGTTGGGTCGAAGACAGCCTCCATCAATCCAAGCTCCTTCAGAAGCTCTACGGCGCGTGTTGGATTCGGACCAATCAGAGCACCTGGCTTGTAGTGGTCGCCGTCCTTCTTACCAGCTAGTTCGGCCCAGACACGTTCATTAGAGATCTTGGTCTTGAAGGCTTCTTGCACTTTTGGATCGTGTGTAGCGGCAATGAGTGCTGGGTCTAAGTCCAGGCCATACTTAGACGCAAATCTGACCGTTCGAAGAATTCGTAGCGGGTCGTCCAAGAAAGTTTGTACTGGGTCAAGGGGAGTGCGCGCAATGCCTGCACGAAGGTCATTGATGCCGCCAACAAAATCCTCGATTTCGCCGCTATTAATATTGTAGAATAACGAGTTGATGGTAAGATCCCTACGTTGAGCATCCTCTTCGGCGGTGCCCATTTCCATGGTTGGGATTCGGCTATCTGCGTAGGTCTCTGTGCGCAGATTAACGAAGTCGATAGGGAGTCCAAACAGCCTGATCATGGCGGTGGCTAGGTGCTTCGATTGATCGGGGTTTGCTTCGACGACGGTAACGCTTTGCTTCTTTAATCCATGCTCAGCCATATATTCACTGACCAAATTAGCAAATGCTTCTCCGGTCATGTTATTGACTGCGATATCAATATCATTAGAGTCTTTGCTCAGTAGCTTATCGCGCACCCAGCCTCCTGCGCCCCGAAGAATGGTTTCTGGGGTCTTCTCGGCGACGACTGCTTTGAGTAGGGAAAAGATCTTAGTTTCTGTGGCGGTTAGAGACAGGTCCATATTCAATTTCTCAATTGCTAGAGAATACAGATGAGCAAATCTTAGTAATTTTTTCACATCTAAATGTGATTTTATTGATAATGCTCGGTATAGGGTAATGTATGGAAGAGAAGAAAGGCGAAAGTAAAAGACCGGTTCCTAAGAAGGTTGAGCTACCGAAACCTCGACAAAGATTCATGATTGTAGTGGAAGGAATAGTTCCAGTAAAGGTCAGATTCCAAACATTTGCTACTGATGAACATGAAGCACTGAAGCAATTAGATAATCCACATTTACTTAGTATGCTGGAAAGACCTGAACTTGATATGCCAAGATTGATTCGAAAGAAGATTACGGTAAAAGATGCCAACACCTCATTAGTCAAGTTGGTAAAGAACTTCTAATCGAGGATGGCCTTGGCTTCCCTTCAGACTTTGAAGGGAAACCTAATGATACATTACTATATCTTGGACACAGAAACAACAGGTCTTTCGGTAGACGCTCATGAAATCAACCAGGTTTCTGTTATGCGGGTTATCGACAGAGAACAATTAAGTCTTCAAATTAAGGTGAAGCATCCCCACGTCTACAGCATACAAGCTCTGGAAGTTCAAGGGATTACGCCAGATGACTTGAAGAAGGGAGTTCCGGTAGAGGAAGTTGTGGAGTCGGTGGACATGTTCCTCAAGGAAGACGGCCAGACTGCAGCCCACCGCTGCATCATAGCACACAACGCTCCGTTCGACCGAAAATTCATCCACCGGGCCTGGGATAGGCTTGGCAAGGAGTTCCCAGCCGATCTTTGGCTCTGCACCCAGTCCTTCGCCAAGCGCCACGTCAAGAAGCACAACAACGGCGAGAAGATCGCGGAGGCGCAGGTCAAGTGTGGGGTGGACATCAAGCGGGACAAGTGTGGAGCCCTCAAGCCGAAGTTTGGTTTGAACAACTTCATGGTTGGCGTTGGGCTGACACCAAAGATTGGGGCTCATAGTGCAGAGGTCGATGTTCAGAATACTGTCGAGTTATATCAGTGGTTGATGAACTCAAATACAGAGCATGTGTCTCTTATTGGAAGAGTTCCTCAAAAAGATGCTCCAACCCAAGATCTTGATATAGATGATATGTGATGGAATATATTCTTTAGCAAGGTAGCTCGGGACCTTATAAATCGAGACGAGGCCAAATGGTTGATTATTTAAAGGATCAGTTGATTAAGGAAGTTACAGAATCTATCTCCAAGGAATTGGATGAGAAGAGAAAGGCTCGCAACAAGGCAAAGGCCGCCCGTCGAAAGGCAAGGGTGCAACTCAAGAAGTAAGTATCTCATGTAAGTTTGGGTGGATTGAATGATTAATGTTTTTGTTGATAATTTTATTCACCCAAATGAAGAAAGAGCTGCTGAGATATCAAGATGTATTGACCTAAATAAATCTAATACCAATTTCAATTATCACCTTCTAAATTCCCCCGAAAGAATGTCCTATCAAAGTATCTTTAATAGGATTAATGAACAAACATTGGGTGATAATGTCAATGTAATTGCCAACATAGATATATACTTTGACGAAACAGTGCTACTATTGAATAAAATTGGCGAAAATCAATTTGTTGCAATATCTAGATATGAATCAGAGTCTGCTGATTTGGACCCACAGACAGCTAAGTATAGTCAAGATGTCTGGGCTTGGAAGGGTAGAGTTAGGATTGAGAATGCTAATTTCTATCTTGGGGTTCTTGGTTGTGATAACAGGATAGCGGCCGAAGCGCAATTGGTTGGTTATGAAGTGATCAATCCAAGCTTTTCTATTAGAATATATCATTATCATACAATATGTTCTAGCAATGATGAATATTACAACAGAGTTCCTGGCCCTTATATGAATGTATTTCCTCAAACCTGGACGTAATTATGGGCGCATTTATTCCACCTTCATTTTGGAATGAGAGAATTCCATCCTGTGATCCTATTGAATTGATGGCTAAGCCTCAAGTGCGAGAAAAGTCATACATGGTAAAGAGAGCCTTTCGAGTTCAGCATTTTAATACAGATGCAGATTTGGAAGATACTATTTACAAGAATGTTGGTGATAACAACTTCTATCTAGAGAAGAAGATGACCGGGATGACTTATCATTGTGAAGTAGAATGGTCTATAGCAATGAAGACATTGAGATATGGATGGATTGAATTGGAAAAAGTCGAGGAGCCAGGATAGTGTCCCATTTTGTACACTTCCCCCGGATAGCTCAAGTTGTAAAGAGCCCCTAATTGTTTAGGGACGATCCAGGTGCGAGCCCTGGTCTGGGGACTGTTTGGAAACTTCGAATAAACAAGAGAGATAGTATGAAGACGATTGTTTTTGATCTTGGCGGAACCCTGACCATTTCCAAAGACGCACTTGATGAGGAAATGATAGCATTGCTCAGCAAGTTGTTAGCCAGTTGTAATATTGCCATCATTTCTGGAGCATCTTGGAAACAGGTAAACAAACAGATCGATAACCTTCTACATATTGATCAGAAGCTTCTAAACAACCTCTACATTCTCCCAGCGTCAGGTGGCAGCCTGTTCCAATCCTGGGGGAAGTATGGTTGGGTTGCGGCCTATCAGCATAAGCTTAGCTCTCGCGAGGTAGACCGCATCAACGCCATGATTGAAGAGGCTATCGTGGAATCTGGGTTTATACAGCCACAGAAGCTTTGGGGGAAGCAGGTGGAGAGTTGTGATTCCAAAGTAACCTTCTCCGCACTTGGCCAGAGAGCACCTCTTGAAGCCAAGGAGAAGTGGGATGTGGATGGTAGTAAGCGCCGGGTGTTGGCCGATGTTCTACGACGCAAACTTCCAATTTACGAGGTGCGCGTAGCTGGGAAGACTTCCATTGATGTCTCTGCTAAGGGCATTAATAAGAAGTACGGCATTGATGAGTTGATGAAGAAGCTACGTGCCAGCAAGGATGATCTTTTGTATGTAGGCGATGCCATCTTCAAGGGAGGCAGTGATTATGCCGCTATAGAGATGGGTCTTGTTTACGTTCAAGTAAGGGATCCGGAAGATACTAAGACTTGGATTCGGAATACCCTTGATGGGTCTATTCAGGTTCAAGCGGCATCTGTGTGATGCCATCGGAATGTAGGAAAGTTTGGTAATCCGCCAGTTTTGGGTACTGGAGACCGTCAGTTCGAATCTGACCATTCCGACAATATGGGAAAGAAGCATCGTGAAAAGCGAAAGGCCATCAAGGCCATGTTGCCTAGTGGTTGGCGCGAGAATGAGTTTGGAGAGCTTGTAAGGAAAATCTCCAAGGCAGATATTCGCAGGGCGTTGTTGGGGAAGTATCTGGCCTTTAGAGAAATGATCAGGTGTGCAGAAAAGGATATCATTGAATCTGCTCAAAAGAGAGCCATTGATGATTTGATAGCTGTTGAGGACGCTAGGGTTTTTGGTGAGATAAACGAATTCTGCAATGGAACGTAAGAAGTACATACACTTATCTAAATCCGATAAGACATTGAAAGAGTTTTATACCTGGATAAACAGGTATATGTGAATATAGGTAAAAATGAAACCAGTAATTTTGTTTCGCAATGATATTGATTGGAGACAAGAAGAACAAGTAGTGCGTAAGTATTTTGCTTGTGTTGATAGTCGTATGTTGCTTAGAGACAATTTAGTAATTTCTAGGTTTTCAGCCCTCCCGTTTTATCTCGAACAGGAACGTGACCTAAATATTGTTGGATGCAAGATGATTAATACCTATGAGCAACATAGGTATATTGCAGATCTTGGTAATTGGTATATGGATTTGAGTTCTTTTACTCCTCATACATGGGATGAGCTTCACAACATTCCTACTGATGGTCCATTTGTATTAAAGGGCGAAACAAACTCCAAAAAGTTCCTTTGGAATACCCACTGTTTTGCCAAGGATAAGAAGGCGGCCATTGAAGTGCATGGGCGGCTTATGGCTGATTCAATGCTTCAGTACCAGAAGATCTACATTCGAAAGTACGTGCCTCTTGAGGTTCTTTCTAGCGGGCTTCAAGGACTACAAATTACCAGAGAGTATAGGTTTTTTGTATACAAGAAGACGATACTTAGCGGCGGCTTCTATTGGAGTTCACATTCGGATGACATCCGCGCCGAGGGTATTTCTATTAATCCAGATGAGGTGCCGCGCGAGTTCTTGAATGCTATCATTGATAAGATTCAGAATACGGAGCTGAGTGAGCCGCCAACGTACTACGTGATTGATGTGGCAAAGACAGCCGCTGGTGAATGGATTCTGATTGAGTTGAATGACGGCCAGATGAGCGGGTTATCGGATAACGATCCTGACGTCTTGTACAGTAACTTGAAGAAGGCATTGGAAGATGACGGCGCAACAACCTGAAATCCTCATCATTGATGGTGAGGAGTTAGAGATGGTATCCAACCCAAGCCTCCATGACAAGGCTGAAGCTGGTTGGTCTACGAAAACCTCAAACTATCGAGGGTACGTTGGGGAGTGGGAGATTGTAGATAACAAGCTATATCTCAATCGAGTGGTTGGCGGAGTCATGAAGGGTAAAGGCCCATTTTTTGCCGATTGGGTTTCTCAAGAACTTCATGTTTGGAAGGGAAATCTTCTTAACTATGTTCATGCCGGATATGGATCTATGTATGAAGAAGATATGTTCCTTTCCATTAATGGTGGGCTTCTAAAAAGCACAGTAATAGAAAGTAATGTTGAGAAATTCAAAGCACAAGCCCTACGAGAAGTGCAAGAGGCCAATTCCAAACAGAGAATCCAATATCTATACGGAACATACCTTGATCCACGAGGATCTCTTTCCAGGCTGATTGAGAAGTCAACCGATAGGAAAAAAGAGTATACTGATCTGAAAAACGATCTGGAGTTCGATTTCAAACAAAGATTGATTATCCTGTCCGAAGATCCTAATAGCGGAATTAAGTTAGTATACAAATGAAACTTATCGTAGCAGACTTCTCTAGCAAGTTCTCCGATGATGCGGTGATTGTCAACACAACTTCACGCGCTCATGGTTGGAGCCGTGGTTTATCACCATTTCTACTTGGGCCTGTGAAGTTGTACGGAGAGTATGAGGCTCAAAATGTAGAGAATGCCTGGCAATATTCTAAAGTGTACACCGAGTACGCTGATGAAAATAACGAGCCTGGCAATGCGTATTTCGAATGGGCTAAAAAGGGCTGGGCTAAGAAGTTTGCTGATCGGTATCCTATGGGTCGAGGAAACAAGCCGCTTTACTCATTATGGGATGGGAGAAAGCTTGGGTATATAGAAGCTAGAAGGCAAATCTATATTCCACTTTACTCAAATGCAGTACGAAATACCGAGGCGTTCGAGAAGCTAACTCAAACATTTGAATCGGTTTGTTCTCGAACGAATGGAGCAGATTGTTTGGTTCTTCAAGACTTCGACGCGCATGGAATCAATGTGCATGGGTATGATGTCGATAAGCTGATTGATAATGAAAAGATTAAAGTTGGTCATGGATATGTTCTGGCCATGATGTTACTTGGCTTGCTATAAAGAAAGACAGATATGCCGATTCCAATTGAACAACGCAAAGACCTGTTCGAACTAAGTAGCGATCTAAACCTCCTCATTTCATATCGCAAAGCTCTCTTGGACGCAAACCCAAGATTGTGGATATTGATTCACCATAATAAAGAGACCAATAATTATGGGTTAGAGGTCAATAACTCTAGTGGCAGTGCGTGTTCAGCACAAGAGATTGAAGAAGTTCGGGAAGTGCTTCGAATTTGTAGGAGCCAATCCACACCAGTGATTAAGAAGACCAGGAAGAAGAAGGATGTGTCATGAAGTATCCGGAGTATCAAGTTTGGTACCATGTATATACTAGTGTGGTTACAACGATGTTTACATCTTCGGCCAATTACGATGCGCAGCATGCGATTATGAAAGCAGACGCTATCGCTACCCATGCCGTCGAGAAATTCAAGGAAGTCGAGGACATTCCACAAGCTCCAAACTTCGATGTCCAGGGTATTGTTGATAAGGTACTGAAGGACGCATCAAGTAAAAAGAAATGATCACCAACCAAGACCTACTCATTGAACATCTCGCCAAGTGGCTGGCAGAATACGCCAAAGCCGCCGGACGCAGTGTTTTTGTGGTGGGTTTTGATGGCGCTCGTTCTGATGCCCTGTTGCTTCACATCTGCTCAAAGGCCACTGAGAACTATGGTGGCCTTGCAACTCATGCCCTCAGCTTTCCGACGAGCACTATCGAGATCAAGAATGTTTTCAATGGAAATGTTACATACTCCATTGACAGTATCAAGAACCCTGGTTACTACTATCTTCAATGCCACGAAATAGCGCACGACCACGGCATTGTAGTTGGCCCGGTAGACAGAACGTTCGGACTGTACTATCGCAGCTACGGAAAGCGCGCGGCGGGTAGTGCAGATGTCTTCCCGCTGTTTGACCTTGAGTATTCGGAGATTGTTGAGATAACTGATTCTCTGTGGCCTGGTCTATGGCCGGTTGAATCCACAGATATCGTTGCAGACATTGAGTTCTGCAATGAGGCCGAGGCGATGTTCGGGATCATCACGTGTGAAGAGTCTCCGCACCGGCATCCTCGTTGGCCCTACTTCATTCATACACAGAAGGCTATGATTGCTAAGGTTCATCAAAGAGAAAAACTGACACGCCACAAGAAGATGAACAAGCCATATCCAAGCCTCTCTGATAAACCACAGCTATATAGAAGAGTGCGATGAGGCAGGAACGGTTGATAGCTTCAGCTCGGGCGGCGCTTAATTGCCCCTTCGATCTTCTGGTGGACATGCTAGGCCTGGAACCGGTGGAGGACTGGCATGTGTGGAGAGATTTTGATGGAAACCGCCTGCGTCTTCTAAAGAACGGGGTGGTCAAGGTTTATCCAGCCACAGCCATTTCCACGAAGACTACAGACGTTTTTAGGAAGGCAAACCCAGCCCTGATAGAACGCCATAGCTATTGGGGGATGCTACTTTCCGGACAAAACAATATACTTATACTTCTTGGTAATGATGGAAAGATTAGAAGCTCCTATTTCGAAAACAATATCTGGGTCAGGAATATTAGCCCGCTATTATTAGGTTTCGGTATTCTTAGATATATATCTTCTGGGTACCTAGAAACCAATCTAAGGACAATAAAGTTCCTGAAGGTTTCATATCCTAATGACTTTATAATCGAGGAAGCCTGGGCTTTTGGACTTCCAATTGAGCAGGCCAATATCAAGGAACGTGTTGATATATTGATTGCCAAGTACACTGGGACAACGGAGTGATTGATGCCGAGTGAAAAACCAAGATTCAATGGGCTTATTAATAAAGCGTGCGGTAACGGATTTTTCTCCATTCTCATTGATCTTGAGAATGGCAACACTAGAAGAGTCATGGGACAGCTGTCTGGTAAGATGAGGACCAATAACATTAAGGTTGTTGAGGGTGATAAAGTTGATATCGAACTCGATACCTTCGATATAACTAAGTGTCGTATAATCTATCGGAAGAAATAACGCAGAGTGGCGCACTGGTACCTGTTTTGTAGTTTCAGATCAAAAACTACTTCTTTTCGTAGGAAACAATATGGTAAACCCAAGTGATCATAATCCCAAAGGCCTTCTCAAGTTCGTAAAGGGCGATGCAACAAATCCTCTCGGAAGTAGCAACCGTTACATTATCCAAATCGTGAATGATGAGGGGAAATACGGAGCAGGCTTTTCAGGAGCACTTTCTAAGCGATGGCCGAAGGTTGAAACAGAGTATCGTAAGTGGTGGCGCGAACGCTTTGGAAAGCTACTACTTGGTGATATTCAGGTAATTCAGATTCTGAGCGACCTAGTTGTTATCAACATGGTGGCTCAAAAAGGCATCGTAGGTCCAAACAATCCTAAGCCGATTGACTATAAAGCTCTACAACAGTGCTTGAGTAAAGCTGGTGATGAAATCAGTCAGCATACCGCAGCAGTACATATGCCTCGGATCGGAGCAGGATTAGCACAAGGGGAGTGGAGTGTTATTGAGCCACTTATTGAACAAGAGTTATTAAAGAGAGGAATTAATGTTACTGTATATGATCAGGGGTAAAAGAATGGATGATTGTACTGTAACGATTCTTAATAACGAATTTGAATACAAACCTACCTTGCGACAATCTATTGCAAGTGTATTTCAGGCAATAAAATATGAAGTATACAGTATCATTGAATTCTTGGGTTATACTAAAGAAGATTACGTTCTCAATCCATATCCCCTAACCATTCAGAGAGTGGATGGTCTTCCGGTATCTCAAATACTTCTTGGGTGCATTCGGTCTAGATTAGGTGGAAGGCCAGATCTTATTTCATGAAAACACTAGATACAAAAATACTTCTCGAAGGAATAGGCACCACGCTTCTACAAACAGTAATTTCAGAAGCTCATTGTCCCAAATGTCAAGGCACTCTACTTGGATTGAAAGTAACATCAGTGTTTGAGTGCCATGATTGCCATAAGGTATTTCAACGCATGACTGATCAAGATGAAACATACTATCTTGAACTAATAAGAGTGCATTGAGGCAATGCAACCACCTGAAGGGCGCGCTCTGACTGTAGCTCAGAAAAGTATGATGATAGAGGCGATCTTTCAATCATGGATCAAGTGTCCAGATCTGCGCCTTGGACAATTGATTGTGAATGCCTTTCGTACCTCGGAAACAGCCCCATCTGTACCGCTGTTCTACATCGAGGATTACATGCTCGAAGCTGCTATCGTTGATTTCGCTTGCAAGAATGAGAAGGTTTAGTGCCTCAAACAGAATTGGTTATGGACGCCAACTCACCAAAATAGTGAACTATGCCGGTGAACTACTCTTCATCATCGGCGAATTTAGCAAAGCTGCCCAGGCTGATCGCAGGATGTTCTTGAGCACTCTTGATGCCAGCGTCTAGGCTAGCTTTTGCTTCTGACAATAGTGGCGTGTTGCGATGTGCGAAGTGAGTTCGTTCGCAGGAATCGCAGCGCACTTTTATCCAATGAGCTGAGTTTCGAATCTTGCCGTACTCACCGCATGTTTCGCAGATGTGGCCACTCATCTCTTCGGCTTGAATAACCGTTTCTCGAATATAATCGGTAGCGTGTTCGCAGCCAACTCTCAACGTACCGAACTTCTCTTTAATATATGTAATTCGGAAGTCTATAGGCTCTGGTTGTTTAACCAAATTTTTTTGCATTACTTCGAATAGACAATCCAGAAGTTGATACCATCCCTCACCACAATGAAAACCTTGTTCAGGTTCGCGTTTTGGAAATACAAGTGGATATTGATCGTAGAAAGTATCTTTTTTCATATGCACTCGGGTTGCGGTAAGATAGGGGGTCGAACCCTAAAGGCCCTTCAGGGGCTCGCTTCTTTAGCAAAGAAGTTCCGTTGCCAGCTGTCGGATAATCTTACCCAATATTCTTTTGCGGAGAGCAGTGAAATCGAATCACTAACGTTTAAGTCTCATCTAATTTCCAATCAGAGCTTAGTCCCACTAAGTTTACTCTCCATATTTGGGTGAATTGTTGGTCAATGCAGAGAAGATAATGCGGTCTGTTCCCGCCGTCAGCTGTCTTTCCAGCTGTCTGGTGCTGTTCATTCTCCGCGCCCGTCGAGCGTTAGCTGTCTCGTTTCAGCTGTCAATCGTCTACTCCGGATTGTCGGGAAGCTGTATATGCATGTCCGCTTTACTCATCGACTTTGCGCTCTTTCTCGCCGTCATGGTCACCACTGCCCACGGATCCTAAGGGCTGGCACCTACCCCAAAAGCCCCAGGCTAACGAAAGCTCTGGAGCTGAACGCGGTTTACTTGCATTTGGGTCTATATTTCCAATTATTCCCTATTTAGCTAACCATTCTACTAATATAGATATATCGCCATTCTGGATACGTTTATTGCGGTAGGAGAGGAATTCGAATCCCCAAGGCTTGCGCTCGCTTGTTTTCAAAACAAGTTCCGTCGCCAATCGGATTGTCCTACCATATCATTCTTTTCTTTGGCTAATAGTAATTGGTATTCTTGAATATTATGCTCGACTACCAAATATCCCAACTGGTACATTTACAATGGCCGGGCTCATCATTATATTCTTCTATATCCTTTAATCCAACGGTTATTTCATGAAGACGATGTTTTATTACTCTACGATAGGAACGATGACATGATTTCTTGTAGTAGCGCATAGACCTTTCCCCACTACAGACATAGCGAGTAGCTCGGCGAGCGCCACGTTCAATGATTGTCGGAACATAATTATTGGTTGTTTGCATAACTATAGCATAACTACCTCATTCCTGTATGAATATATTGGGTTATTAGTATGACTGAAGATAAGCTTAAGACAGAAAATAATCCAGTTGAAGAGAATAAGACAATCTCGTTGTTGAACCAGATACTATCTTACAAGGGTTTGATTATCGGAATAGCTGCTGTTCTCACGGCGGCTGCTTCTTGGTTTAAGCCACCGGATATTACGGCGACCAAAGCAACCTACGAAGTTTTGTCGGTGAAGGTAAATGAGCTTACGAAAACGACAGAAGATCTATCAAAGTCAATTGAAGATAGTCACGATGAAGTTTCTAACCTACGAGCTTATATTGAGGGTTTCAATAATGGTAAGCTAGCCGGTCTTTCTGGAAATACCCAAACCATAACTCTTCCGCTAGTTACCAAAGCTCGTAAACCAAAAACTACCAAGACCGATGGGGATGGAATAGTAATGTCAGAGGAACCACCACAGAATTTCTGGGAACCAGACGTTGCACCAGATGTTGCGCAAGAAGCTCCAAAAAAATCCGCTCCACCGGCAGCTGCTGCAACTCTCCCGCCTTTTGATCAGGTTGTGAGAAACTCTTCAGTTGCTGCATATTAATTACAGAAGCACTATTCCGTTCTCAATATTTTCAGTATTTGGAGGCTCAACTGAGATTTCAATTTCGCCTTCTTCCGGACCTTTCTTCGTGATGCTGCTAACGTAAATCTTCTTCAATAGTCCTGGATTTGTACGCATCAGGATATTGATAACTTGGTCCAGCGCTTCAGTTTCCAGGCCTTTGATGTAGCACAATACTTCTTCGTATGGGCGAACCTTCAATGCGGCTTCGATATACTCGATGATGTCCTTCGGCTTATATTCGGGCTGCTTGCGTTTCTTCGCAGTTACCACAATATCCTTCAACGATTCGGTCTTATCAATAATCTCTTTCGCATGATCGGCTACGCTACCCATATCTTCTCCTAATCCCTTTAATTCCTGCTGTAGAAGGTAAATGTGAACCTCACCCTGGCTTGCTTGAGACATAATCAAGTCATCAAGACCAAGCGTGAGCATCTCCTTTTCCTTCAGAACATTGTATGTATTCTGGCCAACATCTTGGAAGGCACGTTCAATCTCTAATGAGGATTCCAGGAGCGAGCTGAGCGTCTTGATGCGGGCCTCGAATTTCTTAGCAATCGCTTCAGCGCCTTCTAACACAACCTCTCCACAAAGGCCCATGGTGCGCTCGGCGGCGTCGTCAGCTAAGTCCTGTGCATCTTCGTACAATCTCTGGAAGAGTAGATGATCTTCATAGGCTTGAGCTTCCCAATGGTTCTGCTGATGAAGTGTGTAGAGTGCTCTAGTGAATGCTACATAAGCTGACAGAATCTTACAAGCTTCTTCATCCATTGAATCAGCAGCAACTTTAACTCCAAAGAAGCCATCGATCATAGATTCTGAAACAACAAGCTGAGAATTTACGTCTTTATTGGATAAAGCCCATCTTTTAATAACTCTAGAATGATCCATGAATCAATACGAATATATGTAATGTAAAAAAGAATTATTGTGATTCGACGTCAAAAAATGTGATTTGAGAAACCAACAACCCAAATATCAAAAGAACTTGGAGTGTAAGATTCTATTATTGGAAAGCGTGCCAGAAAACATGGATTGAAAAAACCTGGTCGTGGTGATTGGCAACGCAACTAATTGGAGCAGATGGAGGTAATCGAAACCTCGTCTTCTGGTTGGAAGCCAGGAATAATAGCCGCTATACGACATCTGCGAAATGACCGCCTTACAGGACAGGGTTCTGAGGCAGTCACAAACCACTTACTGAAAAGCAATTTATCCCAACTAACAAGTGGGGGAGCGAGCGGTGGACAACGATTCCACAACCTCCTGGTTGGCAACCAGACGTTCTGCCAATTGAACTACGCCCGCAAAAATGACCACCCTGAATTATTCTGCTATGGTATGGCCCCAAACCATGGTTAGTGGTTTGTCCTGTTCTAACCAACTATATCGTTGTGTTCAAGATACAGGCTAGATTATTATACTTAAGTATTAGTAGTTTCCTCGACCTGTGACTTTCTTAGATGTTCAATATAGTATGTGATAGTTTCATTTGCAAATAATTCTCCTCTATCAATCTTTTCCTCAAGTTCCTTGCGGAGCTGCCCAATTCTGGGGCCGAGCGGAATGCCGAGGTTATCAACAATAGCGCTTCCCAAGCCCTTTGGTAGAGGACATTGCTTTGAGTCTTTTTCTCGTATGTCTTTAATGCGGTCTCGCAGCTCTTGAATCCTTCTCAGGATCCTCCTTCTGTTTTCCGGTTTGCTGGTTGTAATATCAGACTCGGATAAAGTCAAAAGATCTTCAAGAAAAATTCCGACTTCCTTATCCAACCTACGTACGGCAGTGTCCGTCCAATTACTTTCATAGGCTTCCATATAACCTAAATTAGCTATAAGAAACCTGATAGATCTTCGCTGTCCGCTGCTGAAAATCCCAGTGCGCTTTGAAAACTGATTAAAGATTCCTGCGCTGATATGCTCGTGATTATGAAATGTTACCTTGTTGTTCTTGATCTCAAATGCCTTGGCCTTACCAAGATCATGGAACAGTGCAGCCCAGCGAACATTAAGAACCGGCGGTGTCTGACCAACTACTCGAATCGTATGCGGCCAAATTTCCTTGAAGTGCTTTGAACTCTGTAAGTCCAAACCAGCCTGAATCTCTGGAATTAGATCGGCAAAGAATCCAATCCGCTGAAGAACAGCTAGGGCCAAACTTACGTGCGGCCCAATCATGATTGAGTGAAGTACTAATAAATCCTTTTGGCTTAGAGCGTCAACCTCTTCATTAGTTACATTGCTAATTTCTTCAGAATAGTTGGAATGAGCTATTTGCCTGATGTGATCTAAGATCATGTTATACTCTTATCTTCTTGTGCAGGTATCTCATCAGACTAGAGTGAGTTACGCAATCTTCGGCCTTGCTAAGAAATGCTGTGATCCTAGATAGGTCCAGTGTAACATTGTTATTGGATTTGAAACCCTCGACGCTAACCCAAAAAGACTCCTTCACTTCGGTACATAACAATGCTAAATCCTCTTCAAGTATTGAGTATCCGCAATATCTAGAAAAAGAAAACATTCCACTTCTTGGTAATAGAATATTGGCATTGAATGTTGGTACGTAATTGGTTTGTAGTATGATCTTTTTAGCACACAGCAGACATCCGTTCCTATTTTTTACACGGCAAGTTTTATCTGTGCATGTGGTAAGGACATCAACTATGTTCCGCGGACTATTGCGGATATCTACCTGTACATAATCAATTGCATTCCAAAGGTCAGGCTTCTCTATTTTGAAAGAAAGCGTACCGTCAAGTATATCGCTTTCCCAACGCCCGTGCAAGATCCCCCTCAATTGGAGGTCGTCAGAGTATTGCAGCAGTTCTTCAAGCCATTCTGAGGAAGGGTATCCAGGCCTCTGTCCTTGGTCAGGGTACAGATTAATGCCCCACTCAACAAACTTGAAGGTCTGTGAAATATCAGCTAGATCTTGGGGACATACACTATCATCAACCCCGACGATAGAAATTTTTGAAACCATACTTCTCTGCGTTTTTATGCAGAGTTTTGAGCCGAAAGTCAGATTCGAACTGACCACCTCAACTTTACCAAAGTTGCGTTCACCCTAGCAAACTCTATCGGCATGTTTACATATCTATGATGTTCTCTGCTATTTTAAGCCATACATGTTGTTCGCATGCATCTTCAAACTCTCCAGCGTCGAACTCTTCAAGGATGCTTGGCATTGAATTTTCATCTGCTTCAACGCGGGCATCTCTAATTCCACGAAGGTAATATTCCCGAAGTTTCTCCGCAACTACCTGAACTATTGCCTCTCTAATCGTAACCATTTGTCACCTCATTATTGAGGAGTGCGACTTGATTACTCCTATGAATATGCTAAATTATTCGTTGATATTCCTTGCCCAGTATTTGTATTTGAAGACTATCCCTACAAGAATTACGTTGCTGAGATAATTCAATATCAAAATGTAATCATCTGGATATTTATGATAAGTATACGCAAGTGTTGCAGCCTCTCCAACCAACCATAACCAAACCGTTGCGGTGGCAATCCCTCTAGAATGGCCATCCTTCCAGGACTTGATAGCTTGAGGAAGTCCGGATAACGCGAAACATATTGCGCCGATTATGCCGATTATGGAGAATACTTCATTCACTAGAGCTAACTACCAGAGTTGAACTGGGCCTCTTGATTACGAAACAAGCATGCTGCCGTTACACCAAGTTAGCGAGTAGAGCTGATTACCAGATTCGAACTGATACTACATGGGTACAGGCCAAGTGTGCTACCATTACAACTAAATCAGCATTAATAAGACAATCCTTTGTTGTATCTACTACGTCTGTTATATCTTCCGTTTCCTTTGTTTTTGCCTTTATATGTCTTGGTTAGAGCGTGACAATTTGGACAAATCAATCTTAGATTTGTTTCAGTATTGTTTTCAGAATTTCCATCAACATGATCTATATCTAGTGGAATTTTATTACCCAACCAACTATCATTGGAACATACAGAACATTTTTCTCCATTAGTATCTATTAGTATCTTTTTGCGTGTTCTATCACATCTGGCTTTTGAAAGATCTTTTACTCTTCTGTCTGTGATGTGTATTTTGTTTTGTATACATTTGGGGCAATATTTCTTTCCGCGAGTATTTGTGCGTCGGAATTTATCTCCACAGTTGATTCACTCGAATGGTCTGCTTCTTATAATTCCAGTATTATTGTATTTGCTTGAACAGCTTAATGAGCAAAAAGTTCGATCTTTTTCTGGGGATTCAAATTCTTTATGGCAGTGTTTACATGTAAAATTATGCACCTTTGTGGTGGTATAGATAATCTGACTCTCGACTTCTAATTGTGAAGCCGTCGAGAATTTCCTTGCAAGGGAAATCTGTATCCCTATACACAGCCCCGAAGTGGAACCAGAGAGAGTCGAACTCTCATTTTCAGATTGCAGGTCTGAAGTCCTCCCATTGGACGATGGCCCCGTGCGAGACGTCTGAGTTAACAAACCATCTCGGTCATTCATACCAGATTATCACTACCTATAACTCCATATCCTTTGTTATTTACTGACCCTTTCCACAACCAACATCCATTTGATATCTCTATATTTGAATAGAGCCTTTGCCCAATTGGTAAATATACTATGATTGATTTAGGATCTTTTTACCAACTACAACCTGCTTGTAGTGAGCACTGCACCAACCTTTTGAAAGAACTTTTCTGCCACATCCATCAAATGAACAAATTAGTTTTGAATTGTTGGTTTGAAATTTTGCCATCCTATCATTTTCCTTCTATCTGATGGCTTATATTTGTTTTTCAATTTACATCCAGTAATTTTATGTGGATGACAAAGAAAACATCCAGCTCTGGAATTAGGCGGCTTTCGCCGTTTGTGATGCGCCATAACTATCCTTACACGCCGCCGTTAGCGGCTCGCGTGTGATCGTTAGGCTGATGTGCTGGGAAGTAAACATTTGGTAGCGGCAATGAGAATCGAACTCACATGGGCAACCTTATGAGGATTGCTGGGACACCATAAGCCCACACCGCCATATCAAATCTATGCTGTAGTATTACCTGTATTATCTTCTTGTGCAAGTAATTTTCTTGCTTCTCGAACTTTTCTTTCATGATCCGCCTTTGCTTTTTGTTCTTCTTCTTTCTTGAAATAAGGCGCAAGAAGATCTAGCACGCGCCCATGACAGCGCTGCGAATCCGAATACCACTCGTGAACTACTTTGACGTACTTATCAAAACCTCTAATGAATGGTCCTTTATCTTCTGGCGGTTCGAAAACATCTTTACAGCTTGGGCAAACCCACATGGAGCGGGTTGAATAATTCCAGTTATCACAATCTTGGTATCCGCCAAACTTCTTTACAATTAGTTCTATATCACTAACTTTAGTTTCGTGTCCGCAAATGCATTCGATTGTCAAATGACGCTTTGCTTCTTCAAGAACCTTATTTGCTTCCTGCAATTTAGCTGAAGCTTTGGAGTATGCTGCAGCCGCCTTTTCTTGGTTAGCTAATGCGGTTTCGTAAGTGATCATATCTTACCTAGTACCCCAATCAGGATTCGAACCTGAAGCCTACAGGTTAGAAACCTGTTGCTCTATCCGTTGAGCTATTGGGGCGCATGTTGCCATGACATTGAGCATTATGCCAGTGTTGCGTGATCCCTCTTCACCACGGTCCCGTATCAATCAACTATTCGGAAATAGTGGTAGATTGTATCTTCGAAACTGTATCCTCTTATTATTGGCCGTCCAACAGACGTCCTCGACCACAGGTTTTCCAATGATCGGAAACTTCGTTGGCGATATTACCACAAGGGTATTTGATCTCTCTGACAATCTCCAAAGCAAGTCTGGCAACATACTCTGTTGGCACAGATGCATTGCGAAACTGCAAATTATGCAAGAGAAATCATGTGGCAGGCCGTCATTGACTATATCCTTAAAGGACATCCTATATGATGGACGCCCAGTGCGAGCAGTGTACTCTTCGCTCCGAAACGGGTCAAGCCCAATTACGTCAAAATGCCCCAAAGCCTGAAGCGAGCTGGTAACGAGCCCATTCCCGCAGGCCAGGTCCAGGACGTTTTCCAATGGCAGCGCTAGGTGGTGGGCTCGGATCAGCGCATCAACCTCGCGGGCGTGGGGGTTCTCGTACCGCATCACGCCGGAGTAGAAGGCCTCAACTCCGATGCTCTCGTAGATGCTTCGTATGCTCACCTGGTTGCCATGAAGGCAATTGCGACAAACGAAACTAGTAATGAAGCTTTCAATAACCAGTTTATGTTTCTGGTTTTATGCAGTGTCTTTATCAAAGAATAGTTTTTAGTTACCATTCTTCTTATTAGTAGATCTTTATCATCGCAAGTTTCCATATCAATGTACCTCCCAGACTATTTCGAATCCATCCAATTCCATGGAGAGGAGCCACTTCTTTAGGATTCCACCTGGGTCGCCATACAGTTGCTTGTACAGCGCGTATTTGGTTTTGTTATCAACACACCCATAGATCTCGTACGAATCATCAGATCTGGTTTGAGAAAGCAGAGGGCCACTCTCCCTATGATATCTCTTATTGCCATTTGGAGTGGTAATATCTCCTTTGGCATATACGCTAAGGTTCATGGACATTAGAAGATTGGTCCTATACAACCTCCGGACAGGAATTCATATTCACGAGCGTAGCTGCGAATTCTCTCCAGATCCTTATCTTGGAGACTTCCTCTATTCTTCAACCTTGTGATATCCATGTTGTGCCGAAGGTCAAGCAGCTTGATTTTCTTAGCAATACGATTTTGAGCTACTCTCTTGATGTACTCATTGCGGTCCTCACCATCACGGCGTGTCAAAGCATCTACTGCTTCGATTACTTCCTCAGAAAATCTCCACTCCCTCAACATCTCAAATGTCACTGGAGTATCTTCAACCACATCGTGAAGTATACCAACAGAGATTTCTGTGTCAGTCCCTCCACGATATAGAAGCTCTGAGGCTATCCAAAGAGGATGCTTGAAGTATGGCTGGCCGCCTTTATCTTTGATGCCTGCGTGATAAAATGCCGATATCGCAAACGCATGCTCAAGAGTACCTTGGATATTGAACTCAAATAGCACTGGTGTCATGATTCCCTATCAATCTAGTCTAATGAATGACCCTGCACAGTGAAGGTTTGGGTATTTCCGCATTTGGGACATGTATGCTCATATGTCCCTGGCTCTAAGCAGATGTGGCGAGGAGGATCGTGCTCAGGATCTTTACACTGCTTTGGGGTTTTCCAACCATCTTCTATCTTCTTAAGAGGCATGTCCAATCTTCCTTTCCTCAGTGGAGAACGAAGACTTGAATACCTTGCCGGTTTCCAGATCAAGATATGCTGACATGCTTTCTGGTTCGTACAAGCTGACAGCAAAGCGCCCATGATCTTTTACCAGGTATGGATGGAAGTTCGCACCAAACCCGATGTCTCTTGGGGATCCGTCAATCTTAGATGTGAGGTATTCCCAATCAGAAAACTCCTCTGTTGCCCTGCCTTGAGCTGATAACGGCAGCAAGATGAAGTACTTTACCTTGCCAGAGAACTCATTGTAGATTTCGGAGAACCGATCTATAGACTCTCGGTTACCAATTATCATATGAAGATTGGTATGAATACCATTCTCCAAGTAGAGATTGGTAGCATCTCTCCATTGCCGCTCAAGGTGTTGATGAGTTGAGACAGCAACACCTCCGCACAGCTCTTTCGTGGTGGCTAGGATGGTCAGTGCCTTGCCAGCATCGTCAACCCACATGCCGTTGGTGGTGTAGTTTGGGACCACTCCCAAATCCACGCTGGCCCGCATCAGGTCTGCGAACTCTGGGTGGCTGGTGGGCTCCCCGCCTCCAAAGGCGATTTGGAATGGCATCTGGTTGCGGGAGAACCCATCGAAGAACGCCCGAAACCTCGTAACCAAACCGGATGTGTGCTTGGCGCTGGGCACGCTGCTTTGGTAGCAGTATGGACAGTTCCCTTTGCAATACGAAGTGACCTTGACGTCGTAGAACTCCGGATATGCCAGCTCGGTAATTGGTTTGGTAGGATCGATCGCTATACGTACTGTCTTCCCATTGAAGTGCAGCGCTCGGTAATTATGTTCCGGGAATGTTCTGGTTTGAAGCATAAAGCTATCAATCAGCCCCAGTATCTGTGTGGGTGGAATATAGGAAGTTGACAATCAGCTCCGCCAACTTCTCGAACTTTGGAGATTTGGCTACGATGTAAAGTTTGGTACTTGGGGTGTAACCCTCATCGCTTTCGTCTTGCTCTGCTTCCGTCATCCAATTTGGCTTCTCAGCGCGTCCTTGGATGATGTCCTCGATCAGTTTATCGATGTCGCTTACCTCCTCATCCTCATCCTCATCCTCATCCTCATCCTCATCCTCATTCTCATCTTCTTCATCTTCTTCCTCCCCATCATCCTCGTCTTCATCGAGGTCGTCATCATCATCTTCCGCTTCTGCTTGACGATCTTTCCACTCAGTGTAGGTGTAGGAGTCTTCGGCTAAGACAGTGAGTCGGAAGACATCGCTGCACTTCTTATCAACGCCGAGTGTTTTGAAGATTTCGTCAATCATCTCCTCACAAGCCTGCGGGGATGCATCGCTATAGGTGAAGAGGGTTGTGGATGAGTTTGTTATAAGATCTGTAATTGAATGAAACTGTATTGTGATCATTTGAATTCCTCTCCTCTCACTTGCTAGTCATAGATTTCTTTGGTCTCAGTTGAATATAGGAACTTCTTAATGAGATTAGCTACAGCAACGTACTTCTTGGATTTGGCTGAGATATGGAGTACGGTGCCTTGATGACGAGACTTTTCGGCATCAAACATCCACTTTGGTTTCTCAACCTTACCACTACGAACCTTATTAAGTAGTTCGCTAAGGTCCCCTTCAATGTCGTGACCTTGATCCTCTAACCAGTATTCGTAGTTCTCTTCATTCTCCATCATCAAAACGATATGGAAGACGTCATCGCACTTCTTGTCGATTTCGAAGGCTTTGAATATGGCCTCGATCATTTCTCGACACGCAGCAGGAGAAGCATCGCTGTAGGTGTAGATTGTAGTGGAAGAGTTGGTGATCAGATCTGTTTGAGAGTGAAGTGGGATGCTGACAGTTAAATCGCTGGTGTTCATATTATCTCCAATAGTACATCACATAAATCAATTAATCATCTTCATCTTCAGATTCATCTATCTCTTGAGCTTGCTCAGCTTGGAGTTCAGTGGCCAATTCATCCTCTGAAATCTTGCCGGAAGACACTCCAATAGCTATAAGCTTTTTTATGAATCCTTTATTAGCTTCGTATGAATGGGCTTTATTAGGTGATGGTAATCTAGTTGCCATGTATAGAGCTTCGGAGATATTAATCTCTCCGGGATATTTCTTGAGGAATTTAGCGCACCCAGGGCCAATGCCATAAGTGTTTGGTCCAAACTCCACAACGTTCAAATACAGTTCAAGAATTTTCTCTTTGGAAAGTCCACTCTCAAGAGCTATGGTGAGAATGCCTTCTTGCAACTTGCGACCCAGAGACTTATTGCGGGTCAACCAGAGGTTTTTGGCGAGCTGCATCGTTATAGTGCTGCCGCCCCTAAAGAACTTTCCGAGGCGCATATTGTCCTTGAGAGAGTTCTCTAGAGCCTGAGGGATTATACCACGATGGTGCCAAAATCCAGGGTCTTCCGTAATCGTTAGCGCTGTGGCCATGTTATCCACGAAATCCAACGGAATCCAGTCATTTGTTCCAGGCCCTGACGTTCTCTCGAACGGGGTACCATCTGGGTGATACGCGGTGTATTTGAAGGGCTCCCGCAGATCGGCGATGAACTGCGGCACCGGTCCATCGATACTGCAGTTGCTATTGATCTTCAGGGATATTGGGCTGAGTTGAAGATCAAACCCAAACGTTCCCTTGATACGCATCTGTGAAATTGGGCCAATCTTCAGCTCTTCTGGAACAACATCAAGCCAGCTTTGGCAAGCATACTTACCAGACATCCTCTTCTTATCGATATCGGCAATAAAAGTAACCTTATCCCCAACAATTATCATAGCTTTACTTAATAAAGGATCTGCTACAGATATGTTTGTTATCGTGATATTTCTGATAGTCAAAGGGCGGCTGAACAATCTCTTGTGAGATGCCGCAAGAGATCCAATGCTCAGCGATACAAAATCATTCTGGCGTATTGCGTAGATGTTTGACGCAACAGTATCTTCGTACTTTATCTCCCCAACAGACACCTCTGTCTTTGTAGCTTTGAAGAGACTAGTAAAGGAAATTTCCTCAACCTTATGTCCTTTAACTTCGATCTTTGGAGATATTGTCCCATTAGACGCCATCACGCTATGAGATTTTCGATCAAAGCATGGATTGAAAACTACGGCGTCTGCTTTTGGATGAAAGAAAATTACCTTACCGGCACATACTGTATTCTGGTTTATCGTTGCACCAGATATATCAGCCGAAATATCACCTTTGGAAAGATGGACATCAAGACCTTTAGCGGTAATGGCAAATCCATGAGTAGGATCTCCATCTGATTTTTTACCAGAAGATTTCTCTATTGTGACATTTAGCTTGCCACCATTGATGTCAACAGTCTTTCCGCGATAGCAAACCACAGCAGAGTTGATGACCCCATTGACTGTTGGTTTAGAAATTTGGACATTGCGGACCCGAGCACAGTCAATTCCAACGATGCTGATGAGTCCTACGTGGATGTCTGGTGCGTACTTTCGATTGACGTAGGCGGACAGGCCCAGCGGGATTGTGAACCACACTGCAACGAGCCCAATGCCAGCAATCGCCCACCGCGATAGTCTCTTCATTGTGCGGTGCTTATACCAGAGATGCTATTGTGAAGTCAACGAACATGGTGAACCGAACGTTCGCTCAAACCATCAGTTCCCTGAGCACTTCTGGTGGTTGATTCAATACGAACTCACGAACCTTCTCTTGGGAGATTCTCTCGGCAATTACTTCGTTGACCACCTTCTTCTTTCTGGAAGACTTGGACTTAGCGGCGAAGTCAAGCAAGAACTGCACATCAACCTTACGTGCCGCAACTCTAAACACAGCAAGTGCATTGTCCGCAAAGAACTCCTTAGCTTTTGCAGGCCCTACACCTTCTACAACCTTGGCGCGCACCTGCGGACTACTGTCCTTGGCCAACAGTAATCGGTCTTCTTCTTCCTTGAGAAGTTTCAAGACCTCTAGCTTTAGAGTAATGTTCTCTTTATCTTTCAGGTCTTTCAGCTTTTCGACCATGGCTACAAGTCTTTCATAGCCAATTGATCCGAGATACTTTCTGTTCCACTGGTTATGGAATATCGGGATCAGCTCCTCAACAGAGCGATAGACAAACTTCAAATCAGGACGCTTTGTTTCTACGTAATCTTGCGTCACATTTGTCTGTTGCTTCAGCCATTCAGCAGCTTCTGGCCCAGGGATCTTTCCGCTAACAACCATGCGCAGATAGTTCTTCGGTGGCCGATCAGAGATGATAACTTTTATAGCATCTCGAAGCCGGTCTTCTTCCGCTTCGGAGAATGACCTGGCTAAGTTGTCCTGAGCATCGTACACGCTGAACCCAAGCAAGCCATTTCTCACAATAGCATATTTCGAAGAAGCCAGTGAATTCTGATCTTTCCTGATTACTATGTAGAAGTCATTACCTTGAGAAACGTAATCTTCATAGTAGGGATGATCCTTCATGGTCGTACACCAGCGGGTGTTTGCTCCATAGAGAACCATTGCCGGTTTGTCATCTATTCGGATAACCATCAAGTGATCATCTTCATAGATCTTATCAGAACCATCTTTGTCCTGAGCTTTGGCTTGCCGATTTGAAAGACCAAAGCCCTTGACCAGATCTTCAAGATCCTTCAAGTCCTTGTATTTATGAATATCCTTAACGATGAACTTGTCAGGATTATCATCGAAGAACTTGAGTGTTTGGGAAATGTCTGGAGAGTTATGCCCGCTTGCCAGTTGGTTTGCGATCCATAAGAGGTACTTGTGTTTCTTACCACTTGGGTCTTCAACCTTCAGCGCAGCCTCGTAATGGTCTGGAAATGTTTCTTTGACCCTATCAATCCTGTTCATTTTTCAGACTTTCTGCAAAGGCCTTGGCATCATCGACACAACCGATGATCTGTGGATTCTTACTTTCCCAATCAGAACCCTTCGGCGCTACGTCATTGGAAACATGAACGCCAGAGCAGACTTTATAAGTTCCGATTTTGCGCACTGCAGTAATAACACCCAGCGCGCCATCCTCGTTGATTATGCTGTATGTAGTTCATGAGTGCTTATCAGGTTCTTTTTCTGTCATAGTATATTGTTCAAGTTTCACGTTGCCTGGATGAAAGGTGCCGTGGCCCTCAGCAGAGTTCCATCCGCGAGCAAGCCCTGCCCGAATGATCTTCTCGATGTCTGATGGGAATATGGAACCATCACAAGTCTCATACTCATCAAATCGGTACGTCTCTTTTGTGATAACTTCAGTGGCTAATAGCATGCACTGAAGAGTTGATCCCGGCTTCTCCAAATCCTCTTGAATGGAAATGGTAACGCAAATCGGGGAACCGCCATATCTATTCTTCCCGCGTAACATCCATCGGAACTTGCGGCCATCGATAGTAATTGGCGTAAGCGAGACATATATTACTTCATCAATGCTTTTAGTAGTTCGGGCTTCTTGAGCTGAGAGATGTCACAAGCGAACTTCTCACCAAACCCAAAATCTTTCTTTGGTAATTGAATTAATGCTTTATGAGGCATCCATCCAATTTCTTCAAAATCAGTATTGATAGAGACCTTCACAACAATGTAGATATCCGCCCACCGCTGAGGCTCATATCTACAGAACTAATCAGATTGCCAGTGTCTTATAATACCAGCTATAATCGCTATGTTGGTAATTATTGCAAGGAGAACAAAGAACGTTCTGATAAGCGCAATTATATCAGCTTCTCTGTCGCTCTTGCCGTCTTTTTGGCCTATTGCTTTTGCCCATATGCGCCAAATCATTCTATGTCCTTGGAAGCTATTCTCGGATGAAGTGATAGTAATTTAAAAAGAGCATCCTTATCCGGAAGTTTACTATCATTCAATCCTTTTAGCGTAAGACTATTTCCAGTATATGCCTGGTACATTTGCAACAAACGATGAAAATTACGTTTGTTGCTGAAATCAATATCCTTGTCCGTGTAGAATTTGACTCGGAGATTATTATCATGGTGAATTGGGACTAGGTTTTCGCAACTAATAACATCAAACTGGCAATGATGTTTAGCGAATAACCTAAGTCGAAACTCCAAATCCTCTGCGCCCCAGCTTCTGAACGATTCCTCAAATCCACCAGATACCGTGAAAATGCTCTTGTGAATGACAAGTAAGCCAGTGAGATCTTCTTCGCCAGTTGGTTCCGCAATAATGAACCGATCCTTTCGAAGCAATGGAGATATTTGGTTGATGAAACCAGGGCGAATGATAGTATCAGCATCGAAGTACAGCAGGTATTCAGCACACATTTTACTGATTGCGTATTTAGATCCGGCATTTAGTGCAATAGTTTTATGGAAAACACCTGGCTTTGCCCTCATCACCAACGCTTCAGCCCTGCTAGGATCTAGATTCTTCCGAACCCATTCTCCAGTGTGTTCCGGGCATTCATAATCAACCACTAAATATCCAACGTCATTGGGAGTGGATTCAATAAAAGCCGTAGCTGTTCGTTGTATGTGGTTTAGGCGGCCCTTACAAGTAGAGATACCAACTATATTAAACATACTCACCAAATTGGGAATACTAACATATTCTCCACACCGTCTCTGAGATGATACCTCAAAGTAAGGGCATAATTACACTTGCCATTGGAGTATTGAAATTGACGGAAGAGATAAGCGTACCTGCTGACCAGCTACCAGCAACGCGTGAGAAAGGGACTAGCACGTTACTACCCGAAGCTACAGCGATTGCTATATCTTGTCTACCTAACTCGGGAACAGAAATCCCCCAAAGTTGCCCAGTAATTCCAGCAACGACTATTGTTTGACTCAGACTGAATGTTTTAGTTCCTGGGTCATAGTTCAACACTTTTAACTCATGCGTCGAGATACCCCCACTGACAGTTAGTACTGAAGTACCGTCGGATAACCAACGTGATGCAGCGAACACTTGAGTGACATCAGATCTGGTCCAAACAGAACCGTCCCAGTGAAGTACGTCTGCATTTACCCCAGCAGTGTTGCTCCCAATCAAGCAAACAGTCCCAGTTGGGTCCATCGAAATACTGAAGAAACGCGTGGAGCTACTCCCCAGGTTAATCCTTGGGCCTACAGACCACACATCTGTGCCTGGGTCACGAAATAAAGGATAAGCAAAACCACTTGTTTTGGGAACACAGATACCACGAAGACCATCAGGGGTGATAGCGATATTTGTCAGATTGGATTCTGTCAAGCTCACATAGCCATTTGATGTCCATAATCCAGTCAATGTATTGAACTTAACTGCACCTACCGTAGAGGTGTTATCACATGCAACAATTCCATGGACCCCATCCAATGAGATACCTAGGTGTGAAGGACTACCTGCTGCAGCTAATGTAACAGATGAGCCAGCACTCCAAACTCCGTTAGTACATGTGATAGGGACAACAGCATTACCACCATAAGATGTTTTCAGGCATCGAGCATTACCAATCGTTGCCGCCCCTATGGACATAGCAATCAAGTTGGTCCCAGATGGAGCTGCAGTAATCAATGTACCTTCAGTCCAGAATCCAGCTGGATATGTGAATTGAGTTACGTTCTGGTTAGCCGAGTAATTGGCTACCAAGGCGTTATAAGAGGTCCAAAACTTTCTAGGCATGGTTGTCTCCCTGAATTATCTACCTATCTTTTCCGAATTTGTATGTAGGCAGCAAATCTTCTTCGAAAGATTCGGCCTGAACCCAATTGCCATCTAGGCAGAATCTAAACAACATTCTCGACCTATAAGGTTCTCCAGCCCACTTCCAATCAATATACCAATTGTTGAAATATGTCCATCCTATTATTAGATGTATCTTATTTAGTCGGCTAGAATATTTACTAAGTAATGCTTTTTGAGCAGAACTTGGTATTGGAATTTTATCAGTCATGCCAGGGATCTATCCTTATGATTTCTTTGCTTACACTTTCAGCATACCTAACGCAATTACCAGTACCACCATTTGAGCCATCCCAAACTGCCAGCACCTTATCAGAATGGTTGACCATCCATTCGTTGCGTAGTTGCATTTTGCGTGAGCTATATATCCCATCACTCACAATCACAACTTCATCAGCCAACTCTAATAATTCACGATATAGTTTTTGTGATTGCGCTGGCCACACAGATTCTTGACCTGTAAAAGGAACGGCGGCAATGAATGGAATTTTTAGTTTGTAGGATATTTGAGCGAGCCAAGTATCCCAACCAAGAGCCATACCAGTAATGATCTTGGAGGGGCTTTCTCGTATCAATATCTCTTCTGCTGTTCTGCAGATATAGTTGAAGGTCTTGTTTGGGATAATAAATCCACCTATTTTAGATGGGCGATGACCTGTTCCTGATATAATCATTTTCATCAATCTTGTGGACATGGAACTAATAATCTCGCATCTAAATATAAAATCTACTGTAGAAGAATTAATAGATATATATGGATGTAAAGAGTATTAGAAAACTGCAGAATTAACTGGTTACTCTAAATCTGGTGTCCAATATTTATTGAAATCGCATAGTATAGAGAGGTTTTCGCGTATTCGTTCCGGCTCTGAAAGTTCTAGCAGTAAGGCTATTGTATCTTTGGATGATGATAATCCACGGAAGTTGGTACGTAATTATGATTATATGTTTAATTTGTATGTAACAAAAAAGATGTCATTACCAGAAATTGGTAGACTTCTTGGAGTGGATGCTACAACAGTACTAACAGGGTTAGGTCAGTGTGGTATTAATCGTAGAACAAAACAAGAAGCACTTCGAGGGTTCTAATAACCATAATTGGAAAGGTGGTTTGTCTGGAAATTAGCACGAGGAAGAATAAATGAACATTTTGTTTATCCAATTATGAGGAGAGATGGATTTATATGCCAGTGGTGTGGTTCTAGAAAGAGCCTCGTTGTACATCATCACAAACGTTCATTTATGGATATTGTGAATTTAGTTAGGATCCGTTGCGACGAAAATGATTTAGAGAATTTTGTCGGAATTACGTTGTGTAAAAATGCCATGATTCTTTTCATAAAAAAAGTAATTATGTATACCTAACCAGTATCGGGACTGGTGTATCCAGTAAGAACCCACTCACTTTCCCGCATTGACATTCAGCTATGTAAATGCCGTGATGATCTTCATCACCACGTCCATTGAGTATCGACCGACAATTTCTACAGTATAGAACACACCCATCTCGTTTTAGAATGCGTTCATCGTGTAGTTTGGTAGCACGTTTATCTAAGACTCGGAAAATCCATTTAAGCATTGTACTTTTAAAAAGGTCTGAGCAACCATTAATCCATATATATCGTCGATGGGAACTTCCTCATGCCTCATTAGGACAATTCCATCTTCGTCAGTTACAACAGCATCAGATGAGCCTGAGCTACAACACGCCATTGCATCAGACATCTTTTCGAATGATTTATTTCCCACAAAGTACATTTGGTTTACCTAAGAGATGTAGAGATTCATCTGACATTTCAAAGTTAATCTCATCTCCCAGACCAACCGGAATAACACTATAGTCACCATCAAGATACATAGCAGCACTATCCATTTTGCTAATAACCTTAATGAATTGCCCTGGGGCTGCGGTCAATTCAATACGACCAGGCTGAGAGGATGGCCTATAGTACAACTCTCTTACCCTTAATTGCAAGTCTTTAGATGATAGATTCATTGGGCTCGCACCAGCTGAACGCCTGGCAGCCGTACTCCCTGCCGCAGGCCCTACCCAAATACCACTGGATCGCTGCGTTTCTTGAGTCGAGAGAGGAAGTACTTTATCGGCCGTCAGCTTCGTTTCAGTTCCACACTGTACGGCAGCCATTGTGCGCGTACTATGGTTCATGAGTTGAATGATGTAGTTCGAGGTGGCGGCTGGATTTGTATGACAGAATAGAACGTCGTTAAGTATTCTATTAGCTACGAATTTGCCATTTTTTCGCACACTCATCCGAGTTAATTCTGTCTCAATACACATACTATCTAAGGCTAATAATAGATGTTTGAGGAATGTATCTGCGGTGGAGTAGCAGAAGAAGCCAATGCTAGTTTCTGGATCGGAGTTCACTCCCAGGATTGGTAGTGTGCCATTTACGCTGTGTGAGGCTGAGAGAAGAGTACCATCTCCGCCAACAGAAATTACCATTGCCACATCATCAGGATCGACTACAAATGACTTAGAATCAATAACCGTACAGACTATGTTCTGCTTTTGAATCTCCTCAACAACGCGATTGAGGGTTCTCATGTGGCTATTGTGTGAGGATTGCCAGAACGCAACAGCTGGGTTTTGGGTGCGCAACAGCTCTCTAGATCCTTCATCATCCTGGTCTTGAATATACTTGGAATATGAGGTTTTCTTAGTGATAACAATTATCTTTTTGGGCATGGTTTTATTCGCATCCGCATTGCCAATATGATTGGCATCTTTCGCACCAAGTTAACCTACCACCATTATCAAGTTCGATATCCTGATGATCGTCGTTGAGCCCAGTTATAGTTACCAAGTCTTTAAAATTCTGTTCAGAATTCGAGGCTAGCCCACAACGAACATCCGACCATTTCAGAATAGAACCGTCCCCTTCAGCAACCTCAAATACTTTTTTCAGGTTAGGCTCAGAAGGATTTGGGCTAGAGTTATCTACTTGTTTTTGAATCGCTTCAAGTGCCAACACTAATGTTTTGTTATTCGATAATTTGCTGCTGTCATGTGCAAATTTAAGATGTTGTCCATCCCAATGAAGCACACCAACCGTCACATGATCATCTGTGATCGGATTCGTGACGGCTTGCAAAAATCGAAAACTAATTTGTGTCGAGGGAGAGACTTGAACTCTCACGGTATTGCTACCAATGGGTTTTAAGCCCACGTTGTCTGCCATTCCAACACCCCGACAATTGTTGTTATATGATAGTTTGTCAATTAATTGTTGTTATATGATAGTTTGTCAATTACATGCGAAACCCATCTTCCCCTCGATACAACCTTCGTGCTTTGGTGGATCGATCACTCCCATAGTGTTTGAGTACCCTGTTTGAGTACCCTACACCAAGTAAGGTCCTTCATACTACCACTGGATGCACTCCGGGGTCAACACCAAGTCAAAGCGTGCTCAATACCCGTTGAGAAGCCTCCCGGACACTGAAGTCTTTGTACTCACTGATGGGAACTAGGTCGGGTCCTAGGTGATTCGCAAACCACTTAGGGTCGATATCCCCATAACGATTAGCCTTGAATTGAATATCTCTGGCTTGATCCGCCTCAATCAAATGGACTAATGCAGCTATAGCCGGGCGTGGTCTATCAGGAGCCACATCAGTTCTTCTTCGTGATTGGCGTCATCGAAGGAATGAGTGGCGTTGCAAGTTCTGCAGTGGATGTGCCAATCTGTACTCATGGTATTTCGTAGGCCTCCCCGGGTTCGAACCGAGAACCGCCCGATTATGAGTCGGGAGCTCTGACCAATTGAGCTAGAAGCCTATTAATGGTTCGAATCTGGTTAGCTTGCGCACCCGCTCAAGGCCTCTGAACTACCAGCGTGCCACACATTATATCACTCTTGCAATCCAATGGCAATCGAGAACACAGCCGTTTGGTTTGGGGGCCGGGTTAAAGGCGATGGCTGTAACTTGATTAACATATCTGGTTCTCTATGCCGCTTTATCTTCTGCAATCGCAGCGGCTGGTTCGTACTTTTCCATAATCCACATATGGATTTTATGTTGCATCTCTGCACCTGAAATGCGGAAGATCTCCCTTCCAACATCATATGCCAGATCTGTTAGGAATGTATCCCTACCAATTCCAAAGCTTTCATGATCCTCATTAATCTTATTTTCTAGTGCAACGTAAGGACGCCGCTTAAGGAAAGAATATGCCAATAGGGTTGTTCTGCTGGTATATTGTCCATTAGCAATCTTAGCTCTGAATGCTTTAATTAGCTTCTTTGTATCTTCATCAAACTTAGTTTCATGTTCCATATCTAAACTCCTGTAAGTCTCGACTTATAGGGCGTCGAGCTGCCATTATAACCAGATTACAGAAGCCTCTCGACCAATGAAATTTAGCAACCTACGTCATGTTGACTCTGCAAAATAAGCTAACCATCTTCATGAAGTGTTTGAATTACCATATTGTCTTTTAACCTGATCGTACAAGAAATCCCCTTGCTTTAGCTGTGAGAATGCAGCTGAAAACATTTATTGCGGGGGACAAGCTATTAAGGATAATCCTCAATATGTAGTTCACGATATCCTGATATTACCAGCTATCTGGGATTTTCGGATAGTTCAACCACTATTAAGGCATTTGGTATATGCAAGTACTACGATTTGCCTCTATTTACAAAACTGCTACTCATGCGAATCTACATCGCTGGGCTGCTGGTATTGCCAATCAAGCCTTTCAACAAGTAATGGGTCGTGCCCCAACTACAGCTGAACGACAAATAGTTATGGCAGTCTCGGACCTAGAATCGAACTACGGCAAAGGATGGAAAGAAGGACAAGGTTCAGGATCTCATAACTGGGGAGCTGTGCAAACCAGAAGTAAGAGAAATAGCTTCTCTCACCAAGACTCCAGCGCTCAAGGAAAATACATTACTAATTTTAAAGCATACCCTGACGATATTGCAGGGGCTGCTGATGTTGTAAGAAATCTATTCAAAGCAAATGGTAAACAGAGAATGCCAGACCCCAACAAGGCCAATCGAGCAATGGGTTCAAATATCAATGGACCAGGCCGTGCAGAATTGATTCAAGCCGCGGCACGAACCGGAGATACAGACGCTTTCTCAAGAGCAATGTGGTACACGAATTACTATGAAGGTGTAGCTCCAGACTTTGCCGAACGGATGCGCGTACATGCCAACGGAATACAAAAGGCTGTAGATTCAATCGCATCAGCATTGGGGGAACCGTCAGCGTGGAGCCGCCAATCTACAAATAATTTCTTGCCGGTTACTACTGATATGTCCATCTTGAATCAGATCAGGGGACAAGGCCCAAGCGCCAATATGAATGCTCCAGTTGCTCAGAAGTCACAAAGATCTATGGAATCAGTATTGCCGCAAAAGCAAGATCCTGGAGCCACACTCGAAAGCTTACTGTGGCAGTAATGATGCTTTGACATTCTTCTCAAATTGAGTGGCTAGTTGCAAAGCCTTTTCATTCTTATTTTGCTTTTCAACATCATCACACTCACTCTTCTTCTTCTTCTTCTTTCTTACCTTTTCTGGTAATTTAGAGAAGTCAGTTTTAGCAGCCCACTCTTTAGCCGTGTCAGGCATAGTTGCAAAGAATAACCTCTGTTGTCTTTTACTTCGGAACGGCATATTCACATGCCGTAATAGTAATATCGTCGAGAGGGTTTTCGTTACCAATGAAGTATGGTATGATTGACGATAGGATCTATGAAGTTGAAGAGCCGGAATTTTCTGGACGGTTACCTGTGAGAACAGAAATTGTCGTATTGAAGACAACTTAGGCTTGGTTGGGTTTTCTCAGAAAGTATAGGTAAGGGCTGCATCACAAAAGAAGCAAACAATATCCTCCATGGCCACAAGCTCGTGCGCTGCACCCTCGTAGAATAATTGACCGGCCAGACGTTTTTTTTATGCATAATTGATAATGTAGGATATAAGCTTACAATGTAGTTATGGAGGTTGCGATGACAAAAGAAGAACTAATGGCCGATGGCGCGTACATTTTGGAACAAGAGGGCTGGCTGATTGATCGGGCGGCTAACAGCGAATATGGCGCTGGTAATCGTCGATTGATGAGTTTCAGCGAGCGCTATGTCGATTGGCAGCGGCGTGTGAAAGAGTTCAGGCAACAGAACCCTGGGGTATGGCCAGAGCCGCCGGACAACTCATAACTAAAAGGAAACCCGGGGTGCTTTCACACCCCGGGTTTCAACCCAATACGAACAACCAATTAAGTTCTTGCGTCTCTAGATCCGTTGCCGTTTCCGCCAGCAGCTGTCAACGCAGCAACTGCCACTGTTCCTAGCTTGGTGCCCGACAGCAATTTGCTAAGAACGTCACCAACGCTATTACCACCAAGGATTGCCAATGGAGCCATAGCTTCGGCGGCTTTCATAACCAATGCATTATCACCGAAGGCTTGCAGCGCAGCAATGAGTTCTGGAGTAATTGCGCCAGCCTTATCGACGACGGCCTTAATCTCAGCTTGGATCATTGTGATCTTGAGCTCTTGGCGTCGCAGATCTTGTGCTGCTTCCAAATTATAATGTGCCTGATCGTTCTTGCGAGCTTCATCTGAGACCAAGTTGCGAGCAGTTTGTGCTGCTAGTTCCTTGGCTAGCCTAGCTTCAATCCCTGCTGCTTGCGCATTGATCTTGACCAATTCAGTTACTTTCTTTCGCTCGGCTTCTTCTGCCTCAAGCTCAAGAACTCTCCTGTTGGTCTCGGCTCGCACCTCGGCCATTTGGGTCTTGATGCTTTCCTCTTCCTTGCCGGCGTCGAGAGTGCGCCGCTGATTAGCAATCGCAATCGTGGTTTGGATGATTGCACGTTGGGACTTAGCAATCAGCCCCTCGATCTCTTGGTCTACCAACTTCACCATGAGAACTTCGACGTCATATACTTGCATTCCGTTCTCTTGGAAGAGCCGCGGACCAAACGTACCGTCAGCGGCTTCCTTGAGAACAGCCCTCCGAATGATGTCAGTGCTATCTGCATAGAACTGTTCGACACCAACCTTACGCACCGAATTCTTGAGGCGAGATCTCATATTATCGCAAAGGAACTTGACGTAGTTCTCGACAGCAAACCACAGCTCGGGCTTGTCTCCAGTGAAGTCCATTCGGTATGACAGCTTCACCTGGAACTTGCAATGATCGGCGGTATCTACTTCGATGACATCGCCAACCTTGTTCGCCGTTGTGCGCAGATACGCAGTGCGAAACATGTTATCCGTGGTCTTCGGCTTGCCCGTGGACAGTTCGAGGATCTCTGGTGTCTCGTCGTAGTCCAGGAGAACCGTCTGTGGCCCTTGGACAACGCGGCGCGAACCATCCGACTTCACCAACAGAACTGCGTAACCGGTGTAGACGTTGATGGCAACTGCGCCGTCGTACTTGGTCGAGAGCACGATGGAGCGCGGCTCGGTGTACTTGTTCTTGCGCTGAATTGCGTCTCCAGCAGCCTTCGTACCAGCCCTTCCAGCCAGACCTCGGGAATCTGCGCTGCTTCCAAGCGCTTGAGCCTCTCTCATCATGTGAGATGAAGAGGATGCTTCGTAATCCGCCATGGCCAGGAAGTTCATGGCCGCAGCGGGAGCTGCCGCTGCAGCTGCGCTAACAACCTCAGCGCCGTGATGGCTCATGTACGTATCGATATCAACACCAGCCAATTTCGCGTTGTGAGCGCATGCCGCCATGTTGTTCGGATAGAGCAGACTGCAGGTTCGGAACGGCAGAATCCTACGAACAATAACCTGCTCGCGAGGATCGGGTAGGAACATTAATGGGCCTTCGATCTTGGATACGGTGCCCCTGTTCCTGTCGAGAACGTATCTAGCCTCGCCTGCTGGAATTGCGATGGCGTAGTGGATCTCGCTCTTGTCGTACTTGACAATAGCGTGTTCTTCGCGCGGGAAGTAGATCATCTTCGCTTTCCCAGTGATGAACAACTCCTCTCCCACTTTGTGAGCCCCAGTTTCGTCGGTATAGGGGGCGATCACTTGAATGTAGATGCCAGAGTTCCCGTTCAGCTTGATGGCTTCGAACTTGCGAACCTGATCACCGTCTTGATCGCGAGTGATAAAGATTTCAGTGGGTTGCGGAAAGACCACAGCCGGGCCGCGTTCGTATCGCTTGCTTCCCTGCTCGTCCATAAGCAAGCAGTATTCGAGACGTTCTAGAGTTACAGCTTCTCGAACCAACGTTGGGCGGCCATCACCGTCCAGAATGTCCGTATCGGGAATAACTTCGATGCCGGTTGGCGGAATGTAGAACGAAACATCGGTGCCCTTAATTACCAAAACCTGACCCATGGTTAGCTTGGGCGGCGGGTCAGCAACGGCTATCTGGAGAGGTGCGGGAGTTTCTCCAGCAGGTAGCTCTGCACTTGTTTCTGCTTTCACCGTCTTGATAACGGCCTGGCTCCAGTTCTTTCGAGCTTCTTCTTCATCGTAAACGCGCACCAGCAGGTACTGGTTGGACCGGAGGTGGTGGCCTTTGAGGATCTTGGCCATCTGACCAGGCCAGAGACAGAACGTAACTGGGCCAGGAACAATGACCTTCTTGCCAACGTTGAGCACCGCGCTGCCAAGTTTCCCTTGACCTCCGGCCGGTTGTTTGCCATCCTTGGCAGGATTCTTGAGGATGATGTACCATCCTTCCGGAGCGGTATGCGCAAGCTGCTTGGCATGATCGCGATCAACGTTAGTGAACTTCTTTGTCCGCGTATCGAAAATGACCGGCTGATCGGTATTTGAGAGGCTCTGCTTCGTTGGACCTACGAAAACATCCACGTGGCCCTTTGTCTGATCCGAGACATACATGTACTCGTTCGGAGCTAGAACCATATCACCGCCGTCACGCCTATCGTTATCCGCCATGAGAAATCTCCTCTGAAAAGCAATGTTCGTTTGGGCATGTGAGAACCGCACGCTCTCACACTTGGGTTTTCCGGGATAGCACAACCAGAGATGAAATGTCAACAGAAATTACGGGCACCTCGGCCGAATAGGATAAGCATAGGTTGGCATATTAATAGTGCTAGAAATAGCCAGATACTAATGCCCGAGGTATAAAATGAATACTGTCAAAGAGATCAGATACAACCCACGTTGCGTTGCAAGTATCACAGTGAAAGTTAGTGGAAGAGATACGATCAAGACAGGAAATAAGGCGCAAGAAATTCCGGTTTCTAAGAATAAGACACCCCCAAACTCTTGTTAAATATTTGATTTATGAAAATCGTGGCGAGAAAACCCCGTCCGGGCTCTTAGCCCGGATGCGGCTACGCCGCAAGGCTTGGATATGTGATAAATGTGGGAAAGAACATGATAGAGATATTAATGCAGCAGTAAATATTCTACAATTCGGCATGGAACAGGCCGAATTCAAATGCCTTGATGCCCGAAGGGCCGAAAGGAAGCCCACAGGCTCGTCCTGTGGGTAGTTCACCGATATTTTAGTATCCTAATATGGATACTAGATTCAAAGTAGAACAAGCTGTAATTGCCGCTGCTGATTGTTGGGCTCGTGGAGTCCTACAAAGCGATAGGCTTTTGGATTTAACAGAACAAAATCTGTTAGATACAGTAATGACTTATGACAAGTACATGAAGAGAAATGGTCTAGACCTATCTCGTCTACCTCCACCTCCCCACATTCCACACGACATGGATATCGAGGAGCAGATTCCTACGGTAAGATATTCGGAATATACAACCGTCCCATCCCCTTCGCGTGGCATGTCGGCAGTTAAAATACAGTCAGAAGAGCCTGGGCCAAATTCTGAACAAGCTCCCGATTCCGAGGATATATTCTAATCTGAGGTTTAGATGGATTGGAACTGGAAGACAAAGGCAGGAGTTGTTGGCGGCACTATACTCGTAATGTCAGTAATGGGTTACATCATCAAGATCCAGCACGACACGGTAGAGCGTCTGAAGTTTATAGAAACCTCAGTTGTTGAATCTAAAAACATTGGTAATGGCATTGTCCGCGAACAAGCCTCTTATGTTACCAAGAAGGATTTAGAAAATATGATGAAAGACCAGGGCATGGATCTAGCTTCCATCAAAAAGGATTTAGCCGTTTTAGGAGCAAATATCAACGGCATCAGTACCGTAAAGGTTATAACTCAAGGTTATAAAGCTGACCACTTACCTAGCTCCAATACCACTGAACGCGATAACACAGAAACTACTCAAAGAACTGATGTTCAAACGGCTGCGACAACTCAAGATCTTCATGGTTATCAATCAGCAACTCAATGGTTTAATTTATCTGAGCCGATTGGAAAAGAAACTATACCTTTTGGTAAAGTAGGTTTCTCAGCATGGGACGCCAAACCATGGAGCGAACAGATCTCTCCGCGCACCTATAGCTCCATTACCGTCCTTGGGAAGAACGAAGAAGGTAGAAGTTACACCTACACCAAGTTCACAATTGATGTCGATGGAAAGAAGTACGTCGTCCCCATTACCGAAGCGAAGATTGCGGAAGAATATCCTAGTCCATCGTTTCATTGGAGTCCGAGACTTTATCTAGGTGTGGATTTTGGGGTTATTGCAAATCCGCCAATGCATTTTGAGGTGATGCCAGATCTTGGATTAAGCCTCTTCTCGTATGGACAGACCAAGCTTAATCCTGACTGGACGTTTTTAACACTAGGACTTGGGTATGAAACTCAGACAAAGGGAATTGCCTTCTTGCTTAATCCAGTTGATTACAATATCGCAAAGCATCTTCCATTTGTAGAGAACCTGTATCTAGGCCCTTCGGTGTCTCTTGATCCAAAAGGAAACTTCGGGTTGTATCTTGGCATAAGAGTTGGATTATGAGGAGTTGGATTATGAGGAAGTCTATAAAGGAAGATTTATCAACATTATCAGATGGAACATTGGCTCATATATTGTACAATACTAAATTCATTTTGAAGCACAAGTACATTACCAAGCTGATACGAGAAGTTCTTTTAGGTCGTGGGTTACCGGAAACATCTAAAATCAATGGAGAGTTGGCCGAGTCTGGCTGATGGCATCAGTTTCGAAAATTGAAGTGGGTAAAACCACCGGGGGTTCGAATCCCTCACTCTCCGCAAATACTTAGTCGTCGAGGGGCGTTGCGGCACCGGGTCTATTTCCATGACTGGTGCTAAAGCAATAGTAAATTCAGGTAGTAGAAAATTGATTGGGGAACTGGATAGCCGAGAATCAAAACCCGGAGATTCGGTAACGGTATTCAAGGCATACGAATTAAGAAGCGATATGTTCTTGGTCCCAACTCAACAAGGACCAATTACCATTACCCAAAATAACGTCGTACCTCTAGATGTAGAGGAAGGTCCGGTTGATATATATGCTGTTATCGACAACATTCGTTGGTTCGATGAAATGGCAGACCGAGGACTTAGATACGATAACATGATTGCTCAATTTGAAGAGATCATGATGCAGAATCGCGCGCAACGAGCTGGCCTTGCCATGGCTAGGAATGTTCCAAAAGAATCACCTCCTGGCAGAATACTACTATAGAGGATAACATGACTGATAAAAACCTAACCGAAATTGTTGCCATTATTGATCGATCCGGCTCGATGCACGGACTTACCAAAGATACTATTGGTGGGTTCAATTCATTCCTAGCTGAGCAGAAGAAGAATTCTGGCAAAGCAAAACTAACCCTCGTGCAATTTGATGACAAATATCAGATTGATTACGATGGTGCTGACATCAGTTCCGTAAAGGATTTAGACGAGAGCACATACATGCCTCGTGGTAATACAGCCCTTCTCGATGCGGTTGGCAAGACCATCGTGACAATTGGTGAGCGCTTGTCCAAGACTCCGGAAGATGAACGCCCAGGCCAAGTGATCTTCCTCATCATTACCGATGGGCAAGAGAATGCGTCCAAGGACTATCGCGAAGCCGCCAAGATCGCTGAGATGGTAAAGCACCAAACCGACACCTACAACTGGACGTTCTTGTTCCTTGGTGGTGGGGATGCTGCATTCAGTCAGGGTATGGCATTGGGATTCAGCGCCAACAACACACACAACTACTCTGCCAATGCGGCCGGAACGAGTAACCTGTATCGAAGTGTATCTAAGGGAGTATCTAGGCGTCGAGAGAAGGCAGCTGAGGGCGTACTGTTCTGTGCCTCAATGTCTCTTCTTGATGCGGATGAAGTCAAATCTCTAAAGACTGAATAATGCCACTTATCGACGACAGACTAGAAACAGATTGGGACTCCTTCAAAGAACTATGGGCTGATGTCACTAAGTTCATGGAGGAGCACCCCACTCATGTCATCATTCCAGCCGATGACCCGAATAAGGGAAGATATGGCTGGGTGGCGTTTATCGAAACTATGTCATTGAATATAGATGACGAGCAGGCAAAAGAGTGGACGATCCAAGTTTCTATCATCCGCAAAGAAGCGCCTGAGATTACGGAAGATCTATTTACCAATGAGGGTAGATTGAAGATGTGCCGGGTACTATGCGAAGGTAGATTCAAATGACGCCCAAACTGGATGACACTCCGCTTGATACTGATTGGGATTCCTTCAAAGAACTCTGGGAAGATGTAAAAGGGTTTATGAAGACGCATCCAGATCATATCATTCTCTGTGCTGATGATCCTGTGCGTGGGAGGTGGGGTTGGGTTGCTTATATTCCCGGGGGCGTGGAAGATGAGCAAGAGAAGGAGTGGACCATACCCCTTTCATGTATTACAGATCCTGCCACCAAACAATCACTCACTACAAGTGAAGGTAAGTTGGAAATGATTAGGGCTCTACGTCCTAAAACGCTGAACTGAATCGAGTACAATGGCCAAAGCAAAAGACGTCACAAACACACTCCCTGATGCAAAGCTCCTTAAAGAGCTGATTGATAGCGAGAAGCTAAGCGATGGAGAACTCGAAGCATTCTCTAGTATGCTGGAAGGTTTGATGTCAGGTAAGTACAAAAAGCTTACACCAAATCAAAAAGACTGGGCCGAGGGAATTCATTGCAGCCTCAACCTCGACCCAGGTACTGCAAATCTCGTTAGCTCAGGTCAAGTGAAAGTTACAGACGCGCAGCGAGCAGATTTGAAGAAGTTTCTAGACACAGCTCTTGGACCAAAGATGTTGAGACCACCAGGAAAGAAATGAGGCAGATCTGGTCTTCAATGCCTCCAGTGTAGGTGAAGCCATTGAAGAGTTTAGTGCCTCACATGGCTTGACAAAGACTGGTTGGGAGGATACTCTTTGAGAATGGCCAAGTGCGGAAGTCAGGACGGGTAGGTGGGGTGTCTCGATTGTCTCAAGGACTTCCTGCACATCAAGGCCGAAGGCGCAAGAGATCATCGGGACCGCCCGCATAGATTGGTTACATAGGGCACACATAGGGCACGTAAGAAGTCGTAGAACCACACGGACATACTTGAGTTCGGTCATGGGAGTGAGAAATTAGAATACGGATATTTGTTGAAGGCCCTAATCCTTGAGGTTTAAAGGATTCAAAGAGGTCTTGCATATAACTCTTGAACAACTACAGAGGGGGCATCATGAGAACCGCGCTAAATCTCGATAAATACGAGACAAACTCACTAACCATGATGGGGCCGGCGATGGTTATCATGGGTCTTGGTGTGCTAGTCATTCTCACGGCGTTGGTTCTAGAGGCCCTCTCAAAGAGGCGTGAGGACCGTCAACTAGATATTTGGAAGTACGGCCAAGCGATTGTAGCAACACAAGTCCGTCGTTATACGGAGTTGGAGCTACTAGCTACGCGGCGGAGCACACCGCCAGCACCAAACGAAGATGACCGGCCCACTACGCCGAATCTCCTTGCAGAGATAGACCTGATGGCCGCTTTGGAGGAGATACCTTCGCCCTCACTCCCTTCGAGTATGTTTCCTCCTTCTGAGGTAAGCGGGACTCGGCTTTCAAAGAGGGCACCGCCGAAGCCTCCACGGCGCTCTAGTTCTTTGTCTGCGTAGGCAACACAAGCCGTACACGGAAACTCTACAAGAGTTCACACAAGCCCAGCATACTTGGACAAGTTGGCTTTTGCCCTGCCTTCAAGTAGCCTTCGGATCTCTGGCGTGTAGTAGATGTGTGCTCCTTTTCGGCAAAGCTCTTCATGATGCGCCTACGAACTGGATAGAACACCTCATCTGGAACTTCGCGGTACTCCATCCTGATCTGGGCTTCGTATTCCTCGAAGCGTGTCGGAGGAGATGCGAGGATCCTGTAGACCGAATCATGGAACCAGAGGGCCATCTCGGTACGCGCGGTTTTGCCTGGAAAGAGCTACGTTATCCAGTAATTGTGCTCGGAGAGAGTCAACCTGGTCTTGCCGGGCGTCGTCGGCGGCGGCGGCGGCGGCGTTGTAGGCGGCGTAGGCGGCGGCGGCGTAGGCGGTGGCGTAGGCGGCGGCGGCGTAGGCGTTGTAGGCGGCGGAGGCGTAGGCGTTGGCGGCGGAGTAGGCGTTGGCGGCCC
>JALOBN010000104.1 GCA_023228245.1 Candidatus Pacearchaeota archaeon
CTACGAGGACAACGGAATTGATGCCCGAAGTGTCAAGTATGATCATCTAGTAGCCTTGCTGATCGAGGGCATCAAGGAACAGCAGATACAGATCGACGAATTGAAATCTGAAATTAAAATTTTAAAAGGTGATAATTAATGACAGGTCCAAAACTGGGTCCAATTGGCATTACGATTCCCTCTGAAGCGCCTTCCCCAACAACAAACATGCTATATAATTCTGGGGGCTCGTTGATGTTCAATGGGGCAGCTATCGGCGGAGGCGGATGCGGTACCACCGTTGGCACAGAATCGTGGTGCGATTACGTGACCGATGGGACGGCGGATGAAGTTCAATTCAATGCCGCGATTGCCGCGGTGGCCGCCGGAGCCAAACCGGGGCCGATCTACGCCTTGGAGGGTACCTACACGATAGCAGCATCCATCAACCCGGTTAGCTATACCCAAATAATAGGATTGGGTACCGTTGTCATCCAAACCGCGTCTGACATTGATATGATCAATGCGGTCCAGGTAGGGACTGATATTTGTTATCGCATTTGGCTGGAGAATCTGGCCCTTTCATATACGGGTTCCGCGAACTATACGCATTATCATGTGCTACTGCATAGTCCATCATCATGTAGATTAAATAGAATAATCACATACAACAATGCGGTTTCATATAGTGCATCCCTGTTGGGAGGAGTATATTGTGTCGCGAATCAGAACCTATCTTGGCTTAATATATTCGATGATTGCGAATTCACTCGATTGGAATTCTATCGGATATCAGATTCTGTCGTGCATCATTGCGCGCTTTCCGCGATAAATTCGGGCACTGGCGCTGTTCTCGGGCCGTATGCAGTTGTTATTGGCCTGAATTGCAACAATGTAACATTTGAAAAATGCCACATCATTTGCGACAAAAATGCAGGAATCTACGTAAATTCTGCGATCCATGATCTGCAGATCTTGAATTCCTATTTCGAGCCATCTGGGGCGGCCTATATATCGGGGAACGAAGAGTTTGGCATTTATCTCGGTGCCGTTGTGTCACATTCCGCCATTTGTGGCAATAGTTTTGTTGGACTCGGTGGTATTGCGATTCATGCTCCAGCTGGAATAAAGTTTTCCATAATCTCTGGCAACAAAATCACCGACTGCAACGCCGCGGCAAACGCGATGTATAGTGATATCCGAATCGCCGGTTCCTCTGCTGCATCGACGTTCAACGTCGTGATGGGGAATACCCACCTAAATACCGTATCATCTGCGGCCAAAGCAGCCGCTATCCAGGAGGTTAGCGGAGAGCTTTATCCACCGAACTATAACGCCATAACTGGAAATACGGCATCCGGATACTATATCGCCACCGCGATCATAAAAGTTGGTGCTCAATCGCTCACCACTGGAAATATTGAAGATTGAAGCAGTTCCCGGCGTTCAATAAAACTTTTTAGCCGGGGTCATTTGCTCCGAGCGCGTGCAAACTTCTAAGCTCGGAGACCTATGCGGCTCTATGCCATTTCCTCCGGCATCTCGGCTCTCAATTGCTTCTTAGCTAATTCGGTCACTTTTGCCACATCATCATGCTTGCCTTCGCGCCAAATATTCCAGAAGCATTCCTTGATGAGGGCGGATTGCAGCGAATCGATATGATCAAGCAATGATCGTATAGTATCATAGCAGATTCCATCAAATCTCCAAGGACTCTTTTTCGAAAAGTCCCGGATTTTCTGCAATTCTTCAGGACTCATGGTTTCTCGAATAACCCCGGACGATCGTGTCTGATCTTCAACGCATATTTGCGTATTGCTTCTAGGGTGGCGTTTGGATTTTCAATCTTTAATATCATTTTCTTGATTTCCTCCTTCAACGACGCATTTGCGGAGTCTTTTATATCCGGTAATACGTCGAGAGATTCCATCTCATCCCGTTCTTCTGGCGTCATGGGCGGCCCTCCAGACAGGCGATATAGCAGGCGAGCAAGGTGGCACATAGCGAGAGACCATTTGCTCTTCCCAAAAGACCATCGACCAACCCATTGCATATTTCCACATCCCACGTTTTCGGGCGATCTGGATCACAATCGAACGACAGGATTACCGGCCATCCTCGATCAACTAAGGCCCGCTGAATGCAGAATTGCAACCAAGCCTCAGCGACCTCTGGCAGCAGGTTACCAAAAGGCATATAAGCCTCATGATACTGGCAGGTACGGACCTCGCCGCGATCAAAGACCATGTATTGACCACATGGTTGCAACTGGATACCTCTAGCTATTTTTTTATATGTCGGTTCGTCCAGTTGCTTAAGTTTTTCTAATAGATCGACTATTTCTAACATGAAATCTTCCCCAAATCTCTGATCCTATCTTGAAATTGTTTCGACATCATGCGTTTACCTACCCGATTCATGCCGCTGATTTGCATTTCAATATCTCCTGGCAGAAGCCCGAAATCCAGCAAAGCCGCCAAAAATCGCGTCGCTCCGACTAGATCAACCCCAAGCGGCACAAACTCGCGGGCCAATCCAAACAGCAACCGGACAAGATCTTCATCTCTTGCACTGGTCTGGTTGAAAAATATGCCTATTATGCGAAGGACTTCAATTTCATCGACTTGAAATTGGCGGGCTA
>JALOBN010000067.1 GCA_023228245.1 Candidatus Pacearchaeota archaeon
CCATAGTCGGCCATGAGCGCAAAGGCGGTCTTTTCACCCACCGACCTGGCCATGCATAGCGCAGTGGCCGCCCGCTCATTGTCAGCGGGCCGGGGGATATAGCCCATGAGGGAGGCTCCGGTCAAGGTCTTATGGGCTAGGGACAAGAGCCTCTTCCAAGGCTGGCTCTTCCATCGTCTCACAGGGCATCCTAGGGTCTCCGCTTGGCTCTCAAAGTCTATTAGGCGAGACTCATACGAGGCGATATTGAACGCCAGTTCTTGCCCGCTATATCTGGTTTGGAGCGACGCCTTGATTGCCTCCGATACCTCCGCATCGCCGCCCAGAACGAGGATCATGCATTTGTGGCCCAACTCCCGGAGGGCTAGGATTTGCTGGAAGAGATGACCATCTTTCCCGAGGGCGGATTGGATATAATCTAATACTTCTTTGAATTCGGCATAAAATATATTATTTCTCCATGAAAATTTCACATCTGCCTCAATCTCTTCGAATGATGGAATTAGGAATCTTGGATCATCCGCGATGGCCTTGGCTAACTTAGTTGCCCTGGATTCTTTCTTCTCCTTGGGATCGGGGCGCTCATTCGGGCTGATGAAAACATGGATGGGCTCGCTCATCTCATCATCACCATCAGCAGCAATCCCATCACAATCATGCCCGCCAGAAAGCCAAGAATGACCAGCATCTCGGGCGAATATGCCCAAAGCAGGTTCCTGGTAGCTCTGGTTAGGTTCTGGCTAGCTTCGTGGAATGTGGGCTCGCTCATGCAACTTCCCTCGCCATCATTTTCAATCTTGTCGCTTCCCATCTTTCCAGATAGCGCCATGATTGCGGGCTTCTCCACCCAGTAGATGCGTGCCGCCATACTTCAACCGGATCAAGTGGCTCGATGCAATGGGCCTCGGTAATCTGGATGGCTGACCAAAGCTTGTCGCCAAATACGTTTTCCAAAGTCACTTCTCGCTCTTCGTTGGCCTCCCACGTGCCCATTATCCCCGTATAGCCGAATGTTTCCCTTAGTGCCCGCCATTGCATGGGCAGATTGATCTTTCCAGGAACAAAATGGCCTACTATCGCCTTTGTGGGCGCGGTCTCATAGATCCAAATGCAATCTATCGGCTTCTTGGGTGGATTGGTCCGCAACTCAACTTTCTTGATGCCGCGTAGGATGGCTTGGGAGAAGACGGTGCGGATGCTGAATATGGCTTCTGTCATTGCTTGCCTCCATCGATGGCTGTCAAATATCTATGCAAGACATCCTTCGCTATCTCAATCTGAAAATCGCGATTATCATTCGGGTCATCGCAGAGATATTCCAGCATGAATGACAGGCTATCGGCGTCCTCGGCTTGCGGGATAATCACCGATTCTTTCGATGAATATCGCGGGATTGTTGGATCATACACAAGTTTTTCAATTGACTTTTCGACTTCCAGTTCTGCGATCCTCTCCCGAGATGCAACCAGTTCATCATGCATTTGCTCGAATTGCTCAAGTGCCTCTACCGGATGTCCTGATAGGTCAAGCGAATCGGCCTCTTTCCATGAGGTCAACGTCCTGCTTATTTCGGCGAGGTTGATGGGGGAATCAGTCATAAGCGGCCCGCCTCTTTTGCCAATTTAACGCATTTCTTGCATCTCTTGTCCTCTTGCGGGTCCTCCGTTGGTTCTTTCATGAGATTGATTCCACACCAGGACCACTTGAAATCGGCACCATCAAATTTTACAAGATGGTATTTGGAGCCATATGATTGAATCCAGGTCATCTCTGCATCTCCTCCACCCCATTCAGCCTCTTGTTTATCTCCTCATCCGAGAGCTTCCGCAACTCATCTGCCGTCCACATGGGCAGTTTGTTGGCTGAGTAATAGGTTCGTGGACCGCAAATTGAACTTTCGACTGTTTCTATATAAGTTATGCAGAATACAAATCCTTTCTTCTTGCCGCATCCATCTCTTTGTACCTCAACGTAATCGCCTTTTTGCAATGCGGGCTCATCTAGGATTTTGCTGACTACATCATCTATGCATGGCGTTTCTTCGACATGGCCCTTCTGGAAGGCTTCAACAAATGCCAATCGATCCTCCAGAGCCGCGCCGACGTTTGCGATTCTGGATATGTAGCTATCGATGGATTCTTGCCGCTCATCTATGTCATCGAATCTTTCTTCATGCAATTCGGCAATTTGCGCTAAGCCATGCGTCAAGGTCGCCAGCCCGCGCAAACAATCGATGATTTTGTCATGTCGCTCCTCGATGGCGGATAGCCGCGCGCCCGTTTTTTCCATGAGCAATTTTATAATGCCTTCATCGATCACGTTTTCGATCTTTTGTTTTGCTTCTTCGGAAAGTTTTATCGGTTCGCCGTGTTGGATTTCATCGGGTGCGAGTTTTCGCAAGCTCCCTCTCGACCATATCCCCATATCGTATAACGCGACAGTCAGCTCTCCGATGCTAGACACTTGCCCAATTTTTCCCGTAAACGGGTTATCGGGCAAGATCACTTCCGCCCAATCACCTATCCGCAATTCCTCGACCTTTCGCAAGGAACCGGCGGGATACCAGAAAGCCGTGTGATCATCACTATAATATCCATCCTTGATTTTTTCGATTATGAAGTTTTGGCCTATCTGCGATGGATTCCCCATTTTTCCGGGGCCGGTGATCTCTACACGATCACCGAGTTGAAGAGGAGAGGCGGGATTCATGCCTTGACCTCTTTCTCTGGATCTATCCCCATTTCGGCTTGATCGTACATACCCGAAAACTCAGACGGGAATGCCTCTCGGAGAGCTTGGACCAAGGCCACTTTTCTAATCATTGTGGCGGGTTTTGTGACCCAATTAGACTTCCCGGTATCATATTCTTTTCGCGAAACTTCCATCTTATAAGGAGTCTTCTCGCGATCCACTCTATAGACTTCTGCCCATCCTCCCACAAGGACTTCGCCTTCCATCCAGAAGGTGCCCTCTCTCCTCTCAAGGACATCGCCTATTTTCACTATGATGCCTGCCTTGTAACCGGCGAATTTGGGGTGATCCTCCGCCTTCTTGGTGAATGAGTCCTTGCCTACCACCATCTGCGCGGCTTTGGTTTGATCATACTTGATTAAGTATGCATCCCGGAGGAACGGGTTAAGGTTCCGGGCCTGACAAAGCTTCAAGAAGATCATAACTTCCTGATCATTGGCCGCCGGACAGATATATGTCTTGATATCATCGAATGTCAATTCGGCTACTTGGATATCTCTGATGGGCATATCAGGCTTCACCAGAGGCCCGCCATTGGGCTTTCTCGGCGTTGTCGGTGCAATCGTCTGTCTGGGAGTGATTGGCTCAGAGGGCGTCCCCTGATCCATCCTCATCGAGAATATCAGCTCTTTTATCTCATCAAAAACTCCTTGCGTGGAGCACTTGAGCCCCGGCCCAAAGATGCATTCCAGACCATTGGCATCTTTGATATGGAATGAGTCGGTGCTTTCATCATAGGACTTTTCCGCACCATGCTTGGTGCAATAGGCATCGATGGCCGATGCGATTTCGGTTTTGGAAACTTTCCCCGCCATTTAGATCAATTCCTTTGCGATAGTGGCTTGTGGCTCTTCCACGACCTTCCCCGGCGCATCCGCAAATATCCCTGCAATCAAGGCAGTCTTATATGCCTTCTCATCCAGGGTCAAACATGCATCATGCTTCTTTGCCCATGTAAGCGCCTCGCCGGGTTCATATTCGGCCTTTTTGACCACGCGAATGCCGACTCCTGGTGTGGGCTTCTTGTTGCCGGTCTCTTGATATGCTGCCAATGTCAGCTCGCGGAGCCGGGCCTCTTCTTCGGCGAGATCTTTTGAGATCTGAGCGGCGCTTTCGATGGTATGCCGATTCTCGCTCTCCCATATCTTATACGTCTCATCGAGACATTTCTTCTCGTCGGCGAGACCGATTCGCAACTCTTTCACAAGACGAATTTGCTCTTCCAATTCTGTCATCTTCTCATTCCTCTTTTTTCACCACTTTTGCATTCTCAATCGTGGCCACCTTCACGGCCAAGCTCTCCCCTACAAAATGCTTCTGCATGTCCTTGGGGATCTGCACCCGGCCCCTACTATCCATCTTGGCCGGGAATTCGATCCAAATGTCTTTTGCCATATGCTACTATGGGTAGCTTTGGCTATTTATAGGTGTCGGTATGAACCAATTTTGTGCATATGTGGGGAAATCTATATATACCATTCATGCCTAGTAGATGTATCGAGGTGCAAAGAAAATGGCAATCTGTGAAAAATGTCGTGCCGTTCTTGTAGACGGCGTTTGTGTTCCCTGCAAAGAGCGAGCCGAGGAAGACGCTAGACATCTAGCGGCGAATGCCCACTTTCCCAAGGAGTGGCATGTCTGCCTGCATCCGATCAAGGGCAAGAGGACCGGGCAACGCAATTACAACGTCTGGCTGAAGCAGGGGGCCTATGTGCATGAGGACCGTTCAGTCCGATATTCTTGGCATTCCCGGCCCACCGAGGACCCCCTACGGCGAACCTACAGCGATCAGAAGTGGGAATGCTCGTGCGGCCAGCCAGACTGCGCTCATATCGATATTGTGAAGGCGTGGCTCAAGGACGAGCGCGCGAAGGATCGGGCAGAACGCGCCGCCAATGACATCAAATGTGGAAGGGGGCCGCGTGCCCCGCCTGAACCAGACAATGAGCCAGAACCGGCATCGATCCACATCGATGAGGCGATAGCGAAGATGAGGGGCATCCCATATGTGCCCGCGCAGCCACCTGCTGATCCTCGAAACTGTGAATACTGGCAGGAGGAGAGCTGGGCACAGTGGTGCGGATTCCGGGACGGGGCGTGTCCGCATAGATATAATATGGTTTGTTGCAGGCTTAGGAATGGACCGGGGGTATATAGGAAGGTGTTGGTATGATTGAACCACCCATGACCGATATCATCGATCTCCTAGATTCTTGCGGCTTTGTCGCCAAGGCCGCATATTTGCGCGATGCTGCTGAGGAGCTGGAAGCCTTGCGGGCCATTACCAAGGAATTGGCCGCAAGCGATGGCAGATATGACAATGGGATATGCGTATTCTGTGGATCGGAACGCCGCTATGTGCAATACGGCGGGGAATATCGCATAGAGAACGACTGGCATGAGGCGGATTGCTTGGTCGAGCGGGCAAAGGAGCTGATGAAAGCATGAAATATTGGTACACCGTCAAGCATTATTGTTGCGAATTGTGCGGAGAAAATTACGGAGATGCGATCCGCGATGAATACAAAAAATCGAATGCTCCCAATTGTGATGGTTGTCCTATCATCGACGAATGGAAGGCGTCTGGATTGACAAAAGAAAAGTTCCGAGAAATGATGGAAAAATTGACCTATCACTAAAAAAGATTAACCTTTCAATTTTTCTAACGCCTCCTTCGCCTCATGCCGATATCTCAATCTCTTCTCCTCCGATACCTGATCAGGCCTCAAATGATCGCGATGCAAACTCAGGATATTGCCATCGGCAACAATCCAGGCTTCTTCTAGCTTGCCTATCCATGCTTGCTGCTCGGCCAATTGTCGCTCCAAGTCCTCCGCGTAATCAATCGCTTCCAACGCCATATCGCACACATTCATCATGTTTCTATGCCGCATTTCGGTGGCCTGGATATAGAAGTCGAGGGCATCCATGCCGAGCGATTTGAGCCGCTTGATCTCTTGATCTTTCTTGCGAATTTCCGCTTGCATCTCGTCATCCCACCATCGCAGAATAGCAGACATTAGCGCGCCTGCTGTATAATCTGGGTGATTCGTGTTATGGTTATTCGGATACTTTTCTACGATGAATTTTCGCATCTCTTCGATTGGATATGGAATCATGAAATCATCCTCTTAACCTGCCACCAAAGATAGCCACATGCAAACAATTGCCCGGCTTTCTCAATCACGACATCGGGCTTAAATGGGGCAGCTCTGAATAGGTCTTCGGCGGTACATGGGTACTTCGCGGCAATTTCGTAATAAATTTGAGGATATGTTATCTCGCTCATAGCAAGCCTCTCAGAACTTCAATCAGTGGCGCGACATCTCCAATTTGCACTTCACAATTCGCACCATAATCCATCAGAACGACCATGGTGTTCTCGATGGCTTCTTTCTCTTCCTCTGTGATCCTCGGCGGGAGGTCTGCGGATAGTTCCTTAGCCGCCTCTCGCATGTACCAATCGTAATCGTGCTCCATGCCTTTGCTTTGCCAATCGGGGTCATTTGCAACGCGCTTCAATTTCTCAATTAGCATAATGACTTTGCATCGTTCCTCTACCAGTGCAGCGTCTCGCATTTCTGCATAAGCCAGCACTTCCGGCAGCATGACCGACATCTTGTCCGCGAAGTTGATGGCCGCCCATGCGGTTTCGGTGGCGGTCAATGTAGGATCTCTGATTTTTTGGTCGGTTTCGGCCAAGAGCTGGCGGACTTCTGATAGAATGCTCATGATTCTTCCCCCGCATACACAATATATCCCCTCATATCTCCCTTAAACGTCGTACATTCCCGGAAGAACCAGCTAAATATCCTCAGCATTTTCTCCGCTTGGACAGTTCCATAGGCGGACATGTCGAATTCGATTACTGCTTTGAGTGGCTTCATTGGGTGGCCTCCGCTTTCTTCTCGAAGCATGGCTCATGATTCCCTTTATATGGATATCCGCCAAATGCCTTGCAATGCCCGAATCCTTGGGGATCTTCCTCTTCAAAATCTTTGCACGATCCACATCGATTATTGAGATTCATTCATTGGCCTCCATCAAGCTTGCTGCCTTCTGCATTCTGACAAGCACCTCTTCCAATTCCATATAATCCGCCTTACTTATCTCGCTTTCAAAATCGCATGGGGCGATAATATTGATTTGAGATAGGAAGAATTGCAGGGTTTCGGCGTCGCCTGCCTGGAATTGGCTCAACACTTTCAGCATCTTTGGCGCAGTCGCTTGTAGTTGCTCCAAAAATGCGAAGATTGTGCAATCATGGTCTGCATCGCGGGCTTTCTCAAGTTCTGCCAGCCGCTTTGTAGCGGCAATAAGCGATTCACTCATGTTTCAACCGCCTAATCGCCTCTTCCGCGTCCATTTGAAGCCACGAAGATACCAATTTCTCCAAATGGCTTCCAACCATCATAGTCCACGCCAGGGTGCCATATCCGGCCTTGTCGGCCAGAAGTTGGGGCAGTTTGTCGTTCCAGATAATCAGTTCTGGGGTGGTCATTGATTCGACTTTCTTCATGCATCCTCCTGCCGAATAATCAGATCATTCATATCATTCAGCACCATTTGCATATTCCGAATTTCGTTTTTCAATGGTAGTAAATCTCGATTATCTACCATCTTGACGCATCTATTCCGCATAGAATGCAATTCTGCCAAATAGGCCCGGAACATGCCGATGTCTTTCATGATTTCTGCTCCTCATTCGCTTGTTTCAACCTAGACAAATCTATCGATGGCTGATTGATCGTGAAATCGAGCCACGTCTGATCTTTCAAATCGAGCGCTTCTTTCACTTGATTGCGATGGAAGTGGATATCCGCAATCAGGCGGCGCATTTCGGTGATGTTCTTCATGCGGGCGGCTCCTGCATACCTTCCGCTTCCCTTCTATTATCTCTGGTGCGCGATGCCCGCGCTTCGATCCTGGAAACTTCCGCATTCCAATAGGATATGATGAAGTCTTTGGCCTGCTGCCAAGTATCGAAATAGCCGCGATCTTCTGAAATCTTGGATTCGCGATGGTTGCCACACAGTCCCGTCTTTATAGTTACTGTTTTTGCTGATTCCTTTACGATTTCTTTTTGCTTAATTTCGTTAAAGGCCGCCCATGCAAAATATTTAATCATGCTTTGCCCTTCCATGACAATTTTACAATTGCCTCTCTTCCGAGCGATGAGCAGAATAGCAGAATTGCCCAATTTGGAATCTCCCAAACGGTTGATGGGGCAACCAGCCACGCGATAAGTTCAGCGATCATGTGATCCCCTCGCCCATGCATCTTTTCCCCGCTCGCTTCGGGCCTCGCTTCGTGCTAATATCATAGTAGTCAGTACGCCATCATCCTTCGCATACTCTCGCAGATAGATCTCGACCGCTCGCGAGATGATGACATTCTTGTCCATTGTCGATATTCTTGCTTGGGCCATCCAGGCGGCTAATGCGATTTCAGTCGCTTCTGGAAGGCGAACCTTGGTTATCTTTTCGCTCATGTTGGGTGCAGTAGTATCTATTGCTATATAAGGATTGCGAGAGGCGAAAGGATCTACTAGAGCGAAAGGTATTTATGCGGGCGAGTGTTATTAGGGATATCGAAGTGTGAGGTTGAAGAAAATGACATTCGTCGCAGATGCAAATGAGATATATGAAGAGCAGTATGATGAATTCCAAGAAGTCTATGGATGCACGGCAGTTGGCAGGGATGATCTTGTCCGATGTTGCGATTGCACATGGGAGAGTTGCCCAATGAGAGGAAAGAACAGAGAGGTAGCATAATCATGCCCTCTCTTCTTTCCCCTGCCACCAAACGCCGCCTGCTCGCCAGGCTCTGCCGATTCATCGAGCTGGAAGAGACCGCACCGGCCTATTATGGGCCAAGGATCTTGAAGATAAGCAATATCTTAGAAATATGATCGCGAAATAACCCCTTCATATCCTCCTTTTCTTAGTCCCTTTCTGTTGACATTTCTTGTTGAACCGATACCTATTTATAGAGACAGTTGCATAGGGTAGTATTGGTGAAATGACATGACAACCAAAGAAGAACACGAATTTGAAACCAAGCAAATGGGCGCAAGCCTGGTAAGACAGATCGACCAGATAACCAAGGAGCTGGGGCAGCTCAAGACATATATTGCCGAAGATCTGCCTGCCTATGAACATAACATGCCACAGCAGGCATTGATAGATCTCGCCATCCGATACGGTGAATGGGTGGCCATGAAGAGGATCGAGGTGGTCTAAATGCTTACCCGCATCATATCCGACCCCTCCAACCTTAGCGGCCTAACCAGAAAAGACACGGCCGTCCACTTTTCCCGGCGGCCCAAGTTGACTCAGCTATTAGATGTGCTGACCACGTGCCCGCGCCTGAAGCGAATCAGCATCTGCCCGACAATTGCCGAGCATTTTGGACAGGCGGCCCGCAAGTTGCTTGAGAGAGAGGGCATCGAACTGGTGGTCTCGGATGCTGCTTGGGGTGCGAGACATGAGATGTCTGGCGGCTTGGTGGAGATGGGAGAGGATGAAACATGAAGTGGCTTACTAATGGATGGCTAGAAAACAAGGATGCCGATATTGAAAAATACAAATTTGGTGATCCTTCCAGAAAGATTGTCGTGGGAGAACCGAAAGCAAGCGATGAACTATCGGTCGAAGAAATGAAAGAGTTGGATATTATCGGATTATATGAGGTGGCCTAAATGACCGACTTTCGCGATGCATTTCTCATCGCTTGGTATGCCTGCCTGCTCGCGCTCATCTGCCCTGCAATCATGGCCGCCCATGCGCAGGTAAGCATGGAGATCTCCGGCAATGTCACCGGTCAAGGATCACATGAATGGAGCCTGGCCAATGCGGCAGGATTGATATCGCAGGATGAGAGAGGATCGATCCAGGACTGGAGCTTCCTTTTGGCGTTCCACGGCTATAACGTCCCAAATGTGGGTATCCTGGTACTGGGTGGGGAGAGATATGAGATAGCGGAGAATGGAAGTTTGGAGGCGATGTGAATGGATTTCGATATTGAGAAAGCCCGCGAGACATGTGATGAATTGCTACATCCAGGCGAAGATTGCGGCGCAAGTTGCCAATTTTGCGACGAAGCGAAAACCTTGCTGCCCGCTGCATTGGATGAGATCGAGCAGCTTCGCAAATCCATATCCGAACCACTAGAAGCGTTCGGGACTCCTGAACTCATCACCTGGAATCAGGAGCTTACAAGGCTGCTAGATGTGCCGGAAATTGAGCGTGGCGGATGGCCGTTCGTGTTGTCGGTGGGCTGTCATTTGGAGAAGTTCGCGAAAAGTTGGAATTCGCAGACGATGGCAGAGCAGGCCAAGCACATTCAGGCGCTTGAATCCGACCTAAAATATGCACAAGAAGGTTGCCAGCATGGGCGGCAAGAGCATGCAAGATTGGCGGCAATCTTGGGAGAAAGCGACGCATTATATGTATTGGCGCAACAAATTGTGGATAGAAATGCAAAGTTTGAGGCCGCGCTGATCGAGCCTGCCAAATTGATGCTGACGGCGGAGCAAAAGGCAGCCATCAATGACGCACTCTACTGGATGCCAACCCCGAAGTGCGGCGCGTCGGTGGAAGTACTCCGGGTCATGCTGACGGAGGCCAAGCCATGATGCTATACGATTTTGCATTCAGCTTCGTTCTTGGGGCGGCGATCGGATTCTGGTTCGCCGTATATGCGCGTGCTGAGTGGGGATGGCCATGATCTCCATTCGTCGATCGACTGAGCATCGGCCTAAACGCAATTGGTCGCCGTATTTGAATCTGGTGGGATTGCACCCCAGGAGATGGAGAGATGACCGAGAAATTGTGAGGGAGAGGTATTCAGAGGTGAAGATATGCGAATAGAAGCTAGATATGATGGAAAAGATAAAAATGGTCATCATATGCTCCATGATGTTACTGGTGATATTATTCGCGATCATTTATATTTGAATGGTGGGAGAGCGAATTTTCCAGATGGCATTAAGCCCGGCACAAGAGTTCGGTTCTACGCGAGCTTGCATCACAGAGGCCCGAAGCCCGCTAGATTAAGCGACGTGAGAGAGGTTCAGGTGATTGCATGAATCACATCCCACATGATGATTGCTCGCCAGAATCCGTCGAGGCCCGGCGCAACCTGCTTAGAGCCAACCATCCACTACATAACAGAGATGAACCTGCACCTACCAGGATACCAGTTGAGCAGGCGATAGCGCAACTATCCGAGGCCAAGGAATGCTATGAGAAGAGATTGGCGGAGATTGAGACGGAACTTAAGATTTTGAGGGACCAAATATGATGTCAGAGAGCGAATTCCGATCCTGTGAACGCTGTTACTACAAGCGAAATCGCAAAATATGTCAAAGCTTGATGGGCGATGCGGCCACTTGTCCTGATTTTCGGCCTGCTAAATTGAGCCGAAAAGAAAGGCTGAAGGGTGGAAAGCGGCCATGATAGACCCCATCGCCCTCCAAGAAATGCATGACGCCCTCGCCAGAGGTGGTGTGCTCGATGCCATGTGCCTGGAAAGCTGCATCATTCCTTGGGGTTCCGATTGCTGCCATGGATGTGAGCTATACGAATGTGGCCAATCTATCACTGCATGGGGATTTTGCCCTGTCGTGCAGAGACGAGTGAGTCCGCATTATTGGTGCGGGAAGTGGGAGCAGGATTA
>JALOBN010000105.1 GCA_023228245.1 Candidatus Pacearchaeota archaeon
CTCCCTGATCGCCTCCGGTAAGATCGAATTCGCCGGCTACAGGCCGGGACCAGCCAGGGAAAAGGTATATAAAATTGTCGCACCGGCGGCACAGGGTTGAATATGGCGAAATTTGCCCCGTGGGGCGACATCATTCCTTTGATATACAATCTATCACGCTGGCCCTAAAGTCGTCGCCTTGGGGCCAGGAAGCGGCAAAAAGTGGCATTTTCCTGGCGCACCTGTGACACGCTGGCTTTTGTAGGAAATATCTATACTTGGGCATAGCCGTGTGTGTGTAAACATTATACACATTGAAACAAAATAAAAATAGTTGGTTTTTGGGGTTGACAACGGTATAAAATTATACTACCATTGGATCATGAAACAATCGAAGCGGATCGAATGGGTGGTTGTTCCCATGAGGATACCCAAAAGCCATTGGCTGAAATTAAAACAGATTGCTTTGAATCGTAGGGTGACGATGGCCAAAATAATCAGAGAGTTAATTTTGGGAGTTGTCAAGTAATGATTATTTACAAAGTTACCAATCTGGTTAATGGTAAAATCTATATTGGGAAAACCATACGTACATTGGAGCAGCGACAAAATGAACACTATTTGGCGGCGACAGATCCTCATTATGAGGGTCACAATTCTGTATTCCATAAAGCCATTCGAGCGTTCGGGATAGAAAATTTTGAATGGAAAACAATCGATACTGTGTGGTTTGCTGAATCTTTGGCATTATTAGAAAACAAATATATAGATCAATTCAAGTCGCTTGTCCCGCACGGATATAATAGTCTTCATGGTCATTATTTAAAACTGTTTCCTATGGCTCTTGGAAGACAAAATTTGGATTGGGACCAAATGGATTCGCATTATACTAAATTCAGAGATAAAATAGAATATGATTTTAAAAAAGAATACAATGATATGGTTGCGCGTCATCGCCGAATCAACGGTGAAAGGACCAAATGAGAAAGGCTTGCGCCTGGTGCGGAAAGGTGCTGCAGAATGGCGTGGGGCCTGTCTCTCACGGTATTTGCCATTACTGCAAAATGCTCTATTGGCCTACATCAATTCGCCCAGCTCTGATGAAGCCGAAGACATCTCGCTGGGAGTGCGTAGGCTGTGATTACGTTGTCAACGATTCCGACGGTGTTCCCGAGAGCTGCGACCTATTGCGCGGGGAGCCGTGCGTGTATCCTGATAGACGTAATCCGTGGGGAAACCGATGACCAAATACTTCGAGCCGGACCTTGAGGCCGACCGCCAGCGGGGATATGCCGACGCCGTCGCCGGGCGCAAGTCTACGACCAGGACAGCCGCGTCGGTGAGCGCGTACAGCACCGGGTACGAGGAAGGCTACGATGAACGGCAGGAAGCTATCCGCAAGACGCGGATTGAAACTCTAAACAAGGCGCGGAGCAAGCGCGCCGGGAGGGGGAGATGATCTTTTTAACTTGTGTTGCAGCTCTGCTGATCGGGATGTTTGTTTACGTGGTTATCGAAGATCAGCGCAATTAAGCAAGGAGGAAACATGAAACATAACATCGGCAGTCGCCAGGCCGCAAAATTGGCGAGAGAGAGATTTGGGGAGAGGGCAGCAGTGCAACGCCGCGGCAAGGAATTTTCCGTCGGCACCATCGTCAATCTTTTGGGTTGCCGTATGCTGATGGTCAAGGGCTGTGGCAAATCCTGGGCCCAGGCGCTGACGGCGGCGGGGATCGAACTGCCGACCGACAAGCCCCTGCCCGAGACCCCCAGCATGGACGCCGACATGGAGCGCGGGGAGGTGGAGGAATGAAGGAATCCACCACCGCCAACGTGCAGGACTTTTCATTCAAGGCCCTGCTGTACGGTCTCACTGGCAAGGGCAAAACGTCAACCGTCAAGACCTTGAAGCCCGAGACCACCTTGGTCATCTCGGCTGAAAGCGGACTTCTGCCCCTCGCCGGCATGAACTACACCGTGTGGGAGATGGAGACCTTCGCCGACCTGCTAGAGACCTACAAGCGGCTCCTGGCTCCCGAGATGAAAGAAAAGTACAAGTGCATCTTCATCGACAGCCTCACCGAGGTGAACGAGCTCGCCAAAGAGCAGATCGTGAAGTTCGACCGCCCCAACCTCAAGGGCTCGGACATCGGGAAGGTGTACGAGGATCTGATGACCATGCAGGACTACGGGCTGCTTGCCACCCGCATGACCCGCATGATCCGCGCCTTCCGCGACCTGCCCTACCACATCATATTCACCTGCCTAGAGTCGCAGACCAAGGACGAGCGGACGGGCGAGGTGTTCATCACGCCCAGCATCAACGGCAAGTTGGCGCTGAACGTGGGCGGGTACTTCGACGAGGTGTTCCGCATGGTCACGAAAGAGGACGGCGACAAGCTGGATTATTTCTTTGTGACCGGGGCTGTGGAAAACGCCATCGGTAAGGACCGCTCGGGTGCCCTGAACCTCTACGAGCCGGCGTCCTGGGCTGGCGTGTTCAAGAAGATTTTCGCCAAGTACAAGATCAAGGAGGCAAAATGATCGTGAATGCTTATGGCAAGGGAGGGGGCTCCTACCTGGAGCCCGGGGATCACCTCGTTCACATCTTTGAGGTGAAGG
>JALOBN010000068.1 GCA_023228245.1 Candidatus Pacearchaeota archaeon
GCCAGATGGCTCACGAGCCACTGTGGGCCTCAAGGCGGGCCAAATAGACTGCCCGAGGAACAAAGATCTCAAAGAGAAGGTAACCATGCTTATTTGCGATATTAGGGCCGGTCTGGTGCAATCCCCCATGATCACAGAAGAGTCCACAAAAATCATGGCCCTGATGAAGCAAGTCCCCGGGTACATGCCTGAGATCTCTATCGAGATGATTGCTAATCTGGTCCACTGCCCGAATGCCACTGCTGACGATCTCATGATGCTCGCGGTCACTGCCAAAAACATCGGGGCAAATCCGTTCCTGCCAGGCGAAATCTTCCTAATCAAGCCAAAGCAGAGAGATGACGGCGGCCAGCCACCTGCATATACTGTGATCGGTCAGACTCTGGTGGCTAAGAAGCTCTGCAACGCGCCTGGGTTCCTCAAGGCCATCCGGGGAATAATAGTCGAGTCCAAAGAGGGCGTGGTTGCCTTCAAGAGCGGCAACTACTACAACCCAAAGCGCGAGGAATTGACGGGCGCGTGGGCGGAAGTGCAATACGACGATGGCCGGGTGATCCGCAAGGAGATGCCGTTGTGTGAGTTGATCGGCACAACTCCCAACTGGAAGAAAATGCCCGGCCTCATGGCGGCGAAGTGTGTGTTTATGATGGCCGCACGGGAAGCGGAACCCAACCTCATGGGCGGATGCTATGACGTAGATGAGGTGAACGGCAAAATCTACATGGATGAAAGCAAGGAGATCAGGACGGAGGTATCCGCTTGACCTTCTGTCTCTGGGAAGAATACCAGCGCACCGGGCTATTCTCCGACATGACTCGATGGCTCAAGCATCGGGCATATTGTGGTCTGGTGCTGGCCGGCCTGGAAGATGACTCAGACAACTTTTGGAGGCCGGAATGTCAATGATTCCCCCCTGCCGCCACCGATCCCTAGCCCGCAACGGCAGGGACTTTTCTTGCCCGGTCAAGAAGATTGTACTTACGCCAGATGAGTGTCTGGTATATTGCTCAAAAATATGCGATAGTCGGGAGGAAGCATGAATACTGAGCTGTTAGCATTTATCTTGGTCGTGGTCGCTTATGGGGCCATGCTGGGTGTGCTGTTTGCATTCTTATGGGCCGTCTGGAACTGGATTGTACTACCAACTTTGCCGTATGTTGTGGGGTTGCTTGCATGAAACTCAATCTCTATAAATGTTCTGCCAAAGACCGCGAATGGTACTCTCTAGCGGAAGCGATCTGCAACGGAGCCATTCCGCTATCATGTGATGGTAATGGATGGATATATTCGTATGATGTCCCTCCTGAAAAGATCGAATTCTTCAAGGAAGTCGAGGTCGATCTGTCTCAATTCATAGACGCGGAAACAAACGCAATCAAGCGGCAACTTGAGGCCAAGACGAAGGAGCTGGCGGAATTGCAAGAGAGCATGGCACATCTGGGATGGCGACTGTGGTTCAAATGACTCCTGAAGAAGCCCGCCGCAAGCTGATTGAGGAGATGATGCCTGATATCAGAGAGGAGGAAGAGCATGCTCCTATTCAAGCCTGAGCACGTAGCGCCAATTCTAGCTGGCACCAAAACCCAAACTCGCCGGATATGGGCGCGGAAACATGCTAACGTCGGGGCTATCCATCTAGCAAAAACCAAAATGCTCTCTAAAGAATATTTCGCGAAGTTAGAGATCCTGGATGTTTACCAGGAAGACCTCCTCGACATATCAGACGAAGATGCGAAAGCTGAAGGATATCTGAGTCGTGATGAATATCTCGTAGCCTTCTGCCGGATTAACAAACTGGGCTTGGGCGATCTCGATAACCTTATGGTGTGGGTTGTGAGGTTCCGATGCAAATAGATCTCCGGCAGGCAGAACTGCTTGCCGAAATACTTACGCGAGAATACCCAGATGTAAGAGACCATTTCAGGGACATGAGCAAGATTCTAGCGGCTAAATCGGATGCGTTGCGCATGTTTCCGATACTGGTCAAGGAGCTGAAAGAATGCAGGGAACGATAGCCACATACCTCAGGCGGTTAGCAAATTGGCTAGATCCGCCTCATGCATGGAATGTATATATAAACTGTGATACTTCGCAGGCAATCGCGGCAATGGGCTCGTTGCAAGCGGAATTTCAGAAAATGCTCGATAAGATTGAGTGGGGGGTTAAATGCAGGAAAGAATAGCCGTCTACATTAGCCCAAATGAGCGCGGCTCAGATCGGGCCAAGCATCTTGCCCTGGCGATATCCGAGGATAACCGCTTCATGCTGCCGAGCTTCCAGGAGATAGATGTGGACTTGCGGTTTAGCACAGAATCGATATGCAAAGAACCGTATTGTGTCGATGGTCTCGATGCAAATTATCAGAACTGTATGAAATGCGGCGGATCTGGAAAGGTACACAACATTTTCAATGCAGAGCTTAAAGAGCCCGCTGATTATGTTTCTTCCGCTCTAGGCAAGGATGGCCATCTGTATCAACAGGTCTTGGCCATGAGAGAGGCCGGGCATCCTGCGATGATCCTGGTCCTGGGAGATGACGCGGATGTCAACATGGCCGTAAAGGACTCCTTAGTGACCAGATATCGAGGGAAGGAGCTTGGCTATCAGATAGCATCATACAATGACAGATTGCAGGATTTTGAGGCCCAAGCATATTCCTTGGGCATTCCCGTCATGAGGTGGAAGGCATCCCCCTGGAAACGGCTACTCTCTACATCGCATAAGATCCTCGTGGGCGGGAACCTCATGGGCTATCGGCCCCGCCCGGCGGATAATGAGAGGGATCTAGCCGCTGCAAGCCTTTTATTCAAAGGAATCGGCCCGAAGATCCTTGAGCCGATATTAGCCGAATATGATCTCTGCTTTGTGCCGAAAGGCGAATTTGCCAGGCAACCTTGCGACATGCCGGGGATTGGCCCCAAGCGTGCCGCGATAATCGACAAGAAGATAGCGATGGTATATGGGATGAGGGCCAAAGCATGATCCGCCTACATCGCCCTTGGCCACCTCATCACATCCGCCTGCCATTGCATCCCAGGGTCTGGCGGGCGGATAGGCAGATTGTGAGGGCAAGATATAAACCTTTGAAGCAAGCGATTAGCTAGTTACCAACAAGGAGCATAAACATGGGCGCAGATGTCGGTTTATATAAATTCAGTTATCCTGAACTATTCGCCAAACTGAAAGGGATCGGGGCAACCGATGAAGCAATGCTTGAAAAGATCCTCTTGACCTTCGGCTTTCGGTTTGGTGATGTCTATATCATCCTGTCCGATCAGCATGCAGATGACTACAATAGCTATTGGAGTCTGGGTGATGCGCTGGATAATGCTTTCGGAATTGATGATAGTTTCGAGTTGATCGTGAATATGAGCGATCTGCTGGATGCCCATAAATCCGCGAATGATTTGGATTGATTACCAACAAGGAGCTTTACACATGATTGAACCCACATGCCGCCTTCTCCATTCCATCGAGCAAGACGGCCAAACACCAGAACTGCGAACCCTTATCTTACAAAAAGAAATTGCCCAGGTCGGTTACAGGCTGGTCCGGGCACATCGGACCCCCCAAGACGCGGCTGCATACATGGCTGACATCGGTCTTGAGATCGGGCACGCGATGGTACAGCTTGAAATGCTGGCGCTGGATTTGGGTCTGGTGCCGGAAGAATGCAAGACACTGGGATTGAAGACCACATATGAGAGATTCAAGGAGTTCTGGCCAAAATGATAATAACCCCTAACCAGATTCAAGCATTTGAGACACCGGGTGCTGCATGGCGTTGGGCATGTGAAATGATCAATCGTTTCGGCCAGAAAGTCGTCACAGAGGACGGGCAAACCACAAAAGAGATCAGGAACCTTGTTTTGCAGGTGCAAAACCCTGATCTCGGATGGCCCATATCTGGTTCAAATTGGGATATCCCCGCGCTGGAAGTCTACTATCAAGATCAGATTATTGGCACGGAAAACCCAACTGGCTTCTCGTATATTTACGGCCAAAGGATAGCGCCTCATCTCGCGCCTCTAATAGCCAAACTGAAAGCTCAACCAGAAAGCAGGCGCGCGGTGATCTCGCTCTGGCACGATTCCGATTACGACATCCAACACCCGCCTTGCTGGATGGTCTTGGAGTTCTTGATCAGAGGAGATCAATTGCATTTAACGGCTTTTATAAGAAGCAATGATATGTTACAAGCGTGGCCTGCAAATGCTTACGGCTTGAGCAAGTTGCTCTCCAATGTTGCCTCTGAAGTTGGCTGCGAAACCGGAAGCCTGACCACAATTAGCGCGAGTGCCCATATCTATATCGAATAGGTGATAATTATCAATCGATGTAAAACCTGTGGTCAGGCCATGAGCCGCCACCACATCACCTATTGCTCCCAGGAGTGTCAGTCTATAGGGCAGTCCTGGGTGTTGGCAAGCTTGCCGTCCAAGCAAGATGATGCGATCAGTGCCAGGCAGCTTGCCGCAATCGGTAAGCGGACTTATAAGAACACTCTTGGCCTGCTGCATGGCCTGCTTGCCCGGGGGCTAATTGCCCGGCAAGATGCTTCGTATGTCAACGCGAAATACCTATGGTGGAGGCTCCCTTGTCGCAGGACGAAATATTAGCCGTGATGTCAGATCGGCCAATCACCCAAAAGCAGCTCATGCAGCAACTGCATATCGAAAGCGGCGTCCTGTCCCATCGCCTGAACAGCCTCATGCGCAAGGGCCTGATAGAGCGGCATGTGCTGGAAATCCCCTATAGGCCGTTCGGCTATGTGCTGGCGGGAAGATATGAGGTGGCAGGTGGTCGCATGCAGTGGCCGAAGTTTGTTAATCATTGTGAGATCGGTTCTCACATTTAACCTCTTTTCTGTCCTGCCTAGGCAAATATCAAATTTATATTATCCAAACCTATTTATACTGTGGCTGCATGGTGGATAATCGAGCCCGGCTTACCACCGGGCTTAAGGAGCTGTCTATTGTGCCTAGTTGCCGTGTCTGTGGGACGAAATTAAGCCGCAAAAATGCTTATAAGAACCGCAAAAGAGGGCGGGGATATAGGCTAATTTGTAAGGAATGCAGCAAAAAGGAAAGTTCGACCACTAGGCGGAAAAACAACGGAAATAGCCGCCTAAGATTGAAGGGAAAATATCGACATATATTGATCAATTTTCCTAATCACGAAGCCAAAAAACATTTTCTCCTATGCCGCCGCCAGCAAGTCATAGGTTGCCATCCCAAAGTTGGCAATGAAAGCAAAGTAGGCCAACGGGTCGAGCACATGCTGGAAGAATACAACGAGCATGGCGAAGTACATCGCTATTTCGTCGCGACACACTGCGATGAGTGTGGCGAAGAGGTGGCATTCAATGCACATGGCTTCAAGCAATGCAAATCTTGCGGCTTACTGTCTGCAAATTTTACTCTAGCCAATGAGCTAGATGAGCCACAAGACCGCGATTTGCCTCAAGAAGAATATTATAGTTATGCCAGGCAAGACATTTCCTCCGAGGAGGAGTCGGCATAAGTCCTGGCATCAATCTTATCGAGCGATAGATCTATATATCCCTAGATCTATCTATCACTCGCTGCCGTCATATGCTCAACGCGCCCTACGGGGTTCAGGGACGGCGGCTCCCCATTATGAGGCGGCGGCGATAGACAAATAACGCCGTTAAATCTGGTCTACATACTTCCGCTAGCGAACCTGGAAAGATGCCGGGGCTGACTGAATGCGGACCGCCTCCATCCTAATCCATCAATGAACCATTTGATGAGACAGATTCCATCATAGGCAGGACCGGACATCTTGCCTATTACATTTGGCCGGGCAGCACAGCCGATCAAGGGAATGTTCAGAGATCGGTGTAGACTGCCCATCATTCCCAATATGGCTCTTTAGCTCAGTTGGTAGATTGCACCGCACTGTTAATGCGGAGGTCGTAGGTTCAAGCCCTGCAAGAGCCGTTTATAGGTGCTTCAGCCAAGTAAGAAATCTTTTTTCCTTCGCTCCGGAAAACGATGATGTTGCATGTTAGCTACGAGAGGAAGTACGAGGCGGTCGGGCTTTATATTTTAATGCAAGAACAAAACTATATATACTTTTGTTTCTGTATTAAAATTTCAAATTTGTCCAAATTAGATATAGTTCTATGTATAAACCACTTTGCTGATAGCGATTGATATTGTCCAATTCCATGTCTAAATCATTCAAAAATAATAAATATCATACCTATAACCCCTATTGGCAATTCTGGGAACACGCGCCGTCTTGGTGGAACCGCGAGGCAAGGCGCAAATTCCGCCACAACGAGAAGCAATATTTTAAGAAATTTGGTGAGACGTTGACCCCGACAAAAGATCGTGGTTGGGGCTACTGGTAAGACATCATAGTCATCTCTTAGGTGACAGATCCATTCAAAGCAAGCCGTCGATTTGGCGAGCCGATGACGGCAGGTAAGGTACTACGCTATGCCTTGGCGGGTTCAATCCCCGCCAGGGTCATTCCTGTTATTTTAGGTGATTTTCCATTGCTAGACACGGTTATCTGCGGGGACTGCCTGGAAGAGCTGCCGGCCATTCCGGAGGATTCTATAGACGCAATTGTGACAGATCCGCCTGCGGGCATCGCCTTCATGGGTAAGGAATGGGACAAAGACAAAGGCGGGCGAGATAAGTGGATCGCCTGGATGGAAGAGATAGCCTTTGGCTGTCTGAGGGTCGTTAAGCCCGGCGGCCATGCTCTCGTTTGGGCTCTTCCTCGGACATCCCACTGGACAGGCATGGCCTGGGAGAATGCCGGATGGGAGCCGAGAGATAAGATAGCACATGTGTTTGGGTCGGGGTTTCCAAAAAGTCTTGATATCAGCAAGGCGATTGACAAGATGGCCGGGGCGGAAAGGGAAGTAATAGGCCCATCGCGTCATCATTCTCCTGGCCGAAAAGCTACCAACACGCTTCGATCTATGAACGTGCTTTATCGAGGAGAAGATGATGGAAAATATGATACCGCTCCCGCCACTCCTGCCGCCATTCAATGGGCCGGATTTGGGACAGCTCTTAAGCCGAGCCACGAAGACTGGTGGCTCTTCCGGAAGCCGCTCGATCAGCCCACAATTGCGGCGAATGTCCTCAGGTGGGGGGTCGGCGGGATTAACATAGATGGGTGCAGGATAGCAACTGCTGAACTGACACCTCGCCATAATACGGGTGAGCGCAAAGAAAAAAATGTTGGTAAATTCGGCATAAACGATATTGATTTTGTGGCAAATCCGTCTGCCTTGGGCCGTTTCCCCGCAAATCTCATCTGGTCTCATTCCCCGCTATGCAAGAGGATAGGAACAAAGAAAGTGAAAGGCAGCCAGCTAGATCATGTTTGCTCAAGGAAAAGTGATAACGGAATTTACCACCCATATGGTACTCAGCATCGAGTAGGATATACTGATGCCGATGGCATGGAAGAAGTCGAATCCTGGGACTGCCATCCCAGCTGTCCGAGCTGGCAATTTGCGAAGGCGGGCGAAAGCAAAAGCAGTGATAGGTTAAGACATAATAGCAACGCCGATAACCACGAAGGTTATAATTGCTTTGGGAAGTATGGCAATAACGTAACATCTGGATTTTCCGATCAAGGAACGCCTGCTCGTTTCTTCCAGTGTTGCCCATTCACAGAAGAAGATATCCCGGCATTCGCTTATTATGCCAAAGCGTCAAAATCGGATAGAGGCGAAGGCAATACACATTGTACCACAAAACCAAGTTCGCTTATCCAGTATCTTTGTAAATTAATTTGCCCCCCAAATGGTGTTATTCTTGATCCTTTCGGTGGCAGTGGGACTTTAGCAATCGCCGCCATAAGAGAGAACTTTCACTATATCCTAATTGAAAAAGAAAAAGAATACATTGATATCTGTCGCTCTAGGGTTGAAGCTGAATTAAAACGAATCGGCCCGAAGCAATCCGATTTAAGCGAAAGTCTTATATCCAATAAGATACCTAGTTAAACTAATGACAGATAAAACGTGCATCCATTGCGGAAAGACCTTTCACGTAAACGGGAAAAAACGAAACGAATGCGCTATTTATTGCAGTTGGGATTGTAAGATTGCGCATACAAACGTAGATAAAATATGCGAGCAGTGCGGCAAACCTTTCACGGTTCAGCTGTCACATGCCAAAACCCGGTTCTGTGGTGCGCCGTGTAGCCACCAATTCCAAAAGGAACATAGCGGCGCTACCAGAGTTTGCCCGGTTTGTGGCAAATCGTTTTATAAAAAAGGGAATCCGGTTGGTGGTACATACTGCTCCAAAACATGTTCTGCATTAAGACGAAAAACTGGAAAGGTTATTAAATGTGAGCAATGTGGCAAGGAATCATACAAAAGCAATTGTATTGTTATTCAGCACCACAAAAATTCGTTTTGTTCATTGGAATGCGCTAATAAATATCAGGGAAAGGACAGGCATAAATTCACCTGCAAGATCTGCAACAAAGATTTTACTTGGAGTCCGAGCCGGATTACCCAGGCAAATCCTACTTATTGCTCGATGGAATGCAGAAACCAAGACAAAGGCCGATTACTAGAAAACTCTCTTAAAGGCAATTATGCACAAGCCCATAAGAACGGATTAAATAAGCTGGAGTTGGCAGGAAAAACAATACTAGACGATCTGAAAATTGATTACCAAGAACAAGCACCGATGTTTAAGAAGTTCTTGGTTGATGTTCTGGTAGAAAAGGCAAAACTCGTTATCCAGTGGGACGGCAACTATTGGCACTGTCATCCCGATTATGCACCGTTCTCGGATCGCCAACTTAGACGAAATAAACTAGACCTATCACAAGACGCTTACATGAGAAAGGCGGGGTATAAGGTTCTGAGGTTTTGGGAGTCGGACGTAAAAACGAGGCCCGATTGGGTCAAATCCCAAATTCTTTTAGCGATCTGATTAGCTGCCATTCCCACCTCATTAACCGATTATTGTCAATGAAAATATTAACAATCAGAAGGAATCCAAGATTGCCCCCTATTGCCGTATTTGCGCCCTAGATCCCGACATCCGCCGCGCCATCGACCTCGACCTAACACACGAGATGTCCTATGCCGCCATCGCCCGCAAATACGATAAGCAGATCAATAGAAAGCAAGCCTGGCGGGAAATAAGCAAGCATGCTCACATGGGGCATGTTGGCAAGTATCCTGGGCGCATGCAGCCGCCCAATCCAGGGACGTTCACGGATATAATCGAGAAGCGGCATAAGGTCGCGGTCGAAGATCGCATTAATGAGATCTATGAGCGATGCAAGAGCTTGAGCGAGAAGGCAGAAGGCAAGGCCGAAACATCTCGCGATTATCAAGCAGCTGCAAACTGTTTGGAGCCGGCGATAAGGGCACTCGGGTTGATGGGAAAAACCATACTCGATGATACGAACGAAACTGAATCAGACGGTTATATTGAGGCCGTCAGAGTGACGGCAAAAAATGACTGGAAAGACGCCTGCCCTGTTTCAATGGAAGCCACTGAGCGACAAGCAGCGGTCAGTGATGAACTGGTGGCTGCCAGAAAGCGGCGTAAGTGATTATGACGGCATAATTCTGGATGGATCTATCAGGGCGGGCAAGACTCTCCCCGAATCGGTAAGTTTCATCGATTGGGGCATGCAGACATACAACAATGAAACACTTGGCATGGCCGGGAAGACCCTTGGGGCCCTCCGGCGAAATGTCATTGGCCCTCTGAAGAGAGTCTTGCCAGGGCGCGGTTACAAGATCAAGGATAACCGGAGCGCGGAAGAGCCCCATTTAGAGATCTCCAAAGGCAGGAGAGTTAATAAATTTTATCTGTTTGGTGGCAACAACGAACGAAGCCAAGACCCGGTATTAGGTTTCACCGGCGGCGGCTTCTACTTCGACCAGGTTGAACTTATGCCACGCAGTTTCGTTGAAACTGCCGAAGGCCGTTGCTCCCTGGAGGATGCGAAGCTCTGGTATAACTGCAATCCACAAGGCGCAAACCATTGGTTTTATTTAGATTACCTGCAAAAGCTGGAAGAAAAACAGCTCTTGCATCTGCATTTCCTGATGGATGACAACCTTTCGTTATCCGCCAAGACCAGAGCTAGATACGAGAGACGATGGCCGAAGGGGTCAGTTTTCTACAATAGAAACATCCTTGGCCTGTGGGTAATGGCAGAAGGCAGGGTATTCTCTTTCTTTTCAGATGATCCCCATGCCGGCTATGTAGTTGATCGCGTCCCTGATCACTTCGTAGAATATCTAGTATCTCTTGATTACGGCATTAGCAACCCATTTATCGCCCAACTTTGGGGCCTGTCTGGTGGTTGTTGGTACATCCTGAACGAATTTAATTGGGATTCTGCCATAGAGCAGAAGCAAAAAAGTAATCCCGATTACATCGAGGATATGGCCCGCCTCATAAACTGGAATGGTAAGCCGGTGTTTCCAAAAAAGATCCTGGTGCCGCCCGAAGAAAACGGGTTCATAAGGGATCTGAAAAGAGCGGCGCAGACCAGACCGAACCTGATAGGTGCACACCAGGCGGATAACAGCATTATGCCCGGCATAGAGGATGTGACCACCATCTTGAGCCTGGGAAAATGCAAGATCTATCGGCACAATTGCCCGGTTACAATTCGCAGTATTAACGAATTGCTCTGGGATCCGAAGGCACAAGCGCAGGGCAAAGATATGTACCTGAAAGGCGGCACTGGCGCGGCTGATCATGGTTCGGATGCCTTCAGGTATGGGGCAAGATACGCGGCAAAAGTCTTACGGCAAATGGGGCAAATATTATGATTTATGATGTAGATTCGATCTTGCAAAAAGGTTTGCGATGGCCTCCTGATGCCGAAAAGACAAGGCTGACCCTCTATAAGCAGAATGAAAACCTTTTCGATGGCAATCATACGGCGGTTTATACCGGCCTATTGCGATTGTTCCATGAGAATGCAGCGGAACATTCTAAAATTGTTATGTGCCTGAATTGGCATCGCAGGCTATCGACCCTGTGGCCTGATCTCCTGATAGGCGAACTGCCAGAAATCAAGGTATCCGAAAGCAACCAGAAAGCGATTGATCAGCTCATTCTTGATACATCGCTGTTTCCAGAGGCATATAAAGCCCTGATCGATACATCTCGATTTGGTACCGGGCCAATAAAGGCATATCTGGATGAGGCGGGCCTACCGCATGCTCAGGCCATCGCGCCTTCTAGGTGGTTCCCTGTCGTCGATACTTCTGGGCGGGTTATAGAGCATCTTTTAGCCTGGCAAGTTGACAAAACTTTGAACTGTGAGATTCACCGCAAAGGCGAAG
>JALOBN010000069.1 GCA_023228245.1 Candidatus Pacearchaeota archaeon
ATCACGGTAGATGAGTCTCTGAGTCGATCACCGCTGCCGGTGAGTATGCCAATGCGAAGCTCACAGAGTACGGCGTCGATGGCATCCAGATCAGCTACAAGACGCGCCGGTCCGGGCTGGCTGCCGGGGTCTTGCAGGCATGGAATTATCAGGGCATCAATGAAGATATCCTGATCTGCTCAGTGAACGAGAGCGTGAAAGACGGGGACACAGAGTACGCTGTCCAGGCGGTGCACGGCCCAGTTCAAGAAGACTGGGAAAACTTTCTTAATTCGCAGATCCAGCTCCAATATACGGTCAGTGAAGGCGTAGCTGACTCGACTGGCGTGACCAAACTTTATAACTTTTCTCACACATTTGAGACGATTGATCGACCCAATCCGTTCACGGTCGCCGCTATCGGTGCAGGGTTGATGGTATCGGATGACTCTTGGCCCTGCTTCGAAGAGGAAGACCGAACACTCCATATCGAGTTTTGGCGTGATGGGGCTTGCATTTTTCGCAAGCTACACACAAGCGCGCCGGACATTACAGAAGATGATGAATTTCATTCATATTCGTTTATTTCGCCATCCGAGGCAGTTGGTGAGATAGACGAGGTTGTATTCTGGGGCGGGGATTCGGCGACCCTCGCTTATGGTTCCGGGGTCGAGCTTTTCCGAGCAAACTTCAACAGGTTGAAAAGCTCTTTGGAAAGTTACCAAGTGAACGCGACATATATCAATGGGGCAGCATGAGCTACACTAAGACCGTCTGGCGAGAGCATTCGATGGACACGACTGCCAAACTCACTGCGCTCGATAATCTCGAAGAGATGTATGGATCGGCGGTAAGTTATATCGATGCTATCACTCACGCAGCCAACTATTACACCGAAGCACAAGCAGCCGCCAAGTATTTTACACCCGCGAATGACGGAACCGGCACTGGGCTAATATGCGAAAAATTGGATGGCTACACCGCAGATCAAATCATTGCAGCTGGATCGCCTGCGGGCGTGATCTGCTGGTGGTCTGGCAGTGAGGCAAGCATCCCTTCTGGCTGGCTGCTCTGCAATGGCCTGAATGGGACGCCAGACCTCAGAGATCGATTCATAGTCGGAGCTGGTAGTCACTACAGCAAAGGAGATACGGGTGGCGCGGATACCGTCACCACCACCGGCACGATCACGATAGCCGGGCATGCGCTGACAGCAGATGAAATCCCAACACATACGCATGGATCGATTACTGATTATTATCCTAGCTACCCATCGTATGAAAGTTCGACCTCGGGGGGATCTGTGTACGCGAGTACCATCGCCGACAATACCAACTACACCGGATACACCGGGGATGGTGGATCGCATACACATTCGGCCTCTTGGGATGGTACCGATAGCCAGGACAAGAAGCCGCCCTACTATGCGATTTGCGCCATCATGAAGAGCTGATTCCATGAGCTACACGAAATACCACGATCCGTGGTCTGCCACAGATCTCACCCATCTGTCCTCTGGCAAGGCCTGGAATTATATAGAAACTCAGTGGGATGCTACAAAAGAGGATGCGGACGCCCATAATCACGATACTAGGTACTATACGAAGACTGCCTCTGATGCGGCTTTCTTCACCACAGCATTCTACACCGATTTCGATGCCGACAAGCTGGATGGGCAGCATTTCTCCGACCTGGTGGCCTCGGTGATGCCGCTCGGCGCTATCATGATCTGGTCCGGCACAGATGCCGCTGTGCCCACTGGATGGCACATCTGTGATGGTGGAACGTATGGTGGAAAGGCTTCGCCAGATATGAGAGATAGGTTCGTGATTGGCGCCGGTGGGAGCTACGCAGTAGGTGCTACGGGCGGACCGGCTACTTACGATGGCACCATTTTGCCTACGGGAACAGTCACAGTCGGAAATCATCAGCTCACAACTACAGAACTCCCAGCCCATAACCACACATTCGAAGAGCTGTGTAATCAAAAAAATATATGGCAAGGGGATATCGGAAGCCAATCATCGCTGGCTCTGACCAGCCGATCGACTGCCATTCTGGCGCAGGCATCGGGTGATGGCACCCACACACATGCCGGAAGCACGGCGACCCTGGCTGCAATCAATCCTCGCCCGAAATATCACAGCCTATATTATATCATGAAGTATGCGTGAGGTGATCGGATGGCGTACACAAAAAATCACAATTCATGGGCGTCGGGGGATTTCGTCACTACGACGGTCATGGACAACTTCGAGACTATATATACGGAGTCGTCTAGCTATCTAGCCACGCATACTCATGATGCCAGCTACTATACACAGGCCGAGATGCAGAGCACGTTTTGGTACGCTGGCAATGATGGCGCTGGTTCCGGTGCCGATGCTGATCTCATCTACAAGTCCACTGGAAACCTACACGCAGCGTCTTTCGCAGGCCTCGGAGTCCCTGCGGGTCTGGTAATTCTCTGGTATGGCTCAACCGGCAGCATTCCGTCTGGCTGGCACCTATGCGACGGCACCGGGGGCACCATTGATTTGAGGGGAAAATTTCCCGTTGGGGCCGGGACAGGATCTAGCTATTCGGTCGGAGATACAGGCGGATCGGCAACATTCACAGCAGCCGGAACGATCACAGTTACCGGGCACTCTTTGACGACTGCCGAGATTGCATCCCACAGGCACCCATTCCAAGACAAGTACGGCGGGTCTGGGGGAGCGACAAATTCTGCCACCTCGGAGGGCTATAGTACTAGCAGCAGTGTGTATTCGTCGGGCAGTACGGCCAGCGCGGGCAGTGGCACCGCTCATGGTCACAGCGCAGCGGAAGGCACGATCTTCGCGGGGGATGCTGTGGATAGCTTGCCGTTTTACTATGCTTTGTGTTATATACAAAAGGTGTGAATATATATGATAAACGCGGGAGACGTGAATCAGGCTTTCGACGATCTAGAGAAAGCGTTTCAGGATTTGGCAAAGATCGAAGACACGCAGCAGGAACTAGCCGGGGATCTAGCCGAATACAAGGATGGGTCACGGAAAGCAGATCAGATCAAAAAGAAGCTACAAGAACTCCAGCCGAAAATGAGCGACGCCCAGAGGGCCTATCGGCTGGCGGGAATAAGGGCAGACAGGATCAGGCTGTTGCTCGATGTAGAAAAAAATGCAAAAGGAAACGATTAGATCCCGCCCAGCCATTGCCCGCCTTCGGTTTTGATCTGGCTGATATTTTTCGGATCTGGGAGCAGGTTCATGTCGTTGGTTGTGTACTTAGCGCCCCCGGCCGTATTCGATCCATCGATAGCATGCACCATGCCGCCTTGCGTGGTGTTGTTGGCGAGGAGATAAGGCTTCGAAAGATCCACCGGCCCGGTCAACGGTGACAGGAGCATGCTGGCATCCTCCCCGAAGTTGGCCCGGACCCATGCATTCCACTGATCGACCAGGGCATTGTAGGTCGGAACATCCTGGGCTGCGTAGGCCGTGGCCATCTTCCAGCTCAATTGTGTGCCGTCGTACATGGCCTGCTGACAATCAGTGTAAGCCGAAGCCGCGGAAAGAATGGCTATGAGGCCCACAAAAAATAGGATAATCGACTTCATACTTTCCTCAGCTCCCCAACTGGAATGCTCGTGTTGAAGATGACCGGCACCGGCGCTATCCGCTCTGCCGCCAGGGGTAGCATGAAGGCGGCTGCCTCAGACTCGTTTAGGTTGGCCGCGAGGGATGCGTTGAAGACGGAAGCCTCGACATTGTAGGCGGCAACGTCATCCTGCCAGAGGGCGCGCATATCGTATCCCGCCTGGAAGCCCTTCAGGTAGGCCGCCTGAGTATCTGTCATTGCGATTCCTGGCGCTACCAGAAGCAGCGCCGCCAATATCGATAGTATCAATTTCATATCATGGCCTTCATATTTTCGCCGATCTCGCAGAGGGCTTTCCCGAGCGCGATGAATGCATCGGAGAACACCGTATATACCACCCGACCAATATCGGCCAGAGAATCTGTCGCGCGTTGTGCGCACTCGATTAGGATCTCCATTTCGATCTCCTCCCTGGTGCCGATATGGGCGATCTCCAGAGAGCAACCTTCGCGAAATTCAATGATCATTTCTTTTCACTCTCCTTGATTTTCTCGCGGATGATCGCCCTGGCTAGCTCGCTGCCAGTCATCCCACCAGCCACCGCCAGCGCGTCGAAGGGCGGATCATCCTCTTTTTCCAGCCGAAAGATCCGGGCCTTCCCGAAGAGCTTCGGACGGGGCACTAGGCCACCACCGGCATCTCCCCGGCGTCCCGGTATCGACATCCAGAGCAGTTCCAGCTCTGTGATCCATCCGCGAGATGACAACCTATCGCGTCACCGTTGGTGTTCTTTTCTATTTCATGAGTCCATTCAGGATATTGTTTCCATCCAGAGCATGTATTTTTTCTCATCTTTAGTCACCTTTTCAGTATACCCTACTAGCACGCCTGAGTATATATAGATTACGGTAATCAATATAATCAGGGTATGCCGGCATTTCGCAGCACCGCCCGCTTTCGCATCTGCATCTCCAACTCCAGATCGAATAGCTCCTTGAGCGTATCCAGGAACCCGGCGGGAGGTATGCCTAGCCGCTCCGCATCGGCGTCCATATCTACATCGTCGCGAGCGTCAGCCTCCTCATGCAAGGTAAGCTCCTGGCCGATGACGATATAGTCATCGCTGAGGGGATATTCGCCGAAGAATTTCGCCGTGGCCGCCTCAAGGGCATCGTCTCGCAAGCTGTCTGGCAGCGAGTCCAGGGCGATCCCCCGGCGGATTGCGTCTTTCGCCAGGCGGCTGAGCTGGCCGGGGTGGTCGCGATGCCAGAGCCAGGTCTCCAGGTCGAGGCTGGCGTGCCCCTCGAAGGTGGCGGGCATGGCTAGGCCACCCCGTGACCCTTCAGGTACATAGTTTCTCCTCTGCCGTCCATATCGGCATTCAGCATGCCGATGCACCTGCCATCTGGCAGAACTAGAATCCAGGCGAAATGGCCTGCGTAGCAATCCGGCCAATCCGGCCCTCCGTCGTGGGTCGTGCAGATCTGCTTAGGCCTCACTCGCGGCAAGTCACAAAGAGCCTCATACTCCTTCAGCGGAATGTTTTCATACTTTCCGCTTTTCTCATGCGTCATCTGATCGATGACGAGAAAGTACTTTTCCGCGTCTCCATATGGATTCTCTACAGATACCACTGCCCCGTATGACAGCAGCGATCCGCCGTTGCAACCACGTCCAAACGAGGACATGACGAAACGAACACCCGAAACGTTGGCCATCTAGGCCACCTCCTCGCACTTTCGCACTGCTAGCTCGTTGCATGACTTGTATTGGCCATTTTCTACGATCCACAGCGCACCACACGCGCAGTATGCATATTCTGAATTCTCATCTTTCTGGGCACAATGCCCCAACTCATATGGCATTTGGCACATTTCTCTCAACCTCGCATTTCAGCAATACCCTATAGGGCGGCGCTAGTATATATAACTTACGACTATTAGTATTACATGCCGTTCGTAAGGTATAAATACTAATAGTCATAACACACATACATGGTAAAATCGACCCGATATATAAGGTCTGCCAGCATTGGGCAGTTTCAGGATGAGTGGCTATCGGCTCATCAGGAGGTCAATTTTTCGGAGATCGTCCGAAAGGCAATAGACCGCGAAATGAGGAGGATGGAGAAAAATGAATGTCAAGCTTAATGGCCGGGCGTTTCCGGTCGAGGAGGCAGCGCGGAGGCTGGTCGGGATGGGGCTGAGGATCGGAGAGTTTCCCGAAGCCCTGCAACCGCCTTTTGAGATTGAGTTTCCGTTCGCGGTCGGTGCGTCCGACGGTGATATGGACATTGAAGTTCGCGGCAGCCACGCGGCAATCTCGGCACTTCAGAAGAAGGTGAATTGAATGTGCGAAAAAACAGTAACCAGAGAAGAGCAGATCCAACGAGCATTCAAGGATCTCAGGACTGCCAGGACAGAGCTGCATGAAGTTTCGGAGGAGGATCTGAAGGCACGAGAGGCTCTGAAGATCAGGGAAGCGGGCCTGATGCTATCTGGCGCAATAATCGGGAAGAATGCAGAAACCAGGGCAGCAGAGCTGAAAAATGGCTGCACGATGGAACTGGCAGCGGTCGAGGCCGCGCGAGTCAAGAAAGGTGAGGCACAGCTCAGGATGGATCTGGCCAGCATGCGCGTCCAAGAGCTGCAGTGGCTGATCAGGAACGAGCAAGCGGAGATCGATTGGCAATCGTTCCGCTTCGGAGACGAGCACTATGTGAGGCGCGCATGAGGCCATGTGACGCCGCGTTACTGCTCTGGTGGGCCATTTGCGCCGGAGCATGCTTTTTGGCAGCGACCGTTGTCGGGCAGGCAGTCTCGCTGTCCATCACTGGCAACTCGACCGGGCAAGGCTTCCAAAATTTTTCGTTCGCAGGTGATGATCTAAATGTTAGCATCCTGGCGAATACGTTCGGCTGTTTCTGGAATGTGACGGGGGCGCTGCCATGAGTCCGCCTTTCGATATGAAGAATGCCCGAGCGATACATGCTGAGGGTGCTCCGGGGTTCTATCTACCCGAAAAAATCATGAACGCGTTTTCAGCCGCCTTGGATGAGATCGAGCGGCTGCAGAGGATTGTATCTGAGCCGGTCGAGAGCTTTGGCACTCCAGAGCTAGTTGCATGGGTCGGAGGATTGCAGAAGATTCTCTTGGATTTCCCGGAAGAAGAGCGCGGGCAGATCCCATTCGTCATTATGATGGGATGCCATTTAGAAAAATTTGCAAAAAGCTGGAATTCACCCGCTATTGCATCACAGGCCAAGCGCATTGCGGAGCTGGAAGCCGATATCGAGCAGCTTACCGCGTTGGTTGCGGCAAAGGATGTCGATGTCGTTTTTGTGGAGCGGCGGTTATGAGCCTCATTTTCACCGGCCTGGTATCTGGTGTATCCTCATCAGGACATCCAATTCTGCACGAGGTCGCATGCTCTAACGGCATGCGGAGGGACCACGTCTGGCTGCCACGGGAATATGGGCCGGGGATGGCCGCCAGGGTGGGGCAGCGGGTGCAGATTTCCGGCCACTACCGACGCTATCGGAGAGGCGGCGGCTGGCAGATTGTAGGAATTGAGCGGGTCGAGGTGGTCGAGTGAGCGACTGTACAATTTACTTTACACCATTAAAAGTGCTTCTGAAAATGTACTACTGGAAGGCGAGAGCATGAGCCAAAAGAAAGGCGCGAAGGGCGGCAGTACATGCGGGTTTTTTGACGACCCGTGGGTGAAATCGAAAAAAATACACAATATCGATCGCATAGCGCAGCGGGCCGAGTGGGAGCAGGCGCAGCGGAAGTCGGGGTACTGGTCGACATGATCACCGCCGAAGCCGCCGCCATGCAGGGCATGGCTGAGCAGATGCCAGCTATGAGTGCCGAGGCCGTAATCAAGATCCTGACGACACGCTGCGATGCGCAGATGGATCTGATCGCAGAGAAGAACCGGACCATCTCCCTACAGGCCGCGCTCATCGAGACGACCGACCGGATCCCGCTGGAGAAGATTCAGCCAGGTGACCTGGACAGGCTGGATACTATTCTCTTTGCCTTGCAGTCGGATCCCAGGCCGATTTGGGGGGCTTGCATTGAAAGTCTTGAAAGAGTTCTAAAAAATGTCAGGGAGGCGGGAACGTGACGACCAAGCGATCCAAGAGCAATCTCATCAAGGCCACGCCGAAGCCGCCCGAGCCTGTCATTCTAGGAGCAGAGGAGCGGAAGGCTTTCCTCGGGATAGTCCACTGTTGGAGGATGTTTGAAATGTATCTGTCAACTCTGATTGCGTGGGGGGAGTGTCAGCGTCTCTGGCTGGAATATCAGGCAGACCAGAGTTATGAAAAGTGCTGCGCTTGGCTGAAGCATCGGGCGTGGGCAGGGATCACATGAGGAATATTCGCAGGAAGTGGCTGGGGCCGCTCATCATTTTTCCGAGGCACTACGTGCCGAAGAGGGACGAGATCTGGCAGGCGGGAAAAGCTCTGGGGAGGAGGTGCCGGAAATGATGCCCTGCAAGCATGCCTCCACCGGCTGTACCTGCCTGGAGATGATCATCTGCACGGCGGCCATTGCGGGCGAGCCAGTTGATGAGATGTTCTGCTACGAGCCTGTGTGCCTATGGGAGGCCTACCAGGCGGACCAGACATACGAGAATTGCTGCCGGTGGCTGAAGCATAGGGCATATGGAAAGCTGTGCATCGATAGCCTGGCATTCTGCTGCAGGACGTTGGAGCGGACGGAGGAAGCGATCCGGAAGCAGTGGGAGCGGATCGCGTAATTATTTTTTGGTTGTGTTGATAACAATTGTTATTTTTAAAAAGACGAAAAAAAAATTCAGGTGGGCGGGATTCCAATCGCCCCGCTCAGGTTCGCCCCGCTCAGGTTCGCCCCGCTCAAGTCCGCTCCGATCAGGTTCGCCCCGCGCAGGTCCGCCCCGCGCAGGTCCGCCCCGCGCAGGTCCGCCCCGCTCAAGTCCGCCCCGATCAGGTCCGCCCAGCGCAGGTCCGCCCAGCGCAGGTTCGCCCAGCGCAGGTCCGCCCAGCGCAGGTTCGCCCCGCTCAAGTCCGCCCCGATCAGGTCCGCCCAGCGCAGGTTCGCCATTTGCATCAATTTTTTTGGCCAGTCCGGGATAACTGGCAATTTGGCGGCGATCGCGGCCAGCGTGCCGGGTTTGAGTCGGACTACGCCCGGAAATCCGACCAACTCAACCAGTCCGGTTGCGATCGCCGCTTCCCGGCATTCTCTGTCCGGGCAATCTAGTCGAAGCTCGCCCGGAAAAATATACTCTACCTTGATAGCGTCGTTGTGACGCTCGACTTCTACATATTTGTGTAGAAGCTGGTCATGCGATCCATTATCGAGATCGCAAAAAACCTCTATCCCACCATCTTTGGTGGGTAGAGCTATGATCGCTATGCCATTGCACATTTTCCCTCCTTAGGCGGGCGGGATTGTGCCCAGCCCCCAAAGCTTCGGGAATTCTTTTTGCAGGGTCGCTAGGGGGAACTCCTGGGCGATGGCCGCCTGATTGGCCGGCGTGGGCAGCTCGACTGGCAGGATCACATACTTCCGGTTCATTCCCTCGCCCGTCACCATGACTTGGAGGGTAGCCCCGACCAGGCTGGGGAGCTTGTTGGCCTTGACAATGGCAACAATTTGCTGAAGTGCTCCTTTGGCCATGACTCCCCAAAGCACCGGCTGCTTAGGGTTCTCAGCGGTAGCTACCAGGAATTGGTACTGATCCCGCTGCTCACCAGTCTTGAATGCTGTTTGGCCTTTCACGGGATCGGTAATGATCCTGATTTTGTTGACCATTCCGACAACGGGCTTCCAAAATCCTGTCTGCTCTGCGTCCTTTTCCATTTCGTCGAATACTGTCATTTCTTTTCATCTCCTTTTCGTCTTCGGCCTTTCTCGGCCCGAAACCAGGCCGCGCCATCGACACCACTACCATACACTCACGAGTATTTAAGTGTTTCGGTATATCTTTAACGATAAGTTATAAATACTAATAACCCATATCATCAAGTATGCCACAAGTAAATATTGATGACGACGCATATCGAATTATTGCGAAAGAAAGAGACGAAATGAAGAAACGCGGAATAAGGGCATCGCTCAGCGATGCGATCCGTTCCCTGGCGGCTGGAGGGCAATACGTTGTCGACCATTGAAGATCTCAATCCCTATCCTTCCTTTCGGCCAGGGCAAGCCGCGACTATCGAGGCGCTCCTGGAGCGGGCCAGGGAAGGCGAGAGGATCATAGAATTGAATTCGCCCACGGGCACGGGCAAGAGCTTGATGCTAACGGTTTTTTGCCGGGCACTGATCGCAGAGAACGAGGGATGGAACGCGATCTATACGACGCCCCAGAAGGGACTCGTAGGGCAGCTAGCCAACGACGATAAGCTAGGCATAGTTTCTCTGCTTGGAAGGGCGAATTATCGATGTAGCAAAGCCAAGAGCGGCCTGGCGGTGGACTGCCCGGTGCCGTCCAAGGAGAGGCGCAAGACCTGCCCACATTGCGAATACCAAGCCCAGAAGGACAGGTTTCTCGCGGCGGATCTAGGCGCAGCCACACGCGACAAAATTTTGGTTGATCGATCCATCCAGAAGCCTTCTATTCTCATAGTCGATGAGTCGCAAGGCCTGGAGGAGAAGCTAATCAATCAGTCCGAAATAGGTATCCCAGAAGCGGTTGACATCAAAGATCTGGTAGAGTCTACTAGACTATGGATCAACCGTGTCGAGCTGGAGATCATGAAGGCCGAGACGAAACTTGAGAAAGTTTTTTCCGGCCAGATCCTGGATGATGAGCCGGTCGAGCGGACGCAGGTTGGGCTCGCGAAGGCTTTCGAGGTCCACGCATCACGAAAGCTGAAACCATTTGATGATGAGAAAGCCAGCAAGATCGCGAAGGAACTCGTGAGGCTCAACAGGATCTGTGAGAAGGCGCGAGGCGTTTTGCGGATGGCGGAGGAAGCGCCGGACAGTTTCATCATCACCAAGGACCGCACTTTTCGGATGATGAGCGGACGGCAGGCCTTCCAGGAGCTGATCATGAACACTGAGGTCGTCATTCTGGCATCCGGCACGCCAAACACCCAGCTCCTCGCGCCTCCAGGGTACGCGCAGGTGATTGCGCCTCATCCGATACCTGTCGAGCGGAGGATGGTTTATTTTGAGCCGATTGGAAAGATGAATGTTGCCAGTCGTGAGGCGACGATGGAAAAAATGGCAATCCGCATAGCGGAGCTGCACAAAAAGCATCATAAGAATACAATAGTGCATTGTCATTCTTACAAAATTGCTGATCGGATTGGCAATATTCTATATGATGAAGGGGTCAGGTGCAAGTGGGTTGAGCCGAAGGACCGGGAAGGATCTATTCAGGCCTGGATGGATCTCGAGGACGTAGCTCTGATGGCCGTGGCCTGCGAGGAGGGACTTGATTTAGCGGGCGAAAAGTATCCTCTGAATATAATAGCAAAGATTCCTTTTGGATTTCGGGGTGACGACTGGATGCTGGCCAGGGAGGCGAAAGACAAGCCGCTGCAAAACGATTTACATTTCGAAGATGTGAGGGTAGCGACGGCCATCCAGCAGGCTTGCGGACGATGCACTCGTGGGCCAGGGGACTTCTCGGAGACCTACATCATGGATTCCAGCTTCGAGCAGTTCTATCGGAGGAATTACAATCTATTCCAGCCGTGGTTC
>JALOBN010000070.1:0-5293 GCA_023228245.1 Candidatus Pacearchaeota archaeon
CATTTGCCTTAGGAATCCCAGTTATGAGATGGCAACTCGATCCATTCAGCCGCCTGCTATCACATGCCGCAAAAGTTTTACTTGATGACAATTTGATGGATTACATGCCAAGGCCAGCAGACGGAGAACGTGAACTGGTCTCCTGTTGCTGCTTAACTCGCGGAATTGGGCCTGAGACCTGGCGAAACGTGCTTGCAGAATACCAGTTACAGCTCTTGCCAAGACATGAACCTGCTAAACCAATTGAGGAGATTGTTGGCATTGGCCGAAAGCGGGCAGAAATGATAAATCCTATGGTGAGGATGGTATACAGATGAAGCATGAAATCGATGATATCGCAGAGCGTGCCGCTGTGGTCACGCGAACCAGCGTCGCCGATGTGCGAAATTGTATATATTCACTGATTTTGGATACAACCGGGTTATCGGACGCATTCGAAAACGCGATGCCTGGATTGGAATCGCTCAATTCTGCAATCGAAGAGCAAAAGCGCAAGCAGAAATCCATAGATCGCATAGCATGGCGGGCTGAAACCCAACAGCGATTTAATAAAGGCCGAAAATTTAAATGATAAGTCCGAGCGAACATCTTAAATAGTATCGCAGCATATTGATACATGGGGCTAGATAGGCCAATCGAAAAGCGGTTTTCTGAGACCGCCTGCCCTATTGGACTTTCTCAGAACACGATCAGAGGTGTTTAGTTATGGATTGGAAAGACCCAGAAGCGAAAAAAGCTTATCATAAAGCATATTATGAATCGCATAGATTAGAAATACTAAAACGAAGTTCAGAATATTATAATGAAAATGTAGAAAAAGTGCGAGAATATGATAAGAAATATCGCGCCGAACATAAGAAAGAATATCAGGAGAAAAACCAAAGGTACAAATCGGATCATAAAGAAGAACTGGCAAAAAAGAAAAAAGAATACTACGATATTCCAGAAAACCGGGAAGCAAGAAAGCAGTATTTACAAAAATATGTAATCGCGCGTGGCGATGACTTGAAAGAAACTCATCGGGTACAATGCAAAGAACGGCGGATACGTTATCGATTACAACACCCGGAAAGTTTGAAAGGGAAGATGTTTGGTGACAGGAACCCTATGAAGAGACCCGACGTTCGCGCGAAAGTTTCAAAGGCTAATATGGGCAAGCGATGTGGCGAGAAAAGCTCTAATTGGAAGGGCGGAATTTCCTTTGAACCGTACTGCCCCAAATTCAATGCTGATCTGAAGAGGCGTATTAGAGCATTTTTTGACCATCGCTGTATTATTTGCGGAAAGACCACAGAAGAAAATGGAAAACGTTTGAACTGTCATCACGTCGAGTACAACAAACAAGCGTGCTGCGACGGCAAACCAGTGCGGTTTTCCACCTTGTGTGAGAGATGTCACGGAAAAACAAACTTCGGGCGGGATGGTTGGGAAGCAATGCTTCATAGGATAATTGACGAAATTTATGATGGAAGAAGCTACTTTACGAAAGAAGAGTGGGAAAAATTGACGGAGAGCGAAGGGGATGCATTTCAAATGAAGTATATCGAATGGCTAGATAAAAAGATTGCCTTAACCGAAAAGGTTCTATCCAAAATGGAAGATCAAAAGGACGATGAATATTATTCTTTGTATGATATGGTAGAGAGTATGCTGAAGGTCTATCGGACTTGTAAAAAGCAATACGAGGAGCTGCCTACATGAAGAAGTCCGAGATGGCCGCCACAATCGAAGCCCTCATGCAGGAAAACCAGCGACTGGTCGACATGTTCAAGAAGGAAATCTACATCGAATCCATGAGTGCCGATCCAGAACATTACAATCTATGTCTGCGTGGCAAAGGCGCTATGCTGATCATTGGTCAGCTAATCGAGATATTCAGGTCGTCTGGTGGCAAGAACTTTCTCACAAACACATTACAACTGACCTTGCCAGACGGCAAAACGCGAGAGCTATTTGAGCTAACTATCCAGAAGGTAGATGGTGAGGATTCGCCAGCCATGAAAATAGAGCGGTTGGAGAAGGAAAACCAAGAGCTGAAGGAACAACTCATAAAATATCAGAGATCGGAGGTTATAGGAGATGACAGATAGACAGATAGCAGCCGTATCATGTTCGTCTTCGGTTACAGATACGTTTCTGATGAGATTGCGCCGATTCGTGCCGAATCCTAGCATGGAAGAGATGTGTTTTGCCGCAACGTTGTCAGATAGCGGTTTTTTGGATTTCGGTATAATCGACATGATGAAATCTTATCGGAGACTGTTAGAATTCGCCAAAGGACGTGACAACGAAGAATGGTATGCTGAATACAAGAGGCTGGAATGATAGATAAACCAATATCCATAGAATTCACATGGGTCGGAGCCACCATGCTATACCCCGGCCAACGGCAAGCACCTTGGGAATATTACCTCAATCTGGCTCAGATGGTCGCTACGAGGTCGCAGTGCCTTTCTAGGCGGGTAGGTGCTGTCCTGGTCAAAGATGGTAGGATCATCGCCACCGGATACAATGGCACCCCGTCCGGAATGCGTGAATGCAAGACATGTGATAGGCTCGAATCCGGCAAGGATTTGATCGATTGCCATGCCATTCATGCAGAAGAAAACGCTTTGATGCAATGCGCGTTGTATGGCCCGAGCACCATTGGAGCAGAGCTTTTTTGTACCCTGCAGCCCTGCTATCATTGTGCGAAGCTGATTATTCAAGCAAAAATCAAGGAAGTGTCCTACATAGATTCGTACCCTGATAACAGGGGCTTGTTTTTGCTGGAAGGAGCGAAGATACCTACATTCCGGATGGATAGGCAGGGGGAAAAGCGATGACAGATGGCCCCCTTCGCATATATCGCCCTTGGCCGCCAATCCATGTCGAGATGCCTAGGCATCCAAGGATCTGGCGGGAAGATCGCAGGATAACGCGGGCCAAATATGGCAAGGAGTCAAAGGCATGATAGGTGACCAAATCCTCTGCATCCTGCGAACATTCGGCCCGCTGCCATCCAGCGCATTCGTTGCATGTCACATGAAGCGGGATACTGTCCGAAATAACCTATCCAGGATGAAGCGACGTGACGAGGTCCGCTGCATACCTGGATATCAGAAACGTAACCTATGGGAGGCAATATGAAATTGGCCGAAGGTTATTGTGATGAGCCGCCCGTCGGTGAATTCACCTCAACACCCAAAAGATCCCATTCCAACCGAATCAAGGTCAAGCCATTGGGTCATATTCCGGGTGGGTCGCCGCCTGTTCCGCGTAGCGATTATGCCGCTATAGTGCTCCTGAGTGACCTGTTCGATTGGACTAACCATGACATAGGCAGCCTGTGGGGCATTAGGCCGGTTAGTGTGAGGACAATAATTCGGAGGTGGAAATGTCAATAAGATCCAAAAAGCTGACCACTTTAGCTAAACGGATTATCGCATCATGGCCGTGTCTGGAAGGCAAAGCACTCAACCCGAGAGGCAAGCAGACCAGCAGAAAACGTAAGCCTGCTAAATGCTATCTGAGGAGGGAATCTGCGTGAGGGATATTGATAAGTTATTTTTGACATTTCTGGCATTTTGCGCGGTGCTGCTCTGGATGGGCAGTGTATTGGATCGAGACGAGGCCATACCACAATTTACCGGCAATGAAAGCTACTTTGCCGCAATGGAAGAGCAACGACGGCAAGAAATGAAGATATGGCTTGCGCCGAATGAAACCGGCAACTACACAATCACCGTGCCAAACGATACAAATGTCAGCATATGGAAAGGGGATAAGATGGTTTGCTATATTCCGAGAGGTGCAAAGAAACCTTTATTTTTTCATTGGACAGGAACTTGGTGCTGATAGATATCTATAAATAGAATGAGATACTATACAAGCACGTGCACAAAAATAGCAGGTTTTCCGGGCGGTTTGCGCATGAGGGCAGATCTGCTAACGTTGGACGATTTTATGATACTCAGGTGGAACCGATCTTTGAAACCACCGAAGGCAAGATGCCACTAAGCGAGTTTAGGGAGCGGTTTAATAATAGTGATTCTAAAACACAATTCTCGATGGCTAAAATAAAACAAGACGGATCACTATTCTCGCGAAAATCGTGTGTATGTGGTGGACATATCACAATTCAATCAGATGATAAGGCGGTATGTGATCGCTGCAAAACGGTTTTTAATGATGGTGGGAATATCGAAGGCCTTCTGATCGTCACTAGGCATTATTCGGACGGCAGACCCGACGAAGTTGTGATGCCGAAAATAAAACCGCCACCGAAAGAAAAAACGTGGTTGCCTAACACCTTCTGGAAGGCAACCAAAAACGGACACCCCGGATAACCAGGTGGCCTGAACAGGCACATGGGCAATGCCATCGACATATATTTAAGCTAATAGAGCAATAATTAATCACTGGATACCTCGACGGAGGGAAAAGGAGAATTCTTGGACTCCCTGCCAGTAATGATAATTCCAAGTGCATGACCAAGAGGTGCTATCAATGGGTGTTAGAGGATATGTTTATTTCGTTGCGTGTGCCGAACCGGATTGTAGAAAAGTTCATCCATTCATAAAGATCGGCCATACTAAGAAACTTGAAAATCGACTCTCTGAATTGCAAACCGGCTCCCCGGTTGAATTGGCCTTCGTTGGGTATATTCGAAAAGAAGATCCTCGGTCGCTGGAACGATACTTGCACAAAACGTTTGAAAATGCGTGGCTGTATGGCGAATGGTATCGTTTGTCAACTGGAATGATCACCACACTGCGACATTATAATATAGTCGATGATAGATTCGATGAATTTTTCACAGAATTGCCAAAATTTGAAATGGACCCAGTGGCATTAGCATGGAAGCGATACGCTCGTGAATTAGAAGAACAACTTGCCACCTTTACGGGAAAACATACAATCTCGATGCCGGTTATTAATAACAGCGAAGATCGAAAATATGAGCGTGGCAGAATTACTCGCGCGGATGGGTGATTCTATGCTCAAATCGGAAGAAAGGCGATCGGCGTTATTTTGGAAAGGATACGACGAAGAGTTAGGCTATAATCATGAAATAGATGTTCCTGTTAATGATGTGTCGGATGAAGTTTTAAAAGGCATTATAATGTCCCTTTACGGCAATGGCCCCAGATCGGGTGGAAAATGCCGATCTGATGTAGCTAAACTGTTGGGGATGGACTTTCATTTCGTTGATCGCATAATAAAAGAAGCGATACGGGAAAGGAAACGAAATGTACGAATTTCCAGACGATAATCTAGCAGAACTTCAAGCCCCTTTACGCGATTTTCCCGA
>JALOBN010000070.1:5393-11119 GCA_023228245.1 Candidatus Pacearchaeota archaeon
GAATATCAAGAGATGATATCAGCCGATCCCGAAAAGGTCAGGATGCAATTAGAATTGATTAAAGCAGAGAATATGTTCATAGCATCATAGTATGCTGGAAGGCACATCAGCCGGAAACCAGATGCCTGAGATCACAGGTTAGCAATTGCAGGAAAGTCCCCGGGCATACCAGCATATCATAGTTATCAGGCAATCTCTCGCCGATAATCTCCATTTGAAGCACCTACCCACCTGGCCAGAGCGGCGATACTGGCATATCTTCCAGTCATGCAGCATGATCAGGCAATGCATCGCCTAGGGCAGGCGCGCGTAGGGATACCCTGAACGACCTGCCATTTACAATTATGTCGAAAATCCAAAGGCCATCGATTGATCGAGGCCATGCTCAACAAGGGCTCTTGGTAGGTTACGCGCATGCAAATCGAGTGTGCGAGGTAGAAACCCTATCATAGCCCATGCGATTCTAAGGCCCGGACAAGCCTTGAAACTGTCTATCCAACCATGACAAGAACCATCGGGCATACTGTCTGTCGGGGCAATTGCCGCCGATGCAAGGATCGCATGAAATCCAAGAGGCGCCGGTTGGCTTATAAGCAGGATCTCAGGCAGGCCATCCAGCTAGAGCGATCTGCCCTAGGAGATTGGCAGGAAATCACGAGCGATCCCCTGAGCTATGCTGTGGATCTCTGGTATGATTACCTGGATTGGTTAGATCCGTCATTTGATGAATGTGATTATTACTAAGGGGATCGAGTGAGACGATCCCTATATTTTCCAGGTGATTATGTCAGGCGAACTCTTCCCGGAAATCCTAACCATGCTCTGCAAAGTCTGTCGCTACATCCGGCGCTACCCTTCCCGCTGCCTAGATCAGCTCCTAGATGAAGGCGCATCATATCGGTCCATAGCTATGCAGTTTCCTGGAGTGGGAACCGACGTGACCCTAGCCAACCATCACAAACACCACTGGAAGAACCGAAATGTCAGGAAAAAAGGGACACTGCAAGACATGTGATTACATTAGGTCGCATAGGGGGGGCAATCGCGTCAATGAAGATATTGCTAAGGGCATATCGATTTCCGCCATCATGCAGAGGACTGGTCTAGGACGGGGAACCCTGACGCGACATCGCGACGAAGGGCACATGATGGCAGGTTTCCAAAAGCATGCACATCTCACAAAGGGCGCGAAGGAGCAGTTGGATTTGATGAAATGTGCCAAAGAGATCTATGATGATTGCAAGGATAATGCGAAGAAAGCGAAAGGCAAGGCAGAATCCTCGCGCGATTTCCGGGATGCATCTGGATGCTGGGATGCTGCCACCCGGGCACTTGGAATAATCAAACCGCCTGAAAATGTGACCCAAAACACGACCATTAATATGGCATCGGATGATGTAGATGCGCGAATTGCGGAACTTATCGATAGAGGAAAAGATAGAGCTAAAAAGGTTACTTGAATTCAAAGAATCGCAGCTTTCCATAAACGATCCTGTCATCTTCGCGAATCATTATCTCAATTTTAAACCTGACCCCTGGCAAGTCAATGTACTGAAGTCTCATCCGAACCAGCTATTGTTGAATTGCTCAAGGCAATCGGGCAAATCCACAATCTCCTCGATATTGGCACTGCATACGGCTTTATATCAGCCAAAATCTCTTATCTTGGTGGTATCTCCGAGTCTAAGACAGTCCCTTGAGCTTTTCAAAAAGATGCAATTGCATGTAGAAAATATCGCCCCAAAACCAATTCTCTATGAGGATAACAAGCTATCTTGTGTATTTGAAAACGGGTCTAGGGTGGTTGCCCTGCCAGGGACAGAAGGCACCATAAGAGGCTTTTCTGCCCCCTCGTTGGTAATCGAAGATGAGGCTTCCAGGGTCAAAGATGAGATCTATGCGGCCATAAGGCCCATGCTTGCCATAAGTCATGGTAGACTCATCTTAATGTCCACTCCACATGGCAAGAGAGGGCATTTCTTCGAGGCCTGGCAGAACGGCGGCCCCTCGTGGGAAAGGATCAAGATCACAGCAGACCAGTGCCCTCGCATAACTCAAGATTTCCTAAAAGAAGAGAGGAAAGCATTAGGCGATTGGCTCTATAGACAAGAATACTTCGGTGAATTCGTTGAAACTGAAGACCAAGTGTTCCACTATGAGGAAGTCATGTCCGCGATGTCTGATGATGTGGAAGAAATAAATTTCGGAGTGAAAAGGCCTTGGTAGTTAAACGATTCGCGATCGGGTTGGACATTGGCCAGGCTCAGGACTACACCGCCATTGCCATCATTAAGCAGATCCAAGAAAACGATGATTACCACTACGAACTTAACTATCTGGAAAGAGTGCCATTAGGGACCACATATGCAGCAATCGTTGATTATGTGACGAACCTTGCGGAAAGCTCACAATTAAAGGCCAATGGCATAGACACGCCTGAAATGGTGGTTGATGCCACTGGGTGCGGTAGGCCTGTGGTCGAGATGTTACGCGCAAGAGACCGAAACGAAGGCGCATTTCACTTAGTACCATGCTCGATTACCGGGGGTAGTGCGCTCACCGTGTCCGGAGAAGGCTTCTATGGGGTGCCCAAGAAAGATCTAGTTTCTACTTTGCAGATATTATACCAAGATAAGAAGCTAATGGTAGCAAAATCGCTTGCACAAGGCCAGATATTCGTTGAAGAATTGCTAAATTTCAAAGTCAAAATTAATACCGCCACCGGCAATGATTCCTTCGAGGCATGGCGATCCAGAGATCATGATGATATGGTTCTTGCAGTGGCGCTCGCGTCTTGGTGGCTGGATGGATATAGGAGATACTAATGACAGAAGACACCGGATATTGCCTTTTTTGCAACCAGCTAACCAACCTCACCAAGGGCCGCGACGAAGGCAACCCCGGCAGGTTCATCCAAGCATGGGTCACCAAGATCGAGATCGAGGATTGTTTTGGCCTGAAGTCGGTACATGAGGGCAAGGGCACCATGTTTTTGTGCCAGGCATGTCGCAAACGGATGCATGAAGCGATTGAAAATAATGCAAAGATGGTCTCACAATGAGCGAAATTCTTACAGATTTATCTTGGTTGGCACCGGGACAAAACTTCCCGCCCGCATGTGAGGCCGAAAGGATAGCAGAGTATGCGATCAATAGAAGTTTACGTGAGAACGAATTCTCACAAATCTGGAAGGATTATCAAAGGCTCCTGCGTGAGGACAGTAAGACCGAATTTAAGATCATCCTGGGATATTTCAAGCTCAGCACCAAGAAAACCCTAGATACGTTGCTTGGAAAGCAGCCCATAATTAGCCAATCTCAACCAACGGATGCCAATCTGCTAGTAATCAAAGATCTGATAGAATATACAGATCTCTACCAGACCAACTATGAAGTTGCCTGTGATGTGGACAGCTTGGGGGACGGATTTTTCAAGATATATCGCGACCAGGACGGCAAGGCCGTTATCCAATCCAATGATCCAAGCAACGTGTTCGTCGTTGTTGAAGCAGGAAACCTGAGAAAGGTCCGCTATTATGTTATTGCAAATAAGTTTGATAAGTTGATAGAACAGGAAACCAATAATTTCCTAAAAGTTGAAATCCACGGCAGGAACGATGGCAAGAAGCATGTTATTGAGCACCGGGTCTATGGCCTGAATATAGGCATCGATGGCAGGCAGCAAATCGGCGATCTGCAAGACCTGTCACAATTTGTAGATGAGATCCCAACACTGAAAGAGGTACCTTCTGGCATAGAGGACAATCCAGTGGATGACTTTCTTGTAATCCATGTACCTGGCCCTAGGACATCATGTGATGTCTACGGCGAGTCTTCCTATGGCGAGGATCTAAAGTCTCTATGGCGGGCTATTGTGAGGCGCTACACTGGCATAGATTCTGTCCTGACCAAACATGAAGACCCCAACATGATCATGCCGATGGGCTATACTCAGAAAGATTCAGTGACCCAAAAGCAGACATTCGTAGGTGGTGGGCGGGTCTTCCAGTATCGGCATGATCCTGGCATGACACCGCCGTTATTCCAGTACCTCACCTGGGATGGCAACTTAGCGCCTTCAGAGGCAAGCATTGAACGATTGCAGGCCGATTTCTGGAATGCCGCCGAAGTTCCTGAAGCTATATTGGCGGGAAAGGTAGATGGTGGCATTGCAAGCGGCGTAGCCTATAGGCTCATGATGACTCCTCTACTCACAAAAGCCAATCGCTTAGAAATGTCGCTTAGGCCGCGAGTGCAAAAAGCCACCCGGCTCGCGTTGGCTCTGCAAGGGACACCAATCGAAGATGTGACGGTCAAATTCCAAGATAATATCCCGAAGATACCTGGCGAAGAGGCGCAGAGGCTTGCATTGTTGGGCCAAATGCCACAATTCGCGGGCGATGAGGGAGGCAAATGGATCTTAGAGCAGCTAGAGATTGATCCGGTCAGGGCGGAAACGATAATTAAAGATCCTTCTAGGAATGGAGGATTAGGAGCAATGGTGTAAATGGCAAAAAAGAAACCCAAAGGCGGAAGACCTAAACCTTGTTAATTATTTTTTGAATAATAATCAAAATATAGCGGCGACTCGCGCCTAATCGAGGAGAATGATTATGGTAGATCCAATAGCAGACCATACGCCGGTTATCGATCCGGCGGCCACACCAACGCCAGAACCAACACCGGCGGCCAAGAAACTTGAATTCACACAAGATGAGTTAGATAAGAAATTTGCGGATCGCCAAAGGCGCGGAGAAGAAGCCGCTGCAAAGCGTTTCCAGAAGCAAATAGACGATCTGACAAAACAGATCGATGAATTCAAGGGAAAAGATCTAGGAGAGCTTGAGAAGCTTCAGAAGAAACTGGAGAAAGCAAATGAAGATCTCAAGAAAGTCCCGGATCTGGAACTCAAACTTACGAAGATGGAAGCTCTTCTCAATGCAGGGGCGGACTCGGCCCAAGTATCCAAGCTTCTGAAAAGAGTATCCGGCACGACCCCGGAAGAAATCGAGTCGGATATAGCGGAATTAAAAGAAATGGGATGGATAGGCAAACCGACGCCGCCACCCGAACCAAGCAAAGCGATAGGCGGAGGATCACAGCAACCCCCAGCCAAACCGCCAGAACTAAAAGATCGAATCGCTGCCCTGACTGCTCAGGCCATAGATCCTAAGACCCCCCCGATGGAAAGATCGCGGATTCAGAGGGATATCTTGGCTCTGAAATTGCAGATCGGGGGCGATATACAAGTAAGGTGATTTATTTATGGTAACAAACGTAGACGGTGAGACAACTTACTGGAACAATATGGAGCAGACCGCCGCTCTTGCTGGCGATATGCTCAGGATGGGTGCTGGTCGGACTCCTCTGTTGGATAAGATCGGCGGCCTTGGAACCGTGGGCAAGCTCGCTAAGGATTGGCGGTTCGCCATGAGCAACCAGTACGCTCTGGCAGCCCCCTCTCAGAAGAGCAGAACAGAGACGGAGGCCAGCGCGGGCGCACCTACTCAGGTAACATACGACAAGGACCAGGAGTACAATGTATGCCAGATCCTGCAATATGAGATCGATGTCACCTGGCCCGCTCAGTCTGCAACCACATACCTGGATGGCCTGGCGCTTGCCGGACCACAGCAGGCCCCGGTCGATCCTCTGACCTTCCAGTTGCAAGCCAACATGGAGCAGATGGCGCTTGATTTCGACTGGCACATAATCAATGGTACCTAT
>JALOBN010000015.1 GCA_023228245.1 Candidatus Pacearchaeota archaeon
TTCGTCAGTGAGTTTAACAAGTTCTTCGTCTTTGCCGTTGATAAAAGTGCAATTTTGTTTCTGTTGGATTTCATTTGTCTCTGACTTTTTTATTATAATAAAATTATTGCTGCAATTTTTAACTGGAATTTCTGCCTCGCATTTTTCGCTTTCAGGACAAGCTTCCTGCATTCTTTGAACTATCAAATTATTATAAAATAAATTTCTGTAAATTTCAACAGTCGCTTCTGAATTTTCAGAATAAACGTAAAGTGGAAGATTCTCATATTTGTTTAAAAAATTTAATGTAGAATTAATTTCTTCAGTTTCTGCTGGATTGTAAGAAAATGAAAATTGAAAATCTCCGACGTTAGCATACCATAAATTATCGCTTTTAATAAATTTAACTCCATTATAAACTATTTTTTCAGAGTTATCCTCTTGATTATTAAATGAATATCCGACTGTGCTTAACACCATAACAAGAATTAATAATCCTCCAACCAAAAATTGGTTTTTCTTCCTCTTTTTTTCTTCGGTTTCTTTTGAAATTATTTTTCTCATTGATTTTATTAATTTTTCTTTGCTTAAAAATATTACTTTATTTTTAAGAGACTCTCGTCAAGTTAAATAAAAAAGAAAAGAAAAAGAAAAATAAAAAAACAAAATCTTACGCAGTTGTTGTTACAAGTTCAGCACTAGTAGCAGAAGAACCTTTGTACTTCTTGCTTGCTGTTGTATCAACAGTTTGTGTTCTCAAGAATGTAGCAGCATTTACAGTGTCAGCAGCTTCGAAACCAGCTACAACTACAGCAATCTTACCAGTTGAGTAAGCATCGCCGAAGCTTTGGATCAAGAATTGTCCTGAACCAACACCAGTTTTTTCAGTGAAGTCAGCTCCACATGCAGCACCTAATAACTTAGCAGCAGCAGAATTAACACAACTTCCACCAACAACGATTAAGTTCTTTGAACTTACAGAACTAACTTCAGAGTCTTTTACAAGAATGTCTCCAAGTTGAGCTCCTGCTGTTGATGAACTGCCTCCGCTTATGCTTGATCCAATTTCACCTAAGTAAATTTGTGCATAGACTTGGCTCTTTGGTAAACTGATTTCAACAGTCTTCTGATCTGAATCACTTGCGTCTATTGTTGTAAGTGTTCCGAACCAGTCGATATCTTCAGTGAAATCACTATCACTAGCTTTTGTTGCAGATGCATGATATTTGTCCGATGAGAACAAAACATCATGTACACCAACACCATTAGTACTTGTACCCATACTTGCATCGTTAGGTTCTGTTTGAACCACTACAGCATGATAGTATGTATCATCATCTTTTCCTTCGAAAAGAACAACACTAGGTTCTACTATATTAGCTGTGGCTTCTGGATTTGTAAGATACAAAATACTTGAGTTTAGGGTAGCACTACCAGTCATGTTGTAAACTAATTGACCGATTGTGAAGTCAACATAACTAGTAACTACGGATGTATTTAATGTTTCAACTGTTGTTCCATGAGTTATATTCCATGTCCCACCATTAGTTCCGTTGTAAGTTAAAGTTACACCAGTATATCCGTCTCCATCTGGTAACCATAATTTACTCACATTATTTTGAGCTCCATCATAGTTAGCCAAAGCTAATGTTTGTGGTTCATATAATGAAACCAATCCCCCATTAGCAGTTTCGATAGTTGGGAATACAATGTATTCTCCCACATTAGATTCAGATGTAGGATATTTAATTCTTACACCAGCATCTTCGCCTGTTCCAACAAATGTAACAGTATATCTCTTTCCGTCAACATCCAGTGTTCCTGAACCTTCTGTACTTGAGAAACTTGTTTCATATGTATCACCAGACATTACATCTCTGAACTTTACTCTATCGTTAGTTACACTGCTAGTTCCTGTTGTCTGATTATATACATCATACAACTCTAACATGTGTCCGTAGTCTTCGTTACCTACAACAACATACTTAGCTTGTCCAGCAGCATAAGATAGATTTGCTCCTTCTCTAACTGCAATACTGTAGTTGGAGTTATCTGCTAATCTCCACTGACTACTCTCATTATGAGCGAAGTCAAATGTTTTACTGTTTCCAGCATCATCCGTCATAGTAATACTCATTGTAGCATCACCAGAATTTTGTACTGAAACCATTTCTCTGCCAGTATCATCTAAGTTAGAACTTAATCCTGCAAAGTCTAGTTTGAAACTTCCGAATACAGGGTCAACGAATGATTCTCCTGGAAGAATAGCATCTTCTGTTGAATCTGGTCTGAATACATATAATGCGATTTCTGTTACATCGGCGTTATTTGTTCCAGTGATATCAACATAAGTTCCATCTATAGGATCGTCATTTTCACCAACTGTAACAATAGAATTGTCTGTTAAGGTAAGTTTTTGCGAACCAACAATTATTGATGCAGATTCACCTACGCTTTCCAAACTACTCGATGTGGCAGTTGTTACTGCAACATCTAATCCATTAATTTTCTTTGAAGCAGCTTCATTAACTTCTTTAGAAGCACTTACTCCAGCACTATTAGTAACTTCAATGTTTGCAGAAGTACTAGACGCAGTAATTAATCTGATAGTATATTCACTACCCTCTACAGTAACTGTCGCAGAAGGGTTACTTGGAACTGATAAGGTAACTTTCTCGGCATCTTTTAACAATACTATATTTGTAGCATCTGTTTCAGCCGCTATTGTGAAAGTTTGTCCGAACAATTCTATTTCTTCTCCTTCTGAATCAGCTGATGTAAAGTTAATTGCTGCCATTGTTGCTGAAGCTTTGTATAATGGATAACTATTGTAAGCTGTACCTAAACTAATTGCAATACTCGGGTCATCACTACTTTCTGGTTGTTTAGCGAAAATTACTTTTCCAGTATTTTCACCACCAGCAGCAGCTCCTGCTTGTAATGTTATTGTTGATGTTATTTTTGATGTAACATCTCCAGAGAAACTATAGTCAGCGAGAACTGTTGGAAGGTCGTCTTCTGTAATTGTTGATTTTACAGCATTCAAAGATGTGTTAAGCCAAATTCTATCGGCATTAGTATCTAAAGATACTGTTTCACCGCTAGTACTTACAGCACTACTTCCTGTTGATGCTCCCATATATGATTGCAAGTTTGATTGGATATTTCCAGCTTGAACTAAATCAAGTGAAGAAACTCCAGAACCTGTACCATATACTACTGCTACGTTTGCACTACTTCCAACCACGAATGGCTGTGGGTAATTTGCAGCTGCAGCAGTTCCTACACTAAGTCCAACCATTAACGCACTAGTTGCAATTGCTGATACTTTTTTAAAATTTATTTTCATTTTTTTAACCTCCTTTCAACTCTCTTAAGATTAAACTTTTGTTTAACCTCGCTATGTTGTCTATGACAACCTCCTCTCAACCTGATAGTATAGGGTAACCTATCCTATTGAGATGAATATGATCTAACACCCTATTAGATTAGCCCTTTCGAGCGTATTATCTAAAATCCAACTTCCTTTAAAAAACTTGTTCCTCCTTTTTGTTTGTATATATTCAATTTTCTTGAAAATAGGGGATTTACTTATAAAGGCAGTGGTATCACTTTATTATAGTTACTGTTTTTGAGGTCTAAACTTACTTAGTGATTTCACTATAGTTAGATATATGTATAAAGAAAACATATAAATAGATTATATATTTATTATCTTAATGCCCGTAAGAGAAATAACAATAAAAGAATCAAAAGGAACATTCTCTTTATTTAAAAAAACAAAGAATAAAGAAGATTATGACTTCTCTGGAATTGCTGCATTAAGACAATTATTAAGCAACGAAAAAGCTCGAATTTTAAGCACAATTAAACAAGAAAAACCGTCTTCGCTATATGATTTAGCTAAAAAACTTGGTAGAGATTTCAAAGTAGTTTACGAAGATGTAAAACTTTTACAAAGATTTGGATTTATCGAAATTGTTGAAGAAAAAACAAAAAATAGAATAAAGCATCGTCCAAAAATAGCATCTGACACAATAACAATTCACATTAAAATTTAATCATTCATAAATTGTAAGAGAAATTGTATACTCTTTCCCGCTTCTTGCAAAATCTTGAAAACTCCCTTTGTAACTTGTTGTCTTGTTTCCTTCTTCTAAAAAGAATAATTCTCTTTCTTCTGTAACTATCTTAAATTCATATCCTTTAATCGCACTTTGTTCATTAATGTTCCAACCGGTTTTGATTATATCTTCTGTTGTTGAGCTTAAAATTTCACAACTATTGACTCCATTCAAACAAACTCCGTTGTTTTCACAATATGCAATTAATTGTTGATAAGACAAAAATTCTAGTTTATTTTCACATGTTGTCGTATATTGCATTATTGATTGAATAAAACTTTCAACTTCATAACTTTCAACAGCGACGTCATCTGAGCTTGTTAATATAAAACTTAGTAAAACTAACATAATTACAGAGACGATTACGACGATAACAACAAATCCAATTATTTCTTCCTGTCCTTTTTTGTTGAACTGCAGAAAAAAATTTCTAGTTTTTTGATTATATCTTTTTTTATTTATCATCCATTATCCTCCGAAGCAACCATCAAAAGTGCTAACTCACATTTATTATAAATAGCACCTTCACTTAAATCTTTTCTACACAGCGACACAAAATTTGAAGTAAATGCTGTAGAATTCACTTTTTTGTCTAATAAATTTATAATTCCACAATCGGGGTAATTTTCTTCGGTACAGATTGTTTCATCTTCGGGATAAATTTTTCTTATTTGTATTTTTGTAATTCCCCAAAAATTCTGATATTTACTGGACATTCCTTGAAGAATAATTAATTTATCAAAGTCAATACAATTTGATCTACTGCTTCCAAAAGAATTTCCGCAAGAAAATTCTGGGGAGTTTGCAAGTTTTGAAACTAGCAGCAAAGCATTATCTTCTTCTAAACTCGTCGCTGTTTTTTGAATATCATATAAATTAATTGCTAAAAAGAAAATTCCAACTAGCGCAAATAAAATGGTTACACCAATTAACATAAAAGCCATTTGTTGAATCTTCAATTGTCCTTTACAATTTTTTGAAAAATTGTAACGTGAATTTTTATAAACTTTTTTATAAGAAACTACCAAAGTAAACACCTCCGAGCATTATTTTTTATTACAACTTCTTCTGCCTTTGTTTTTATTAAATATAAATTTGCAGAATTATTTAAATCGTCTGCTAAATTAATTAACTGAATAAGACTGGTTCCAAGGTTATCTTCACAACCAATTTCTCTTGTGATTATTTCTTTGTCGTAATAAATCAGTGCAAGTTGTTTTAATCTTAACATTAATCTTTTAACCTGACATTCATAAATTTCTTTATCTGAAAATATTGCAGCATACATCAATGCATTTGAATCTTCAACTTCATAAAAATAAAATATATCTCCCCCTTTTTTTACTTCTCCGTCGGAATAATCTACTGTAATATCACAAGTCCCCCCACTGAAACAAACTTTTATACTTCCTTTTGTACAATTATCTACAATTAAATTTTCTTGATTTAAATTTAAGATTTCTTCTTTTATTTCAGTTGGTGCATTCATAAAGCAATAAACGTCGTCGGCAGAAGTTAAGTAAATTAAATTTGCAACCTTGAAAGGGGAATCAAATGGTTTCGAAAAAAGATAAAATGTTTTTCCTTCTATTTGTTCTTCTGAAAAAATATATTTATTATAAGAACTTATATCTGTATCTGTTTTTGTCCATTGATTAAACCTTTTTTGATCTAGTTGTAAGGCCTGTTTTCCAAATGGACTTATATCTTCGCAAATGTTGTTAATCCTTGTTTCAGAAGAAATTGTTATCGACGTTGTTTGGGCAGTTTCAAAACTTGTTTCAAGGGGATTTAATAAAACTGTTATCTCCTTGCCTGTTTCTGCACTAATTGTTTCATCTGAAGTTCCAATTATTTTAGTACTAAAATAAATTGCAAGAAATAAAATTACAGCCCCTGCAATTAAAGCAAAAAGCCAGCCAAATGATACTTCTAAAGCACCCCTACGATTTTTTTTTGAAAAATTGTAGAGAGAAAACGTTCTTGTTTGACCTTGTTTTTTTAGCATTTTATTTACTTACAGTAACGAGAGTTTCTCCATATTCTTTTGAGATAACAAAATTTATTTTTCCTTTAACATTATTTACACAGAATGGATCCTCTTTTTCAACAATTTTTTCAATGTTTAAATTTTCAATATAATCTCCCGGAATTATTTCCTCGGAGGTAAATTCTAAGTTTCTATCTGGATCGTCTGTAATACAAACGGAAGTTATTTTCGTAGGTAAAGTATAAGTTCTTGATTGGCTACCTTGCGGGCTCTTCCAAATTGTGTTTACATCTTCTTGAAAATCGTCGAGAAAAGTTTCTATTTGAACAGATTGTTGTAATTCAATAAATTTCATTATTGCGTAAAATCCAAAAGCAAGAAAAAAAATTACAAGAATAATTGAAAAAATCATCCCAAAAGAAATTTCCATTTGTCCCTTTATATTTTTTTTTGAAAAATTATAATCTCTTTTTTTCATATTCTAAAAAACAAATTGTAACTTATAAATTTTCTTATATTAATATTAGAAACTATCTGAAGGTCTGACAATAATTGTACATTCGTCTCCTGCGGGCTCTCCATCAAATTCATCTTTACACTTTATGAAGAAAGTATTTCCAGTATCCCAATCGAGAGTATGTTCAATATTATCTGAACTTGAAATAGCAATTCCATTTTCAAGAGTATAACTACAACTTACTGTATCATAAACACATTCTGCTTTTTCATTAGTAATCAATTTCAAACTATTCCCTTCATTATATGCTCTTACAATCATCGGTGCTTCAATATCTGTCTCGACGCTAAATTCAATTGTTTCGGTATCACAATTTCCTCCGATATCACAACAAACTATTTCGTAAGTATAATCTCCGTCTATTAAGTACAAATCTTGGGTGTGTTGATATGTTGGTTCTACATCACTAAAGAAAGGTACGGATGATGTAGCAGTTGATTCTCTAATTGAACAATAACTTTCCCCATCGTTATATCCTTGTGATGTTTTGGCACTTACTGTGACTTTAACATTATCCGTTGAATCTTTTATTGTTTCATTATCTGGGCTTACAGAATCAATTATTAATCCTTTTGTTCCAATTAATGTGTATAAATAATTCTCTGTCATTACTGTTCTTTGACTTTCTTTTTCAGTTCCTTCTAATGCAGGATAACTTTTACAATTAAAATAAAATTCATTTTCAGTTAAATCTTTTAATCCACTGAGTGTGGTGGTGTATTCATAATAACCATATCTTCCAACCGAACCACTACCACTCATTGTATTTTGCATGGCGTCATAAGATTCATCACTATAACTCCATTTACATGTGGAGGGTTTGTCTACATAAATTTTTACAGCTTGTTCTGTAGTTCCTTGTTTAATTGGGGAATCTGTAGCTGGTTCTGTATTCATAATTATTGGAGCAGTAGTGTCAAGTTCATCTTGAACGCAATATTTGAAGACAAATGCTTTATCATTAGAATATCCTCCTGTACTTTCACATTTTACATAAAGTTCAATATCTTCATTTTGAAGTTCAAGATCTCCATCTTCATTTATTGATCCTTCAAGATTCATAGTTATTGTGTGGTTGTAAGAAGCATATCCTCCTGAAATTGGCGTTGTCATATCTTCATAAGAGGCAGTTTTATTTGTATCTACTTTACAATAACCTATTTTATTCAAACTAATTCCAAATGAAAATGTTTGATAAGGTGGAATACATCCATCTTCACTTCCTTCATATTCTATTGTAACCCCCCCATCAATATATTGATTAAGTGCAATATTTGGATTATAAATAAATCCTTCACTTAATGCTTCATCCCATGCAACAATCTCTGGAGCAGTAACATCGTTTTTGTCTTCCCAATAACACATTTCTTCTTCTTCCCCCACATCCACTATTTTACATCCGCTTCCTAAACTTTCACATCTATATTTTGAACATCGAATTTCGCCTGTTCCAAAAAGAGGTTCATTACATTGTTCACAATATTGCCCTCCGCTTTGAGGTTGCCAAGTTAAACAATTAAATGTAACTAAGTAAGCTCGATAATCTTTCCAAGCAAATAAAATATATGCTAATATTGCTACTCCAGCTGCAATTAATCCTATAGGTGTAACTGAAAGAAACGATAAAGAAGGCAAAAGATTCGCGGATAATGCACCCAACGCTCCAAATTGAGAAGCTATTACTCCTACTGTTCCTCCGATGCCATATCCTACTGCTCCCCATAATCCTAATCCTGCTGCGTTTTCACTAGATACCCCTGGAATAAGTCCTGAAACCCATTTTATTACAAAATACAATACTAATGCTGTAACTGCAGTACTGGCTAATCCTTTTGCGATTGTTAATGCCCTTGCTCCCACACCCGTAGTCGGTGTAGTAACTAATCCAGCATCTGCTGGTGCTGGACCTGTTCCAAGAGGGTATCCCCCATAACGGCTATAAATAGAAGTTTCTGTTTCCGCAAAATATCCTGATATTTTTTCTATCGCTTTTGGTGCGACTAATGTGCTTCCTGCAGTGACTATAGTTGATGCATCAATATCACCACCACTAACTAATCCAATTTCTTCTCCAATTAAATAAGAAAATGTTAAAATACTTAATACCATTAAAAAAATTTCAAATATTCCTACACTTTTTTCTATTTTATTTTTTGAGTTTTTTAATTTCATTTTAATCTGGGTCTGCTTCCCTGTATCTTTTTATTTTGAATATTTCATCATCAGTTATTGCATACTTCCCACTTTTTTCAAAATAATTATCTTTAACCCCACAATCTCCTAGAGAAGTACAAATTTCACTTATTCTATCTCTAAAATTGTCATAATCCGAATCATCTGGGTCACAATAACAATTCTCCACACACTCATAATCACCCAAAGCTCCGCTCTTTTCATACATTACTAAACAATTAGTGGTAGCCATTGAACAAATTTCTCCCCCGATTACTTCTTGGTTTTGGTCTCTTTCAAATCCTGGAGGGTATAATGGAACGCAAACACCATCTATATCTTCATCAGGAGTTAGTCCTTCATCAGTAAAAGTATAGTCGTGATAAGAAATCCATTTGCAATCTCTTGCATCACTATTTTCACATTCTTCACTTTTATTTTGAGACGTACAATCTTCCCAATAATTTTTTCTACAATTTGCAAGTGCAAAACCAGATACATACTCACTTTCATTTTGAACACAAATTTTATCTCTTCCTGAATCACATTCGTCGATAGTTACTTCCCCATTCATACATAATAATTTGAAATCTGTACTTCCTACAGAATTTTCTGTTCCAGTTGTTTCACACCAACTCTCTCCATGTCTAGGGTAATCTCCTCCACCAGAATATTCTCCAGTGTAATCAACACAATCTAAATTTTTGCAAATATAATCTCCTGCATCTACAGAATTATCTTCTTTATCTCCGCAAAAGCTTCCTAATAAATAATCACAATCTCCACATGTTGCAGAATTTTTATTTCCTTCATTATCTGTACAATCTGATTCTGTTATTTTTTCCCAATAATTAAAATCATTTATCTTTGAAGAATCATAAATATTTGCTAAATTCCCGCATCCGTCGACAAATACAACATTTCCATTATCATCACATTTTGTTTGGGCATTAGATAATGATGTCGGTTTTGAACAAATAGAACCTAAATCTTCAGCAGTACACAAATATCCAGAGTGAAAAGTTATATTAGATAAAGATGAATTTTCTGCTCGATTATTACATTCTTCTTTAGTTGTTCTTTCACAAGTTGTTGAATATTCCTGAACATAAACACATGCACCTTCATCATCTGGATTTGCATTTGCTAAGCAAGTTGTTTCATCTGTAACCCCTTCTTGAAATCTTGTTGTAACTCCATACATTTCCGAAAATTTATTACATGTGATTTTTGTTACAAATGCTGCATTGCTTCCAATTAAACAACAACCTAAATTACACTGTGCAATACTATCTGCACTTTCCCCTTTCCATGTTCCACTATTTGCTTCGCAAATAATTTTTGGACTTTGCAAACACGTTCCTTCTACTGCATTTACACAAGTTCCAATTTTACAATAAGAAGTAGATTCACATAATGCTGAAATGCTTTTATATTCCTCCCCTGTAAGAGGATTTGTCCCTGTAGCACATTGAGATTCTTCATCAACGTTTTGACAATATGCTCCCAAAACTGTTTTTTCACAGCAATAACTTGCGTTTACTATTCCAATTAAAAAAATTCCTAAAATTAAAACTAAACTTATTTTTTTCATCCCCATTTTATTCTACTAAATTTACAAACCCCCCTGGCCAAACCTGACTTTTAACTGCAAATTGAAATTTATCTCCAGTATCTCTGTCGGTTAAAATATAAATTTTGTCTCCGCTGTCTCTTAAAATTCTTTCAACTTTAAGGTTTGGATAATATATCATATATAATTCTGGGTCTGTATCTCCATAAGTTGATTCCCAGTTAATGATACTATTTGTAATTAAAGCCAATTGATAAAGTTTATTGTTCAGTGTTACAACGAAGGAATCATATTTTTGAATATCGTCCCCTTTTGTTATTGTAAATGTGTGATTGAATGTAGAAATAATCTTTTCTGGAAATAATTCTACTTTTTTTATTCCTGTTTTAAGTTCAACACTATATCCTTTTCCGACGTAACTTTCTTCCAATAAATTAAAACATTCATTTACTGTTTCATCAATTTCATTTCTAATTTCTAATTCTATAGATTGAACTAACATTGGTTGTTGAATAATACATGAAAGATAATATTCTGTAGTGTAACACAAATATTCAATGTTAACTCCTTTGTATCTTGAATAAAGTTCAGGCGTGATACTTCCCCCTTGTGTAGAAATTAAATCAACTGTTTCTATTAATTTATCCTCGACACAAGATTGAATATATGCTTGTGGAGTTGATTCATCAATTCCTAAAGTTGATTTAAGATCTGGATAGAATTGATAAATCAATATTGAACTAGCGACGATAATTATTCCAATTATAATAAAAATTGTAACTTGTCCCTTTTTATTTTTCATCACCCTTTTTTCAAACATATTTATTTTAAGAAATCTTTATTTATAAACTTTAATAATTTTTTGTAAATAATTAATCATCAGTTTCTACTCTAGGTGCAAGAAGAAAATTCAATTCCATGTGTTCGGTTTTAATATCCATTTTCAATGGATGTTCATTTGCAAAATGTAAAAAAGTTTTTTCAGAAAGTTTTGCACCTTTCATAAATTTCTGTAAATATTCCAAACTATATTTTGATTTGCATTCTTCTGCTTCAATCTTTGCTTCATCTTTTGAAAACTCTGCACGTGCAGAATTCAAACCTTTTGATTCAATAATCAATTGTCCCATATTAATTATAAACGAACATGAATCAGAAACAACTGCACAATCTTCAATTACAGAATTCAAATCCACCGACGATATTTCCACTGCAGCACTATAATCCAGCAACGGAATTTCTTTTTCTGCAGAATCAAGTTCAAGCAAATTCAAACTGAAGTTCCTAATTATTCTGTCTTGAATTTGTATATTAAGAAAATTTTCTTTCTTTTCTAAAATCAATGAAGTTCCTGTTCCGCATCTTTTCAAAATTTTTTTTAAGTTTTCTAAATTTATTCCAAGAGTTTCAATTTCTGTTTCAAATTGCGAGAACGCACTCTTCGGAAGTTTGAATCGCACCATCGCAACGTTCGCAGGGTCGATAGCAGTGATGCTCATTCCAAATTCATTAAATTTAATTTTAACTTCTGTAACTAATTCAGAAATAACTTCTATCGCTTTTGAAAGCAAAGCAGGTTCGTCAAGTTTTACTAGCATTTAATCTCAAATAATGTTCCTCTTTTAAGTATTGTTATTTTCAAGTATAAGTTATTTATTTAAACTTTCCATATTCTTCTTTGTTATGGAATCCCCGAGTATAAAGGAGCAAAGAATTAGGAAAATCACCCACGTTTATTATTCGCGCCCCGAGATTCAAAAAACAATTCTGGAATTTTCAGCAAACAGAGAAATTTGTCCGCGATATTTTGAAGGTTTTGGAAAACGCCCCGACTCCTTACAATATGCATCGGATATTTTCGAACTTGTAAAACGCGGTGCAACGTCTTTTCACGCTTCAGAAGAAATCTGGTCAAATCCGTTGCTGATAAAAACAGGAATGACAGAAAAAGATTTGAATAAATTAAGAACTGGTTGGGATTTGCTTTTGGATATAGATAGTAAATATATTGACTACAGTAAAATTTACGCGAAGATAATAATTAATTTTCTAGAATTCAGCGGAGTAAAAAACGTCGGAATAAAATTTTCAGGAAGCAAAGGATTTCATTTAATAATTCCATGGAAAGCATTTCCTGAAGAAATCAACGGCGTGAAAACTTCTGACATGTTTCCAGAATGGCCGAGAATAATTACAAAATATATTATGGAAAAAACAAAACACAAATTAATAGATGAGATAACAAAACTTTCTGCTCCGAATAAATATATCAAAGATTACGAAGCTCCAAAAGAAGTTATCCCTGATTTAGTTTTGATTGCACCGCGTCATCTTTTCAGAATGCCCTATTCTCTTCACGAAAAAACTGCACTTGCAAGTGCCGTGATTGATAAAAGTAAAGTTATGGAATTTGATTTGAAAGATGCAGACCCGTTAAAGATTGAAATAAAAAATTTTATTCCAGATTCTAAAAAAGGAGAAGCTTCTCAATTATTAATGCAGGCATTGGATTGGAGCAGAGAAAATAATTCTGAAACAGAAAAGAAAAATATTGAATACAAACCAATTCAGATTGCAGACCGTTCTGAAAAAAATTTTCCTCCTTGCATAAAAAAAATTCTTCTTGGAATTGACGACGGAAAAAAGCGTTCTGTGTTTGCGTTAATTAATTTCTTTCGTTCAATCGGAACAGAAAAAGATGAACTTGAAAAAATTTTATACTCTTGGAATGAAAAAAATAAACCTCCACTTCAAACTGGTTATATTAAATTGCAGATTGCGTGGGCACTGAAAAGAAAACCACTTCTTCCTCCGAACTGCAAAGAATTTTATCAGGGAATCGGAGTTTGTTTTCCTGACGAACTTTGCAATCTAATAAAAAATCCAGTGAATTACGTAGTCAGAAAAAATTTTCAGCAGAACAGAAAATCGCCGAAAAATAAAGATAATTTTAAAAATAACAACTAATTAATTAATGTATGAAAAAAAAGGTGTTTTTTGTTTTAACAATTTTATTAGTTCTGTCTTTATTTTTTGTAACTGCCTCAGACGCAGATGTTAAGGCAAAAGCAGTCGGTTGTTTGACAGCAAAAATTAGTGCAGACGAATGTGATTCACTTTCAACAGAAGAAAAAATTTTCACACTCCTTGCTGTCGGCGATTGTAAATCCGAATTACAAGACGATTCAGACAGCAACGAATGCTGGCCAGACAACGGATGTTCAGTTAAAACAACTGCACAAGCAATTCTCGCATTAAAGCAAACAGGAACAAATACCGACGCTGCAGAAGAATGGTTGCTCGACCAAGTTGTAGATTATTCTGCTATCGACTGGTTTTTGCAAATTGAAAGTTCAAATTTAACAGCCTGTACGGTAGAATATTCTGACAATGAATATACTTTCACCTTAAATGAAGATAAAACTTTAAGCAGAAACGCAGGAAGTTGTTTAACTGTTTACAATGATTACTGGTTCCGAATTTCTTCATCCTGTTACGAGGAGGAATTCACTATCTCTTGTGAAAATTCTTTTTTGACTTCGTTATTATACAAGAGAACAGACGAATCAACATTTTATGTTTCGGGACAAACAAATTCTGCATCTGGCAGTGGATCGACGAGAGAAACAGTAAGTTCATCTTGTTTTGAAGAAGATGGTGCGTGCAATTATGAAGGAACATTATGGGCATCAATTGTTTTACAATATGCAGATTACAATATAACTTCTTATCTTCCTTTTTTAATTTCAATGGCAGAAGACAACCAACAATTTATTCCAGAATCTTTTTTATATACTTTAACAGGAAATTACAAAAGTGAATTATTATTAAAACAACAAGAAAATAAATGGTGGGCTGAATCTGGTGACAAATTTTATGATACTGCCGTTGCATTACTTCCTTTTCAGAACTCAGACATTTCTGAAAAGACAAGTGCAAAATCTTGGCTAGAAGAAATTCAAGATGAAGACGGATGCTGGCAGGGAAATATAAGAAATACTGCATTCTTGGTCTATTCATTCTGGTCAACATCTACAGTAATTTCTGACGATACGGATGATGACGAATCTGATTGTGAAGATTTAGGTTTTTATTGTTCATCAAGTGCAGTATGTTCATCCCTTGGAGGAAATGTTTTATCAAATTACACGGGCTGTTTCGGAACAAATATATGTTGTGATAAACAAGAAGAATTGCAAACATGTTCAGAACAAGGTGGAGAGTTATGTTCTACTGAAGAGCAATGTGTTGGAGGAGACACAGTTTCATCTTCTGATTCAAACTCTGCAAAATTTTGTTGTGTTGATGGAGAATGTGAATCAGAACAAACTGAGTGCGAATTATATAATGGATATTGTAAAACTTCATGCGAAAGCGGAGAAGAATTATCTTCTTACAATTGTAACACCGGCGTTTGTTGTATAACAAAACAATCTAGTTATTTATGGTTAATTATTTTATTATCTGTTTTGGTTTTATTAGCGGTTCTAGGGATTATTTTTAGAAAACAATTAAAAGAAATATTTTTAAAAATAAAAATAAAACTTAAAGCAAAATTCTCTAAGAAAAAAATTACTCCTGCACAACCAACTAAACTTTCACAAACCCCATCATCAAGAATTTATCCTGGGGCGGTTCAGAGAATAATAATCCCTAATCAATCAACCAGTGCACCTGTAAAAAAACCAGTTAGAGACCAAAGTGAATTCGACGAGATTCTTAAAAAATTAAAAGATATAGGGAAATAAAATGAATAAAATTTCCGTATTATTTTTTATTAGTTTATTATTAATCAGCGGAGTATTTGCTGTCGAAGTTGAAATGAATGAAGAATATTCACAAGGAGAAACTCTGATTGCAAAAATATCCGGAAATTTCATAACTCCCATTTCAAGAAGCAACATATTTTTTTACAGAGAACATGTCCGAGTTTCATTGGAATATCAGATAACAAAAATAGGTTATGATTATTATCTTTACGCATTTCTCGTAGGCAAACCTGCAGGAAATTATTCTTTATCTATTGAAGATATAAAATATTCAACAGGAGGAATAACTGATGACAGCAACGTTGTAAAAAACTTTTCATTATCTAATGAAACCTCGGATTTTTCAGTAAATCCCGGATTTATTGAAGCATCGAATAATTTCTCTTTAACAATTCAAAATCTCCGAGACCATTTAATCAACGTCGACGTCAGCACGTCAGAATTCCCTGAATCAGTTTATGTTTCTTCAATAGGAAATAAAGATTCAACTATCTCGCTAACAGCAGGAGAAAATAAAAAAATAAATTTCTTCGTAAGTGAAACAGAAACAATTTTGTATAATGTCTTATTATCTTTTGAAAACACAACATACAAAATTCCGGCTTCTGTTTCTGGAACGGGAAACACGACCTCGGAATTATCTGAAGATGGAGAATTAAATTTTCAAACTTCTGATTTAGTTCTTTATATTCCAACAAATTTTGCGTACAAAGAATTAGTTTATCTTTACAATTTAAATGATACTGAGATGGAAGATATTTCACTTTCCCTTTCTGATGAACTTGCTTATTATGCAGTTTTATCTGAAGATAAAATTGACACAATCGAAGGAAATTCAAACAAATCTATAGAGTTATCTTTTTTCTCAGAAGAAGAACAAGAAATTGACGGTTATCTTTATGTAACAATAGACAATAAATCTTTTTCCTTATTTGTGTCTGCAAAATTCGTAGAAAATTCTTCAGATGTTGAAACCTCGTCGGCAAAAACCTGTGCAGAACTCGGGGGCGTAGTTTGTGAAACTCAAACAAAAGTATGCGATGTAAATTTAATTTCAGGAACAGATGGCTGGTGTTGCACAGGAACTTGTTCAGACATTCAAACCAGTAATACTGGAAGAATAATTGCAGTGATACTAATTCTTCTTGTTATAATTTTATTAGTTTGGTTTTATTTCAAAAAATATAAAAAATCAAAAAAACCAGTCGATTTGCTAAAAGTTGCGAAAGGAAGACGTTAAGCAAAAAAATCAATTAACTTTCCAGTTTCTATATCTCCCTGAACTTTTTTTGCTCTCTCTTCTAATATTTTTTTAACTCTTAATTCTTCTTTCTTTTCTCGAAATCTATCGACGTAAGTGTATCTTAAACTATCCGAAAAATATCCTAGATATTGGGCAGAAGTTATCTTTTCAATCACTTTCTCTTCTTTTTTCCTAATTTGTTAGATTTAGAGGACGATGCTTGAACTTGTTCAGATCTTGGCTTTTCATTTTTCTCTTCTTTTTTTGGAATGTTAACTTCAGTAAGTCCTCGCAATTTTGCTTCTAAAATCATTTTTTCATTTTGCATAATTCTTGCAATTTCTTCGTATCCGTGCAATCTTCTTGTAACTTCATTTAAAATGTCATCGAAATCTGAATTAGTCATAGAAATATTTTGCGGTGAAACTACTTCAACATGTGCGGGCATATATTTAAACATTAAAATCGCAGCACTAATCATATTATCTGCTTCAATTTCTACCTCGGCAAAACTCGTGTAAAAATCTTTTTGGTCTTTCATTAAAACGGGCGGATTTATTTTTTTGTCAACAACCTTCACACCTTTTTCTTCGCTGATTTTTTTAGTCATATCTTGAAGAGTTTCTGTAAGAAATTCTGGTGGTCTTCCGATAACTTCTAAGATTAACATTACTCGTATTTTTTTATCACTGAAATTCATTTTTATATTTCCTTTTCTTCAAGAAAAATAAAGCACCGAAAACAACGCAAAAAAATATTACGCCGTAAAATGCTAAATTCTTCGTTGAAAATTCTTTATCCTTTTCACTTTTTATACTTTGTGAATTCAAAACAAGAGGTTTCAACTCAACATTTTCTGCAATTTCATCTTCGGAAGATTCTATTTTAACTGAGCTTTCTTCTGTCTTTTTCTCCTCGTCATCTTCATTATTTTCTTCCTCCTCTTCAGAATTTTCTGTATCTATAATTTCATCTTCAACACATGCAAGTCCTTGTTCTTTAATTCCTGCCAAAGTTACTTCACCAATTCCACTTACGTCGATTAAATTATCAACTGAATCAAAATCTCTAGCATCAATTATTGCCTGTGCTTTTGCTGGTCCAATCCCGGATAATCTATCAAGTTCTTCAAGTGAAGCAGAATTAATATTGATTTGTGAATCTGTGCATTCAGCGGCAACAAAACCAATTATTAAAATAAAAAATCCAATAAAAAATATTTTATTCTTTTTTTCCATATTTTATTTCAAAATCAATGTATTCTATTTTTCCTTCCTTTGGTTTTTTTGCGATTAAGATTCTTGAAAAGATTTTATTTTCCAAAAGCCAGAAACACATTCCTTTTTCTATTTGGTCTAAATATCCATTTGTTTTTACTTCAAGTCCGATAACTTCATAATTTCCGTCGCTGTTCCTTTTGAAACAAATAAAATCAGGAAACCCAGTGCCAATCGTAAGAACTTTTGAAAAAGGATTATATTTTCTTTTTGCAGGAATAACTTTATTTTTTTCATAATCAATTGTGTTAACCCATTTGCTTACAATCCAACCTAATTCTTCCAAATCCTGTCTTACTTTTATTTCAAATTTTTGTCCATTAACTCTGCTCTTTTTTCCTCTCGCAGATTTTTCAGAAATATCTTTTTTATTCTCCATATAATAAAATATTTTCAGGATTTATATTTATTTATTCTTTTTCATCTTTAATTGAAACAGCAATCTGCATCGGAAGGAAAAAAATTCTAAGAACTAATTCTAGCATGAATATGAATAATAAATAATAAAGTGAATTAGTAAAAAAATCTGGAATCTGAGAAATTCTTCCAATCATCGTCGATAAATCCCAAAAATCAGGAGTCGTAATAACTACTGCTATCATTGTGAACGGAACCATCTTCGCCAATTCTTTCGCTAAACCTTCGTTAAAATATGAGGTTATTCTTATTGCAGAAATCAGTGCAGCACAAATCAGCATTACCGTTCCAATTTCCAAATCCTTTGCTAAAATTATAAAAGAAAGTGAAAGTATTGTGAACCAAAAGAAAATTACAATCGGTCCGACAATAAGAAATTCTGCGATGTAAAAAAGAACAGCGAAAAATTTTATCAGTGCGTCATGCTTGTAAACATTATATTTTTTTAAATTTAATTTTAAAACATCTCTTCTCGCAAGAAATCTGTAAAAATACCAAATGAAAATGCTGTAAATCGTCAATGTTATCGCGATAAAAAAAACAGGCGGAATCATTTTCAAATTTGGAGGCATCGCTAAAATAAAATCATTATAAAATTCTAAAATCGCCTCTTCAATCGCCATTTATACTAAATAGAATAACTTATTTTTAAATCTTTTACAAATCCCTCGCTTGAAGTGTATGTCTTTTATTTTCTTTAGCGCGTTTTATTGCATCAATCAAAATATTTTCAACCTTTCTTTCAAGAGCAGTTTCAACTTCATCAGCGACGCTGGAAATCATTTTTTCTTTATCCAACTCTTTTACTAATGGTCTGATGTTTGATTTTATTATTAATGACATTTTATTTTTCTGGTTTCATCAACGGAAACAAAACGCATTCTCTAATCGGTTTATCGACTAAGTAAGAAAATAATCTTTCTGAAACTCCGAACCCGCACGTAGGTGGCATTCCGTATTTCAGCGCTTCAACAAATCCTTTGTCATGTTCCATACTTTCGGTATCACCTTTTTCTTTTTTCTTCATTTGTTCTTTGAATCTTTCTTCTTGGTCAAGAGGATCATTTAATTCAGAATAACCATTTCCCATTTCTGTTCCTGCAATTATAACTTGAAATTGTTGAACAGATTTTTTATTTTCAGGATTTCTTTTCGCTAACGGAGCGAGTTCAACAGGCTGATTAATTAAAAATCCAGGACCAGCAAGAGTCTTTCTGCAATATTTCCATAAAATATCAACTAATCTCCATTTGTCAACTCTCTTGTCATACTCAACTTTCAATTCATCCAGTTTCTTTTTTATTTTTTTCTCGTCGTCTTTGTAAATTTCAATTCCAGTTTTATCTTTAATTAATTTCTCGTAATCATATTTTTTCCATTCTTTTCCTAAATCCACTTCATAATCGTGAGTCTTAAATTTCAAAGTTCCTAAAACTTCTTTTGTAACTTTTTTATACATTTCCTCGACGAGTTTCATTCCATCGTTGTAATCCGCATAAGCCCAATAAAATTCCATCTGCGTGTAATCTTGCAAATGTTCCATATCCATTCCTTCGTTTCTGAATTGTCTTCCGATTTCAAAAGTTTTATCGTAACCTGCAACCATTAATTTTTTCTGCCACAATTCTCCCATAGAAATTCTAAGATAAACATCCATGTTCAATGCGTTGTGGTGCGTTTTAAATGGCGTCGCTGCTGCTCCGCCCGCAGAAGTTTCTAAAACAGGTGTCTCAACTTCTAAAAATCCTTTCTCTGTCAAGAAACTTCTAATCGTATTCCAGAATTTATTTTTCTTTACAAATAGTTCTTTCACTTCGGGATTCATAATAATATCAAGATATCTTTTTCTCAATCTCTCTTCTTCATCCTGCAAACCGTGGAATTTTTCTGGCAAAGGCAAAATTGATTTAGAAAGTAATTCTAATTTTTTTACAAGAATAGAAATTTCTCCTGTTTTCGTTTTTATAATTTCTCCGTCGACGCCGACAAAATCTCCCGCATCAGTATATTTTTTAAAAAAAGAAAAAACTTTATCGGGAGTTTCTTTATCCTGAAAAACTAATTGTATCTGCCCTGAAAAATCCTGTAATTTTGAAAACGAAATTTTTCCTAAATCTCTTTTTGAAATTAATCTTCCTGCAGTTTTAATTTTGCTTCCGATTTTCGACTTCAAGCATTCATCAACAGAATCTTTTTTATCAAATTTGCTAGGATAAACTTCAATTCCTTCCTTTTTCAATTCGTCAATTTTTTTAATTCTTTCTTCAATTATTTGTTCTTCGCGTCCCATTATTTTAATAGAAGGATTTAGTTTTTATATTTAACTTCAAAAGATTTATTAATACAATTTTATTATAATATTTATGAAAAGTAAATCAAAGATTTACAGTTCATTTCACAAGTAAAATGAAAAGAGGAATGAAAAAAATGTTCAAGCATCACGCACACGAAGAAAAATGTCATTGCAATAGTGCATGTGGCGGAAGTGTTTATTTCGTAGGATTTATTGGCGCAGCAATTTATTATATTCAAACAGCAACATCATTCTGGGGCGGTGCTCTAGGAATTCTAAAAGCAATTGTCTGGCCAGCATTTTTAGTTTACAAATTATTAGGATTCTTGGGATAAATTTAAATTAATAGATAATTACTTCTCTGTATGAAAAAACAGAAATTAATTTTATTATTTGCTTTAATAATAACCTCGTTAATTCTTTCTTATTTTGTTGGATTTAATCAAGGGAAAGATTCATTTCAAGAAACTGGCTTGATAATAAAAGAAGGAAATAATACTTATTACAAACATTTTGAAAATTATTACAATGTTAATTACGGTGCCGACGGAAATAAATTCTTTTTAGAAATAGATAATCCCTGCATTTCTGTCCAAAAAATAATTGGTGAAAGTATGTTGCCTTATTATGAAAATGAAAGCATTTCTATTCTAGACACTTGTTTTCCTTCGGAAAAATTGGAAATTGGGGATATAATTTCTTTCTACGAAGATTGGAATATGACTCGACAACTTCATCATAGAATTATTGAAATTAATTATGAAAAAGAATTGATAAAAACTCAAGGAGATAATTTAGAAAACGAAGATAATTTCATAAGTTTCTCGCAGGTTTATGGAAAAGAAATCGGGGTCTTGAATTTGCTCAGCGACGAGAAAGTTGTAAAAGAGATTAATGGTTCTGCAGATTATGTCCTAACCTGCGTTTGTTCTTCAAAAAATATTTTGAAAGTTTGCGGTCCAGACAAAGAGCAATTAATTACAGATAATTTTGTAATAACAAATGATTTAAAAGAAGAGAATTGTGCTTTAGGAAATGAATAAGATAATTCCTGTTTTAATAATCTTAGTATTAAATTTCACATTTATTTATGCGACAAATTATCCTTCTTCTTTATCTATTGGAAGCAGTGCAAACGTAGCAGTTGTGAATGGAGTATCAACAGGAAGCGGTTCTGTAATTACAAGTGAGGAAATAGTTTCTATTGATACTACTTCTGAAAGAACATGGTTAACTTGTGAAGGATGTTTGAGAGGCGGAAAATGTTATAATATTGGGACGAGATTGACTATTGAACCAGAATACCCTAAAAAAGATTTGGCTTGGAGAAATATTACCTTCTTGTATTGTGATGAAGGTAAGCCCTCTTTTGTTGCCCAAAAAATAACAAGAGAATCTTGCGAAAATGATTTTGAATGCCAGAGTAATTCCTGTATTAATTATTTATGTGAACAAAAAATAGGAATAAATGTAATAGAAATTAGAAAAGATGAGGATGTTGTAGTAAAAGAATTATTATTTAGAGAAAAAGAAATTTTTTACTTCTCTAGTTTAGTCAATTATTCAATTGGATTTGGAAGAGAAGACGAAGGAAATTTTATTTTTCTTATTAATAATATAACGATTCCCTTAGAAAATAAAACTTTTGTTTTGGAGAACAATTCTAAATTTATTTTTAATAAAATTTCTTTTGAAAATGGAATTGCTAAAGCAAATGTAACTCTTATTGAAAACAAAAACTTTGCAAATGACTCAATTAAGTTTACTGACGACACAGCTTACCTAGAAAACAATTCTACAAAAATTCCTTCAGAGGGAACTTTACAAATAACTGGAAATGTCGTCGACGATAAACAAGAAAATATTTTTAACAAGTTCTTAAATTTCCTTAAAAATTTATTTTAATATCTCTTCCTTTTCCCATACTCTTTATCTAATTCGTTATTAAGCAATTCGTCTGCAAGAACTTGAAATTTATCTTCTCTGTGAACATGAACATATTTTATTTTTTTAAAATTTTCCTGTAATTTTTGCACTTTCAAAAATAACGGAAGAAGATTCTGATTTTTTACTTTATATTTTCCAAGAAGCTGATTAACAACAAGTTCAGAATCCAAAACGCAAGTCAATTCATCGTCGGTAAATTTGGAAGCAAGTTCAAGTGCTTTAATCAGTGCTTCGTATTCAGCAATATTATTTGTTACAAATTTTCCTATCTTCGCAGAATATTGTGTCAGGATTTTTTCATCGTCTCTCACGATTACTCCGATTCCTCCAGGTCCAGGATTTCCTCTCGCACCCCCATCACTATTTGTATAAATCATTTTAGTCTGTACAAATTTTTTTCAGTATATTTAATAGTATTTTCCATAACTTTTACAGAAAGTGAAGGATATTTTCCAATCGCGGTTTCTTCAGAAAGCATTATAGCATCAGAACCATCAAAAATAGCATTTGCAATATCACTTATTTCAGAACGTTCAGGAGATTTTGAATTCATTAAAGACAATAGCATTTCCGTCGCTGTTATAACAAATTTTTTCTTAGCATTGCACTTTTTTATTATTAATTTCTGTTCAATTGGAACTTTTTCATAAGAAATATTTTTTGACAAATCCCCTCTTGCAACCATCACCCCAAAACTCTCGTCGATAATTTCATCGATTTTTTTCAATCCGTTTTTAGTTTCTATCTTTGCAATAATTTTAACTTTTTTCGGAAGAAATAACTTTTTTATTTTTCTAATATGTTCTCTGTCTTTTGCATAAGAGACAGCGATATAGTCAAATTCGCATTTCTTTACCCATTCTATTTTTTCTAAATTATTTATATCGAAAAGAATCTCGCATCCGACTTTTCTTGCGTTTCTGTAAATTGTTGTCCATTGTTTCTCGTCGCCGTGCTTTGTATTAATTCTACAGATATTCATACCTTCCTTTTTCATATTTTTTAGAACTTCATAATCCAAGCTTGCTGGTCCTATTGTAGCAATTATTTTTGTATGCATTAAATGTGCAAAATTTTGAACTCCTTAAAGTCCTGAATTTTTTCCTCTTTAACATTAACTTTTTTTATTTGCGAATGTTTCGGTCCTTTCTTACACAACTCAATAATCTTGTCGACATTTTCCATATCTCCCTCAACAAAAACTTCAACTCGCCCGTCCTCAAGATTTCTAATAAATCCAAATAGATTATATCGTTCTGCATTATCTTTCACAAACTGCCTGAAAAAAATTCCCTGAACAGTTCCAGTAACATACAATCGGACTGCCTTTTTCACTTTTTCCTCCAAGTGAAAATTGTAAATTTTATATTTACTTTTTTCATAAAAAGAATAAACTCATTCTATTCTTAAAGATTTTGTTAAATCTCCCGATAATCTAATTCGTTATTAACAACCGCAACTGTCTGCGAAGCAAAATACATCTTATTTCCAATCGAAACTGAATTAGCAATTTCTTTCAGTCTTTTCATTTCTTTCTTGGGCAAACCTTCGTGGTCACCTAGGATAAAAACACAATCATCTCCTATTTTTGCTTTTCGAATATCTTCACCCTTTTTATCTAAAATAAAAATTTCTTTCCCCCCTTTATTCATTTCTTCAACTAATTTCAAAAAACTTTTTCTTTCGACGAAACATCCAGGAAAAACTTCTGTTTTCTTTCCTTCTTTAAATTTATATAAAATTTTTTTTATCAAATTCCCGACATCTTTTTTTGAAATATCCAAATCATCTTTAACCTGAATCTCAATATGTTTTGGAGGATCTGGCTGTCCGTAAAAAATAAAATGAAACACTGTGTCTTTTCTAAATCCGTGAGATAAAAAAACTCCTTGAATAAAGCTATGAATCGCAATATCCATTCTTCCCGCTTTCATTAACTCTCCAGAATCAAAATTCCCTGAAGTTCTTGCACTCTGTGAAAAATAAACAAACTCTCTCATTTGACAAATAATTCTTTGTTAATTATAAAACTATCCTCTGATTTCCTGCAAAACAAATTGAGATTTAGCAAAAATATTTCCTTCGTTCACAACTTTAAACATTCCAATAAATTTATCGTCATTAAAAATGCTGATTATTTTTCCTGTTTCCATTTTTTGTTTTTTTACTAAAAACTTTTCATCAATCGGAGAACCATGCAAAATCTTTTCAACAAATTCTTTTTTCACCTCGATAATTGGATAAACTTCGCTGACAATTTCTGCAGGAACAATTATTTTTCTCAAAAGTTTTTCATTTCCTTTGAAATATTCTTCGACAGCTTTTTCAAATTCTTCTTTAGTCACCATTTGATTTTTTGTGAAAATTCCAGCACGAATTCTTTTCAATCCAATCATATGTGCACCGATTTCCATTTCTTCTCCCAAATCATGAACAAGTTTTCTAACGTAAGTTCCTCCTTGACATTCAACTAAAAAAGAAACTTCCTTGCCTTTTTTTTCTAGCAATTCAAATTTTTTTATTTCTCTTTCCCTTTCTTGTCTTTTCACACTTGAACGAACAGGTGGGAGCTGGATAATTTTTCCCATAAATTTTTCATCAATTACTTTTTTAATTTCTGCAATTGAAACATCCTCGTGAATATGCATTGTTCCCTCGTATTCTTTATCTTCACCAAGAAAATATCCTGTTAATTTCACCGCACGATTTAACGCAATCGGCAAAACGCCTGTAACCATCGGGTCCAAAGTTCCGAAGTGGCTTGTCTTTCTTAATTTCAATTTTTTTCTTACAAAATCAGAAACATCAAAACTTGTGCAATCTGCAGGTTTGTCAAAAATTATAATTCCAAATTCAAGAAGTTCCTGAATTGTTTTTTTCTCTTTCAGTTTTTTTATGTCTAACATTTTTTCTTTTCCTCTTTTTGTTTTTTAATAAAATCTTTTCTGATTTTTCTTAACTCAGTCATTTTTTCTGTTGCATAAGAAAATGCCTGCGGTTTCATATCAATGTGCATTAAAATAAATTCTCTTGCTGCTAATCTGTTTTTCTTTCCAACTTCTCTCAGCATCCAGCCAACACCTTTCTGAACATAAACGTCGTCGTCATAAACTAATTTTTCTGCTAATCTTAAAGTTAACTCAATTTTATTTTTCTTAATTAAAGAGTATGTTGCTACGATAGCGAGCCTTCTCTCCCAAGGATTTTTTGAGACGGCCATTTCTTTAATTTCTGAACTTAAGCCAATATTCTTAACTAAAATTTCTCCAAAAATGTGCGTTGCTAAATCATCAATGTGTTCCCAAGTTTTAAATTTAGAAATTCTATTCTTTAAAAATTTCCATGTTTCTAAATTCCAATCTTTTTTATATTGATGTAAAATATGAATTGCAACGCTTTTCTCGTCGTGAATATTTGAATTCCAAAGTTCATCAAATAAATTGTAAATATTATATATGTTCCAATTTTTGTATCCTTTAGCAATTTCTTTGGATTCTGGCGTGCTAACTCCAAGAACTTCAAAAGGTGTTGCTAAAATTCTTTTTCTAAAAGGGGCTTTTTCTGGATTTGCTTTCTCACTTAATTTTTTTCTGATTTGTTCAACTTCATTCATAATTCTTCACACTCAACTTCAATTCTGTCGTAAGTCGGATATTCTTCAACTCGAATTATTTTTTCTTTCCCAATTAATTCCTTAGCAATTTTTTCGGATAAAATTGTTCTTTTCTTTTTTTCGTCGTAAAAAGTATTTTTCTCATTTAATTTTTTATTAACAATCAAATAAATTACTGTTCCGTCTTTTGTCTTTTTCCCGTAAGGAAGAATTGTATGTCTCTTCAATCTATTTGCAAATTGTGAGCAATTCTTTAATTCAGCAGTGCACATATGAACTTTTAATTTTGATTTTCTCTTCGACAATTCATTTAAAATCCATTTCCCCGCTTCCAAACTTTCCCGAATCACATAACCGCCTTCTTTCAAAGAATAATTTTTTGTTATAATTTCAAAATTTGTTTCCGACAATTCAAATTCATTAAGATTAACAAAAGAAACAAATTTTTCCATTTTCAAAATAAATTCAAGAATTTCTTTTTTCTTTTCTGGAATCATCGGAAGTTCAATTCCAATATTTTCTTTTTTCCAGAACAAAGAAGCTAGTTTTATTTTTTCAAAATCTTCAGTTTCTTTTTTAGAATTAATCAAAAATTCAGGATGAAATCTTACTTCGTCTACGCATTTTGATAATTTTTCAAGTTTATCTTTTGTAACTAATTTTGTTGGAAGATAAATATGAATATGAAATTTTTTCCCAAAAGTTTTTTTCAGTTTCATCGCAAATTCAATTGTTTTGTCAAAAAATATTAACGGGTCCCCGCCGGTAATTCCAGCAGAAGTCGCTTTGCTTTCTTTTGCTTCTTCCAAAATATCGTCGAAGTTTTTGCATTCTCGCTCATTTGCAAAAATTAAATTTTTATTTTTTCTTTTCTTACTCAAAGAACAATACCAACAATTTCTTGTGCAAACGCCCGTAACAAATAAAACTAATTTTTTTCCTTTAACACAATATTTGCAACCTTTCGCAATTCCGTTAATGCAATAAGAATCAAATTTTGTTTTCATATTTAGAAAAATTTTAGCGAATATAAAAAGTTATCTTAATGAAATAATTTACCAGCAAGAACCAAGCTCAATCTTGTAAGTATCAACATTGTAACTATCTGTTCCAATGTACATTATTTGAAATTTCCAAGTTTCATCTTTGTCTAAATTGTTAATATTATCAAGAGACGTTCCAATTACTGCCCCGTCTGAATCATAAAATTTTGCGTCAAGAGAACAATAACTCAAATCTTTTCCAGCTGTGTTCTTTGCAGTCCCCGTAATTATTAATGAACCATAGTCCGTATAATCTAATTCATCACTTAAAATTGTTAATTTTTCTTTTGCGGAAGATTCTGGAATAGAATTAATTAAAGAATCTTTATCTGATTCGTCTTCGGAAGAACTTCCAAAAATGGCGGATAATAAAATTATTCCCCCCAAAACGATTAAAACAATTTGCCATGTTTTCAGTTTTTTCTTTTCAACACTAGTTACCATATTTTATGAAATGTCCTCCCTTGTCTGTGAAACTCCCTGTAAGAATCATAATTAAATCAATAATCCATCCGAAGAAAAATCCTCCTCCTGTAAACATGTAAAGAATGCCAGTTCCCATTTTACCGACGTAAAATCTATGAATACCAAAAAATCCGAAGAAAAAACATAATAAAAGAGTAGTAAGCCAACTTTTTTCTCCAACATGTTTTACTAACATAACATTACATTTTTTCTCATGTGCTTCTGCTTCTTTTTCAGAACTAAAAAATTTTCCGCACTTATCACATTTATATGATTTTTCCGTAACCATTTGACTTACTATAATATTATGGGTTAGCGTATTTAAAACTTACTATGTAATTGTAGTATGTTAAAGAGAAGTTCTTTTGATATTAAAAAGAAAATTCTTGAATTAGTAAAATCTCCGAAGACCTTTGCTGAATTAGAAAGAAAAGTTAATACTGGTTTTGCAACAATAAAAGAAAATTGTGAAGAGTTAGAAAAATTCGGATTTGTTACAATCAAAAAAATTGCAAAACATTCCGCAAATGGAAAACCTTATTTTGAAATTAAAATAACAGAACAAGGAATTAACTTTCTAAAAAAATAATAAAAACTTACTGCCCGTGACTTGACTTGTTGTAGCTAACTTTCATATTTTTTTCTTGCTTTGGTGATTTGGGTTTTGTTGTATGCTTTTCTTTTATAGCTGCTTCTTTCTGAATTTCCAAACCAGCCTCGACAACAGCAGATTTATCTTCTTTCTCAGCTTTCTTGTCTTCGACGCCGTCTTTGTTTTCATCAACTTTCTCTTCATTAGCTTCAACTTTTTCAGCTTTTCTTTTCTTAGCAATTTCCTTCGCCGAAACTTCAACTTTTTCTTCTCTCAATTTTTTGAATTTTATATTTGCAGGCATATCCACAAGTTCAACTCTGACAACGTCGCCTTCTTTGATTGCTTTAACTTTAATTTTTGAAGGAGGATTCTTTACTCCTCGCATCCATAAAAGTTCATTAACATATCTGTCAACTTTAATCTTGTTCAAATCTCTGTCTCTGATTTTCATATGTCTCGCCAAAAATTCCTTAACTGCTTTCACAGCCTTGTTTGTTTTTCTGTATCGAGGAACTTTCATCCATTCTTTTCTCAAAGGAATAACATATTCTCTTTCAATTTTATTTTCAGTTTTCTTTTCTACCATTATCCCATATGCCACTTTCTAATTCTTCGTGGTGTAATCTTTAATTTAGTTCTTCTCCAGTGTCTTCTTACAGCCGTCGTTGCAGAAGGATGAATTCTTTTTCCTGTTCCGTATTTTTTCATAACAACCCAAACAGGTGCCCATTTTGTTTGTCGTCCTTTAACCGCAAGTTTTGCTTTCTTTTCCTCGACGGCTAATTGTCTTTTTGTGTGCTGAACTTTTCTAGGTTCCTTTTTATTAGACACTTGAATTTGAGATTTTTCTTTTTTCTTTTTTTCAGTTTTAACTTTTGCAGGTTTTACTTCCTTTACTTCTTTTGAAATATTTTTTTCTGCTTTCACTTTTGTTTCTTTAATTTTCTCTGCCATTTATTTTATTGCCTCCAAAAATTTCTTTCCAGCTTCTGTCATTCTTCTTCCAGCTTTTTTATCTTTCGTTCCTTTTATTCCTTTGAAACTTTCTGTAAATCCTGCTTTGTCAGATTGCTGAAGAATTGTTCTAATTATTTTTCCGCCTGATTTCATAAAGTGTTCAGGTTTCATTCCTCTGTTTTTTTTACTTCCGTATTTTGTTCTTAATCTATTAACACCGACGATTTTATGTTTGTAAATTTGTCTAATAATACTTGCACTTCTTTTATACCAGAAATCTGGGTCTTCAATAGGACGTTCTTTGCTAGGGGAAGATTTTACAAACTCAATCCAATCAGGTGCCTTGAATTCAGGAACTTTTTTCAAAGCTTCTGCTAATTTCAAATTATATTCCTGTGAATTCATTTCATAAACTGAATTTGTTTTTTCCATTTTATTTTGTATTCTTGTTTTCTTTTACATTGTAGCTTTTCTTTTCCTAAAAGAAAAACCCATTAGGCACATCTTGCGATGTTAGAAACGCCGAAGCATTTAACCTAAAAGTTAAGAGAAATCGGGATTTATAAAAGTTTTGAATGAAGAAAATAAAGTATTTTATCTATAATTTCTCCATAATAAATTTCCCATGTTCGTATTCCACATCTTCTTTAGTCAAATCTTTTCTATTTTTTATTTTTAGATGAAATTTTTGAATTGGAGGATTGTCTAATGGAATCATTTTTCCATTCTCTATATAAAATCCTTCCAATGTAAACTGTTTATATTCTTGGGGCTTTCCATTTATTGTAAATAAATAAAAATCTTCATATTCTTTTTTAAACTTATAAAAACTGGAATCTTTTCCATAAGGGAAAACCTTACACATAATCAACATGTAAATTAATTTATTATGTTGCTTTCCATTTTTTCTAATTTTCGACCAAAATTTTTTCATAATTTTTCTATTTTCACTTGGATAAAGATAAGTTGAATAATTTTGGTCATCTTCAATAATAAAAGAAAGTTTGATGTTGTCTTCCATATCCCATGTCTCTAAATTATTCCATGCAGAAATACATTCAAATATTTTCTTTCCTGCTTCTTTATCTTTGAAAACTAATCCTACTAAGAATTTTTTATCAGCAACATTTCCTTGGATAAATCCAAACCTATTTGCATACCATTCCGCTTTCTTTAAATCTTCGGGGGCAGGAATTGGTTGAACAAATAAAGTATTAAACATAAAAATAGTTTTTTCTAAAATTTGTTCAATTAAAACTAATAAAATACTTATGATTAAAGAGAACTCTATGGGCAAAGTTAACACACTAGAAATAATTCCGAGGAATGTCGAGATACGAAGAGTGTATTTTACTGCCTTCTCATATTTTTCATTTAATACTAATCTCTTTTTCTTTTTGTCTATTCTAATATCTCTAAAAAATTTACGAAAAAATAGAATCAATTTATTACGTAATTTTACATAAAATTTTTCAATTTCCATTTTATATTTCCCTTTTGCTTCCAACTGCCGTCGGTGCTTCTCCGCCGTGCCATGTAAATCTTGGACGAATTCTTATTGGATAAATTCTTTCTGAATTATCATCAAGAACAATCGCGCTACCTTTCATCGACGGTAAATCATTCATATACCCTGCAATTCCCTGACTAAGATAACTTTGCATAATATAATTCAAAGCGTCGACATCTGGTTGTGAAGTAACTCTGTGAGAAATTACAATGTCCGACTGCGTCATAACATCACGATGAATTTGTCCTGGTTGTTGCGTCGCGAGAACAACAGAAATCCCCGGCTGTCTTCCTTCTCTAAGTAATTGAACAAGTGCGTCTGTCGCTGCTGTCTTCACACCAAGCGGAAGAAACTCGTGAGCCTCGTCGATAAAAAGCCAAACCAAAGGATTTTCTTTTTTCTCTGAAATAAATGAAACATTAATTCCCTTAGAAACAGATTCAATTTCTTCTTTCTTCCTTGAATCCATTCTCTGATTGAAAATTTTTCTTGAAACTAAACTAATTACAAGTGCACGAATATTAAACGAACCAATTGAATTGTAAACACTCAAATCCAAAACAGATGTCGTCCCAGCAGTAATCAAATCTTTTACTTCTGTCGCAGTTTCATTCTCCGCAAAAATTCCCCACTCTCTCGCAGCTTCGAAAAGTCCAATCGTCGCGTTTTTTGTTTCAGATTCACTTTTGTCGTCGCTGTTTATCCATTCAAGCATATCCCTGATTTCAAATTTTCCCTGCTTTTTCAAATTGCTAATCATTCTCTGAATTAAAACAGAAATCGGATTTAGAATATCTAAACCAAAAGTTATAATCCAATCTTCAGAATTCATTTCCATAATATCCAAAGCGAATCTCTCGTCGATAGGAATTCCTTTTTCTAAATATTCATCGTAATGTCCCGACGGAACAAAAACTTTCACAGGCAAATTTTTAGATTTCAAATCCCATTCTTGCAAAAGTCGTCTGTCTTTTTCATTTTGAAATTTCATTGTCCAATAAATTCCCATTGTATCAAACATTAAGCATGCAATATTCCCGCTCACATCTGGTGGAAGATTTGAAATTTCTTCTGCGATAACTCCAAGAGTGTAAGATTTACCAGAACCTCTTTTTCCAGCGACGAGAACAACGTGCGAACGAGCAACATCCATAAAAATTTTATTTGACAGCGACGTGTATTGTCCCATTTGAACATAACCTTTCCCAAGAAAAATCAAACCTTTATCACCAAATTTTTTCTTGTCCGACTCATTTCTTCCCAGTATAATTTCATAACTCATTCTATAAAATATTCAAACATCTTTTAATATTTATTTATTCTTGCGAATAGCCATTTTAGTTTTCTTTTAGAAAAAGAAAAACCCAATATCCACAAAGTTTTTAAAAGCGAATTATTTAACACTAAAATGGAAGAAAAAAAAGAAGATACAAAAGAAGAAAACCACAAACATTCTCATAAAAAAAATTTAACAAATAAAATAAGAGAAAATCCTTGGATGCTCGCAACAATTCTTTTAGCAATATTATGTTTAATTCTATTAATATTCGCATTCACAGGAAACTTTACAGGAAATTCAGTTTCTGCAGAATCAGCAGGACAAAAACTTTTAGCATTCTACACAGCTATGGGTGTTGAAGGATTAACCTTAGATTCTGTCGAAGAAGTTTCAGGACTTTACAAAATAAATTTCGAATATGAAGACGCAATAATTCCTTTCTATGTAACTAAAGATGGAAAAAGTTTCATTCCCGGCGATTATGTAAGTTCATTCGGAACAGAAGAAACTGAAGAAACAGAAACTTCAACTGAAGTTGTAAAATCAGACAAACCTGTTGTTGAATTATACATTTGGTCTTACTGCCCATATGGAGTAACTGCATTAAGTCCTTTCGCTGACGTAGCTAAACTTTTGGGAAGTTTCGCTGATTTCAAAGTTTACTTATATTATGCAGGACACGGAGACCACGAAGAACAGCAAAATAAAATACAAGCTTGTATACAAGAATTAGAACCAGAAAAATACTGGGATTACGCAAAGGCATTCACAGAAGATATTTACACAAAATGTTCAGGTAACATCACATGTGACTTGGAAGAATCAACTACATTAATGAAAACATTAGGAATTGATTCTGCTAAAGTATTATCTTGTGTAAGTTCTCAGGGAGAAAAATTATTGGAAGAAGATTCACAAGCTGCTCAAGATGCAGGAGTTCAGGGCTCACCAACATTAATTATCAACGGAATACAGACAAGCGTATCAAGAACAGCAGAAGCATACAAAGGTGCAGTTTGTTCAGCATTCAACGAAGTTCCTTCAGCATGTTCGCAAACTTTAGATTCAAGTGCAGCAACAACTTCTGGAAATTGTTAATACTTAAAAAATAATTAATCTCTCTTATTTTTTCTCCACTTCTTAAGAATTATTTTGAAGCCGATTATTTTTGCAGTATAATTTTTCCCAAGTTTTTCTAAAAGTTCTGCAGAATATTCTTTTATTTTTTCTTTGTCGTGGCCTGCACTTTTCAAAACAGAAAGTCTGACATTCTCGTGATTTTCAAAAATGTGTTTAAGTGTCCCGATAAAATTATCTGTGATTCCATTTTTCCCAAGTTGTATTTCTGCGTGCATAGAAAAATAAATTATATCCCCTTTTTATACTTTAGCAAATTTATTTTCAAATGCTTCCTATATTTGGGTTGTAGGATGAAAAACCCGCTGGTGGTTTTTTATTTTTTATATCTTTCAATATCTATTTTTTTTACAGAAATAACTTTTAATTTTCCTGAAACTTTCCAAGTTCCAGATTTCGCAAAAATCGGCTTTTTCACGTCGTGGCCAGTGAATTGATGAATCTCCACATTCGATTTATTATCTCTCCAATCTTGACTTTTCGATGCGCAGATTATTGCAGATTCCTTAATTTCTTTTTCAGAAGGATCAATTTTATCAATAACACAAAACGGACTTCCAGGTTCAACAGTATGCAAAATCATATTCCCTTTTCCTTTGAATTCTTTTACTAACTCGTCATTGCTTTCAGAATCTTTTCCAAGAAAAATTTTCGTTCCAGTTGATAAATTAAATTCGCGGTATTTCATATTTTATTCGGTTTCCTCAGGTTTTCTACTATGTTAGGTTCTTTTTTCAAAAGAACCCACTCATTTACAATCTTTAAACATTTCTTTTGATTTTCCCATGTAACTTTTTTAACTGCTTCGTTAAAATTCATCCATTTAAAATCAGAATGTTCTCTTTTATCAATAGAAACTTTTCCCATCTGAACTTCTGCAGAAAATAAATGATACGTCTGCCCGATAAATCCTTTTCTGTCATTCATTTTCTTTTTGTATTTGTAAAGTCCATCAACATTAAATTTTTTTATTTTCAAAATCTTTAATCCCGTTTCTTCTTTAATTTCTCGTCGGACAGTCATTTTTTTCGTTTCTAAAAATTCAATTTTGCCTTTTGGAAATTCCCAGCCAACCCAATGCTTTTTTCTTTTCAAAATTAAATATTTTATTTTATTATTTTCATTTACAGAATAAGCAACTGCAAAAATTGCGTGTCTCAATTTTCCTTTTCTCATAATTAAAAAAATACAACTTCCTTTTTATTCTTTTTTATAAAATTAATCCTTCCACTTCTTCAAAGATTCTTCTAACTCAACGTGCGTCTTCGCATATTCTTTCAAAGAAATTTTTTTCAGCGACGCATCAACAGCTTGCCTCATTGCTCTTGCACCTGCTTCTGTTCCAAATGGATGTCCGTGAATTCCTCCACCTGCTTGGAGAACAATATCTTTTCCCATTAAATTAATTATTTTCGGAACTATCGCAGGATAAACTCCGCCAGATGCAACACCAAAAACAGGATTTACTCCGTACCATTTTTGTGAAAGATTTTTCTGCGTCTCTTTTGTAAATTCAGATTCCATTTCTTCTTCAATATGCAAAACCTCGTCGGCATCACCAGACATTTTTCCAAACGCAGTTCCAATATGCAAACTATCAACACCAACCATTCTCGCAAGTTGTGCAATTACTTCCATAGACATTCCATGTTCGGGATTTCTGTCGAGCATCGCGTGTCCTGCTCTGTGTGCATGAATTGGAAGTTTGCAATGATTTCTCGCAGTCTGCAACGCACTCCAACCCAAAGTTAAAATATCAAGCATAATAAAATTTCCGCCGTTATCCTCGACGAATTTAATTCTCTTCAACATTTCTTCTGTCTCCGCAGTGCAATTTACAAAATAAATTTTTTTCTCGCCAGTTTCTTTTTCTGCCTGCTTGCACATTTTTATCGTAGCTAAAAATCTTTTTTGAAAATTATTAAAATTCTGCGAAGTCAAATTCTCATCGTCTTTTACAATATCACATCCGCCAATCCAGGAATTATATGCAACCATCGCGTGTTCATCAGAAGTCAATCCAACTTTCGGTTTTACAATTGTTCCGATGAGCGGACGATTTTTTACGCCCAAATATTTTCTGATTCCCTCAATTCCAAATCTAGGCCCCTTGAAAGATTTCAGCATTTTTTCAGGAATCTTAACATCTTCCCATCGCAATCCTTCAGCAGATTTCATTCCATAAATATTTCCACCAACAGAAGACATTATCGACGGCAAATTTCCTAATTCAAAAAGTTCAATGGGATAAGCAATCCTGCATCTTTTTTTATTTTCATTCAAATAATAAACTTTAGGAGAAAGTTTTTCTCCAATTTTTTTATTCATAGTTTTAACGTCAGTCCAAGTCCCGACAGAACTCTCACCAGCGACGATAGAACAAACTTCTCTAAAATTATATCCTTTGCCCGGTTTAACTTTAAACTGACAAACTAAATCCGTATTTTTCGGAGTGTATTCTAAATCTATAAAATTATCATAATGAACGAGCGTCATTTTATTTTCTTTTTCGTTTGATTTTTTTATTTTCTTTTTTGTCTCTTCTTGCAAGATAATATGCAAGCCAAATCAAGATAAACAAAGCCAAACCAAGAATCAAAAATCGCAAAACATCTTCCATAAATTGCCAATATCTTGCAGTTCCGTAAATTATGTAAAACAAACTTCCGAGCATTAATCCGCCTGAAACTGCAGAAACTTTAATTAAAATTACTGAGACTGCGATTACAATAATACTGACGATTAAACTTATTAAGAATAAATTTTTTGAATAATCTCTGTTTGCCTTTTCATATTCTAAACTGCAAAAATCACAAACTAAACTGGTTTCACATCCGTCTACATCGTATTCATATTTGGGAATTCCTTGTTGATTATAACAATCGGTCATTTGTTTTTGCAATTCTAAATTAAAACTACAATTCACAATTTTTTCGGGATAATAATAACTTTGATTGCAAAACTTATCATATTCGGGTTCGTCGTAAACTAATTTCGTTCCATAAACAAAAAACATTACAAAAATTACAGCAATTACAATTCCAAGCAATAAATTTTTCACATCCATTCTAATTTTTTTATCTTGTAACCCTCTTTTATATCATCAACTTGCCATCCTTTCTTTTTAATCTTTTCTCTAAGTGCATCTGACTTTTTCCAATCTTTATTTTTTCTCGCTTCTTCTCTTTCCTCAACAATTTTTAAAACGTCGTCGGGAATTTCAACTTTTTCATTTTTCAACAAATCAAGTTCAAAAGTTTTTTCAATTTCTTTAATCGTTCCAATTTTTCCTTTTGCATCTTTATCTCGAATTAATTTCCACAAAACAGCGAGTGCTTCTGGCGTATTCAAATCATCGTTCATAGAATCCTTAAACGCATTAAGATATTCTGAATTAATTTTTTTGTCATCTTTTAATTCTGAAATTATATTTTTCAATCTTTCATAAGATTTTTTAGCGTCGTCTAAAGTTTGTTTTGAAAAATCAACTGGTTTTCTGTAATGGGATGAAATAATAAAATATCGAATTACTCTTCCGTCGTAATCTTTCAGCAAATCTCTTATTGTTTTAAAATTTCCAAGACTCTTGCTCATTTTCACATTGTCGACGTTAACCATTCCGTTATGCACCCAATAATTCACAAATTTTTTTCCTGTTGCAGCTTCGCTCTGCGCGATTTCGTCTTCGTGATGCGGAAAAATTAAATCCTGTCCTCCGCCGTGAATATCAAAAGGCAAACCTAAAATTTTTTCAGACATTGCGGAACATTCAATATGCCAACCAGGTCTCCCTTTTCCCCAAGGAGAATTCCAAGAAGGTTCTCCGGGTTTAGAAAATTTCCACAAAACAAAATCTTCTTTATTCTTTTTCTCTTCATTAACATCAACTCTTTTTCCAGAAATTAAATCTTCTATTTTTTGATGAGATAATTTTCCGTAGTCTTTGAACTTAGAAATATTATAATAAACTCCGTCGCTGTTAATAACATAAGTGTATCCTTTTTTTTCAAGACGCTCAATTAAATTAATCATTTCAGAAACATATTCTGTTGCTCTTGTTTGCACGTCTGGTTTATCGACTCCGATTTTCCCGTAATCTTCAATATGTGCTTTCAAATTTCTTTCTGTTAATTTTTTAATATCTTCACCAAGCTCATTAGCCTTTTTTATTATTTTGTCATCGATATCTGTGATGTTTGAAACAAATTTTACACTCATTCCTAAAAATTTTAAATATTTTCTAAGAATATCAAAAGTTATTTGCTGTCTCGCATGTCCGAGATGAGGAACATCATTTACCGTGGGTCCGCAAACATACATTCGCACAGAATCTTTTTTAATTGGTTTGAACTCTTCTTTTTTTCTAGTTAATGTATTATATAATTTTAATTTCATAAAATTCTAAGAAGAAACTATTTTAAATTATTTTGCTTTTATTTTCAAATCAAAAAAGTCTGTTGCGTAAGTTTCTCCATCTGCCTGAACATTTATTCTAAATCTTATTGTGCAAAGCGGTGCACCAGTCGGAATTTCAAATAAAACTTTTTGTGTAGAAATATCTCCAGAAGGAATTGGAATGTCATTTTCCGCTCTTCCTGTAGCAATCCACCCAGTAACTTCTGCTTCATCAACTCCGCATTTTGTTTCCAAATCAGCGTCGGAAATTGTAATTTCATATGAAAAAGTTGCATCTCCTGAAGCTCCAGTCAAAAGATTTTTAATACCAATCCCAACACCATCAGTAGTTTCCTGTTTTATTTCAATAAGTCGCGTGCTTGGATAAATTGAAATTCTATCTTCATCAGAGAATAATTGATTTATCTCGTTTCTTAATTGCTGGTCTGTTAAATCTACAACACTCTGTGCACTCGAAAAAATTTGCTGGACAAAAAATATCCCTAAAACTAAAAGTGTAACTGATAATACAATAGTAACAATTGTCCCAACGGACATCTCCATTGCAGCTGTTTTATTTTTCATTTTATACTGTTACAGAATATTGTGCAATTAATACTATCATCGAAAGAAAGAGTAATAAAATAATTAATGATGAAGAAACTAATGCTATGATTGCGAGTATTTTTTCTTTGTATTTAGTTAAGTGAATTATTGAAACAACAAAAGTGAATATTATAGATATATAACAAACTATGTTAACAGGGTAACTTAAATAAGTTGGGAATGATTCACTCCAAAAAGAGAGTAAGAATGTTCCAATCATAATCCAAAAAGCAATTCTCAAACTTTTCCAGATAAATTTTTTATCTTTTCCTCTTTCTTTTTTTTCCTTCATATCTATTATAATTTTTTTACTTTTATAAATGTTTTCAAAATAGTATGGGACCACTGGGAGTCGAACCCAGCACACCTACGTCTTCAGCGTAGTGCTCTCCCGCTGAGCTATGATCCCAACTCGCGGATATAAAATAATAAATTGTTAACTTTTAAATGTTTAGAAAAATAATTTTTTAGGATATAAGTCTCATTAACATAACTTTAGTATTAAATTAAAATTATTTCTTTTTAAGATATTTAACTGAATTAAAATAAGAACAAACACCAATAATTCCGGCTGCGACACTTAATGCTCCCAAGGCTATTCCATTATTAGAGTCCGCTTTTTTAAAATAATTGTAAGATTCTATATTGGTAAACACAGATAGAACTGTTCCAAAAATTCCGTTTACAAAATATAAACTTCCAGGAACTAAATTTATTGGATCTGTATTGATTATTTTCTCAAGTTTTTCTTTAATTTTTCCCATTTTTTTTATTAACAAATAATATTTTTAAATTCTTGTATACAAAATGTAAGTTGGGGATAGGCCACCTTCTGTTGTTCGCTGAAAGCGAAGAAGGTGAGATGCAGAGCATCAATCCTAGTTCGTCGATTCAGACCAAACATGTTAACATTCAACTATGCGTAGTTTTCTACTTGCACCAGTCAAGTTGCCCGTTTCATCAAATCTTGTTCTTCGAAGTTCAACGCAAGTTTCATAACTCGGAACAAGCTGTGTCGTTTCTGTAACAGAGCTTTGCCTCACGACAATCCATTTTCACGGATGACTTTTTCATAAACAAAGTTTATGGGTGGGCGGACCTTCCTCAGAATCAGAAATCATATTTTATTTCTTGACAATTTAATGTCAGATCCCGAAGTTAACTGCCCAACTTACAAAAAACCAAGAATAAACTAGTTTTTAAAATTTCCTATATCGTTCCTACATACACGTTTTAAACTTATTTTGTTTGAATTTTTTATGTGCGGTATAATTGGTTATATCGGAGAAAAAGAGGCTGCCCCCATTTTACTGAAAGGTCTGAAAAGATTGGAATACCGAGGATATGACAGTGCAGGAATCTGTGTTTCTAATAAAGAATTAACCATCTGCAAAAAGAAAGGAAGAGTTTCTGAACTTGATGCGGAGATACAAAATCTTCATGGAAAAATTGGAATTGGACACACACGTTGGGCAACTCATGGTGAGCCAAGTGAAAAAAATTCACACCCCCATACAGATTGTTCAAAGAATATAGCTATAGTACATAATGGCATAGTTGAAAATTTTGAATCATTAAAAAAAATTTTAGAATCCGAAGGACATAAAATAATTTCAGAGACAGATTCTGAGATAATTGCTCATTTAATAGAAAAATTTTATTCTGGGGATCTTGAAGAGGCAGTTGTAAAATCATTAAAATTAATAGAAGGAACTTTTGGTATTGCTGTTATTCATAAAGATGAAGAAAAAATAATCCTAGCAAAAAGAGGTTCCCCCCTTGTTATTGGGATTAGAGAAAAAGAAATTTTTGCTGCTTCAGATGTTCCAGCAATTTTAGAATACACAAATAAAATAATTTATATGAATGACAATGAAATCGCGATTCTTGAAAAAAATAATTTTCATATAAAAAATTTTAGCGGAGATTTTTTGGATAAAAAGATTGAAGAAATAAAATGGACAATAGACCAGCTTGAAAAAGGTGATTTTAAACATTTTATGTTAAAGGAAATATTTGAACAGCCGTCGGCAATTCAGAACACTTTACGTGGAAGAATTAAAGAAAAAATAAAACTTTCATTAAGAATAGACCCTCGCAAAATTAAAAAAATTATTATTGTTGCATGCGGAACAAGTTGGCATTCTGCATTGATTGGAAAATTCTTAATAGAAAAATTTGCAGAGATTCCAGTTGAAGTAGATTATGCTTCTGAATTTAGATATAGAAATCCATTGATTACTAAAGATGATTTGGTTATAGGCATTTCCCAGTCAGGAGAAACTGCTGATACTCTTGGGGCAATTCAAGAAGCAAAATCAAAAAATGCAAAAACTTTAGGAATAATTAATGTCGTTGGTTCAACAATCTCGCGTGTTGTTGATTCTGGAATTTATATTCATGCGGGGCCCGAAATAGGAGTTGCCAGTACAAAAGCATTCACTTCGCAGGTTACTGCATTATTCTTGTTTGCTTTATATTTGAAACAGGAGAAAGGAGCTATTATTGAAAATGGAATTCTTAATGAGTTAGAAAAAATTCCAGAAAAAATAAAAAATATTTTAGATGATAAAGATAAAATAAAAAAAATTGCAGAAAATTTTGTGTCTAGCAGAAATTTTTTATATTTTGGTCGCGGGATAAATTTCCCTGTTGCCCTTGAAGGAGCATTAAAATTAAAAGAAATTTCTTATATTCATGCAGAAGGTTATCCGTCTGCAGAAATGAAACACGGCCCAATTGCACTTGTCGACGAGGAGATGCCTGTTGTATTTATTGCCACAAATAATTCTCTTATTCAAAAAACTCTGAGTAATATGCAAGAAATAAAATCCAGAGGAGGAAAAATAATTTCTATAGTTAATGAAACAAATTCAGAAATAATAAAACTCTCTGATTATATAATTGAAATTCCTAAAACAATTGAAGAACTTTCCCCTATATTGAATACTATTCCACTTCAGCTTCTTGCATATTACATTGCAGGTATAAGGGGAATTGACGTAGATAAACCAAGAAATCTCGCAAAATCTGTAACTGTCGAATAAATTATAAACTTGGGCTAATTAATTTTATTATGAAAAGAGTGAAAAAAATTTACATTTTAATTTTATGTCTTCTTTTTGTTTATCTCTTTGCATTCATCGGAAGCATTTTCACGTCGGTAAATGTCAACAGTGAATGGTATGATTATGTCAAACCAGCAATAACTCCACCAAGTTGGGTTTTCCCTGTCGTCTGGAATATTTTATTTTTTCTCGTAGGACTTTCACTATTTTTCGCATGGATAAAATCAAATAAAAAACAAAAAACAAAAGTTGCAATTTTATTTTCAATAAATCTTTTGCTGAATGTTTTATGGAGTTTTTTATTTTTCTTTTTGCAAAATCCGACTCTGGCATTTGCAGATTTAATTCTTCTCGGATTTTCAATAATTGCAATAATATTATTCGTTAAAAAAATAGAAAAGAAATCAGCGTGGCTGTTAGTTCCTTATTTGTTGTGGATTTGCTTTGCAGGAATTTTAAATTATTTAATTGCATTCGGATAGGAGGTTGTGGAAATAAGGACCGAAGCCCTTATTCCCGAGGGGTTTTAGAATTTAAGTATCCGATTATCTCAGCAAAAAATTCTTTATAAGGCGTGGGAAAGAAAAATATAGATGATAAATACACATAAACTTTAAATAAAGTTAGAAAATGTAATTTTATGGATATATACCAAATCATCCTCGCAAACAAAGAATTATTAAAAATTTTATATGCATTAGCAATAAGTTTAATTTGTATGGTTATCGTAGTGAAAACAGATAAAATTTACAAATTAAGTCTTCACGAAGGATTGAGATATTTTAGAAACGCATTCTTTTTTTACGGACTTGCTTTTCTTGCAAGATATTTATTTGGGGTTATACTTCCAGCAATTAATTACACAATAATTTTTCCAATTTTTGAATATCTAATTGTATTAGCAGGATTTTTTCTTCTTTATAGTTTGACTTGGAAAAAATTTAATCCGACGGAAACAGGGCATTCGAGTTTGATTAATTCTCATGTAATCATCTTCCATGCAATGGCAATCATTATCGCACTTCTTGATACGTTACTCGGAACTTTTAATTTTATGTTTTATTCGCAGATAATATTATTTTTCTACGCTTCATTAATTGCTTATTCAAATTACAGCAAAAATCCAAAAAGAAAATTCTTGAAATTTTATTTTATCGCGATGCTTTTTGAATTGTCCATTTGGATTTTAAATTTACTAACAGCGACGCTGTTTTCATTCAATCGCCTTTTATTGCTTAACATCGGAATCATCAATGTAATTTTCTTTCTCTTAATTTTATACGGAGTTGCAAAGGTTACAAAAAAATGACTGCAAAAAAACGTGAACGACTTGAAGTTATAAAAGATATAATTTATACAATTAATAAAAATAGAGAAATAAAACCGACGAGATTGCTTTATGCGTCGAATCTTTCTCCGCAAATGTTCAAAGAATATATTAACGAATTAATTGAAAAAAAATTTATAAAACTCGAAATTGACGAAAAAGAAAAAAAATTTTTCTCTCTGACAAAAAAAGGGCAGGATTTTCTTCAGGAATACAAAATGATTGAAAGTTTCATCGAAAATTTTGGATTGTAAAATATCCAAATGTTTAAAAACGCATTTTGTTAAAATTATTTATGAATACAAGTTCAAGACGAGTTCTTGACTAAAGTGTAAGGAGGACAAAAATGAAGCTACATGTAGGAAATTTACCTTTTGCTGTTGATGAAGAAGCATTAAAGAATCTTTTTTCAGAGTACAACCCTGAAGAAGTTGCTCTAATCATTAACAAGTTTTCAGGAAGATCAAAAGGTTTCGGGTTCGTAACAATTTCTAACGACGAGGTTGCTAAAAAAGCAATGACTGAGTTGAACGGAAAAGATGTACAGGGACGTGAAATCAGTGTTTCTGAAGCAAGACCAATGGAAGAAAGACCAGAAAGATCAGACGATAGACCAAGAAGAAGTTTCGGCGATCGAGATGGCCAGAGAAGAAGTTTCGGCGGTTCTGGAAGAAGAGATTTCGGAAATAACAATAGAAGAAGATTCTAAATCGAAATCTTAAAATTTTTATTTTTTTTATTTAAAATTTTATTTCAAAATATTTTTAAAGAATACTTTGTTCATAATGTAAAGGAGGGAGAGATGGCAAAATTAACAGCATGGTTAGTAACTTTTGTTGGAGCTTTGCTTGTACTTCAGTTATTGATGCCCGCAGTTTTTGCTGGTATGTATTTTAACTGGGCACTTGCATTATCGGTTCTTGTAATCGGTATCGGAAAGTTACTGCGAAACTACGGATTAGTAAAAAAGAGAAAATAATTCTCAAAAATTTTTATTTTTTATTCTAATTTTTATTTTTTTATTGAAATTCTCATTTAGCAACTTTTTTAAATTAGAGAATTTTAGTTTTATTATAAGGAGGTGTAAGATGAAAAAGGTATTAGATGGAATAGCTCTCGTTTTAGTTATCGTCGGTGGACTTAACTGGGGACTTGTGGGGCTTTTTGACGGCCTTGATTTGGTTGCAGCACTTTTCGGCGTTGGTTCTATTTTAGCAAATATTATTTATGTGCTGGTTGGATTGTCTGCATTGTGGCTTGCTATTGTAAGCTTGATGAAAAAGATGAAATAAATCTCATCTTACTTTTTCTTTTTTTCTTTTGTTTAACTTTGGAAAATAAAACTCTGAATAAATTCAGGTTTTATTATGGAAAACATTAAAAATAATGAATAGCTTATTTGCAAATGGAAATTAATTTAGGAAATACTGTTCCGCTTTTTGCACACGATGTCGCACTTTCTACAATTACAAAATCTACAAAAACAAAAAACGGAAAAGCGAAAAAAGAATTCTTTACAGAATTAGTTTTTATCGACGGCATGCGAAAAACTGCAATAACGCGAATCGTTCTTCCACAAAGTGTTCTCGAACAGCTTCCGAAGACGATTGAAGAAAATTTGAAAAAAATGAAAAAAGATTTGAAAGATAAAGAAATGCCGAAACAAAAAACAGAAGTTAAATCATCTGGAAGTTATCTCGGATGAAAAAAAATTTTAATAAAAAAATTGTAATATTTTCGTTGATTGCTTTGGGATTTATCGCTTTAACTTTTTTATTAAATCCTTATTTTATCGTCGGTGCAATTGTTTTTATGCTGATGAATCAACGGGAAATTTTGAAAGGGAAGAAAAATTAGCAAAATAATTTAATTACTGAGACAAGAGTTAGCATTAATAATAATAAATTTGTAATTGCTTGTTGTAAAATATTTTCATCATTAATAATAAGTAAATTTTCCCATTTATTTTTTCCGTCTAAACATTTTGTTGGACATTTATTTCCCCTATCCCATTGATAAGTAATTGTATCTTCACAATCAGCAATATCCAATTTAAACCAAGCTTGACTTAGTTTTGGGAGCGTTGTTTTTTCAAACCAGATTAATATGACTTCTTCTGGATTTATTGGAGGTATATGAAATTCTTTTTCAGAACTATTAATGTAATGTTCTATCGAACTTTCGATCCGGATTTTTTTTATTGTTCCCCCTGGGAATGGAGAGTGACTTATATTCTTTATTTTAATTCCTAATTCAAAAATGCTACTGCTGACAATTTTTTTGTATCCTAATAATCTAAATTTTGAATTGGATTTTATCATCGGAGAAATTAACAATTTACTTTCAACCATAATAAATAATTTATTTTTAGTTATAAAAATATTATTGCACTGGAAAATAAAAAATATATTTCTAGAAATCTAAAACAAAACAAAATAAGCACTGGAAAATTCGAATTTTAAAAAACATTAATTAAAGCTTTTAGTAGTACTATGCTGAAAT
>JALOBN010000016.1 GCA_023228245.1 Candidatus Pacearchaeota archaeon
GTCTCCTGAGGGGGGGGAACGCAGAGATTCGACCCCCCCCCACATGGTGTTCCCCCTCTGTTGGGTAATCACCTTCCAAATCCGCCATCTTCGCTCGCCGTCTTTCGGTTGTGGCACGTTTTACATAGCCCTTGCCAGTTGGCTTCGTCCCAGAACAATTCTTGATTTCTCTTATGCGGCACGATGTGGTCTACCACCGTGGCTGCTGCTCTCCTGCCTTGCTTGGCGCATTGAGCGCATAGTGGATGCTCTGCCAAGTAGATCAAGCGTGCCCTCCGCCACGCCGGGGTGTAGCCTCTCGCGTGGGAGGAAGTTGGCCTTGTCTGATGCTTGTGCCTTTCGCAGTATCGCTCTGTCGTGAGCCTGCCGCATCCTGGGGCGTTACATGGGCGGTTAAAATACATCGCAATGGCATCACGCCGGTAAAGGGTTAAGGCAACACTGGCAGGTTGGGAAATGGAACGATCGTCAACGCCCCCGTAGTGATGATCGTATCGTCTGTCGTGTTTCGTAGCACATAGGCGAACACGCCATCCGTGGCCGTGTGCGCATCCGTGTCTGTAAGAGTTAGCACCTTGTCCTCAGGGCCACCTACGCTAATCTCGCTGCCGGCCGTGGTGAGCGACCACAAAGCGGTCGACGAATTGCTTGGATCGTAGACCAGGAAGGCGTGGGAGTCGCCTGTCTGCGCTACCTCGGCCGTGATCGTGATCGGTCCAAATCGTCCATACTGCTGCAGTTCAATGTCCAGGCGCGGGACTGCCCCGGCAGTCGCCCGAGAGAGCGAGTAGGCAGCGGTCGCGCCCGTAGGCGCATTGGCGAGGACTGCGCCGGAGAAGGCGCCGGTGAAGAGAGAGGCGTTACGAATCGAGGCGACGGCCGTTGTGTTGGGAGCGTCCACCAGGTCCATCTTGTCGCCAGGGACGGCAACGGCACCGAGTTGCGTATCGAGGTTCGCAGCACTCATCCCGATGGCCGATCGAAGCGAATTTGCTAGAGTCGTTATGACAACCGTACCAGGTTCTACGCCAGGGAGCGCCGCTTGTGTATTCGGACACGCGACAAGTCGCTCCGCTTTGCAGAGCGTTGTGTTTACCGCAGCGGAGTCCGCTGCTTCCTTCTCGGCTGTTGATGAAAAATGCTCATAGACCACGGGGAAACCGACGCCGCCAACTGCAACGTAATTGATTTGGAGGGCGTTGTTAGCGCCGCCCATTATGTAGAGCCCGCAGCCGGCAATCGGCATCGTCTTGTTCGTGATAATGATCGTCCCGGTAACATAAACGATTGCCGTTAATGACAGGGCCGCGGTATTACTGATGGCCGGAATCCCAGACCCTCCGCCCTTCGCTACACCCGACACCTCGATCTTCGTCGCGCAGACGCATCCGGGCTTCGTCAGTCCGCCCTTCACATTGACGGCCGTGTGCCTGTTTGCATAGTTCTGTCCACTGGCGATGTAACCACCTTCACATCCGCTTCCTCCTTCTAGCGTCCCGTCAACAATGACTCGCACGCCGTCGCTATCGTCCGGTGCGTAAATCGCATAGGCTCCGGCTGCCGATCCTCCGACCCCAATCCCGTGAAAGTTGACGGTATAGTCGCTGGCGAATTCGCCCGCTACCGCATCCACCACGGAAGCGTTCTCGGCGCTTCCACCCATCGCAAAACCCGACAGGTCAAAAGTTCCACTTCCCTTTGGGCTAATGAGCGGGGCCGTACCGGCCGTGATTCTCTTCGCCGAGACCGTGACTGTGGATGAGGTTCCGGTATCCAAGGTGAACCCGCCGGCAGAATCAGTGCCAGCCGCGTCGCAACCTAGAATTGATTTCAAGCGACCGGTAGCCGGCGTGGTTGGCAAATCCAACGCAACGGTATAGGTCGATACACGCACCTCGTCACCTGCGACTGGAATACGGCCAAGCGGCGTTCCTCCCGCGTCGCTCCATAGGGTTGTGTCAGACCAGTTGCCGCTCTTATTCGCAACCAGAACTTCTCCTGCGTCTGAAGCAAGGAACTCTAAGATACACAATCTACATCCCAAATTGATGCTGGCGTACAGATAGCCGTCGGTTCCAAAGTACACGTCATCCACGGTGTTGAGCAGTACCGAGTCGGTAATGCTGGCAACTTCGGTCGGGGTGGTTGCATCGGAAACAATGTCGAAGGCGTGAATGCTATTGGTCGCCTTGTCGCTGATGAATAGGCAGTCGCTGCTGATCGGATCAATGACCCACGGAATGTAGGCGAGCGAGATTGCCTTCACGAGCGACGGGCTAGCCGGAGTCGTAACGTCTATGACAGCGATTTCGTTCAACGCTTGGCAAGTAACATAGACATATGGCAAGTGAACGGAAACCGAATGGGGCGTTGTGCTGGGAAAAGATAGGCTCCCAACAGAGGTCATATTAGCTGGATTAGAAATATCGAGAATGTGAAAATACTTATCCGCCGGCGCTGTGTAGTAGAGGTAATTTCCAACGACGATTCCGCTGAATGCATGAGTCGCCGCATAGGTGCTGATGATGGCCGGCGCTAGAGGATTCGTAACGTCGATCGCCGTAATGTCGCTGCCGGTGCTGATGTTTGCGCCTCCAAAGCAAAACAGGGTATTTCCAGATCGGCGGATCGCCATGCCTTCGATCGCGCCAGCCAGTGTTGCGACTATCAGTGGCTTACGAGGATTGGACACGTCAACCACGGTAAGCATCGTGCGATTTGCAACAAAAACATAGTTACCGTCGGTCGATTCGACCATGCCCTCTGGCGTTGGCAATCGAACAGTATCGACGATCATGCCGAGTTGTTTTGGATTGAACGGATCGGAAGCGTCAAAGCAGGTGAACGATTTCTCGCCATACCCCGTCATGTAGGCGTTGCTATTCACGGCGCTGCGCAGCACCCAACCGGCGTTTACAAACGCCGGATCATACAGATTGGCGATGATCGTCAGTGAAGCTGCCATGACTATTCCTCCACCACGTACAGAAGTTTCCCGGAAAGTTGAAACACGCTTAGGACGATTCCACCAACGGCCGTCAGTCCAGCGCCGGCGACTCCGATTGTCGTTTTGATCGCGGCAGCATCGGCATCGTCGCCAGCAGCTATTGTCGCTGGCACCTTGCCGCCACTCGCATTTATCTGGCCGTCGCCGGTTCCAACGGAAGCAAGCGATACAACGTAGAAGGCTCCGGTTCCGCCGACTTGTGCAAGAGTGATAACTTGTGGGACACGAGATAGCAACGTAGTGACCCCAGCGCTATCGGTTCCCACCATGCTTCCCGCGTCGAGCCAATTGATGGTCCATGCTACGGCCGAGTCCGACGTGTTTGTCGATTGCACTTGAATTCCGTAGGCTTTGTTGGCGATCGACAGGAACGGCGGCAACAGGAACGTGGCCCCTGTGTCGGCGGCAAGGTCTTTTGGGACGGAGTCCTGATAGACCGTCAGGCCGTCCGTCACGTTGCGGATTTTCACGGTGATCGTGGCCGCCGCTCCATTGAGACTCGTCAGGTGAAGCTGCGGGCGGATCATCGCCGCGTTGGTAGGCGTGTAGTTGCCGGCCGTTAGGGTCAAGAGCGCCGTCTTGATGTCGGCACCGGTTCCGCTGGACGTTTGGAGTGGTGTTACTGTTGCGCCGTCGCTCATAATTCCAACCCCATCAGATCGTAGGTTCCGTTTAGCCCCTGTAGGTAATGCGCGGCGATCCGGTCTGCCGCGAGCGCCCGATCGTAGCAAGCGACGCGGGCAATACCACCGTTGAAATAGCCGGCTCCGTCCGTATGTAGACGCCGTCCAAACGTGAGATTCGACGTGGCGCTGCTGGCCATGTTTCCGATGGTTCCGATATTGACGCCAGACGACAACAGCGCGCCGTTCACGTGGAACTCGAATACGCTTCCGTGTCGCTGGCAAACAAAGTGATTCCACTTGCCGGCAATCAGCTTGCCATCCATCGAGGCGTAGTAGCCGCAATAACCGCTCGTCTTGAACATGACAATGTCGAACGCCCCGGCACTCCAATTGTTCTGTGCCAGTGTAAAACACCGGCCACCCGCGATGTCGCGGGCCGCGTAGAAGTAGGATGCGGAAACTGAGACAGGCTTGATCCACATCTCGATGCACCAGTCGCCGCCGGAGAAGTTTGACCAGGACGGCACGCCGCAATCTATATAGCCGCTCGATCCGTTGAACGCGGGGCCACCTCCCTCGCGCGCGATTGGTCCAGGACGATTGTCGAGTGTCCCGCCCGTCCACGCACCGCCGCTGTTTGGCAGGAGCGTGCCATCGTTGCCGCTGCCTCTCGCCTGAGTCATCGCGTCAACTGCCGCCACACCGTTGGTTTCCGCAAGCGGCCAATAGCCGACCGGAAGACCGCCGTTGTTCGCTTCAGAGAGTATGGCTGACAGATAACTCATTGACCTCGTAATCCCCTTTGTTTTCTCGTGAGTACGCTGATCTAACCCTTGAGTGAATCAAGCGCTAAGTCAAATTGGCGAGACGCTTCTGGACAATCCGCTTTGGCGGCCATTTCTTTCAGGCCAAGCATCCCGTGCCGAACGGTCGTTTGCACGTTCTCCGTATGCGTCTTGCACATTTCCAACTGATCGGTTTGCCGCATGGTTCCGGCAGCGAGCGCCTCTTGAATTTTCGGCATACACTCCTCGACCTTCACTCCCGCCGATTTCCATCTCTCGGCCACCTCATTGATCGCGGTAGCCATCCAGCCGTTTGGGCCGAATACCCATTGACTGATTCGATAGAACAGCAAGCCGGATAGCACGGCTATCGTTAGCCCGACGGCCACGAGAAGAATCACCAGTCCGCCCTCGAAGCCAAGCGTCTTGAAAATGCTATCCCAAGCCGCTGGGTTTGTCGCCTCTGGACTGATGGTATGCGTCTGCCCCAGTAGGTCATTCACGCTTTTCTCCCAACAAAGAGACTGCCGACGATATAAGCCCCGGCGTTGACGGTGAGGCAGACGACGATGGCCAGCGGGACCAGAAGTATTTGACCGATGCTCATGTTCTTGCTCCAAAAAACCCGGCCGACCGCCCAGGAAGGATTAGGTCTCGGTGCGGCCGGCCGGGCGTCTCACGGAGGTATTATCCGCCACGCCGGGCGCTGCGCCGAGCAACGCGCCGATCGTGGCCCAGAAGACCACGTACACTCTTGCCGACGCTGGCGACCGCGCCGACGATGCGATGCTTTCTGCCGCCTTCGTCAGTCGCTTCCGTCGCCGCCACGTTGGGAGCCGTAGTGGCGGCGGGGCAACAGCCAGCAGCACAACCACCGCCAGCCGAGTCAGGCCGCTTGAGAGAAGCCAGGTCAATCGGAATCGAGCCGATGACTCCCTGGTCGTTCGTTGCGGGCGGCAACCTGGTCGCGGCGGTCGCAGAAGACATCAATTCAGCAGGGGCGGTCTGCAATTGGCCGATGGCGCCAATCAGCAGACAACAACAAATCAAACCAGCGAAACTCTTCATGGTCGTTCTCCAAAAGGTCAGGAAAGGTAAAACGCTTCGTTCAACACGCTCGACGGAATCGAGCCGCGCGCCGGTTGCGTCGCGGCAATGTCGCTCTTCACTCCCTTGAGGTACGCGCGTGTCAGTTCCTTCATGTAAGGAACCTGCGGACGCGGGAACCCCTTCGCATTTTGCTTCCGTCGGTACTGTTCTCGGGTTCGGATTTTCATCCCATAATCCTTCTAAAACAGGACCACAACAAAGACACTGCAAGTAGAATCGGGCCTATCGAACACATGACTATCGACACTTCGACAATCTCGCCGTTTGTCTTGCCGGCGCAAAACGCCCTCCACGACATCCACATACCCAGGAGTCCACCGACGATCAGGTATATGCCGAGTGCGTCCTGGAGTGTCAGTGCGTACATAGAACTACCTCTTATTGATAAACGGTCCCGCGAATAAACAAATCGCCGCCATAGCACCTACCATTATCCCAACGATAACCGCTATTTCAGACCACATATCAGTTTCATTATGCTGGGGTGGTTTTCGCAGTTCTTTTCTCTTGAAAATCACGTCAAGCAAAATTCCATGTTTTCAAGTTGCAGTCGAAGGCTGGCGATTGTCTGATTCGCTTCCGTCAGTTGCGTTCGCAAAGCAATCGCTTCTTGGCGGTACGGGGAGGCAATCTCTTCCTCCCACGCTTCAATTGCCGGGTCAAGATGCTTCAGGAGTCGCTCGTATGCGGCCATCAGGTCTAGCTCCAAGTGCAAACTCTAACCACGTAGGCTTCGTCGGGAATCATGCGTGACCCGGACAATAACCAATCTTGACCACTGCCGTGCGTGTTCGGAGTCCAGACAGAAAACTTACTTCCATCAAACTGCAATTCCTGCAGCGACATTGCGTGACTGGCCCAGTTGAATCCAACGTAAACGGAATAGCCAAGCAATAGGGCAGTTCCGGTTTCGAGCCGCATATTCTGCTGGCCAAGCTCCCACCACTCCAGGGGTTTATGGTTCAATGCCTCTGCTTCCCATCCTGATTTCCATGTTGATGGGTCGAGGTCGTACCGCTTTGGCGAGAATGACCGGTCGCATATTCCATGTTCGGAGGCATACTTGATTGCCGCACCGCAGTAATTTCCCTTGTTGCGCCAATTAACCGCTCCGCCAAGCGACTCGGCAAGTAGATCGACGTGCGGCAACCCGGCACGGTCGCGCGCGCACTTCACGTCTTGCGTTAAGGAAAAACTCCAACAGAATTTCAGGCCATTCTGGAAATCTTCCGTTGGAGTTCCGGTGTAGACGTGACGCGCAAATCTTCCTTGCATCGCCTTGATTCTATCCGGCCACTCCGATTCAGGGATGATTGAAACGGCCTCTGAAAATGGCGAGGTGTAGGGCAGGCTTCCGAGGGGTTGGACTGAATAGTCGCGCGGGATTAGGCCGGACAAACCGCCATAAATATCCTGGACAATGGTATCGTCACCAAAAGTAATCATGGCGTTCCCCCGATTCCAATTTGTGCCCGCGCCGAAGCGTCGTCAGAGGGCAAGGCGAAGTCCGTCAATCTGCCGCTGGACCCAACAAAAATCATTCTCGGAAGGCCGGCTTTTGTTGCTCGCTCGATAACCGGTGCGAGTTCCGTCGGCATCTTCCCGTCGCGGTCCTTCACGTCGGGGTCGATGACGTGCAATTCGATACCGGCCACCTTGCAATCCGCAGCGAGTTTTGGTGAATTGATCCACGCGAGTTGCGGAACAGTCAGCTTGATCGCGTCAGAGGATTCGCGGACGACAAACACCTTGGCTGGCTTACTCGACGGCCAGAGCCAAGAGATGAAAGGAACCTCAATGGCAGGCCCCCACTGTGTCCACCACGCCCCCGTGAGACAGACGAGGCACAGCACCAGGGCAAAGCGTTTCTTTGCGTTCATGGTTTTTACCTATGTTGCTGTGACAGCCGGAGCGGGATTGACCTGGACCGTCTCGCCCGTGGTTGTAACTACAGCAACAGGAGTGGATACCGTCACTGTCGATACGGGAGGCGGTACGTAGGCCCACAAATTGCCAATGAACGGGGCAAGCTGTTGAACGAGGTCGGCTTGGCCTCGCTCCTGGAATACACGCATGGCCGCCTGGATGCCGAGGCTACCCGCCTCGCTTCCGGCCGAAGTCTTCGCAGCCACCGTAACGGCGTTGCCTACGGCGTTATCCACGGCAGCATCCGCCTTCGTCACTGCCGTCTTCACCGCACCCGCCGGCAGCATGGCAATGAGTTTGTCGATCCAGCCGAGTGCATACGCGGCACATAAAACAGCCGCTACAACCAAAGCATAAAACCAGAACATGATTACCTCACTTTGTCTTTTGACCAGATTCCCAGTTTTTCTTTCTTCGCCTTATTCTGCGCAGTTACCCAGTCGCCTAGACCCGATTCGTCGATGGCCAAACCCGCTCTGAGAAGGCCCACTCCGCAAGAGCCGTGCGCGCCGCTCACGTAGCAGATAGACTGGGGCGGGCGAAGGGCCTCGGGCGGTTCGGCAGTAGATTTTACCTTCTTCGGCCTCGCCTCTTGAAGATTCACGGAACTGCCAGCCAGTCGCGTCAGTTCGGCCACGGCTTGCGCTTCGACCTCCTCGGGAACGCGATAGCCGAAGAGCGCTATGGTCGTTGTGCGACGTTCCCTGAGCCCGTAACTGACCTCGATATGGCCTGAGTCTACGACTGCGACGACTGTGTACTCGCGGGTAGCCGGCGGGCGAGGCGTGCGGCCACAAGCAAAGTCACGGCACGATCCTCCGTTAAACACCCAGCCGCCCAACAAGAACGAGCCAACGCAGGCCCATATCTGCCACGGGATTTTGTCGAGAATCCCCAAGACGGCAGAGCCGAATGTTTTGAGTCCGGCGAGAATGGCTAAAAGAATGGCCATTCCTGAAAACTAGCAAATCGAGAAATCCGTTCTATAGTCGATATGGGGTATAGGCTACAAATCGTCCTCTTCCGGCTCCGCCCAACACTCAACACCGTCACTCAGTGAATGACTACGCGCAACCAGGTCGGCGACCGATGCGAAGTAAACCTCGTCGCCTTCCTGATGTAACTCCTCACCACGCGCAACCCTTTCCGCCATGACTTCCACCTTGCTCTTTGTGCCTGGCTTGGCCGTTGTTGGTAATGTGTTTTTGTTTGGCTGAAACTCCTCCAGGCCGAGCAGGGTAGCCTCCAGGATATTTCTTGCCTCGTAGTCTTCATATTCGACGCCGTTTTCTTGGCACCACCGGCGGATGGCCATGATGCTTTTGTGTCGGTCATCGTTGTACTGTTGCACCGCTTCCGAACATTTCGACCTTGCCATTCTGTTCTATAACCTCCTTGCGTTCAGGCTACTGCTCAATCTTGCACGTTCCTGGCCTCTTCGGCGGCATGGTCGTACTCCTTGACGATATGCCGGTCGTACAGACCAGGAGGCAACGTAATTGGACCATGCTCCTGATGCTCGACGGTCGCACCCTCCGGGGCATCGAGAACCAGCACGCCGTCGCCGAGATCGAAAACAGTCACGTCGGTTCCGACTGCGGCGTGAAAATGTCCAGTCGCTTCGCCTTCTGCAAGATGGTTGCCGGCTAGTTTCTTCGCGGTTTTCGGCAAGTCTTTTTTCATCGCTCGATCCTTTCGGGATGCTAGGTAAGAACTATCGGTTGTCTCTTAAAATTCTTCGCGCCGCGCGGTTTCAGAATCACGTCGCCCTGCTGGAACCAATCCGCTCCGTTCTCGTCGTCAATCATATCAGGGGTCAATCCGTTGCGAAAGTTCAGCGCCTCCGATACGGTCGCTATTTCGTTTGGCACGCCCTCGATGTGCCAAGCGCCGATGCTCGGATTGAGCATCTTCAGGTACGTCCACGGCCTGCCGGCAATTTCCATGCGCAATAATTGGTAATTGCCACGTTCTTCTATCGTCTTCGCGCCAAGTTTGTAGACGATTCTATCAATGCCGACCTTTCGCACAAACTCACGTCGAACCTCGGCATTGTCGATCTTCGTTATCTGCGTCGGGTCCAATTCTTCCGCGCGAGTTTCCGCCAGCCACTGTTTGACGCGGACGCCATGTAGATGCCACAACCTCCATCCATCGGCCCATTCCGCCGATGGTCCGCCATCCCGGTGAAGGCGCGAACCTGGTTCTGGACGTTCCCAAGACAATTGGATCGGTCGCCGAGCGATGATGTCAACATTCTCGTACGGCCACCACCAGCCGGCATTTTTGGAATAATTGGCCCATGCCTGTAGTTTTTTCAAGTCGTGTCGTTTGTATGGAGTGGGCAAGCCAAGCGTGTGGCAAAAATTATAAAGCGTCGTCCAGGATGCGTCGGACTCTCCACACCCCAGCAATGATCGCAGCGATGATCCCAGCGACGACCACAGCGATGATTCCAGCGACGACCACAGCGATGATTCCAGCGATGATCCCAGCGACGATCGCAGCGATGATTCCAGCGACGATCGCAGCGATGATTGCAGCGACGACCACAGCGACGATCGCAGCGACGATTGCAGAGACGACGATGACTGAAAAATCGCAATACCAATACAAGCCGTCGCCGGCGAGTCAAACCACAATGCAGTCTTGGATCGAGGCGCGCCGCCAAGTTCGCGCAGAGTTTTAATGGCATTCTCGCCGGCAATAGGATCGCCTGGCTGCGACGCCGAAGCGAATGCGTCGTTGTACATAGCCAGCATCGCCGTCTCTTGGATAGCCGTTAGAGTCGTGATTTTGTCACTCATCATGCCCTCCTTATCATTTCCGCGAGTTTGTCGCACTCGTCTCTTAAGTCCTGAATTTGTTCCATTAGGCCACAGACTGCCGCCGCGTCTTCTTTCCAGCCGCACTCGCTGCATGGCGGCTTTTGACTCTGACTCTTGGGCTTCGCTTCCGTTTTCTCCCTGGCCTCCCACTCGGCGACGATTCGCAGTTCGCTTTCCATGTCAGGCTCCTTTCTTCGCCGCCAGGGCTTCATGTTTCATTTTCAACGCCTTCCGTAAGCATTCGAGAAGGCTGTCACCAAAAAAGTTTTGCTCCCTGTATCTAGTCCATTTCGGTCCAGAAAAATCTGGATTGTCGCAGGGAATGATTATGTAGCTCCCTTTGTCGTTTCGCAGTTCCTTGATGGCGGCCATCGCCTCCACATCTTCCTTGGCCGCTGCCAGTTCACGCCGTAGTCGGGCGTTCTCTTCCGTTGCTTTTTCGAGTCCACTGTATGATTTGCGGGCCAGGGCATGGAAGTCGGCTAACTCTTTCTGGAGTTGCTCGACTTCGCCATTTGGTTTCTTGCTCATTGGCTTCGGCTGCTTCGTCAACCGGCGAATCCAGGCAATGAGTTCTTTCGGGTCAGAAAAGCGCCAGGTCGTATCGTCAATTTGTATCGACCATTTGTGTGAAGAGCAATTGACTATGTCTTTGCCGGTTTTACAACAAGCCTTGATTGCTTCTAGCAACTCGGCGTCGAGGTCGCGCACCGGAGGGAAGACGACGGTTAGATTTTTCGCACGTTTCCGAACGTCACTGCAACTCACAAGATTACCGATGGTCGGCGCCGACAGAAAGGCTATCTGCTCCTCCGTCAGCTCGCCCGTGGCCTCAGGAACTTCGGTGAGGTGTCGCTGAAGTATTGCCAGCACCCCGCCCGCATCGCCACTTTCGCCGCACCACCATCGACGTAATTCGTCGGCCATAGCATCAATCGCACTCTCGGGTATCACTTTCATTTCGATTTTTCCTTTCGTTGGTTCGCTTCAGGTGGCGTTGTTTTCTGTTTTCGCTGCAAATGCCAATCTTGCAAACTCGATTGCCGCCGCGTACTCCTTGCTATATTGAGTATCACCATGTTTCTCTTTCACGCGCGAAGCAAAATCATCAACCGATCCAAAGTAGCAGCCACAATGAACAAATATGCCATCCCTGGTTGGCCAGAATAGCGTGACTGATTTACGCGAACCAATGTAGCCGGTCAAAATCGGAAGTTCGGTTACTTCGTGTCCGTACAGCCACGCTCCGACCAGATTCGCTCCGGCCAGATTCGCTCCATCCAGCCACGCTCCGTACAGATTCGCTCCGGCCAGATTCGCTCCGTACAGATTCGCTCCGGCCAGATTCGCTCCGTACAGACTCGCTCCATCCAGATTCGCTCCGTACAGATTCGCTCCATCCAGATTCGCTCCGGCCAGATTCGCTCCGGCCAGATTCGCTCCGGCCAGATTCGCTTCGACCAGATTCGCTCCAGCCAGACTCGCTCCGGCCAGACTCGCGTCGGCCAGATTCGCTCCAGCCTTCACAGCTTCTTGCAGCGTTTCCAACATTGAGTTGGATTCGCACTCATAGAGCGTGCGACCGCTAAATCGTGAAACGATCTTGTTGACGGCCATTTCGATTTTTCCTTTCGTGGGTTCGATTTCAAAACGTCCGGGTCGGCGGGTTCCGTCCCGCCGCCCCCGGTGTCACCCGACGGTTCTAGTCGTCATCGGCGCTATCGTCGCCGGCTTTCTTTCGCTTGACGATCTTGACCTGATCCTTTTCCGTCAGGGTAAGCCGTTTGTCGCCGTCATCAATGAGAATCTCGGTAACGTCGGCTTCCTTCATCTTCGAGATCAACACGTCCAGGTTGCCGTTCATCTGCTCGAGGAACTTGCCGACCGATCTTTTTGCCTCGAGGTAGGCGTCGGCCGCATCCTGCACTTCCCCCGAGACTTCGTCCACCATTCCTGGAATCGTCTTCTGTTTCTGTCTGGCCATTTCGGCCTCCTTTTGTGGGCGTTGCTTCCCTATTTGCCTGCCGCGAACATGCCAGCGTCCTTCGTGATTCGCACGCTCATCTCACTTTTCTTCCGTTCCAGCCGTCGAATCTGCGCACGGATGGCCGCGATTTTTTTAACGAGTTCCCATCGCACGATCGTACCGCCCGGCGTGTCATTTTTTGCTGTCACAAGACGCTCCTCGGTTTTTCTCAGTCCGTCAAGCGTTTTCATGGTATTAACTTATTTGGCTCACCACGGGGCGAGCGGTTTAGTTTACCCGCTTCAACCGGCCCGCTTGGCGTGGCACAACGGGTGCAACGTCAGAGGCGGGGTCCGTCCACGGGCGAATTGGAATGCCCTAATCATGGTGAGTCTTGTAAGTTAATACCGTTTTCATCCTCAACCCTTTTTTGTGATCCAAAGTTCAATTCGTGGATTGGCCTTGTCGATGTTGAAGACAGGTATCGCCGTGCTGATAGTCCTGTCGTTCTCGACAAGGCCGGCGTCCTGCATACCGTCGCGCGCCCCTTTCAATGAAAAACAGATTGCATCCTCATCGGGGCGTCGCCTGTTCTTGTAAAAGCAATGCGGCTCTACAATGGCTCCGGGCCAAGGGAACCGAGCGAAGCCCACCCTGCTTATTTCCACAAAAACCAACATGCCTACCTCTTGTCGTTGCGCCTTCCGCGCCCTTCCGCATTGCGCCCAGTGGTGGTTGTTTGATTGGTTTGGAAGCAGCACGGACGGAGGAATCCCAATCGCCACCACGATCCGTTCAGCTGTCGATTCTGTTGTCGTCTTCGCGGGCGATGGAGACAGAAAACTAGCCAGAAATTCCTCCTTTGTCTTTCGCCTCGGTTTTTTTTTTGCCGCCAACGTCATATGTAATCCTCACTGTAATACGGCAACTGCCGCGTCAATCTCAGCTTCGGTAATCGCTTCGTCCGCTCTGCTCCTCAGTCGGTTCACTGCTACCCGGTCGTACCACTCTGGATCGTGAATCTTTTTCAGGGCAAGCTGTTCGACAATGGACATACTTCCGAGCGTGTCGTGGCACTCGGAACAGACTCGCATCCACGCGGCCGGGTTGGCGACCGCCTTCGACCGATGCACGCCGCGAGCTATCTCATGCGTCTCGACGTGGTTGCCGGGAACCGACGAATAGGCCCCATCGCAGAGCCAGCACACACCAAACTGCTTGCCCCAGGTCGTCCGGCCAATCCGCTCGTCTTCTTCGTTTCGATAGTATAGATAGTCACCCGCCGAGTAGGCGTTATTCGTGGATGCCATTGGCTGTCCTCCTTATCAGGCTGCCAGTTATTCTTTTCATCGCGGCTTCGTTCATCGGGTTTGTGTCGCGGCTGTTTAACCACGCACGTAAGTCTTTCGCGCCGTCCGGCAAGAAGCTCCAGTGAATCAGCTTTTCCATCCGAGTTGACAACCGCTTCGCCGTCTCGATAGCTCCAAATTTTCCGGGGTAGCAACGTCCGCAGCACTTGCACGCCGGATCGTGTCGAACGATTTGGCTTCTGTCCTTCTCGTCTCGCTCGGCCAACAGAATCACCTTCCGATCATGTTTTCCTAGTAGGCGCACGAGGTAATCCACGCCTCCAGTATTCGACGGCCGCCCCACCACGCATAACCCCAGCGTCAAGCCAGCCGCTACGTCGCTCCCGCCTTCCACCACAAATATCGGCCCGTAGTAGTCCAGCCAGTCCGATGCGTAAGTGAGGCCCCTACGGCTTCCTACCGCCATGATTTTCTTTCCGTCCTGCAATCGCCGGTTGACACCGATGATCTGCCCGAGGTGGTTGACCTCGGGGAACGTCCAGGCCGAGCCGTCCCATCCTACATGCAAGGCGTCCAGCGCCCACGGCGCAACGCCCAACGTGTCGGCCAACTCCTTCACCTTCGCTTCCTGGTTGACGTACCACGCTCGGCACCGGGGGGCCAGTCGGACGTGAAGTTCGCTATCGGTGACTCGACGTTCGACGAGGCGCGGCACAAACTGTACCGGCTCGTCGGAAATCGTGTAGATGTAACCGGTTCCCAAGCTCGACTCCCTCGGTTTGCCGTTTGGCTTCCTCATGCACCACGCCGTTGTGCCGTCGGCAGATTCGCTGCAATAGCCAGGCGATCCGCAGATTTTGCATGGCTCTCCGGTTCCGCCCCGGCTTTTACCGACACGAACCCAAGCCGTTTTGCTGATACGCTCCGACCGCCCCTCCGAACTTCGTAGCATTCGCGCAGCCCTCCGCGCAAGACTCTCCGCGCGCACTTTTTCCGAGATAAATTGACACACCACTTCGCTTGCGTGCGGCTATCGGACTTTTGTCCGATACCGGCAGCCACTTTCACGCCGACCAGTTGCTTTAGGCCACTCGTGACGGCACGCTCGGCAGTTCTTGTATTTCGCTGGCGCTTGCGTCTTGAACTTCCGCCCAAGAGCACGCAAACTATCCACGGTACGCTTGCGTCATGTTTGAGACGCTATGTGATTGTCCCGTGAATGGACAATTCCCCCACCTGTAATCACCCCTGATTTTCAACACGCCTCTACCGGCAGTTCTTGTATTCCGCTGGCGTCGATTGCCTGTAATCACCCCTGATTTTCAACACGCCTCTACCGGCAGTTCTTGTATTCCGCTGGCGTCGATTGCCTGTAATCACCCCTGATTTTCAACTCGACTCTACCCGATGCATGGCTGCCCCGCAACCAGAGTTCCCTGCAACCACCCCTGATTTTCAACTCGACTCAACCAACAACGTGATCCTTGTCGGCGACACCGCCCCTGCAACCACCCCTGATTTTCAACTCGACTCTACCGCGGCCGGTTCGTTTCGACTCAGTTCCTTACCCTGCAACCACCCCTGATTTTCAACTCGACTCTACCGTTGCAGGAGGCGGCGTCGTCTTTATGACCCTGCAACCACCCCTGATTTTCAACACGCCTCAACCTAGAGGGCGCCTTGAACACCGACGTTCCCCTGCAACCACCCCTGATTTTCAACACACCTCAACCTTCCTGGACCTCACAATCAGCGGGTGGCCGAGCGAGTACACCTTCAAGTAGTCTGAAAAAGGCTTGGTCGCTAATTCGGGGTCGTCGCCGTGGATTCGCTCTTCCGCCATCATCGCATCGACGACTCGGGCAAACGCCTTCATGTCGGCGCCGTCAAGTTCGACATGGCTCTCCATGGTCTTCGGGTCTGTTCGCACTCGCATTGGTTTCTCTCCTTGTATTAGCCGCACTCTTGCAGCGTTTGATTTACACAAGTGACTCCGCAGAAACGGAATCTACTCTTCGGAACATATCGCTCGCGTCTCTCGGCATTAAAGGCAGGTTTGTCGGCGGGTAGTATCCGTTGGTCCGAAAGAACGTTGCTTCCGCCTGCCGAAATGTCATGCCTCCATTTTTTGCCTGATAGTAACATCGTTTCCACTGCTTCAGGGTGTCGAACTCTTCTCTACGTGTCTTTGCTCGAAACACGTCGCCCGGAACTGCCTTCAGCGTGCCGTTGACTTGCACTACCATGCGGCTCTTCTTGTGTGCGACGAATCCGCAGAACGGACATTGGTTGCCGCATGGGCGAACCTTTGCACACCGTGGGCATACGATTGGCTCGATCTCCTTGTGTTCTCTTATTTTCTCTTGTCTCTCGGCCACCATCCGGTGGTTGGTCAATTCGAGCGACCACTCACGATCCTCATTCAGGGAGCCATGCCGCCACCAGTTGCCACCGTGATCTTGCAGGGTATACCGAGTCTTGCCTTCGCAGCATCGCATCGGTCTACCGCCAGACTGGAGGTACGATGTCAGCGAGCCGAATACCGTTGCAAAAATCGAGTGCGACAACCAGGGCGCGTCAATACCTTCCCGCATAACGAACCGATTGCAAACTACCTTGATGTCACCAGCCTTCGATGCGTCCATGACTTGTTGACGAACCGCACTGTCCGATTCGTGGAACTCTCCGTTTATCCACACGTCATCGCCGTCGATGTGTGCTGCCGATATTCCGGCTTTATAGAACTGCTCTGCGAAGAAGATGGACTCTTTCACGCCAGGGGCGAACAGGATCGTCGGGCGCTGGTCGGCATTCAGTTTCCAATACCATTCAAGTACGCGGCCGAAAATGCCTGGCCGCATGATCGCCTTGATGTTATCGCCTTCACTCAGGTCTTCTCCCACCCGATACTTCCGAATGTGTTTCAAGTCGGGTTCGTCGGGTCCGAAGGTTTCGGCGGGGACCAATATCCCGAGCCGGAACATTTCGCTGAGTTTCCCGGCCATTATCAGTTCGTCGTATAGGTGGCCGATGTCTATCGGTGTCGCGGTATACCCAACGTAGTAGCCTCCTGCGCTAACGTGATCCGCCATGATCCGCCGCATGCCTTCACCGGTTTGGTTGTGCGCTTCGTCGATCAGGAGGGCCTTGCCGCCATGCAGCGCCCGGCTCTCTTGGTTGTAAACGTGGTTCAATTCCGTCTGCGTCATGCACAGCTGAATATCGCGCAGCAAAGCCAGATCGTGCCCACTTGCCCGCCGGCCAAATTCAATCCCGGCTTTCGTCAGTTGAAGTGCGGTTTGATCGAACAACATTTTTCGATTGGTGAACAGCGACGCCCCGCCCTGCTCTTGCTTGGCCCATGTCAAGTGATCGGTAATCATCAAGGTCTTTCCCGAGCCGGTCGGCGACGTAACGCAGACCCGTTTTGCACCGCCGACAATTGCAGCGATGGTCTTCTCGTTGGCTCGGATTTGATTCGGACGCCGTTCCATCAGCGGATTCCCTTCCTCCATGCAGCCACGCAATGGATGGCCGCTTTCAGATTGCGGATTACATCGTTGTGGCGGTCGTCGTTTGGACTATTTCTATGGATGGCGTCGGCGGCCCGCATGGCTTCGCCAATCTTTGATTCGAGTTTGGCAAAGGCCGGATGATCCACCCTCGGCCTTCCGCCCCCTGTCGGCTCTGTCGGCGGAGAGACGACAGCCGCCGCCTCTTTAATCGACCTGGCCGTGGGCGGTTTTCCGCCGGCCGTGGCCGCCGCCAACACCTCCGGCCGATCGGCCTCGGGCACCTTTCCGAGTTCCAAAATCGCCCTATCACTTTGGGGGGTGATATGGGGGCGCATGCGCACCTTTTGACAACCTTCGCTGTCATTATCATTACTATCACTTTGGGGGGTGATATGGGGGCGCATGCGCACCTTTTGACAACCTTCGCTGTCATTATCATTACTATCACTTTGGGGGGTGATATGGGGGCGCATGCGCACCTTTTGACAACCTTCGCTGTCATTATCTTTTGTCGGAGGAGCTGGTAGGGATTTCCGAATTGCAGCCACCTTCAGTTGCCGTTTTGCCCACCAGGCTGGGTGCTGAAATTCCTTCTCGCAACATTCTTTCCACGTCGAATACCCGAGTGCTAGCCATCCGTGGTTTTCGTGGAATTCCGCGAGCAGGTCGGCCAACTGCCCCATCCCGGCGCGAATCTTCTCACACAGGCTCATGGCCTGCGATTTTGTCATTCTGCAACCCCTGCAACCACCCCTGATTTTTAGCACGCCTCAACCCTCCTCCTGCAACCCTGTAATCACCCCTGATTTTCAACACGCCTCAACCGCTCAGACACAACATCAGGTTGTCGAGAAACCTGCAACCACCCCTGATTTTCAACACGCCGCAACCGCCTTGCGTTGCGATTCGAGCAATGTGAGCGCCTCGATCTTCATTGGGCCACTCCAATATTTTTTGACCATCGCCTCAGTTTTCGGAATGCTCAAATAGGTAAGTTTGCCGACATTCGCGCGTAGTTGCTTATCCATCGCCTCTATCAAGAGGTCGTAGAGTTCCGGCTTGCAATCGGCCGGCAATTCCTCGGACGACTCCACGCGGTCGCATAGCGCGCAAAACTGCCGGGACGTAGTAGCCGGGTTCTTGATGGCCTCGTCAATGGTGCGCAAGGCGGCGTCGTGCGCCGTGTCGTCGCCGAGCGACTCCTCGAAAAACTCGCCAAGGTCTTGCGAGCCCGTCTCGCCAGTCCGTTTGCCGTTCTCGTTTGGTGTTTTTCGATGTTGTGGTGGTCCAGGCGACAGTTCAGTTGCCTTGTCTGCCTGCGCCATTTCTTCGGTGGTGTAAAGTCCAGAGAGTTCGGCGGGGAAAGCCTTACGGAGTGCGAGCGCTTCGGCGCACTTACCCAACATCAGGTGAGGCATTTTCAGCCACATCTTGCCCTGCTTTTCGCCCGGAAAATACTGGTCCCATCGAGCAGAGGCGGTGAATGGACAACGAAGTCCAGCAACGATTTTGTATACGCTAACCGTTGCAATGTTAGGGTCGATCTTGCGGTCAAAACTTGGGTCGTCATTGCCGGCATACTTGCCCGAGCGGTCGGCAATAAGGCGAAATCCGTCGATTCCGGTTTGGATGGTTAGTTTTTTTTCGTAACCCTCATTGATCTTCACGGATCGTATCACGGCATAAATCTGGTTAGCGAACGGATCGAGTTGAAAGCGCTCGATCGCGTATCTGAAGGTTGCAAATTGATCGTCCGTAAAAGTGTTGCATTTTTCTCTCCGAAGAAGACCGTACTCCTCGTCGGAAAGAAATTGTTGTTCCAAACTGTTCATTGCTTTTCCCCTGTACCTGCAACCACCCCTGATTTCAGCACGCCTCAACCTACTCGATTGGTATGCCGTGCGAGTCGCAGCCAAACATCGGCTGCAATCCGAGTTCTGCATCGGATAGGCCAGGGAACTCACGCCGCAACACGTTGTCTCGATTGTCGGGAGGAGGAAACTTGTAAACGCGGTTTTCCAGCGCAAACACCGAAACGATCGGATCGAATGTTATCGGACTTGGCGGCCACTCTGGCCATCGTCCGCAATGCACGCATCGTTGCCTCTTCCTGTAATCACCCATAATTTTCAACTTTTCTCGGCCATTACCCGAAGAACGGGCAACGCCTTTTCGACTTCGGCCAGAACGAAACGCAACGTGGCGTTTCTGCGTTCCTCCGCGCTGCCTTCTTGCGGCCAGGAGCCGTTGAGGTAGCCGGAGAAGTAAATCCAGAGCGTTCCTCCGCCGTGTTTCTCTTGCGCAACGGTCACTCGCGTATGCGGAGTGATGTCGAGTGTGTCTCGACGCTCAACCACCGGTTGTGGCCTTTCCTCGTGCGTCTGCTGCCACTCGGGCAACTTCGCCGGCAGTAAATCTTGTTCGAGCATCGCGCTGATCGTAGCATCGTGCGGAATCGTAATCGCTTCCTCGACAGCCTGTTCGGCCGCCGCTTCCGCCGCTAAATCTTGGATCGTGTTCGTCATCGGAACCTCACTCCTGTAATCACCCCTGATTTTCAACTCGACTCTACCATCGCGTCGGCCAACACCAGCAGCCGCTTTCCCTGCAACCACCCCTGATTTTCAACTCGACTCTACCCCATGTTGACGTTTCGTGGTAGCGTGGTAGCCTGCAACCACCCCTGATTTTCAACTCGACTCTACCGTGGGCGAGTGGATCCCGATTGCGACCTGCACCTGCAACCACCCCTGATTTTCAACTCGACTCTACCGCGACCTTCGCGCCGACCAATTTTACGATCCCCTGCAACCACCCCTGATTTTCAACTCGACTCTACCGATGATGATCGAGGTCGCGTCGGTCAATACCTGCAACCACCCCTGATTTTCAACTCGACTCAACCAGAAGTGTTGTTTCCATGCCCCAAGCATAACCCTGCAACCACCCCTGATTTTCAGCACACCTCAACCAGCGGCGTGCCGGCCGCGATCTCGCGGGCGATGGCGTCGGCTACCTCCTGCCGATCCACGCGAACCTCGCGCGGGGCCTCGATGCCCAGCCGAACCTTGTCGCCTCGAATCTCCACTACCGAGACCAACACGTCCTTGCCGATCACAATCCGTTCGTTCTTCTTCCTAGATAGCACCAACATGGGTCGATTCCTTTCTGAAGTATGTGACTCCTTACGCTCCCTGCAACCACCCCTGATTTTTAATTTCCCCTGCCTGATTCGATCGCCGCCCGCTGTTCGATGTATCGGTACGCAATCGAATCGGGATACAAACCACGACACTTTGCATCTTCTAGCGCTTCCGACGCTATGATAGGTTTGATGAATTGGAGGTGCGCCTTGAGACGTGAAATTATAACACCCGATGTCACGCCATTGATTAGAACTAAATTTGCCTCGTTTGTGATGAGATACCACAATCCTCTTTGTGTTTCCAAGCGGACCGGAGTGGTTTCACAGACTACCGCATTGATGTCCTCGACGAGATTTGCGACATTCGTCAGACGGTCGACCTCGAGATTCTCGCCGGTCATAATCCCAACCCCTGCCCTGCAACCACCCCTGATTTTCAACACGCCTCAACCCGCTCATGGCGCGGTAAATCGCGCCGTTGCCCTGCAACCACCCCTGATTTTCAACACGCCTCAACCCAACGCCGGCTTGATACTGCCCTTCGTCAACCCTGCAACCACCCCTGATTTTCAACTCGACTCTACCACGGGCACACCGTGGCTCGGATCATTCACCGCCTGCAACCACCCCTGATTTTCAACTCGACTCTACCGCCGAGCAATTTTACGACTGGCGAAACGCCCTGCAACCACCCCTGATTTTCAACTCGACTCTACCAGCGCCCTTTGGTCGGCTTCCTCTTCGCCTTCCTGCAACCACCCCTGATTTCAACACGCCTCAACCCAATGACGCCGTTCTGCAACTCGTCGAAGATCCTGCAACCACCCCTGATTTTCAACACGCCTCAACCACGCGCCATCGACGGTTCCACAATCCGTTGCCTGCAACCACCCCTGATTTTCAACTCGACTCTACCCCGAACATCTCGCCCGTCTTCGGATTGATGCCTGCAACCACCCCTGATTTTCAACTCGACTCTACCTGCGACTTGGCGGCGCGCGTCAGCAGCGGCCCCTGCAACCACCCCTGATTTTCAACTCGACTCTACCCGCCCGGCCTGTTGCTCGGCCGCGTCGCCCCTGCAACCACCCCTGATTTTCAACTCGACTCTACCGGTACAACAAAAGAAGGTTACACACAAACCCTGCAACCACCCCTGATTTTCAACTCGACTCTACCGCTGCCGTGGAATCCGCCTTGAAACTCTTTGCCTGCAACCACCCCTGATTTTCAACTCGACTCTACCGGCGTCGCCGATCGTGCCGCCTCGAATGCCCTGCAACCACCCCTGATTTTCAACTCGACTCTACCGGTATTCACGGCGTCCTGACCCCACTCGACCCTGCAACCACCCCTGATTTTCAACTCGACTCTACCGGTATTCACGGCGTCCTGACCCCACTCGACCCTGCAACCACCCCTGATTTTCAACTCGACTCTACCTTTCCCGCGAAGTAGGAAACCGGCAAGCAAGCCTGCAACCACCCCTGATTTTCAACTCGACTCTACCTCGCCGCGCCGATCAGGCTGCGCTGTACGCCCTGCAACCACCCCTGATTTTCAACACGCCTCAACCCGATTTCCTCCCATCCGCCAATGAGTTGACCCTGCAACCACCCCTGATTTTCAACTCGACTCTACCATCGACGCCCGCGGTCAATGGTCGGGAATCCCTGCAACCACCCCTGATTTTCAACTCGACTCTACCGAGAGTTTGCGGCTTCACCCCCAAGTGTTCCCTGCAACCACCCCTGATTTTCAACTCGACTCTACCAAAAGATCGGTTGTTAAATCGCGTCGAAGCCCTGCAACCACCCCTGATTTTCAACTCGACTCTACCGGGGTCGTCAGAATCCTTCACAATGCCCCACCTGCAACCACCCCTGATTTTCAACTCGACTCTACCCCGTTGCAACGCCTCCATGCTGGTGCATCGCCTGCAACCACCCCTGATTTTCAACTCGACTCTACCAATCGCAATCAGCGCGGCGACCGAATCGGGCCTGCAACCACCCCTGATTTTCAACTCGACTCTACCTCGCTGCAACGCCTCCATCGACGTGCATCGCCTGCAACCACCCCTGATTTTCAACTCGACTCTACCTGAGCTACTTGATGGTCCCGATCCTGAGGCCCTGCAACCACCCCTGATTTTCAACTCGACTCTACCCACGGCCCGTAAGCCGTCGCGTTGCACGGTCCTGCAACCACCCCTGATTTTCAACTCGACTCTACCTCATCAGTCGCAACCCCTTCGCTATTTGGCTGTTGCGCCACTTTCTTCTCTTGGAAAACAAGCGTTTCCATACCATTTTGATTCGCTTTTTGCTGGATTATTTGCGCCAGCCGATGCCACGGCCACCCGCTTGCGATGCGAGTCTGTTCGCTTTTTCCTGCCGAAAACAACAAATACTCGCCTTGCGTTTCCGCCGTCGGCTGATGGAATAAGATACCGCCGCAGTTATGCTCCTGAGCTAGTCCTATCACCTTCGCCGTCAACGTATAATTCATGTTCGTGCAAAATCGCAGCCACCGATTTACAAAATCCGCCATTCGCTGGCCCTGAGCAGTCTCCCTTCCATGCCCCTTCGATCCGCCCGGAGACCAGCGGTAGTTTTCGTTTCTGCTTTGCCTCTCACGATCAATCATCGCGCGAATGGCAGCGACGTTATCGCCGTAACCGCCGACCGGTATCTCGCGTCCGTCGATCTCGACAATGAGAGGACACTTTATTCCGGCGCGCACTGTAGCCGTGCGAGTTTCGTCCAGCGCACCCGATCGAATAATAGGCAGCCGATAGCCGACCATCAGAAACCAGGCGTTCTTGCGTCGGTCGTACTGGAGCATCCCGCCGTTGCGATGGTACTTGCTTTTCTCTAGCTTTTCCAACGTCGCACGCGGCCGCGCCTTTGCCTTGAGCGACACCGTGTCGCATGTACTGACGGCCTGCGCTCCGTCACGTTCGATTCGATCAATTCGGAACTCCGCTTGCCAATCACCCTTGTCGTCTTCTGGAGGAACCATCTTGCATCGCGCATTGCAGAGCGGAATCGGTTGCGCGTAACAAAACGACGGAGGGCCGACCTCGTCGCCAAGTACCTGCATGGATCGAGGAAACGCCGACAACACACCGCGTCCGTTTTTGATCGTGCCCATGAGTTTATTGACCGCCAACCCCAGCGGACGCGCGTTGACCGACGGAAAATCCGCCTGCAACTTTTGCATCAAGTGTGACGCAAACTCTTTCGGCCACAACGTCACTGTGCATTTCGGCTTGTCGCCGACACGATCCTTTTTCTCCGTTTGATTCCACAATCGCAAGTCGTGCATGTAGGCGCGAATGGCAACGTCATTTCCGGCCGCCGTATGCCAGGATGTCCAATGCCGCCACACGGCGTTGCTGATGCATTGAATCTCTTCCGATAAGGCAAGCCATCGTTCGTGCATGGCGTGCCACGCCTGCGCCTCGGGGCTTATGGTGCGCTTTGATTCGGCGATCCAGCGAACGCCCTTGATTTCGATCCGATCTACTCGGACGGATTCCTTGAACTCTCTCACAATTCTCTCCCATAAAAGGGGTGGTTTCTGTCGAGTGCTTCACGGCTCGCGTGGTCCGCAGCTATTCTCGGCATGGGCCGTACAGGTCCGGCCAAAACGAAGGTGAGGCTGTTCGCGTCCGGCCGATGCGCTGCGACGTGCGGCTTGCCACCAGACATCTGGACGGAGTTGTTGCAAAAGAAAATGCGACGTGCCGAAGAAAAAGCCGCTGGCAGGATCGGCCCGCCGACTTCGATTCGGATCGCAGACTGCGATAGAATCTCTAGCGCGGATAGAGACGCAGCGGCTTTTTCTTCGGCAATTTGATTTTCGGTTGTGACAGCCATTTTCTGCGACTCCAAATCAAAGTGTCCGCAGAGTAGCTCCAGCTAGAAAATTTATCAAGAGCAATAATTGGTTTTTCCTCGGATTTTCACAAATAGTACACAGTGTTCGGTATCGTTACACCTTCGAAAATCCCGAAAAATTCCGAAAATTCCTCGGGAATACCCCTTGCTTTCGCGGATACAACGTGTATACTGATGGTAGATCGAGCGAACGACTCGATCGGGCCGGCGGGCCAAACCGCAAAAAGGGAGAAATCAAAATGAAGTCTAATGCAGAACTGGGGTATGGCGACGTGGTCAAAGTCGCGAACTATTGCGTCGGAAAAAAAGGCAACAAATATCGCGCCTACGGCTACGAGTGGCACTCCGAACAGGACGCCTCGCGCGAATTCGCCCACCACGTCGTCGTCGGTCGCGGCGGCCAGGCCAAGGAGGCGATTGATAAAATGATTGAGATGGCAGTGGTGTCCGGCGGAATTCGCGAAAACGGCTGCGATGGTTTGTGCGCTGACGAGGCAGCAACGCTGCGAGCTCAACTCCTGGAGGAGTTGGCGGAAATAGCGGAAATTGCACGAGAACAACTCAATGAACTAAATGACCTGTTCGATGCCCTGGACAACACGGCGGCAGCGCTCGAGACAATGCTAGTCCATCACACTATGTCGGCAGGCGACCGCGTACAACGGCAACGAGTGCTTGACACCGCCCGCGCGGCGCTGTCCAAAGCATCGCCCGACAAGAGCTAGGCCCGCTGACGAGCCTGTCGGCGGATGGGCGAAACGCTCCACGTCGGAGCGTCCGGGACGCACTCCAGCATGTCGCTGGACCGTAGCCGACTGACGGCGAGCGAGTGACTCGCCTCCTCGGCCGCAGAGTGGAGCGGCAGGCAAAGGGAAAATTAAAAATGGCTACAAAATCGAAGAAATGGACTGCTCGCGATGAATGGATTTTTGACGCGCTGTTCGCAGCGGAAGCGAAGGTCCACGCGATCGCCAAGGTGTATGGATATAATGTAGGCGCTGGACTCGCTATTTACACGGCGCATAAGGCAATCAAGGATGCACTGCGGAGAGATTCCGATGAAAATGCCCTCCAACGATCGATGATCTGCTACGATAGCAATTGCGATAATGGACACATGCAAGATATTGCATCGGGACTCTGGCGGCACCTCGACGAAGCCGAAGCAGTCGGTACAGCCATTGCCGGCGAAGTCATCGCATACGCGGACAGGATTTGCAGAGGACTGAAAACAGCCGAGCGATCCGCCCTATCCAAGAAGTGAATCGTTCTTCCGGGTCGCCGGGCTCTGCAAAAGCATACCGGTTGCTCGACTTGTGGGATTAAATTAGAATCAAAGGAATACCGTTATGTCGATCGGCGAAAACATCAAACGGCTACGCATAAAAAAGTGCCTGACCCAAGTAGCCCTGGCCGAGGCCGCCGGCATCAGCGCTGTGGCCGTCAAGAAGATCGAGGCCGGCGACCGCGAGCCAAAGAAGACAACGCGGGCGAAGCTGGCGAAGGTCTTCGGAGTGAACGAGGAATCCTTGTGGAGGAAATCACGATGACCGTTGACGAGGCGATTGCTGGCATTCGACACTCCGCGCTTCACGCCTACCAAAAACAATCGGCGGAAGTTGCGATTGCCGAGATCGAACGGCTGCGAGGACTCTTGGCCACGCGCGGGGCCGTGAACGAAATCATCGCAGCCGTGAAAGCCAAGGCGGCTGCTCGCACCGTTCCAATGGAAGGTTACGAGCCGTCGGCCGACGAGGTGCTTGTGGCCGAGATCGAAAAACTCCGCGACGATAATCGTGTGCTCCTCGACTGCTTGAATTGGCCGGACGAGCCATCCCCGATGGAATGTGCTACCGGAGAGAAAGAGGCGTTGCCATTACGGAGTTGTCGCCACTGACATTGGCGCAATCCATTCGATCGTCAGTCCACACCGCCAATAAGCAGTTGTCGCCGTAGTGCAATTGGAGAAGCTTGGAACAACGCGTATCCGAAGGTTCGACCCATTCTTGATTCTAGCCAGGGTAACTCTCGTATGCATCGTTTCCATCAGACCCCCGGCCGGAGTTGGCGTATACGAATTCATACTGAGTTGAAAAAAGTGAATGTTGACGTACTCGCCAGTGGGATTTTGGCACTCCAAAAAACTCTCTGCCAGCACGGTTGGGACAGATGAAAAACCGATCCCAAGAGGACGGTAAATATGTGCGTGCGGTGGGTCGCCGCCTTCATCAACTTCAATTTCTATCGTCGCCGGCAATTCGACGGCCCCCCACAAGTTCGCAGAGAACGTGATCCTCCAAAGTCCGCTTCTTAAAATTTGAAGACAAGGATCGTTGTACTGCATTCCCGATGAATAGAGATTTTTGACACCAGCTCCGTATAGTTTTCCACCATGATCGGGAACAGAGAATTGAACGGAGGCGTTGTAGTCTGGCGAGAGTTGAACGCCTACGCCACTGTCTCCTGCTTGCCGAACAAAATACAGGTTGTCACCAAACAAAATTGGACACGGTCGTCTCACCAGATTGCCCCACAACACCTTGTCCACCCCGTCGATGATGGCAAGAGGCTCGACGCCGCAGTGAGCGCCCGAGTCCTTAGAGAGTGTCCATTGGCCACTTTTTGCACCCCAGATTTCTCCGATCGCCGGAGTGCCGGTGTCATAGAGGGCCGCCGCCGGGCCATCACTCCCATCAAAGCAGCGACCTTGAGCATCGCCAAAACCGCCGCTCGCCGTGACGGCGATGTCGCCGTTTACGACGTACTGAATGTGATCGGTGTCACTCGGCTTATCGATCGTAAGGAACGACACGCCGTCGCTGCCAACGACGGATCCAGTGACGGCCATGATTGCCTTGGCGGGGGCCGTTTCGGATGCGTCGTTGCGAAACGGAATACCCGGCGCTGGAGGCGACACGCTAACCACATACCACGCGCTGTCGATCATCAGGCAGTAGACCTCCGTTCCGGCCGCTATCGGAGGATCGCCAGACTTCATCAGCCAATCTCTGGCCGTGATGTTCACGCCAGTGTCGGCTTCCGAGCCGGCAGTACCTCCCCACACGCTTACCGTGGCCGAGCCACCTTGCAAAAGATCGCCGTCCAATTTGCCGACGGTCGAGGTAGCAAGTTGGTGCAAGAAGCCGTAGGCCAGCTTCTTGGCCGCGTCCGCGACGCCGTAGACGGTAAATATGGGTGGCTGGCCCTTCCCTAAGAACCATTGGCCCGCCACTGGCCCGAGTTCGTCGCCCGGCACCGGGGCCTCACCGCTGTAGAGGACGATACAGGGACCGTATACAAAACATTGTCCCCATGCACGTCGCCCCGTGTCGCTGTTGGCGCCCGACTCGCAATAGATGGGTTCCGAGCCGCAGACAGCGAAGTCGCGTCCAGGCGTGCTGGAGGGCCTGTCCACCGATACCGTCCTGGTAGCCGCCGGCAGCGTTCCAAGCATGTTGCCGCCGACGATCCTACCGACTCCATACGGAGGCATAGTGGAAGTCGAAGAGTTGTGGGTGGCAACCAGCGGGCTCCAGCCGGGGCGGGCTCCACTAGACGGCGGGACAATCTCCGTGACCTCGCCCTCGACTTTGCGCACGGCGCGCCCGATGCGCGCGAACTGTTCACCGGTTGGAAGAATGAAAGCCATGATGCTAAATCGCCGAAGGCGTCCAGGTGCGGTGTTTTCCGAGACCGTTGATCCCTTCGCAACCCATGTAGTCGATCCCGCCGGAGAAGGTGACGACCGAGGCCGGGTCGAAGATCGTGTTTTGCCCGTAGGTCTGAATGGCAGTTACCGTCTTCGACCGCATGTCGCGTGAGAAGTCCAGCACACCCTCGGCCATGATGACCGCGGCCGTCAACGTGCCGGCAGTCGAATAATACACTCGGCCGCCGTAGACGCTCAACGACGTGACCGCGTTCGTCATGCCGTAGATCGTCGCCTCGCCGGCCGAGTTGGTGAACGAGGCGATAGCCGCCGTTGTTGTGTCGCACGTTAGGTTGCCGCCGTTCTTGATGATCGTCCCGAGCGTGACGCCGCTGCCGCAACGAACGATTGCATCCGTGTCGGGGCTGCTGTAGTAACCCATCTTCAGCGTCAGCACTGTGGCGACCTCGCCCGCGAACGGGGCGATGCTCAAATCGCCCTTTGTAACAGACACCGCGTTGCTGGCGTGCGTCCCCTTCCAAATCACAGCGCCGAGCCCATCCTCCGCCGGCGTGCCCGTGTTGAGAATCGTAATCGCCGTTTGTACCGTGCCGGTGTTGAGTTTTAGACGGCCGGTTCCGCCGTTCACCACGCAAACGTCCGGGCTGATCTTGAGATACTGCTCGCGGTATTCCGGGTACAGCCCGGTTTCGTTCACTCGCGGGAGACCGATGGTTTCCGTCGCGTCGTGTTCGTCGATAAACAAATCGGGCGTGATTTCCAATTGGTCGAGGCCGTAGTAGATCGAGCCGCTGCCCTTCTCGATGATGATCGTGTCGTCGTCCACGGGAAGTGCCGCGCCAGACCAGTTGGCCGGTGTGATCAAATGGTTTGGCCCGTCGTTTACAATGGTCGTCGATTGCGTGAAGGTCTGATTGTCGGCCGTTCCGCCGCCGGTTTCCGTGGTGGAAAGCGTAACGGCGAAGTCCATGCCGGGAGTTTTTGCGGTCAGCGTCAGCGCGCCGCCTCCCGTGGCCAGCGCCGTTATCTCGGCGAACTCGGGATAGTCCGAAGCCGACAAGGCGTTCCACGCCGCCGCAAACGCTGTCGCGCAGGCGGCGGCCTCCGGGCTGCCGCCGACAACGCTCAGCGTCTTGTTGCCGATGGTGGCGCGGAAAATATCCGTCGTCTCGATGGTTCCTCCGATGGTGCAAGTGATTACCTTGGCAACGGCCGGAGCGCCGCCGATAAATACGCATGTAGCCATGATTCTCTCCTACAGCAGCCGAAGCTGGTTGAAGTCGGCCGTCTCGAAGTTCACGAAAGACGGGCTAATGTATTGAATGTTTCCTTTACGCACTTTCTCGAATGATAACTGGCCGCCGTTGCCGTCGAGAAACTCGCCGTCGCTGGTGTTTTCTCCCAACTCGTCCTTGCACGATGCTTTGACCCTCTTGCCTGTTTTTGACTCGACGCCAGATGCGCTGACGAAAGTTTCGTCCACGAGGCAGCGTTTTCCGAAGTCGGGCGTGTTCGGCCACCAGCCCTCCGGCGCTATCTCGAATCGGTACGAAACTTTCCAGTAGTAGCGGCCAGCCTCTTCCACCCACGTTAGGACGGACTCGGGAAAGAACATCTTTGCGGAAGCGGGGTATAGACCGTACCAGTTCGATCCGTTGACCTTGTTCGCGTATTTCATGGCGACGGCAACCGAGTAGGATGCTTCGTATCGCGTTATCGTCAGAATCGCGTGGCTGATCTCGAAAGGCGGTCGATCCTTGAGCATGTCCCCAGCGCTGTTTAGAAACGGCCGGCCCCGCGCATCCACTAGAGGATAGGTCTCGATGATTTTGTCACGCCACTCGATCTCGATCGGCCACCGCAGAGGGTCTTTGCCTTTGTCGCGCTTTCCCACCGGAGACAACTGACGCGGCCGGAATGCGATTCGCGCCTCCCATACCGTTCTGTCCACGCGCGAGATTTCCGTGTTATCGCAGACGTGCTGACGGCCGCGGTAGTTGAACACTTCGCCGTTGCCGGGCAGGACGCGCGAAACCACCGTCTCGTCGTCGCTCGCGCTGTTCGTAACGATCGTGCGAACGTACTCGTACTCGACGCCGTTCTCGCCGTCGCGCTTTCGGAACGAATTGGACTTCTCGACGTTGCGAATTATCATAGCGCGGCCCCCTCGACAACCGGCATCTTGTTTCGGACTTCGGTAATCAGCCGCGTCTGCCGGCGGGCCTCCTCCAGTTCGGCGCTCGGCCCCTGCGAACGGTCGGCGATAGCGTTGAACAACGCGAGCGAACCCTGTTGCATCATGGACGCTGCGCCAGGCGAATACTTCAGATCGGACATCAAGGATGAGACGGCGGACTCGCGGGCCTTTTTCAAGGCGGCGTTGCGCTGGTCGGGCCCGATGATTCCCTTGTCGAAGCCGGCGGCAAGGTCTTTGGCGACTTCGGCGAACTTCGTGATCGGAGTCTCCGTCAGAGACTTCAGGCGGTCGCGTAACTTTTCGGTCTCGTCGGTTGTTTTCTTTGTAGCCTCGAAAAGTTCTCGTTTGGCCTTGGCGGCTTGTTCCGAAACCCCAATCGCCTTCTCTTCTGCGGGAATATCAAATCCCTCCGCAGCAATCGGATTTTCAGAAACCCATTTTTTCATGAATTCGCGCATATTGTCGGCAACCCTTTTTTCGGGTTTTATTTCCACTCCAATCTCGCTGAGGTTTCTATATCCCTCGCGTAATGTTTGCGCGAAATCATTTTGTTCTTTTTCAATTTTCTCTCGCGTCTCTTTCAAATTCTCCGCTATTTTCGAGGATTTTATTTTCTCACCTGCCGCAAGTATTTTGGGAATTAACTCGCCGACAAGGACTGCGTGTTTAGGGTCTTGGAAGGCAAGTTTTCTGAGAGTATTTACGGTATCTGTAACGGCCTTCGCATCATCCAAAAGCTCTTTTTCAAGATTCGACTTTCCAATTTTCGCAACACTAACTTCCCACTTGTTGGCCAGTTCCTCTATTGCTTCGCCGATTTTACGAGACTTCTCATTCAGTATCGACTCAGTCTTTTCGACATTAGCTAAGTCGGATGGTAGGGCCATTGGCGGCAGTTCGGTTATCACTCCAATTCCAACGGACATTTTTCCCGACTGCATAGCCCACGAAATCAATTCCCCGGCTAGGTACTTTGTGAAATACCACGTTTTTTCCAGACCGCTGGATAACTCCGCAAGATTCTTCGTTGCCTGCGCGGTGAATTGAACCAGTCCCTTTTGTGCCGAGAGTTCCTTGAAGGAGACGCCGAGCCGATCCGCTTCTATGCGCGTTTTACGGATTTCATCGCCAAAGTTTTTTCCAACAAAAACAGCCCCAATGAGTGCGGAAACGATGCCGCCAACCACCGCTCCCGCGCCTGACAATTCACCTATATTGAATCCGAGGCTAGCAAATCGTGCCCCACCTCTGCCAATTGCTACCCGTCCTATTTTCTGTAAAAGCGTTTGAACCTTCGACAAGTGCGGTTGAAGTTTTTTCGCGTCTTCAACGATGGGGTCAAGGGGACTGCCGCCTCCGCCCGATCCTCCGCCGCCTCCGCTTTTCATCTTGAAAATGTCGTTGGCCAACGCCTCGCGGGAAAACTGACGCGCCGACGCGCTCGCGCTTTTCAGACCCTTATCGAAGTCCGCCATATGCGCGGAAAGATTTACGACAAGGGAGCCGACGACGTTCGACATCAATCACCCCACTGGTTCACGACGGACTGCCAAATCTCTTTCATGCTCTCTTCGCTCTGCTGCCGCTCGCATTCCAGCGCCTTTGCAAACGGCATGTAGTACGCCGGCGGCTCGACGCTCCCCTTCTGCCGATGACAAGAGTCAAGCAAACTGCATAGATGGCCGTGCAACATTTCCGCTCTCTCCTCGCCCCACGGGTCAACCTCGTAAGCCTTTTCATGCTCGATCAATTCCTCCGCCGTCAGATCGTCGAGCATCCTCTGACGCGATGGATAACCAAGTTCGCGGGCAAGCCTTACGTGGAAACGGAGGTCGGCCCGCTCTCGGAGTTTTTTTCGAGGTCTTCCTTTTGCACCACGGTCATCCCGTTGTGAAGTTGCACCTCATTCACGAGGCGATACATCAATTCGATCTGATCGCCGGCCCAGTCCTGCAACTCCGCGACGGTGAAACAGAGCGTTCCGTCGGTATCGCAAAGCGCTCTGGCAAGCACTTCCGCGACGGCCAGCAAGTTCTCTTCGCTTGTGGCTTCCGAATCGCCTTCCTTCGCCAACGAACGAAGGTGAATCAAATCGGCGGCAGTGAGCTTTTTGATTCCCACGTCGCCGCCCCACTCGGGCACGTTGATAGTCTTGATTGGCCCCCGCATACCCCGCTGCATTTCTTCCCGGCTTAACATAGCGACTCCCGTAGTTGGTGGATCGTTTTATCGGACAAATTGAACCATTCGACGTGATTCCAAACTCCTATCGTTCCTTGACTCGCCAATCGCTCGGACGGTCCCACGTCATGGCCGACCAGATTGGACCACGGGCAAAATGCCTTGATCTGCTCTCCTTCGTGCAACGTCGCAAAAATCGTGTCGATATGCAGATTCTTGTGCGCGATCACTCCGGGCACGCTCGCAAGGAATGCGTGGCACTTCGACAAACCGCCTCCTTGAAGGGCGTAGGCAAGGCCGAGGTTCGCGCACGTGCAGCGCAGAACCTTGTCGTTGACGACCTTCGGCATCGAAGTGTGACTCGCCGAAAGATAAATCTGCTGCCAGTCGGCCGGAACTGCCGCCATGAACTCCCGCACGCGGTCCCCGAAGTCCTCGGGGAATACGGCGTCGTCCTCGAAAACCACAACGGAGGGCACGCCCTCCATGATGCACTTGTGGAAGATTTCCACATGGCTCCGCAGCACCGACCAAGCACCTCGCCCCGCACAGTGCGCCGGCGGCGCATCCTCCTGGATCGCCGCGAACCGAATCGGCTTGGGGAACGGCCAATCGACGGCCGCGACGTTTCTCTCGAAACGGTCTCGCCGTTCGGTGCTGCGGTCCAAATTGATGTAGTAACAGCGGTCGAACATCATCAGGGCATCTTGCAAAACTTGATGGTTCCGGTCATTTCGCCGTTCATGGTTCCCTTGAGATTCACGCCGCAGATACCGGCGGTCGAGAGCGTTCCGCTCGTTGTGGTATCTTTCCACGTTACGCCGAGCGAACCCATCGTCGCCGTCGGGAGTGTGCCGCCGACAATGTCACAGGACACTTCCGTCGTGGGAATGCCTGGAACTTCGGTCGCATCGGTATCGCTCGATCCCGTGACATCCGCCTTGGGATACGTCTTGTCGAAGGTGATCCCGCGCAGACTGCCGACCGTTACTCCGGCGAAGAGTAGCGTCGAACCGTTGAATTCCTTACTCATGTCTTTCCTCGCACGCTCCCCGCGCGCGAAAGCCCGAAACATAAATGAGAGGCAGGGCTGCCGGGGTGCAGCCTCTTCGGTAGCTGGCCTAGCCTCTCAATACCAAACGGTGTACTCCTGATTGATCGCGTAGTATTCCGGCACGTCCTGGCCTGGCATCGGGTCGCCGATGTCGTCGCTCTGCGTTTCCAAATGCCAAACGCTTCCGCTCGAATCCGTCCAGCCGCTGATGGCCGCCTTCACCGCGGCCGCCAGCGCCTTTGAGCCGGCGTAGGTAGCGGCCATACAGTACACGCTCAGACGCATTTCGGAGGTGTCGGTTGTGCCGCCGGCGTGATTCACTGGCCGGTCACTGTATACCTGGTATACGATGGCAGGCAGCGCCGTCCCTTGCTTTCGATAGCCGGGAGTGATGCGTGTTGATACCAGCGTCGTCACTCCCGACGTTGCCTTCAGTTTCGCAACTAGCCGTGTTTCTGGCATTGTTTTATGTTCCGTCGAAACTTTGGAAAGCAAATAGTTCCGATCTTCATTTTTTTAATCCGTAGGTTCGGGCCAATTCGTTGGCAACCGGTTCGATCTTTCGCAGTTCGTTCTCGATAGCAATCAGCATCGGGCGCTGCATCGTATCGAACGCTGGACGAAGCATCGGGAACTTTCGCGTCCGATTTCCCGTCAGCTTCCCGCCTCCGCGAACTCGCGTTGTGCCGATGAAACTGGGGATTGCCGACAAAACTTTTTGCACGTATCTGGCACTGGGAATCTCTCCGCCAGCACGAGAGTAGACGATCCTGGAAATGGCAAGGCGTCGGCCGGCGGCCGTCAAACCCACTCGCTTGATCCACGTTCTTTGCGCCGTGCCGCCGGTAACAATGTTGTGGCCGAGTTCCACGAGATGGGCGTGGGAACCGCCCTTGGAATAATCGAACCCAACGGCGACGAAAGTAGTCTCGCCCTTCTTGTAGGTTTTCACCCGCGTCCCAGCGGTCGCGTACAGACTCACTGCGTCCCGATCCTTGTAGCCTCGGGCAAGCGCACCCTGTAACTGACGCCAGGCGTTGGCCCGAGCCTGGCCAGCGAGCAGGTTCCCGGCCTCCTGCATGGCCGGCTTTACCAACTTGTTGGAAATCTTCGTCGGCAACTCCGCGAGAGTTTTCATCAGCGAAGCAAGCCCGGTCATCGTTATGGTGATAGGAGCGGTCACAGTTTTTCCTTGCACAAAATCCGCAGTTCCGTCTTGTCGATGTTCTCAACGACCGACAGCGGGTATAGGTATCGCGTCCCGAACAGCAGGCGCGCCGCGCTGTTCATGTCCGCCGTGTACCGCATGATGACCTGAACCGTTGCCTCGGGATGCGACTGCTTTGCCTTCCACGATTCCACGGCGTCCAGAGTTCGTACTTCCGCCCAAACTGTCGCAACGTCAGACCACGTTTCCGCTTGGTCGCCGTAAGTGTCGGCCGCGGCAAGTGCGGACTGCTGGATCGTAACCCGATGTTTCAGACGGCCGGTTCGCATAGTTCCCGTTCTCCGCGCCTTCGCGCTCGGCGTCTTCTTTTTTTCCACTTGGATAACGATCGCGCGGCCTGTGGATATTTTGGATGCTCCCGTGCAGTGCAATTATCCTTGGCTTTCGATTCGCTACGATTCGTCGGTTTCATTTTTCTCATCCGTGAAACATTCGCCGTTGATGACCGACGCGAACTCCTCCACCGTCGCCCGCGTTCGGTAGGGAGCCGTCGATCCGTCCGCCCACCAATTGACAATGCCTTCCTCTTCGCTTTCTTCCACGCGCGCGATGGAGCAAGGATTGATGGCGACCGTCTTCTCGACCGGAGGGTCGCTGGCCGATTCGCGCACCAGGATGATGATTTCTAAAAGCATTACGAATACCCTCCCCAGTCTTCCTTGGACATCAACCATTGCAGAGCGAATGGAACCAACGAGGTGCTCACGTTTTGTGCGTCTTCGTCAACTGGTTCTCGTTTTTCATACCAATTCGCTACAATGAACGCGAGGATATGCTTTATAGATTCGGGGACGAACGCGGCCGTAGTTCCGTAGCCAGCCGTAAACGTGATCGTCACGGCGTTGTAGGTGTCGCCCCGCGTCGAAGGCCAGGATTTTCCGTAGGCTGGTTTGATTCGACACGGACAATCGGGACTGACGCAATCGCCCTGATACTCCGTAGCCGCAAGCAACGTGTTTGTGCCTTCCGTATTCGTGTAGTAGATCGAGATGATGGAAGCCACGGGAAGGACGCGCAACTCGATCTCATCCGGGAACCGGTCGAGGTACAGTTTCCAGGTCGCCGTGATAAACTGTTTCGATAATTCACGCTCGACGGCACGGGTCGCCTTCTTGATAAGCAGAGCCACATAGGCGTCATCGGCGTGTTCGTCGATGCGTGAATGAGCCAGAACGTCGGCGAGAGTAACCGGATCGGCCGTCGCCGGAGTCGTGCAAGCATATTGCATGAAAACCTCTCGCGTGAAGGCGCACCCCGCCGCCGTGATTGGCGGCGGCGGGGTGCGCCGGATTTTCATCAGGTGTCGATGGCCGCGTTGAGCATCGACGTTACCGAATTTGCACCGTTCACACGACAGGTGAACGACTGCAAAATTGCCTCGCCGACGAGCCCGACGCTCGCGGCGTTGAACGCCTCGAGATTCCGAGCCACACCGGTGGTGCTTGCGTGCATATGAATGCCGGTTCCAGTGGCGTGCTTGTTATAGGTCGTGATGTTGTTCAGCGAAATGTCGATACTGAGCGCCGTCTCTCCGGCAATCGTCACGTTGCTGAACGATCCAACGATGAACACGTTGGACATTTTCAGCCGGTCGCACCCGCCCGCGAAGAGAATACAGTTGGTCGCCAGAGCGGTCAACGTGAATCCGTGGTACTCGAAACCGTCTATCGTCAGGTCGTCGGCGTCTGCGGCCACGGCAATACCCACCAGCGCTCCCAAAATCACGCTGGTATCATGCACGCGGATGTTTCGCAACGTCGTCCCAGTCGCCGTGGCGGCGATTGTGAGCGTAGCGGCGATGTCCAGGAAGTTGTTGATGATGTCCACGTTTTCGAGGACGCAATTCGCGGCCGTGAAACTGATCGTAGACGTTGTGGCCGTGGTAATCGAAATCTGCGGCTTGAGTCGGCCGGTCCCGATTCCGATGACTTGCACCCCGGCAATGTCGAAAACCATTCCCGTCGCCGAGGTTATGTTTTCAGCGTGGCCTGGCATGACGAAAACGATGTCGCCCTTGCTGGCTGTGCATTTACTGATAGCGTAGTCGACGGTGGCAAACGGCTTGTCTGGCGTGAACCCGTAGGCCGTGCCGTTGGTTCCCGTACCGGAATGGACGAAGAACCGTTGCCCCGTGGACATACGCATGTCCTCGATGGCAACCTTGCCGCCGGCTCCGCGACGATAGTAAAGTGAAGATCGAACGCTCATTATGCGAACCTTTCGTAAGTGATAGGCCGGCGCGCCGGGGAGGGCGCGCCGGCCGTTACGGTTTTTGGTTATGCCGTCTCCGTGCCGGCAACGATTGTGGACGGAGTAATCGCCGTGTGCGGACGCCGCGCGTGGGCGAAGTAGACGACAACGGCCTCATGTCCCGCGTGGCCGCCCGTAAGGCGAACTGCTAGATAGCGGAGGTTGTAGGTCGTTGCGAGGTGCTGCACCTCTTCGGCCGTGCATTCGAGCCATGCCTGGTCGGGTATGGCGCTGAGTGCAATCGTGCCGGACGTTTTGATGACGACCACGTTGGTAAACGTGATCGTGTCGGATGCGATCAATTCCATCAGCGTGAAATCGGTCGAATCTCCGAAGATCGTTCCGATGGCCAGCGCACCCACCTTGTCGTAATCCCTCAAGTCAATGTACTTGAGGGTAGTACCGCCGTCGGCGCTGCAAATAACGGCAGTAGTGGCGGCGGGATCGTGGTCGCATCCGAGGACGCGCCATTCACTCCTGATTTTTTCAGTTGCAACAGCAGAAGCCATTGTAGGATTCCTTCTTTCTCGGGTTAAGTTCCGGGGTTATGCTCGCGCCGCGATAACGACAAAGGGCGAGAGTGTGACGGCCGATTTCTTCGGAGTGAGGTACGTTCTCCACCAACAACGGCCATCATTCCGCATCAAGAAGCGGAACGTCCGCTCGTTGTACTCAAATCGAACGTGCATCGACTCGGCCGACTCCAGGGGCTGGTACGTGCCTTCAAGATACTGTGACCAGTTTCCGAGGATGAGGTCGCCGGCATCGCCCAACGTCGAGCAATACTCTGTCGGGTAGGCAGGACGACCCAAGAGCAGGTCGGGCCGATCCTCGCGCGCGCTGTTTTGCCACATCGGTACGCCGCTCGTGCCGATGGTCATTACCAACTGCATGAGTTGGGGCAGGCAATCGTGGTTGTAGAGCCAGATTGCGTTCTGATAGCCCCAACAACGGGAACGCATGTTGATAACGTTCTCGTAAACAATGCTGTCAGCGTCCTGGCCGGTTTCCGCCGATACAGCTATGGTACAGGGGGAGTTGATAACTCCCTCGTACTGCCCGGCCCCGGTGCCGTTGATCTTCTCGTTGAGTATCTTGCTTCCAAACTCGTCGCGGAAACCAGCCTCAATCAGTGCGGCAAAACTGATTGCCGAATCCGAAAGAAGCTCCTCCGTCGCATAAGACAGACCCATCAAGGGAACGGCGCTGAGCTTGACTTGCTCCATCGTCATGCGGGACGCAGTTACGGCCTGAGTTTCGGCTCTCCGATAGACGGCCAGGCCACCGCTTACGCTGGTGGTGTGCGTGCTGTCGGTGCGAGCCGGGATCGAGACGGTCGGGGTGGCCATCGGAATCTGCGTCGTGCGCCCGATGGTCGGGTCGGTTTCCGCCGCCCTGGTGAGCAGGTTTGCATAAAAACTGGCCGGAACCAGGAAGTTACCGTAGGAATTGGAATACGTTCCGGCCTCATCAGATCCGGCCGTGGCCAGAAACTGGAGGCGTTCGTCTTGTGTGCGCCCGTAGGGACCGGCATCGACAACCGCCTTGAAAAACTCCCGCGTGGACTTGAAACCTTTTGCTGGATCGTCCTCGAAGGCCGCCTTGACGCGAGTTCCGATCTGCCGGATGGTGTCGCCCGGCCAGCCGCCCTCGCCGCCGGTCTGGATGATGGGGGCCGTCTGGGCGAAGGTCGCCAGATCGGTTTCCCACTTGAGTTTCGTGGCAACGGCTTCCAGATCCGTTTTGTTCGCCTCAAGGGTCATCGACTCTTCGGCGGTCGGTTCACGGTCTTCCTTGGCCGCCTTGTCGAGAATCGACTCGGATTGAGTGAGGAGGGCTTTCTTGCGCTCCTCAAGTTTTTGGATTCGATGGTTCACTGGCTTGGTTCCTTGCTAAAATCGGGTTGAACGGATGAGGCCGTGCATCCCGCCGCAGCGTGGAAGATCAAGCCAAAAAAAACGACGGACGAAAAACAAACCTCCCGGTTTTACGGGATGTTGGCTTCTCGCCCGTCGTAACGTGGCGGATAACCGAATAATGGTTGCCGACCGGCCGCCGTAGCGTGCTGGTCAGCATCAGACTATGAATCTAGCGATCTCTACGGTTTTGTCAAGCGGATTTTTCTGAGATTCCTCCATTGTACCGAAATTAGTATTCATCGCCAGCCAAAGCGTGGCCGGGTCGAGTTTCCACTTGGCGGCAAACCGAGCTTCGTCGGACTTGGCCGTGGCCATCCTGCCAGACTCCAGCGAAGACCGCAAGGGATCGAGGTGGATCGCATCGCAGTCGCCTACGGAGACGACGAGCTTGCCAGCCGCCCTTACCTGTTTTTCCATATCCGAATCGGAGTACCACCACTCAAATTGCTCATCGAACCGCAGACCGATTTCTCCCCGAAGCATGAATGCCCACCCGGTCATTGTCTGGCCGGCGCATTCCGGGTTATGCCTCACGTAGACGCCGCTCGGTCCATCATATCCGCCGGGGTAGGCCAGCCAAACGCCGGGATCACACCGCAGACCCGCGGCCAGCTTCTCCAAGAACCCGCCGCACACCTCAACATCGTTGTTGAGAATCGCCACGTTGTGCGGTTCCCCTTGTGACGCCATTGCGGCCCAAGAGAGCCCTCGGTTCCATTTCCGAGTCACCAAATCGTCGCCGTCGTCGAGGAAGATTTTCCCCGGCTCGGCGTCGAGTTGCTCTATCAAGTGAATCGTCATCGCGCCACGCTCGCCGCGATTCACGGGGATCACAACGTAGGTTTCGATCATGTTTTTTTCGGTGGTGGCGGGGGAGGACTAGGGCGCAATCTCGCAATCTCAGTCGCGTCTGGCCAACCCGGAGGCTTGGTTATACCATCGCCGCCGCATTGAGGACACTCCGCTTGAATGTATCGCCGCTTCCAAAATTGCCACCATGTGCGATTTGGAGTGATGATCTCACAAATAAATCCGAGTCCTCGACAACTTTCACAAATATTGATCATCGTAGTCGCTCCAAAGCCAACCGTTCCCGCTCGATTGCCGCCCGGCGACCGCCGCCCGACGACCTTTTCCCCGACGCCAGCCGCGAGATTTCCGCGTTGAGCGTCCCGATCCGGTCTGCCATCCTTCGCAGCACGGCCTCCTCGGCTGAGAACATCCGCCCGCCGCCGAAGGTCTCACGCACGGCCTTCTGCGACACGCCACGTTGCGACGCCACAGCCTTGACAAATGTTTCCCCGGCCTCGTTCACGCGGGCCTGTAGCTCGCTCAAAGCCGCCTCGGTGAGGGGCGAGTCCGAAGAGAACTCTGCCTTGTTCTCACCGTAGGTCACGTAAGTTGGCTTCACGCCGAGCTTCTCGTTCTGAGTAGAGTAGTCGTAGTGGATGGCCAGGACGCCGATGCTGCCGACCTCGCCGCTGGGTGTAACCACCAGCTCGTCGCACGCCGCGGCAATCCAGTAGGCGGCCGACGCCGCCATACTGTTAGCCACAGCAACGATAGGCTTGGAGCCTCTTGCCGCCATGATTCTACTCGCCATTTCGGGCGTGCCCGCGTACCCGCCACCCGGACTGTCTACGTCCAGGACGATTGCCTCGACATCAGGGTTTATTACCAAGGCGTCGAACTCCTTTCCGAGACGATCCGTGGAGACGCCTCCAGAGAACTCACTCATCAAGTCCATGCGCTGGGCGACGATGCCGACGACTGGAAGGACGGCGACCGACCGGCTGATGGTTGCCTTGCGTTCCAAACGGTTGGACGCTGCCACCCTCTCGACCGTGGCGGCATCGAGCGTCATCCCACACGCCTTGGCGTCGAGAAAGCCGATCATCGCGTCCATTTTCTCTGGCCGGATGAGCCAGATCAAATCTTGAAAGGCCGATAGGATCGAACTATAGCGTTTCATCAAAAAACCTCTCTTTCAGAGTTGTTGCGAGTTCCGTTGCCCGTGTTAGTTTCCACCCTTCCAACAACCCCGGAATATCGGCCCCCGCCTCGAATATCGGCCCGATCGGAGCGACGACTGACGCCGCCAGCGTGTTCGGGTCGCATTTTTCGCCGGTTTGAGCCAGCCAAGCTGTGCAGATCGGGTCGAGTGTTTTAACGATGTACGCCTGATGCTTCGCGTAAAATCCGACTGCCCACTGGTTCCACTTCTCGCGATCCTCGGAAGCCTTTGCCGCACGGGCGCCCATGCCGTGAATCTCAGTTGCGGCCATGCGGGCGGCCGCATCGTTCAAGAGAACGGCGAAAGACGCTTCCGCCGCCTTTTTCTTTTGCTTCCGCTTCTCGTAAGCGGTCGGCTCGTCATCGTCTTCTGCCGGCTTCTGCTTTGGCTTCCCCTTGCCTGACTGGCCGCCTTGTTCATTCTGATCGGGACCGCCGCCGGCCGGCTGCATGTTCAAGGGCTCCAGGGCAACGTCGCCGCCCTCCAAGGGATTCATGTCCTCGAGTTCGCGGACTTCGTTGCGTGTGAGCCAACCACCTTGCACGCCGATGTTGTAGGACGTGTATCGGCTCGTCATATCGCCGCGCAGCAGGGCCTCCACAGCGAGCTTGCTGTAGTAGGCGGGATCGTCAAACAAGGAGAGGTCTGCCGACTGCTCCCATCGCACGGCCCACGGAGCAAGGGTGTAGGTCACAAACTCGATGGATTGCTGCTCGATATTCGAAAATGTCGCACGGTCGAGAAATCCCACAAGGTGCGGCGCGACGCGAAAGAATCTGCATATTTGCAAGCCGGAAAAGTTCTGGCTTTCGATCCATTGGCTGTCTCGATTTGATAAACCGAGTTCATGCAACTCCATATCGTCCTCGAGAATAGGAGGACTGCCGGCGTTTTCAGGTCCACCATGAAGTTTTCGCCATCCGGCGCGAAAGTTGTCGCGGGCTTGTTGAGTGAACTTTCTTTCCGCAGGTCGGCTGATCCAGAACGTCGGCAGTCCTCCGTTCTTGAACAGACTGGCGCCATGCGTTTCCTGCGCGATGGCCGATCCTATCGCGTTGCGGGCGAACTCCAAAACCGATACGCCAACCAACCCGTCGGTACTCATGCCGCGGACGTGAAACACCTGCGCCTGATCGAGAATCACCGAATCGCCCGCCGCTCGTTGTAACTGATATTGAACGCGGCGATTCGATTGCATCCGCACTTTCACGCGGTCTGGATTCATCGGAATCAGTTCCGTCTCGCCCAGATCGTTTATCACGATCTGGTTGTAAAAGTTGCCGCGCAGAGCAAGGTGGGCCATTCCCATCTCCCTCCATTCGATCGGCGTTTGCCAGCTATTCGGCCGATCGTGAAGAGTCTTCCATAGATAGTAATCCTGAGCGAGTTCCTTCCGTTCCCCGTTGCGCTTGTAAACTCGCCAAGGAAGCGAGCCAAGCGATTCGGCCAAGAGTCGCACGCAAGCGAAGACTGCGGAAACAGCCATCGCGTTGTCGGGTTTTACCGCGATACCGGCGGAAGACGCCGAGCCGACGGGGTGATACCAAAAGTTGGAATCCGGCCCCTGCGTTGCGGCATGGCGGCCGGGGACGATGCTAGACAAGGCCGTGGCGATCATAATTTAATGCTCCTCACGATTCCTACTCCGATGGCAATGGCAGCGATCCCTAACACTGTCAATCCAAGGGCGGGCGACACCAGCCACCCGCCGATACTCAGTATTAGAACCCCGAAGAGAACAAACACGTTCGCAACCGATTCTTTAGACATTTGATGCCTCTTGTTGTTCGCGACAAATGTCGTCCGCGTAGATCGGTCCGTGATCCTCGTAAGCAGATCTCACATCGAGCGAAGCCATCGCTCGGCCGAGTCCCATGATTCCGGCAACGATGCCGTCGATCTTTCTATAATCCGGCCCCGGAGGTTTCACTGGCCGATTGTTCGCGTTCGCATCGCTCTTCACGTTCACATTTCCGGCTTGCCACGTCAGAACCGCGTTGTTCGGATGGTGAAGAATCCCATGAATCAGCAACCGTTTATACTCTGCTGTCGGGCCGGCGAAATTGTTCATCGTCTGCGGATACTCCACCATCGCAATGCCGTGATCGTTCTGCATCTTCTCCGCAAGGTCGCGTGCGAATCGTGCGTCAAAGGCCAATTCCACAAGATTGAACCGCTCCGAAGCCTCTACGATCTTCGCTTCAACATCCGCGTAAGTGTCCGCCATCAGCGAGAGAAAGCCCGCCTCACACCAACCCGCAATGTCGATTCGGTTCTTGTACTCCTCAACGGCAATCTCGGGCAGCCAGAAATACGGCCACTGCCGGTACACCATGCGGCCGTCTTCCTCGAAAGGAAAGACCAGGACAAGCGCCGTCATATCGCGCGTTCGGGAGAGGTCGAGTCCGCCAAAACAATCGCGGCCTAACAGGTCGTCGATGGTGTATTCACGTTCGCACTTCGACCAATCGGTCATCGACAGCCAGGGATTCGTCGCACGTTGCCAGATGTCCAACGAGTACCGCTTGAACACGGCTTCGTCGCTGGCCTTGCCTTTTGCCGCCGCCGCATCCTCCCGCAATGAATCGACGGTAAACGTACTGCCGAGCGACGGATTGACCCTCGCCCATAGAGATTCATCTAACCAATCTTCTCCTGGCGCCGCCTCGTAAATCAGAGCTAAAAAAGCATCGTCGCGCACATCCCCCTTGATGATCGAACGTGCCCGCTCCAATTCCGAGTAGCAGACGCCTTGATCGTCGTCCCCAGCTGTCGTAATAACAAACTGCAACGGCTGCCGACGAGAACGATAGCCGTACCGCAATGTATCCCACAGGCCGCGACCCTTCCAAATATGCAACTCGTCGATGATGCAGGCGTGAATGTTCAACCCTTCCTTGCCGCCTGGTTCATTCGACAACGCCCGATACCAGGAATGGGTTGTTTCGTAGAAAATGTTGTGGGTGCTGCGGTTTATTTTTAGACACGCCGCCAACTCATTTGAGGATTGCGCCATGCGAATCGCTTCACCGTGTACGATGCTCGCCTGATCTTTGTCCGAGGCTGCGGAGTAAACCTCGGCGCCCGCCTCCCCGTCAGCACAAAGCATGTAGAGGCCGATCCCGCTCGCAAGGGTTGACTTCCCGTTTTTTTTGGGAACTTCCACGAAAGCCCGTCGAAACCGTCTCGAACCATCCGGGCGAATCCAGCCGAACAGCGGGTAGATCAAGTCATCGCGCTGCCATGGCAAGAGTTCGAACGGCTCGCCAGCCCACTGGCCCTTAGAGTGTCGGAGGAATCGAGGAAAGAAATCCGCCGCATGTTCGGCCAGTCGTTCGTCGAATCGACAGCCAGCGATGAAGGCGAGTTCGTCAGCCTGATTGCGAATCCAGCGCCGAGCCGCCTTGATGCTTTCCGTCAGATTCGGAGACGGCTTCGGATAATTGAGAACGCCAGACACCAATGGGCCGTGCCGATCCTTACGATACGTTCCATCCGCGACGTGTTGTTCCTGCGATTTTTTGTTCCAGCCGCCACCGACCGCAAACGGACTGGAACTTCCCCTTGCGTCTCGACCTGTCAGGACACGAAGATCGCGCAACTGCTTTCGCAGTTTCTTTTCGGCTTCAAGTATTTCGGGTGTCACGGACTGTGTCATGCTACTCCGTCGGCCTCGGCCATGCCCGCCAGCGGGTCCAAAACGGTCATCAATTTTAGGGTCTCGTTCTGTCGGATTTCCATTTTCTCACGCTGTCCCCATTTCTCGTGTCGGCG
>JALOBN010000071.1:0-1487 GCA_023228245.1 Candidatus Pacearchaeota archaeon
GAGCATATGACGGCAGCGAGTGATAGATAGAGCTAGGGATATATAGAGTTATCGCTTGCTATTTGTTCCACGCGGCAAGCGAGCGCGGGGGCCTCATCACAAGATCCAGTCTATCAATGAGGCCGATGCAGGTTTGCTAAAACCTTTTCTAAGAAGCCATCCACATACGCGATCTGTTGACCATCATATAGTGTGTATTCTTCACCGGCAAAATCCGATGTAAGAACTTCCGTGGCTGGAAGAGATCTGCGATCCCACCAATTCGCTTTATTGATATTGGGGGGGAACATCTCGACATACGCGCCGGGCTCAAACCCGTGCTCTCTGATGAAGTCCCAATCTTCAGCTGGCCTAAACGGGACTGAATAATACTCCCCCCGAATGTTATCAATATGGTCCGACATCGCGATTTCATCCAGGAGCATAAGTTTTTGCAGGGCTTTATCAGGAGATTGGCCGAAGGATTCTTGGGGCCGGAGGTCTTTGTAGAGGTGTTCCATTTTGGCTATTTCTTCAGGAGAATAACACGCGGTACCTTCCGGGGCAGGCTCACTTGCGATCAGGCCGCACGAACTGCATTGCTGCTCACCGTGATCATTGCAGAACGTAGGCTCGGAGCATTCAGGACATTGCCCTTTAAAATGCAATTCGTGTTTTTGGCGATCCTCATCAACCAATGCCCTAAGATGATCTACAGACTGGTTAGTCTTGCAGACATATTGAGAAACTTCGCGATGCTTAATAAGTCCTGCTGAAAGAACTTCAGAGTTTATGGTCTGCTCTTTTACATCTTCATACCTTATTGTGCGCCTTCGACAGGAAGACGACATTTTGTTATGTTTTCCCTGATCACATCCGCAACTTGAAGTATCGCCATTTAACAATGACGCGCCTCTGACTATTTTACCCTTGCCGCATTCACATTTACACAACCATCTAGGGTGTCCATATTCATCCGGCTTTTGTGGAATAATAACAGTCAATTTGCCGTATTTGTCGCCCATTTTTACGGCGGGCCTGTCATCCTCGCGAATATTCAACCAGACAGATTCTAAGTCGTTGGATCGAATCTTGCAGATCTGTTCAACGTGCTTGCCGTCATCCATGATTATTCGACTGCAAGCGGCGTACTGATCGCAGTAAGGACAATCGTTAATTAAGATTGCTTTGCTCTGGCCCTTGCCGATGTGGATTTTTTTTTGCAGGCGGGTGGTAGCAAGCTCTAGTCGACCCTCATAATCCGTTAGGATCACCGCCTTTAACCAGCTTCGTGCCGCAAGAATCACAGAACCCTATGCCATCCAGAAAGTGAACGGCCTGCTGACAGCGGGGGCAGGTGCCATAATGCGATTTAGACGAAGTGACATAATACGGGCCACGTCGGCCGGCCTGGCGATCGGGAGTTGCCGCCCAAAATAACTTGGATAACTTATCAGATCGCGACATGTATGCTCCTTAAGCCCGGTGGTAAGCCGGGCCTGGTTATC
>JALOBN010000071.1:1497-10798 GCA_023228245.1 Candidatus Pacearchaeota archaeon
TATCCTCATGTGGCTTATAGTATAAATAGTTTGGGATAATATAAAATTGATATTAAGACAGGCAGGAAAAAAGGAACCGGATTAGGAGTATTTTTTCATCCACAGTTTCAATGCTTCAGATCCGGCCTTTGTGATATCACCCCGTTTGATTTTCCGTTTCAGATGTTTTTCAAGTGCTCGATGAAAGGCGGCATTCTCTTCATCCGAAATGGAGAAGAAGATGCCTTTCCCCGGCATCTACAACCCCTCAAGCATCTTCTTAAGATCTTCTTCTGACTGGCCCATCAACCCTTGATCCTGCTTTTCCGCCAGGATGCTAAGGATCTTCTGCCTTTTGGCTTTCTTCTCAGCTTCCATTTCGTGAGCGGCAGCTTCGGCCAACTTGACCTCGACAATCCGGCGAACTATTGCCACTTGAAGCGACAATTCGGTATTCTCAGATTCTTTTGGCCCGAGAAGGCTTTCCTCTTTGCAGACTTTGAGTTTAGCATTTAGTCCCTTGAAGATCCTGTCCAACTCTTGGACCGATAGATCCCAAAGATCTTCAACCGATAGCGATCCCTTGTATGCGAACCGAATTTTCCGGGTCTTGCCCCGGCTCGCTAATTCGAATATGTTTCCTTCCATTCAGAACACCACTTTTACGATTCTGCTTACGTGGCCTGTGACCCGGACCACCAGGGCATTCCTTTGTGTCGAGCTGAAACCATCTCCTGAAAGCTGCTCCTCCGACGGTTCAACCCTCATCTTACTTCCGAGGGCCTCAAATACCCTCTTATGCTCCAGGAGATCATTCTTCAGGTACTCGTTGAAGAACCCGTTGGGGCTTTCCTGGTTTTGGCATCCCTTCAGCATGAAGAAGAAATGCCGGTTGCCTATGCCGTCTTGCGCATCCCAATAGTTAGGCGAGTACATGACGACCTGCGCTGGATGGAATTGCTGAGTATCGAGGCCCCAAAGCTTCTTGGATGACAAGCTGGATGGAATCTTTTCGATGATCTTGAAGCCGTCGCGCCTGCTATAGACGACATCGGCCACGGGTACCTTTTCGCTTTGCCTGAGTTCCTTATTATATGCAAAGCTGAAGATTTGACCATCGAATTCTACCTCAGCCGTGAATCCCGAACGCCCGCCGTTGTGACTATAGTTGTGAACAAACATCTGATAAGTGCCTTCTGGCATTTTAGATAGGTTGCTCCAAGTGATGTTCTCGACAGCGATCCCGTCTTTGGTTTGGCTTGATGGCCTAATGATGTCTACATCAAGCATGCCGGATGAACGATGAACAACTCTTTTATTCCTGAAGTAGATCTCGTTTCCGTTGGCCTCGACGCAATGCGCATCGAAATCATTCTCGTTGTCATGGTTATCATTCCACTGGATCGAAAACCGAAGAACGCCGCATACATCACCACCAAGGGATTTTACCCGTTGTTTCATGCTATCGGCCATGTTCCCGGCATAGCCCCATGAGAATCCGTTGTTCCACTTGAACATGCTCGGAGCGGACTTGTCCGTTGGCGCTATCAGGCTTACCAGATTGATCTGGTGCCGGTTCTCCAATAGCACTTCGACGTTCTGAGCGGTTGGCAGAACATCAGAGAGGAAGACCGCGATGGGAATCTCTTCAACTTTGTCGAAATTCTTCGGACTGGTCGCGACTTCGCGGGCCATCTCAGAGAACACGCTTCCGCCAATTTGCTTTGCGGCATCTCGATTAGCGAACAGGATGTTATTTACGGTGATATCATCCAGGCGGGCATGTCTTCGCCCCAACGAGCCCATGTAGCCCATTTCTGAAATGGTTTTCTCTGCATCGGCCACCATCTTCGCGGTGAAGATCGCCTTCGGCCTCTTGTAATTGGTAGGCGCGACCATTGCCTCATAGCGGCGCACCGCCTCATCTAGCTCCATGCCTTTGGATAAGTCCACCAACAGCGCGCCGATGGAATGATTACGGATCTTTCCAATGACAGGCCCGGCCAAAATGGACTGCTCCCATGCATATAGTTCCTGATCAGCCAAAGGTAGCTTCTTGTATGCCTTCTGGTGCTTCTGGAAGGCTTCTAAGGCCGTCTTCCATTCCTCGCCCTTGTATAGGGAGTTTTGACCAATCAACTCCAGAACGGAAGCTACAGCATCCTCTGAGATCTCTTCCAGCGACCGTTTGAACACATTTCTTAAGTCGCGTGCTCTTCCTCGGACTGTATCCAATGTGGACCTGCTCGCGGTCTTGAACCTGTCTGGTAGCTGGATGCAAAGATGCTCCCAGGTCAGCACCCCGTTCTCGCTCTTCTCGAAGTTCTTTTCCACACCGATATGAAGCGAATCGGTGACAAAGATATCTGTCACTGGAAGTTTTCTGATGTATTCAGAAAGTGCTTTAGCCACCGGGCCATACTTGGACCCATTGGGCATATCGAAATCCCAAATGGTCGCGAGCTTTCCGCCCTTGATCACCACGACATTGCCAAACGCCTTGATGAAGTGGCGACAGGCAGAGCAGTCGTTCTCGGTCCTGGTTCGGAAAATCTCATTTGTGCCCGCCGGGAAGCTATCTAGATACAACTTACACAGAGCATCTTTATCCAGATCAACAGTGAACAGAATGTTCACATCTTTGATCATTTCCGCAAAATGCTTTCGCATGTTGCTTTCAAAGCCTGCAAAAATGTCTTGCATGGAGATAGCTAGTCTAGCTATCTATATATACCTTTCGGTGATTGATATTTTTATTAATCAAAAAAGTATAATAATCTACCAATGCTCCTTAAACTACCAGATACACCATGCCGATGAATGCGAGTACGCAGACGGTAAGCATGCACCAGTCAGATAGATTCATGCTTACCAATGCTCCTCAAACTTCGGCCATCTCACGACCTGTCTATCCTCGATTCCCGGCCCCTTCACATACCCGTTAGGCTGATATGGCCGGTCGAGCAGCCTAACCTTGCGTATCCGGCCATCTCTAAGCAAGCAATTTAAGTTATGCGACAGGCGGCTGGGATCGATGTGGGTTAGGGCATGGAGTTCTTTTTGGGTGAGCGGCACCTCACCTAATACGGCTAAGACCTCACTTTGTGACACGTGGGCCTCCATGTAGCTCGCCACCAAAGATATTTGACATTTGCATAAGGTGCGGGCCGCCTATTGACTTTTCCGTTCTTTAGCAAGTTCTGAAGAAGGTCGCGAGTAGCATCATAGGATCGCTTGCCCATGTCGGCAAGCTGCCTTATGCTTATAGCGGCCTGGGGATCAGCGGGCAAGCTTGCCAACACCCAGGATTGGCCTATAGACTGACATTCTTGTGAGCAGTAGGTGATGTGGTGGCGGCTCATGGCCTGGCCACATGTTTTACATCGATTCGTGGGTATCACCTACTCGATATAGATATGGGCGCTTGCGCTTATGGTGGTCAAGCTTCCAGTTTCGCAGCCAACTTCAGAGGCAACGTAGGATAGCAATCGGCTCAGGCCGTAAACGTTTGCCGGCCAAGCACGCTCAAAATCTTGGCTCCTGAAGAAGGCGGTTAGGTTGCACTTGCCACCCCGGATGAGGAAGTCTAGGAGCTGGAGGCATGGCACCTCCGAGCGGCTAGTATCACATGCCGGAATCCACGTAATTGCTATTGCTCTTCGAGAAGAGGAAGAAAGCTTAAGCCGTGTGACAACCATATCAATCTGATCGGTATAATTATCAATTGCACCAAATCTTTTTAAGTATGCTTGATCATCTAACGAATCGGGATAAGTCCTTAGACGCTCTCCATAGGTATAAGCAAACTTACTAGGATTTTCACCACTTAATAGCTGCTCGCTATACTTTTCCAAGGCAGGAAGATCCCAGCCCGATCCCTGTATCGGATAGCTGTCTGGATCACATGGCTCCAAGACGGTGAGATGTAGGTTGCAAATTTCTTTCGTGAGTTTACGATCTTCGGTAATAACCTGATCTCCGAAAGATCTGATCAGGCTAAGACCGTATGCCCAGGCCTGCGCGGGCGTGTGTTGGGCGATAAGCTGGTTAGGGAGAATGCGAGTTGGCATCAATGGCACCACCCGATGATGACATATGTAACCACACCGCTTGCCTGGTCCCACGACAACGCATATCCTCTAGACAGATTATCTACTGTTAATAAAAACCCCCTAAGTTTAGATATGTCGGTGCATGTGATGAGATAATCATGTGCCGCTTTTCGCATTTCGTCTTGAGAGATTGGAATAGATGCGCATCGCCGCAAAATCTGTTCTACTTCTGCGATCTGATTACACGTGTAGCCGGCGCGGGCTAACTCATAACGAAATTGATCTTTCTTCATGCGAATCCTAGCTCCGGCTCTTCCGGCGGCCAAAAGTCGCCAAATCTTTCCCATGTGCTTTTCAGTCCAAGTGCCTTGCAATCTTCCGGCGCCAGCCCCAGATCCAGCGCCAGCATTTCAAGCTGCACCATCGCATGGCCAATCTCAAGACCGATGTCAGCCATGTATGCCGCCGCGTCTTGAGGGGTCCGATGTGCCCGGACCAGCCTGTAACCGACCTGGGCAATTTCTTTCTGCAATATGAGGGTTCGCAGCTCCGGTGTTTGGCCGTCTTGCTCGATAGAATGTAGTAATCTGCATGTAGGTTCAATCATGTGTTAAGCTCCTTATTGGTAATTAATCCAAATCATCCGCGGATTTATGGGCATCCAGCAGCTCGCCCATATTCACGATCAACTCGAAACTATCATCAATTCCGAAAGCATTATCCAGCGCATCGCCCAGACTCCAATAGCTATTGTAGTCATCTGCATGCTGATCGGACAGGATGATATAGACATCGCCAAACCGAAAGCCGAAGGTCAAGAGGATCTTTTCAAGCTTTGCTTCATCGGTTGCCCCGATCTCTTTTAGTTTGGCGAATAGTTCAGGATAACTGAATTTATATAAACCGACATCTGCGCCCATGTTGATGCTCCTATTTGGTAACTAGCTAATCGCTTGCTCGACAGTTAAAGGTTTCGTGTATCTTACCCTAACCATCTGTCTATCTGCCCGCCAGACCCTGGGATGCAAGGGCAGGCGGATATGATGGGGCGGCCAAGGGCGATGTAGCCTCATGCAGAATCCGCCCTTTCTGCCCAATGCAGGAATGCCTGATAAACAAAGTGCTCATGCAGATTGAAATGTACCTCGGCCCATCGTATTCTATCGTATAACGGGTAAAGTTCTCTATAGAACCATCGGTTTTCGGGTTCGGAAACCGCTAACAATGAACATAGATCACCTAATTCTCGGACGGCAGGTGCTAGGTGCATATCGATATGTCTTTGCTGAAAGGTTCTTGTCGGGATTTCAAATGTCATACCCATTTACCTCCCTTCGCAAATCTCTGCTTGCGTTCTGCCTCGAATGCGATGCGATCTATGTTCTTTTGGCGGCGGCCTCGTCTGGCAATAGGCCAGGCCTCAAATGGCCAAAGGAGTTCATTATAGGTGGTTTCGCTATGAGAAATGTAGATCGGATCTGTCATTGCCCTTTGCGCCTCCTGACATATTCCTCAATTTCATCCAGCGGCAACCCGTCCAATATCCGCTTCGGACAAACGCGAAGCGTCGAGACGAAATGGGGCGGGATTGGGAAGGTTTGGCCATCAACGGTTAGCTGAAGGATCATATATCAACCTCATCCTCGACTATACTCAATTTGATTGCCCAATTAAATGGAGCGTTAGCCGCCATATCCTTTTTCATAGAATAATAATATTTTTCGGCAGCGATCAGATCCATATTAGATACATCGATTGCTATTGACAGTCGGTATGGTTTCATGCCTTCGCCCTCATTCCGTAAACCATCGCGATCTTTTTGTCGATTATCGCGGCCCTCTTTGGCCCAATTCCCGGCATGTCGCAAGGCTGCTCTGCAAAATTGCCCCTTGGCAAGAGACACAATTCATACTGCTCCATGACAGGCTTTAGCACGCCGGGCCCTATCTTGTCGCCATGAAATAGGATAGAAGCGGCCAATAGTTCGCGCTCTCCTTCGGCGGGCCGCTGCCTAAAGCCCATGAGATCCCCATCTAGCAAGTAATCGTGTGCGAGTTCCAAAATATCTTTAAACTGATCTGGCCCGTCAAAGAAGCCGCTGTCATCTCCTGCATGAAAGACGGGCACCCCATTCAGCATAGACCTCTTGCGGAAGCTCTTGCACCTGGCATGTGTGCTGGCGATCACATGCTGTATATCAGATCGCTTAACACCTCTGCCTGTCGCAGAGTCCTTGATAGCCGCATATATCGCGTCAGAGCCGCCCAGGATGACCACACACGCATCTTTGCCTGCCTCTCGGCACGAAAGTACCTGTTCTTGCAAGTGACCTGATAGAACCGATTGTACGAAATCATTTGGTTCTTTTAATTCAATATTAAGTATTTTTGTCATCACCGCTTTGGGAAATGCCTGACAACCAATCGAGTCCTCTACGCAGACTGTTTTCTCATAGTCTAGGCAAAATTGCACATCCACATCGATCTCTCGGAACTCCGGCGGCATGAAGCGGTTATCCTCGGATATCGCCAGGGCAAGATGTTTGGCCCGGTCGGAGCCTCTCTCGTTTGGACTGATGGCTACAGCTATTCTTTCCTGCATTCTTTCAGCTCCTTAACCAGCATCGGAAACATGCCCAATGCTTCGCATTTGGCCGACATGATCTTGTCTATCTCCTGATAATAATCTCTCATATCTGGATATTCTTTTGAGATTATTTCGGCCAAAAGTTCCGCCTGCCTGAGATCTATTCGACTATCTGGCATTCCAGCACCTCCCCCACTTTGCCCCGATAATATTCCAGCTTATTACCAGATTTCCCCCATTGGCTTCTGATCGTGGTCCACAGTTGGCCATATCCTGATCCGGCTTGGAGGAGCAATATCATGTAGTTGCCTTTCGCGGGCAATGGATACTGCTTTTCTTCTCCACCATCCAGATAGCTTGTATCATACTTCAGGAACTCCTGGCTGAGATCTTCCAGCTTGATAGGCAGGACTTGGAGGAGCTTTGAGTGCTGGAAATCGCGGGGCATCTTTAAATAATGATGAGAGAATTTAATCACTGTCATGCTTGACCTCTTTTAGTGCCTCTGCAATCTGTATCCTGAAGTGTTGCACTTGCAATCTGGCAACTTCCATATCCTTTCCAGATTTTATGACATCTTCGACTACTCGAAATGCCGCCCCTATCAATTTCAGTTCGTCTTTGTTGCAATGTAATGTGAACGAATCGGAGCTATTTCTTTTGACTGTAAACGATGTCATGTTTGCCCTCCCTTTCATCCTCGCCTATATCTGGCATCATTTCCGCAATCAACTTGGCCCGGCGCTCTTCAGGAGTCATTATGCCGCCTCTTCCCGAGTATGATCGGAGTCCAAATATACCCACGCAGATAGAATCTCCTCCACGCAAACCGTATTGCCGCAGTGCCCCATCGTTCAAAATTCAGCCAGACCAGTTTCATGCTTACCTCCCTTGCCTAAGGTCCGCAAGGCAACGGGAAAGATCCATGCTCGCTCTTCGTGCCGCGCCGGATGCCTTGCCGGAGTTGATGAAATGCACTTGGTTTCCCCTGAAGTCCTGCCCGAAATCGTTGATCGGCACCGCCTTTGCTAATTCCAAGAACCTCTCAGCTTCGGCCATCGATTTCCTCAGAGTTTCAGCCCTCATGTTTCGCTCCTACTGTCACAAATTTTTGAGCAATACACTTCTGCCTCATTTGGCGTAAGTACAATCTTCTTGACCGGACAAGAGAAGTCCCTGCCGTTGCGGGCTAGAGACCGGTGGCGACAGGGGGGGATCAAGCGGATCCCTCCGCCCGTCCGCCCTCTGCGATCTTGTCTATCTCGGATTGCTCCTCGCTCAGCTCCTCTTTGGATTGGTAATCCCCGCGTAGTAACATGTCCGCGGCCCGGCTATACGCTTTGCTCTCGCACACCCTTGCAGCAAATTGCCATTCCCTGGCAAGCTCCCTCCAGAGAGCTATCTTAGCCGGCAACGACACGAGCACCGATTTGCCCTCGTCCTTGATCCTCACCTTTATAGTCGCATTTGAGGCGAACTCCGGCATGCCGTATTCATCGGTGCCGGTTACAATGCCGGGCTCCTCCATGAGGATCTTAACTATCCAGTCCCATGCTTTTTTTGCAAGATATTCTTGCTTGTAGATAGATATCGAACTATCCACGGAGCGGAGCTGTCTCCCAACGACTGCGCCGCGATCCGGAAGCGACGCCCTCACAGTCACCTCGATATAGTCGGTTCGGTGAATTCGGCCAACGATCTCAAGCGATCCCCCCGCCTCCATCAAGGCAGCGATATTTGTCTTGGCTGTAGCCGCCTTTCTTGCTCCCCCCGTGCTATATGTAGATTCTTCTGTGGCCTGGCAAGCTCTGACGGCCTCTAGCGCGCTACCAGACGGGACTTCGACCTGTGACCTGCTAGTTATGCGCCCGGTTGGTCGAATGGCCAAATTTGAGCCTCTGGCGCGATCCTGGGGCAAGTATTCCATGAAGTCTAGCCCGAACTCCACAGGAGCAGACTGCAAGCATCCAGCATCCAGCCACACGACGGGATCACCGTCACCTGGCGCATCCCGGAAGATCCTGATCTTGCCGCTATCGCCAGAGCTGAATGTCTTGCCAGTTGCATTGCAGTAGGCAGCGACCGCTTGAGCGAGATCTTCGTTGGAAAGAGATTTGCCAGCCATCTCAGATCGCCCCCAACTTCATCGCCACACCATCTGCCGCCGCCTGCTCGTTGTGGATTCGCCACTTGAGGCAGTCACATGCCATGCAGGCAAGATCAAAGGCCAACTGGCATTCGCGTCTTTCTGCCTCTGCATTTTCCGCCGCCTTTCTCTCAGAGAAGGTCAATTCTCGGATCGTGGCATTCCTCGCGGCCTCGTTCCCGCCTAGCTTTTTGGGATCGGCGGCATTGACCAGCAGAACCGCGGCCTCTGCTCTCTTTAGGGCCTCTTTGGCAGCCAGCTCACGCTCTCCTGCATGGAATAGCGATACCTTGTTATTTCGCATTGTGTCGAATGCGTTTTGTAGATCTATATTGCTCACCATCTCAGATCACCCTTTCCTTTGAACATACGGTGCATCTGCCCATTTTGCTTGTCTCCTTCGATTCAGCCATCAAATTATGTACCCGGATACCCTTTCCATATTTGGCATCCTGAAATTCATTCTTGCAGTCGCATTTAGCTAACATTTATTGCACCTCATGCATATGTCGGGCCGGATTTGAACCGGCGTTCCAGA
>JALOBN010000017.1 GCA_023228245.1 Candidatus Pacearchaeota archaeon
TTGATCGTCTCTACATCCACTTTCTGCGTCGTGGCAATTGTGGTTCCACTGAGATTTACCATAGTGGTTGGGCTGCCAATGTTAGCGAAGTCAATACCGGCTTCACCGGTAGCGGTTACGTCAAGAGCCCTATCGGCGACTGTAGGACGAAGAGGAGAGCGATTATTGATAGAGAATGACCGTAATGCCCTGGGCACTACAGAAATGCCGTCTACAGTTCCAGAGGTTAATACGACACTGAAGTCTGACCCAGCACTGTAGAAAGTACCATCGGCGGAAGTGTCAATTTCAACCAGGTGCAAACCAACTAGACCAGGTGAAGCAGTGCCTAAATCAAAGTCAACAGTCAGCGTAACTCCAGTGTCGCTCTGGTCTGTGCCATCGTCCTTATAGACAGTGATCGCAGGGCTGTCGGCTAGGGTAACGGATGCGCCAGTAGAGTCGTGTGTATTGAAGTAGAAGCGCACGGTTTTGCTTGGCGAGAAATCGCCTAGGTATTTACTCATGATACCAACCCTCCATCAACTGGCGATCCACCTCCTCCAGATGCTCTATATGCAAATACAACCTTCCCTTTGCCACCATTACCGCCCACACCGTTTGCGCCACCACCACCTCCGCCCCCCGCCCCAGTCCCATCGGTGCCGTTATGACCCGCCTCTCCTGCATAATATCCGCCTTCGCCAGAACCACCTTGTCCAGGAGACCCGGCCGTGCAGGGACGCTCGTAGTAACCGCCTCCCCCTCCGCCAGCGCCGTCGTAGGTGTTGGTAATCAGGCAATAGAGCCCATCTCCGCCATCACCAGCGTTGTCCGCTGTCCCCGCATCGCCGTTCTCGGCAGCGCCAGCCCCACCACCACCAGATGCGTAGTTCGCTCCATTACCGCCACCCAAGCCGCCGTTGCCGCCCGCTCTCCCGAGTCCTACGGTGCTGGTGTATGCGGTCTCTCCGTGCCATCCGTTTCCTCCGCCGCATCCCCCATCCCTGCCAATGTTGACAGATAGCGTGTCCCAATTCCCAGACCCGCCACCACCACCGCCAAGAGCAACATCGCTGCCAACTGTCGTGTTACCACCGCTTGTGCCGGGGTCACCTGTACTCGTAGCACCTGTGCCAGCGTCATTGATCGTGACAGTGTAGTCCTGGTCGGCCACCTGGACGATGGCATCGCGGACTTCCCCGCCACCGCCGCCTCCACCGCCGTCCTTCCCGCCGCCGCCTCCCGATCCGACCATACGACGGTAGACCCATCCGGTGCCATTTGGGCGAAACGTCCCACTGGACGTGAACGTATGGATCGTCCACCCGCCTGAATATGTGATCGTGCCGCCTGTTGCCGAGAATGCCATACTATACTGCCTCCCTCAACACATCGTCAATCGGCTTCGCCCGATGCCCGTCCCACTCCATGACCTGCACGTGGCCGTCTTCCTCGATCCGCAGAAAGGTGTCCCGGCTCCCGCACCAGCAGCCAGAGTTGTAGTAGTGGTCGCCGATGCGCCCGGGCCGATGGTTGTGTCCAGGTCGCACCACATTCGCGCCTACCTTGACTCGATGGTTTACAATAGCCGAAATCAACTGCTCATCGCGCGGCTCGCTTCGCCAGAGCTTGTGCCAAGCGTCTGTGAGCCATGCCCAACGCTCGGCAGTCAACCCCTCCACCATACGCCCGTCGGTAAGAAACGGACCACCGGCCTTGTCTTCTTTCATGCCCCAGACGATTGCCGTGATCTCGCCAACACCAGGAGCCTTGCCGCTGCAATACGGGTCCACCTCGTGCCCGTGCATAACGAGGTGGCGTTGATCGCCTATGACCTCCACGAACGCATCCCGGCACTTGCGGAAGATCGGGTGAGCGAGGGAGCAGCCACACTCGTTGAGTCGGCGCAGGTGGGCGTCGTGATTGCCAAGAACCCAATAACGAAGGACCGCGTTAGTACGGTCAATGAATTTCTCCGAGTGCTCAACAACCTCACCAAGGTAGCACTGCGACAGGTCCAGCACGTCGCCGGGCAGGTCTAACATTCCGCCCTCGTCGTCCACGTGGTCCAGGAAGCGATACCAAGAGTCTTCGCGCCCGGGCTTGCTAGCGAAGTTATCGCGAGGGCCTCCGTCCCCTTTATGCAAATCGGAGGCTTGAAATCTAATCATTTCGCAATCCCCCGAAAGAAGCCGGCCTGCTCTTTACGCATTGCCTTTAGTTCACTGTTTACGTCTTTGATGGTTTCTTTTATGTCCGCTATATCGCCCTTAACAGCATTGGTGCGTTCAATCTCGCGCTCAATCTTGATATTTTGATCATTGGTTGAAGCACGAGCATTATCAGCAATGACATAAATCCATCCCATTGCCGGCCAAACCAAGGCAAGGATACCCATCATGGTTCCCCACTTCAGCCATCCGCACCACCATCGGCTAAGGCATTCTGAAGTTGTCACAGGGGCATCGTCTGTTCGATGTCTGGCGGTCATGCTTTGGCTCCTATAGTTTGGAAAACCAATAGCCCATGGCCGCCCCAGCAATCGCTCCAGCAACAGTGCTGGCAATTGCTGTACCTAGATTCACCATATTGTTCAACCGCCAAGCCCAAGTCCTGACTTTGGGTGGAGCCATTGCAACTAGAATTGCAGTGTCCGCCTTGATACCGCGAAGCAGTTCTGTTTGGTCCTTATCATCACTCTTCATTGTTGCCCTCCCGTGCTTATGGTGAATTCCTAAGGCAGTAAAAGAGCAGCCCCCTGATTCTTTACTGCTGTCGCAAACGGTAAAACAGAGTCAAAACCTTTCTAAGGCTCTCTTCCATGTTATCTGTAAGCTGTCGGTCTGTGATCCGTAGAGTAACCGATGATTTGACCTGGATTGTCAGCTTTGATTGAGACTCACTGATAGCTACGATCTTGCAAACCAGCTTGTAATCGCGTAGAACAACAGAGGAGCCTGGTACTAAGTTGCATGAATACTGATAGCCATTATGGATTCTGTCAATACGGTCTTCCATCGTGGCCTGAATCGTGCCGCGTTGGGTAGGTCGGCTTATTCGGAATTGGTTGCCATTCCTCCATTCAACTTTACTGCCAGCCGCACTGGCAATCACAGATGGATTACGTGCCACCCATTCCACTAATGGATCAACAGCAATAGGCACTACTAGAGAGCCGCTAAGCTCCCCAGTAGCGCCGCGACCGCCTGCCCCTAACGCAAGTACTGAGCACAACACAACTGAACTGAGCATCTTCGCCTCATGCAGGAGATTGAGTAATAACCGGATCTAGGCTAATCGTTAGAGGTTCTGGGTTGACCTGAGGCGGTTCCACCACTGGATCGACATCAGTTTTTATAGTCGCTGATTCTACAGCAGGAGTAGGCTCTACAGCGGTTACTGTAGGCACTAGGACTACTTCTGCCATAGGAGTGGTGGTTGTCACGTCTGTCTCAGGAGTTGCTGGCTTATTGATAGCTGCCCCATAGTCAGCGTCTAGTGCACCATTGATTGCAGCACGAGCAGCGGTCAATTCAGCCATAGCCTTCTGGACGGCAGCATAGCATTCCTCATGCCATTGTTTCGCCTGAAGAGCTTGCTGAGCCGCTGTTTCGTTAACTGCGACAGCTAACAATAGAGCTTGCTTGGCAGCATCAGCTTTCGATACCAGGATTGACAATTCAGGAGTCATGTTTCACTCGCTTTTCTGATTAAGATTGGGGAGGCGTAGCCGTAGGGATAGGGCTATTTATCTGAGGTAGAGGCAGGTTAGGCACTCCTGGAACTACCTTCGATGCAATGCTCAAAGCAGTATCTGCCTTCGCCTTGATACCAGACAAAGTGGATTGCACTTCAGCTCGGTGTTGGGCAAGTCGGTCTTCAACTTCACCGAGACGCTCGCCAAGCTCTCCATCATGAATTTTCAGTAATTTGCTAGCTGCCTTACCTTTCAACCCGCCTGCTTCTACATCAGCCTCTAGCTTCTCTCGCTTGCCTTCAATGATGTGGTGAATGCCACCCTTCTTCCACAACACGAAGAGACCAACGATGGCAATCACAATCCACAGGAAGTCCTTATCATCGCCAAGCTGGAGAATCTTAGAGAAGAATCCTTTCTTCTGCTCAACTGGCTTGTCAGAGGCGTCACCAAAAACCCTATCCTCAACCTTCTGGGCGATCTTACCTTTCAAACCACCAGAGGCTTCAGCAGCATCCAATCGCTCTTTCAAGTTGGAGATAGGGGCAACTGCCTGTTGAATCTTGTCAATCTTCTCCGATAGGGGCTTCGTGGCGTCTTCAATCATCTTAGGTACAGTTTGCCCAATCTGGTCACGAATCACTGGCACCATATCCGGCACCTGACCAGCGGCTTGTCCACTCGATGGTGGTGGAGGAATAGGGATAGAGTCAACCTTATTATCAATTGCCTCAATCTTACCCTCAACTCCCTTGCGCCAAGGAAGCTTCGCCTGCGGGGGCGTGGGGTTATTGGCCTCTACACCTACCATGACATTGCGGCCGTAACCTGGACCGCCCTGAGTTGGGCAGAGACCGTTAGGGCATTCCTTACTATTGCAAAGGGGAGAAGGACGTAGTTGATATTGAGTAACAAACGTAGAGGCAGCATAGCCGTCCCTGGGGGCATTCTCCCTGGATTGCGGTACGGTAGCAGTTTGGACCGGGTGTTTCCGGTTCCAAAATCCAATCAAGAAGGCGTGGACTCGGCCTGGTTGAACACAGAGAATTTCTGGCATTCTCTCATCTGGCCCTCCCCATACCAAGCCTACCAATTGTCCCTTATCGTTGAACACTGGACCGCCACTATTGCCTGGGCGAGACCACCCTACCAACTCCATCCAGTCTGATACCTTAGATTCTTCTTTAGGCTTGGCCCACTGACGGAATTGGTTGGGATAGCTACAAGCCAACTGAGTATTAGGCGGACCCCAACCACAAGTCTCATAAGACTTGCTAGAGTCCATCACTGCGTCTTCACCTTCGGCAACTTCAACTGGGTCAACACCCAGGTCAGCCGTAGGTTGCAGCAGAGCGCAGTCCCAGTACTTGTCATAACCAACTACCAAGGCTGGACAGGAATTACCATAAGCAGTTTGTACGACAACCTCAGTTGCGCCCCTGATAACGTGACTCACCGTGATGACCAGCTTATAGGGACCAACCTTAATCAACGTTCCAGAGCCAGTACCGGTTCCTCTACGTTCTTTAGTAAGAATCCTCAATACCGAGGTACGGTGTCTCTCTGGTCTCGGAACATAAACCCAAGCCGGCTTGGACTTGCCTTGAGGGGTCTTAGCAGAACTACGATTGGCGTTGGCAGGCTTTCGACCGCCATACTGGAGCATCGCTCCTTGCAGGTTTTCGAAGGATTGAATACCAACCAAGCGACCGTGTTCGTTACCTCCTTGATCTACAATGACCAGGCAAGGAATACTTGAAACTCGATAGTACTTTGCCAGATCATTACGCTGGTCGATGTTAACTGTGCGAACATCGAAACCGTCGTTTGCCAACTTGTTAATCGTTGGCTCCATGGACTTACAAGGACCACACCAATCTGCACTGAAGTCCAGCAGAATGGGGGCTTCTGAGGCGAATGCAACATTCACCAACATCAGTGGAAACACAACCAGCAGAAATAGCGATACCAAACTGAACGTTCTGGGCCTCATTAAAGTGCCCTCCTCAAGTGAATTGGTTACCCAACACCCATCGTTTCTTATCAATCATTTGTCGATACGGGCTTTGCTGAGCATGGTCTTAGCCAACCGTTTCAGCTTTTGATGCACGGAAATAAACTCACTCAGTACTGGGTTGAATAAGGAGAAGTCGCCTAAGTGGCCAAATAGCCGATGACAGTCATGGGGCTTACGGCAGAGGGCGTGCCAGTGTTGCTCATCCATTTCTTTTTCTGGGTAGAGATGGTATGGGAAGGCATGATGCACCTCTAGTTCCGTGTCTTCTGCCCCTAATTTGGAATCACACAATTCGCAGCGGTTGTGCTTCTTCAACCAAGCTTTAGACTTCTTCGCCCAATCCTTGTGTCTCTTCTTATCTGGGTGAACTGCACCTCGGTCCTCTACCCCCATGGCAGCACACACCAGTCCTCGGATTGTGTCTTTCGTACGACCCATAACCTCAGGTTCCCTTCGCTAATCCGGCTTGCAACTGTGGTTTGCCATAGAGATACCATTCGCTCAACACATCAACCAACCCTCTTGGTGAAACTTCACCAGGATCAACCAGAGGAAGAAGTCGGCCTTGTAGGGTGAACGACAGGCATACCCAAGCATCCTCAGCACAGAATACAGTACTTCTATCAGCCGTACGCCAGAAGCATAGATGCTTCAGTAAGCGAGTGCCTGACAAGCCTGCCCCGGCCGTGTCATACGGTTTGCCTACCAAATCTAGGGAAACATCAGTCAGGCGTTGTGACTCCTCACTAGACAGGGCATCAATTAGAGGCATCAACCAGACTTTGCCGTAGTAGCTTCTGACGTACTCTTCATAAGAATGGACTTGTACCCCAGAAAACGGAATGCCTTGGATAGCACAAGGCAAGTTACCTAGTGTAGTAGATTCAACAATGTAGAGTCCGTCTTGCCAGGCATCGATCTGTTCTTGTGTCAACTTCCACTTGCGAACCGGCCTAGTTTTGGCTAAGTCCTTCTTGGTAATGTAAGCACAGTGAGCAATGTGTGAGAATGGGGAGCAAGTAACTCCTTCTACTAGCCAAGATTTCCAGCCTATGCCAGAGAATAGAATAATATCACCGGGATTTGGTAACTTGAATTCAGACATTGGGATTGCCCTATTCAACTTTGCCCTAAGTCGTGGCTGGGAGGCTATTGCTACGTCGTGCTAGGAAGTACTGACGCCCATAACTACGACACTTCAGGTCAGGAGTCTTAGCAAAGGAAACCACTTCCATCAGATTCGTTGAAGTGCCGGCAACAAAGCTAGCCAAAGCCCCTAACCACATTACACTGTGAACAGCGATGTCTTGATTAGCCCAAACGGTAGCATCAATACTGATGGGATTGCCATCCTCGCTGAGAATTTCCTTCTTGGTCTCTTCCCACCTGACATAGATTTCTACGCCTGTGCCTCTGGTGTGTTCTCCATCGTTGTTGTAGCCAACGACGGGCCACAACACGGCTTTCTGGAATCGGCCTGAACGCTCTAAGGACATGTCAGTCTCTGTCCTCGTAGTCAGTCTGTTCGCTAGGCGGTAGCCCAATCCAGAAAGCCTCTGCCTCTGGTTTAGCTTGCCCTAGATTGGCCAGGTAACCAGTCACGTCCAGCATCTTGGCTGTCTGTCCCCAACGAGTACTGTCTAGTCCCATGCCAAACTGGCCTTGGTAAGTAGCACTTGCTCCACCGCGACTTTCGTTGGCATATTGTTGGTCACGGTGAGCATAGAGATGGGCTGCGAGAAACATCTCTATCTGGGCTAATAGAGCATCCGTCAACAGCCCATCATCATCTTCAGCATCTACCTTATCGGTAAGAGCGTTGGCAGCATTGATGAAGGGAGCTACCGCAATCGCTACACCGAGATAATCATTCCCAGTCTCGATAAGCGACTTAACGTCTTCTTCGGTAACCCGCCATGCCATAATTCGCTCCTACGGCTGAGGGTAACAACTAAAACTGATGGGCACTAGACAGAAGCAGATCGCCGAAATTCACGAATGCGTCCCATGACCTGCTCCTTGCTGCGAATGGAAGACAGATCAACCTCTTCCTCTTCAGCAATCTGCCGCAATTCAGCCAGAGTCTTTCCATCTAACCCATCATCCTGCTTACCATAGAAGCCCTCTCTCGCAGCCTGGGCCACTTCAGTCTCAGCAGTAGGGGCAGCCTCTTTGGTAGAAGATGGCATAGGAAAGTCATCAGCCAACTGTTGGAATTTGGGAGCAAGAGGTTGGTTGAACTTCAACAGGTTGATGTTCGTTTCAATGAGATTACCAGCAAACCGCCCATCAGCACTGTAGACTTTGGGGGTGATTGTGTTGCTACTATCTGTCTTAACACAGCCCTCACTGTACTTACCAATCAACAATCGAAACTTCATTGCTATCGCTCCTAAAACTTTGCCCAATTGAAACATGCAACACACTAACCGGCCCTGCTACTGATCGGCCACCGACAACCAAGTCAGTAGCAGGGCATCCGGCAATTCATCGTCAGGCAGCGGAACCATGACAAATGCCGCTCTTGCCTGCATACGTAGCGCGTACCTGCGGGACCATGATGCACATCACCTTGAAGTTCAACCGCATACCGCCAACGGATTCCCATTGTACCGTGGTGATATTCATGCCAATAACAGCGCGAGCTACGTCACTGGTCATCTGGATCAAGACCATGCTGAACGTGCTGGTGAAGAAGTCCAAGGTCTTGACTGCTGTAATACCCTTGACATTTTCCAATCGCTGACGCAACGTCTGCGTCGGAGCTACCATGCCACTAGTTGCCTTGGCATAGTAGTCACCATCAAGGTATTGGTCCCAATCACTGCTGACATACAGCATGTAGGGACCCATGAAGTTGTCAAGATACAACATCTGACGCATGGCCAACACGTCATTCAACGTTGTCTCAGGAGTCCAACCCACAGCGGTTGGCTTAGTCAAATCAGCCTTGATGTTACGGTTGGGATGGGTCGTATATCCATAAACCTGACTGGTCTCGCTATACGGAGTGGAATCACCGTAAGTCAATCCAGTCTGCATTCCAATCGTATCTTTCTCAATCATCTCCGCTACTCGACGGCCAGCGGCTTCGGCCATCGTTAGATCCAGCGGAGAACCGCCAGACCGGCTGATATTCAGCACTCGCGAGCTGAAGTAGAAGTCACTGTGAGTAATGGGCAGTGGCAAACCGTGACGGGCATACAGCGGAGTGTCCGTGCGTCCTTCGGTCAAGCCATCCATATCCTGCACGGCTTCACCAGGATCGCTCATGGATTCGCTTTCCAGAATGCTCTTCGACATCCCGTTGAATCCGCCATAGGTATTGGCAGCCGCTAGGTCAGCCCAAGCTGACAGTCGCTGACGAGCCTCGCGCTGCACCACAGTATCCATCAGCGACCACTCATCCTTACGCAACGTGGCAGCGTTGAACACCGGGCTATCGATGCCAAGGTTGCGAAGGTTGCTAATCAAGTGATTCTCGTAGATGGGCTCAGTCAGCTTGGTTTGCTGATTGAACCGAGTACGTCCCGTATTCACAGTGACGCATGGGCGACCCTGACTGTCACGATAAGGACGCATAAGCCCAGGGTCAAACCGACAGCCGGCCATCTGCTGAGCAACAGGCCCGTAACCTTGGCCATTCAAAACAAAGTCTACAAACATGCTTTCTCTCCTATGCTGGTTTCGGCTGATGCCGAATTTAGTCAATTACCCTCTCTGACTTGATGATCAATAACCCGTGTATCGGCACCACACCAAGCTTCCAGTCACCGTGACATCAGCCGTAGTTTCCATCACCACAAATGGCTCGATCTCCGGGCTGCCAGTGGTAGCCACGCAAGTCCCATCGCCGTCATTGGGGATAAGCAAATCCCCAATAGCTAGGCTATCTCCTGTGCTGGTGCCTGCCGCCGATACCAGGATGTTTACCTCATCACCAGGCAATGGACAATACAGGAAAGCCCGATCTCCATCAGCATAAGCGGAGGTTGCCGCCTTGCCTTGCAACTGGTCTTCTCGCAGGATGTACAACGGACCGAGCGGCCGATTACCATCGGCATCTCGGTTGTAAGCCTCATAGGTAAAACGACCACCCACCGGTTCCGTAGCAGCTTTGACCTGCATGATCGTGCCGGGATACGGCGTACCACTCACAGTCCCCTCGACAAACTTGCCGCGAGGATTCGCTTCAACAACAATGTTATTTCCCTTCATATTCTCGTCTCCTGCACTTGAGATTCAGTTTCATTGAGTCAACACTTATGGAGTAGTGGTTACTTGCCCCACTCCATCGACGGCAATTCCAGGATATCGTTCGGATCAACAGCATCCGTACGAGACTGGTTGAATGCCGGAGCCATACCTAAGTAATTTGCCGTCGGCATAGGATTCAATGCAACCTGGCTTACTGGCATCAAAGCCAAGTCTGCCTGCAAGTCAGACAGGTCTCTGGTTTGCAGACGATCCATTTGAGCCTTGCGCACATTCTCATCGTTGATGTTGGCTACCAAGCGATTGATGATCGCGTTCTTCTCCTGGGCTTCAATGGCTTGAGCATTCGCCACTACACGGCGGACAGGCAACGGCGCTTGCTCCATCCACTCCTGGTCAGTCAGCTTGTGCACCTGATTGGTGGCCAACTGCTGCACCTGAGCCTTAGCGGCAACAGCTTCCTCTTCAGCAGCCTTCAGTCTTTGGTTTGCTGCCATCGTCTTCTTGCGGCATTCCTCCATCGTCATGAGGGTTTCGTCCTTCATGGCATTCAACGTCTCACGATCCTTCTCAGTCCAACCGCAATCACCGCAGTTGCCGATCAGGTCGTCTACAATTCGCTTCTTGTCATTCGCATTCAGAGCCATACTTGGTTCTCCTTGTTGGCTATTAGTTACAGACGACTCATCGGCAACATCCGAATCTTCGTCACCTGAATCACCACCCTCGTCTTCATCATAATCCGCGTCTTCACCGCTACCGTCTTCATCAGCATCATCGCCAATGTCATCCGCCTCATCAGACTCGTCTAACGCCTCTTCTTCGTCGTTATCAGCAACTACAACACCCTCATCTAATTCCTCTTGGTCTGGTCGCCCACCACCGTCATTGCCCACAGATTCATATTCATGGGGATTATCGTCATTTACAACACGGTCATCATAATTACCTACCAAGTTTAGAATATCGACCCTAGACTCTAGGTTGGTAGTAATTACTTCAACTAGAACATCTCTTTTTCGGTTTTGGGCCCTAACCACATGCTCAGCGCCCTTGTTGCTCCAAGCAGTTTCTGATTTCGTTCGTCCTGCGTATTCTGTAAACCCCTGAGATTTCAAAACATCCCCAATCTTTGAAATAACTTCCCTGGGTTTATGAGTGGGGATCGACTTCAGTACAGAAGTTCTATTGCCTATTGTTTTGGCCGTGTCTTTATTGAACTTTGATCCAATTGCTGCCTCGACAGCACTTCTAATGCTTGCTCCTTTTCCACCAATAACGTCTCCACCCCCCGCAGCGCAAGGCTTAAACTGATTGCACCCTTCTGGGTTTGCATTGCCCACTGCCTCGTCTACGTAGTCAACAACCTTATTGACTAGAATAGGTTCACCAGTTAGTGAGGCAGTTCCGCTTTTGTCTTTCGTGTAACCTTGCTTGAATAGTTGGTCACCACTACGATAAATGAAGTGGCTATTGAGTACCTTGACAATCTTGGGTTGCTCAGTTACTTCCTCTTCAACTGCCTGATCTTCATTCACTGCTTCGGTAGCAGCCATAGGGGGATTCTTTTTCTTGCAGACGTTACTAGTAAGGTCTTGACTCTTAGTCAGTGTGACTGATTTGATTTTGCTAGATGGAAACAAGCTAACAGCGGTAGATGCCCCTTCCTTACGAAACCAGATACCCTTAGATTCACCTGACCCAACTTTGGTAATGTTACCTGAATGTTTTTCCATCCCTCCGCCAATATCAAACTCAGCTTCGATTTTCATTCCCTTTTTAGCTTCTTTGAATAGCTTGAGTTTGCTTTCATTACTGCCGTCATAATCTCTAGAAGCCCCTTTTTTGGATTGCCCGCTTCTACCCCCACTTCCTGTATACTGATTGATGCCCTGTGGATTAGCATTGCTGACTTGTTTATGCAATTTCTGATTCAGTTTGGCCACGATTGCCTCCTGATTATTCGTTGACTTAGAGGCAATAATGCCTCCCATATTCTGGTAGATACGGGCTACAACAGCCCAATACATGTCACCGGTGTATTTGCCCTTGTCAGCAGCAGCCTTAGCTCGTTCCCATTTGGTCTCGTCAACAGCCCAGTTTGGTGGATTCTGATTCAACTCAGCCTTCTGCTTAGCTGCATCTGCTCCCAACTCTTTATCTTGGTCAGTCAGGGTAACTGTCCCTAGCTGCGCATGATCGTGGGCTTCACCTCTACCTGTGCCAGCATTGAGGGGCTTGAAGTGACCGGTATTCTTGGAGTGGGGTTGTCCAATAGCATTGATCAACAGGGATTGAAGTTGGCGGTGAATAGAATGGGTAGCCGAATCAGAATTAAGCAGAAGCGTCGTCAACTGCTCCTTCGTTGGTCTACTGGAGCGATTGGCTAATACCCCACACCCATCACGCAGAGAGCAAGCGCCTACTTGATCTGGAAGAATTGCCAAGTGGTCTGGCTGGTAGCCTTCAGCCACATGACTATAGGGCGTGCCCTTGTAGGCAGAACCTAAAGGGGCTTTCTTGTTGGACGTGAAGAGCCCAGTAGACAATTCAATGGGTTGGCCAGACCGTAGACGGTGGACAATACGAGGGTCTACCTTGGTGGTCTTTTCTACATCGAACCAACCATAACCCCGCAACACCCCGTCCTTATCAGTGTAGGGATGTTTGACCAAGCCAATACCAACATTGCGAAGGACTCCAGAGTCAGCAGCGCTAATGTGGTGCCCATCCTTCATTGGATGGTTGACCACCATTGGCACGCCATCCCAGTCTGGCTCACTCTGGCGGATAGCCTCAGGCGTGTAGAGTAACGGTCCCTTGGAACCGTTTAATACCTGGGGTCGAAGAAAGGTAACGGGAGCAACGAGGAATTCACGTCCCTCGCGCTTGATGCTGCGGACTTTAGAGGATAGGTTGGCCAGTACCCTTTCCATGGCCGAACTATAGCCAAGTCAGCTATAGAGCCTGAGGGACTTATGACAAAGGCGTACCGTAAGGGTAGCCTTACCCTTAACCTAGCCCATAGAATGGACTATAGAGGCCCTGGCATTGCTTGTAGAGCGACGGGGCGCAATAAATAACCCCTAGTGCCCACCCTCACAGGCAAGCACTAGGGGCCTTCCCCAAGCAACCCACAACACAGCGGTCTTACACCAACACCTACATTATACCCGTTTTGCCTTAGACAAACTAGGTATCCCAGTCTTCTAGCAAGCCCCGAAACTTACGATACACCAGAGTCGCATTGTAAACATCGCCCCAAGCCTCTGCAAATTGCAGACACCATCTGGCTTGTGTGTAGCTGGCCCCTTGGTTATCTAATGAATTCAGATCCCAAGTATTGAGTTTGAATTCTACAGCTAGTGATTCAATTTCCTTTGCATCCATCGGTATTACCGTAAGTTAGGGCTTCCTGGGTAGAAACTTCAGCAGATAGAATGGCCAGCAGAACAGAACCCAGAAGATGGCAGGCACTATGGTCCATGGCTGGTTTTTGTCTAACCATTCCTCGACACAGTCAATAAATGTAAGAATCTCTTTTACCATCAGTGATACCCGTTTGTAGCAGAGGCCAGTAATCGCACATGTCGGTAGGCAATGCGTCTATTCCACAACTCACAGATGATGTCGTGACCCATTGGTCGCAGTTTCTTACGAATGTCTGATATGTGATTGTTGAGATTAACTCGACTGGTATCATCAGGTGTCATTAAAGCACAAGTCAACTCATTGCGTAAGTGTGGGAGACCATCATTCAGTATACGCAACAGTACAATCTGAGTAGGAGTGAACTTCTCCCTGAGCTGTTGGAAGACTTCACTACCAACTGTGGCATTTTCTGTTGGTTGCTGATTTACTGGTTGGGCAGACGATTCTGTCATACTTAGGGATTCCTTCATTAACCAACCATGGATCGAGGACGTTTCTTACTGACTGACTTATCTACACCTTTCCAACGTGACTTGGCTTTTTGTTGGGCTAGTGTGCGCTTGCTACCCCTGGGAATCTCAGCCTTGATTGACTTGAGGAATGCCTTCTTAATGGCTGATGGTGAGCGGAGTTGTCCCTTCGTATCCTCGCCTACATTGGCTGGGACAAGACTACACTGACAATTGGGATGACGTGGAATCAGTCCTCTAGCCTCGCTAACCTTCATTACGATACCTGCTAGTGGAGCACACAACTCACATGGACTTGGATTACCCAAAGCAGTTACTCCCATACCACTTGTAGACCACTCAACTGCCACTCCTACATCTTCGACACCCAGCTTATCCATCGCATCTAGTTGTCCTTCTGCATGTGCACGAATTGTTTCTGTGCGAGCCACAGTTGTTGCTTGATTCCTGTAGGCATCTAATACGTCGTTCATCTCTCGCCCTACTTCACGTGGGCTTTTACCCTGAATGATACCATCGGTTAAGTATCGTTGCAGCTTCGTGGAGGCAGTATCCGTAACTCCCTTGATGTCTGTGTAGACTCGACCGGCTAGCAACTTCACCTTATCTACAGACACTTGATGACCGAAGGCACTGCGCAGAAACTCTTCCTTGCTGCCACGATAAAAATCCCTAGTCGATTCATCTTGGGCATAGCCTTTAGCGTAAGGCTTTTTCGTATCATCAAATGCACGACCTGCGCCTTGCTTGTAGCCCTCTTCAATATACCCTCGCCACCAGGCATCTCTGATTTGCTCCTCTAAGCTACCAAACATCTGCTCTTCTACAGTCTTGGCTAGCCATCTACGGAATGACTCTGCTTTCTCAGGTGATGTTTGGAATGAGAAGGCTTCATTAACAGAAATCCCCATCTGCATACCACCAGAGCTGAATAGTGCTAGTGTATCTGCTGGAGTTAAATCAGAGTTTACAACCCAGGTTGCCTTTTTCTTTTTACCTCGCCCAGATTCAACCCTGGTAACCTCGTGAACTTCTCCCTTGTCGTCTCTGTATTTGGCTTTTCCAGAAGCCAAATTTACGTCATGTAGCCAAGTTACCCTAACTTCCTTACCAGACAAGCCGGAGTGAGGTTTGGTTGAGGGGGTAGAAGAAGATCTATAGGCAACAACATTGACGACCTTAATGTCATTCTCAGTGGTGATTTTCTGTACCTTGAATGACAGACCGCGCTCCAATACCACCTCCTCTAGTCCGCTAGGGATAGGCATTCCATTCACCCTTCCTTCTACATTAATTCGCATTACTACTGGAGTATTGCCGTCATCCCCTCCAACAGCAAAATCAGCAGCTACTTGTCTGTTCGACGAAACTGAGGCGAATCCCTTATCTTGAAATGAGTACCCTTCCCTTAAATTCTTCAAGATGTGGTGATGAGAAGGGTCTTCTTTATCGAGACTAATACCTCGATAGAGTTCTGTATTGCTTGCCACAGGACCTGCCTTAGCAATGGCATCATCCATTTTCTTGACATCCCTAGTGATGTGGCCTTCTCTAGCATCTTTATTTATCTGAGCAGAGTCAATAATCCATTTATCATACAACTGCTCATCACTTTTCGTGTCTTTAAGCTTACACGTAGCATCAACCCCGCCCCCGGGGCCGGTCGGGCAGAATGTGTTCTCTACTGGGTTTGCATTAGATACCGGAATTGAAGCCATAACCTCAGCATAGACTTTTCTCAACTGGGGTCCTACCAGCTCAGTACGACCAAGAGCCAGAGCTGCCGTAACCTCGGGGATAATCTCGGCTGGATGGCTCTTGGCGTAGTCCGATAGGTTCCATAGTTCTTTATCTGGTAGCCCATGCTTGCGGACTGCCGCCTGTACGTCAACCGTAGCCCTGTTGCCCAGAACGTGCCCGAGTTCATGGGCAAAAGTACCCTTAACCCGGTCTAATCCGTGGCTGTCTTCGTAGACAGAGAACCTACCGCTGGAGTTCTCCCACTCCTGCCTGACTTGTTTCAATCGAGCTTTTTCCTTCTTGCTAGGTGATTCGGCTAGCTGGGCGTCAATCCGTTCTAGCATAGAAGCCCTAGTCTCTGCGTGCCTCCTACGTTTATCCAACAGTTCTTCTTTAGTAAATTTTAGAGACTCAGCTACCCGATCTGGATTCATTCCTACTGAGTTCGGTCCAGCCCATCCGTTCTCTTGATCTGGACCGAGTATCCCGCCGGCGGGCCCACCAGGAGCAGAACTGATCGTAACCTCCCCTAGCTTATGAGGGCCAAGTATACCATGGAGAACGTCCAAAACTTCATTGGCCTGAGCATCACTCAACCCAGGTAAATTGATCTTTTTAATGCTCGGTGAACTGATGATCGAGTGTCCGCCCTTACCGCATGTCGGGTCTACCCCACCTCCTTTTCCTGTTGGACAAAATGAGTTAACCGTCACTGACTCTTGCTCACGTCCTAAACTAGAGAATACCAATGTATCAAACTCCAGCTCATAACCATCAAGTCCAGTAGTCATGAACAGGTACTTGCCAGCAGTACCAGGCTTGAGGTAAGCAATCGTCAAGTGGGGTTGGTAGTTAGGGTGAGTATCAACGTGAGGCAACAACTCCAGTTTCTTGTGGGCCCGATGCAAATCATTGCCTTCAACATCAATCTTCAGTACGTCAGCATCAGGCAATTCAAATACCGAGAGCTTGCCTAACCTGGCTTGCACAACCCCAATATCCTTGATTACCTGTTGAGCTTGAGTGTATCCCAGGGTGATATTAGTAATTACCGGATCATCAGAGTCAAACGTCCCTCGATTCTTGTGGGCTGACTTGACCTGATTTGGTCTGAATGCAATATAAGAGTCTCCCGTCCCCTCTATTTCATTTCTATATACAATGCCATCATACCCTTCCTTCTTAGCCTGTTTTATGCGTCTCTTCCACTCAGAGTCCCCACCATCCTCCCATCCTTCACCCACGTCGTCTGTGCGTTTTGGATTTTGTATACTTAGGTACACAGGAATAGTGATAACTGGTTTATTTCCATAGGCAGCCTGATAACTGCTTTCTCCAGCTACCTTAGCCTGATCTTCTGTTCCAAAGTGGCTACCTGGCCGAAACTTCGTCAGTTTTTTATTGGTTGTTCCGTGATATACAACCAGAGGATTACCGCTTTCATCTACTACCTTAGAATCTTTGAACCAAGCCTTAAATTCTGGTGAACTAGTTTGCGACTCACCTCTATTCCTACCACAACTAGGATCAATACCCCCACCTTCACCAGTAGCGCAGAATACATTACCTACAATATCCTCGGTAAACCCGTACCTGACGGTGATGTGTGGTTGCTCCTCAAATTGCAACACGTCATCAACATCAATACGATCTCGAATGCCTTGCAGCAACTTCAGTACAGTAGGATCAGTAATGTTGGATTGAACTGAGGCATAGGACTCTTCAGCGTTAAGCGTAATTCCAAATGAGAACTTAGCCCATATCTTTTCTACACTAGAGGCATTCATGTCTTGCGCTTGTAAGGATCTTTTGTAAGCCTCCTCTACTGTGATTTTCCCTGGGTCGTACCGGCTATGAATCTCCTTTGCTTTGTTCACAATCTCCTTCGACCATCTGCCTTTATGATCATTGTAGCCGGATTCTGTAAGAGCCTGGCTCATCTTCTGCACGTGAGACTCTGAAAATTGACTAGATCCAGATTGACTGCATCCAGGCCCTGAGTATTGATTACACCCCTTGGGATTTTCATTACCAACCATGGGATTGTGGCTGCGAGGCTTGAGGCCAAAGGCATCTTCAGTTACAACCAAGTTCCATATTGACGTTTTCAGCAACTCAAAGCGACGGTTGATTTCAGCGATGAATCTACGACGAATGCCAGAGGTGCGAGTAGGGTCAGTACGTAAGGGATTAGGTAGTTGCTTCTTCCCCTTAGCGTTAACAACCCGGTGATTATGGTTGCAAGTGCATATCGCGTTTGATTCACTCATGCTGAATCTCCATATCGTCAACTGTTGTTGTGGCTATGAAGAAGACTTAGGCTAGGGTCTAGGGTGAGGCATCTTGGTTGGTCCTAATTGAATAGGCTCAGATGCCACCAAGTCATGAGAACGACGGTCTTTAGGAGACCACTGTAGCTGGACTGCTGCAACTCTAGCGGCAACCTCACCTGGCTCAGGCTCCCACTCATCCTTCTGCTTATGGGTAGGCAACTTGAACCCCTTGGCAATCAGAATTGTATGAATCGTCTTACGGCTGAGGGTGTACTTCCTAGCCAAAGCCCTGATCTTCATGCCAACTTCATAATCAGCAGCAACCAAATTCCTGATCTCTTCTGGTGTACTAGCGTTGTGGTTTACCACGGGTTTTTTCCTTAGCTGGCTCTTGGAACTTAACATCCTTCATGTCCCACACGAATCTGTTAGGTTTGGATTTCTTTTCTGGATCTTTTTTATTGTTCTGTTCGTTCATCTTCATCCTAGATACTCCAATACTACTTTTCCATTGGAAACGCTAGAGACCTTGTATTTGCTACCTCTCTGGATTAGCACCTCCCATTCCTGCTTACCGACAATATCCTTTGGTAAGTAAGCTGCTTTGGCTCCCTTAGGAACCCTCACTTCAACTTGGATGGGCTCTACCTTGCTATTCTTACCCCAAGTTGCTGCATACTTCTTGTTAGCTGTGGTGCTGATAAAGGCATTATCAACTACAGTCTTTCCCACATTGGATGTAAATTGGTTTAGAATAGCTTCCCGCTCTTGTGGGGTCTTTGCGTTTACTGCTCGATGAGTCGTCACGTCCTTAGGAAAGCTTGTCTTGCCTAACACTTCAGCTAGAGCATCAGCTTTAGCCTTCAATGACTTTTCCTTACAGTTAGTCCGCAGGCAATTGTTGATTAGAAAACTATCAGAAGTCCCTGCATAAGCCTTAACAGCCTTATTGGCAAAGTAGTCATCGGAAGTTTCAGCCCATTGAGACTTTGATGGGGCTAAGTCCCTCTCAGCCTCATCTCCATTTTTATATGAAGTAGAAGGCTTGGCTCTTGAATCTGGCTTATCAGAAGCAGATTTTGCCACGGCTGATCTATCAGAAGTCGACTTAGCTGACTCTGGTTTAGGTGACTCTGACTTGGCCATATTTGACCAACCTGGAGGATTGACTGGTTTTCCTCCCTTAATCAATACGTGCTGCCCACCAATCGTCACCCAGCCATCTGCCGTTTTATTACCTGTCAATGATTGGTTAGTCGTTGCGTCCTGCCCTTCGGTATCTGGGTTGTCCTCGTCTTCACCATCATTAGCAGGGGCAGCAACCGCGCTCGACTTACCGAATGGGGGCTTACCACCAGGAGTCTTACCGTTAGGTACTTGACCAGGAACTGGAGGTGCAGCAGCCTTCAATTCTTCCTTAGAGATGATAGCTTCTGCCTTAGCCTCATCGACCTTGAAGAACATCATAATCGCTTGCTTCAAAGTGTCACGAGACATGCTGCCTGCTGCATACAGTTTGAACAACTCAACCAAGCCTGTAATGCCACTAGCCATAGAGAGTAGGGGACTACCTCCAGAATCCTCATCCTTGATTCGCTTATCAACAGCTTCCAAAATAGACTTGGCTTCATCCAGTCCCAATCCAATAATGCGAGTGAAGAAGTCTGCTGGGGAGATGACGGCCTCAGCGCCGCTCTGAACATATTGCGATAGAGCGGCAGTGCGCTTCGCGGCAATATCGGCCTGCTCCATATCACTCAAGGATTCCAGGTCAGGCCATATGACGCTGTAGCCATTAGGCTCAGGCAGTACCCCCATCATAATCAAGCGGTCGATGGTGGGGATGATAATTTTGGGAGTGACGTGACCGTTCTGGCGTTGTTTTAGACGATCATTCCAAGCTGAGTCATCCTGGCTGCTAGCTAGTTCCCCACGTTCACTACCCAAGAAGACACGTACAGGACATCCGATCTTAATGCAAATTCGCTTGATTTGAATTTCGACTTGTGGGGTTGGGTCAACTACAGTAGGTGATAAGGTCTTGGCTGACATACCCATCAATCCTAGATAGCGTTGCAGCCCATTGAAGTACTGCTCCATCTGAGAGCGTAGAGTGGCCTTACTGACCTTTACGTTGCCGCCTAGCTGGGGATGAGTCTCTAGAGATAGTCCTGGAAATGCTCCCTTCCAATACATCTCAGCACTGCCGCCCGCCACTTTACGAATATCAAGGACTGGGTGTAGTACTGGACGAATGCGAGGCACGCCAACCACATCGCTGGAACCTAGTCCATCAGAGATGTGAATACATCGGGTCCAATGCACATCAAAAGAACCAGATGGTGGTGTTGATCCTGAAGTAACTGGCTGGTCAGTATTCCACAAGGTAACTGAATACATTACAGGCTGACCATAACGAACGCTAGTCTTGTCTGTATCCCATCTGACTACTGACACCTGCGACTCATCAAAGGCGCGCATGTACAGAAGCTTTGTACCTTTCTTCGCAGGAGCCTGGGCATTACCTGTGATGGATTGCTCAACACCATCTGCCGGCTCAAACAACTCCTTACCGTCATTGATGCCTAACAGCAAAACACCGAAGTGACCAATGCCACTCAGTACATCACCCCGTAGAACATAATCCCAGAATGGATTTCCGGCTTCATCCTGAAACCAGCTCTTACCCCTCAGCGACTTACCAATCTCATCCCAAGCGTCCTCAAACTCAGTTGTCGTTTCGGTGTCTTCATCCTCGAAGATGGTAGGTGTAACCTGCTGAGATTCCAGGGGCATCAACTCTACCACACGGCAACCCACTGGGTCACTATCGTAGAGATGCTTGTACTGCTGTGGAGTGAATGAGCCTAGCTTAGGGTAGCCACACTCATCCTCTAAGCTACGACGTGAATCGAAGTACTGATCAAAGAATTGCTTCCGCTGCATCAGTACGTTATCGACAATCTCCTGAAACCTCACCAGTTCTGTAAAGTTGCCGACTGGCTTACTCTCGTTGGCAACAGGAGAGAATCCCTTGCTATTGGTGTGCTTGGCCACAATGCTATCCCCTATGCTATGCTCCCTACCTACTATGGGGGCATTATAACGCTTTCCTAGCCCTATACCCTAGGCAACCCCAAACAACCCCGCTAGAGCCCCTAGCGTGCCCTAGGTTGCGTTGCTAACCCTACCCCAGCCCAAACCCCATTAACCCCGCCAAAGCTGCCTAAAGCCATTTAGTAAGCTATTGAGGGACATACGTAGCCTCTGCTTGAATGTTGGGATAGCAGATTCAGAGTGCTGCCGATGGAATTGATGGTTGTCAGGAACACCAGACCTCACAGTGACAAATGAATTACTCAGGTCCTCAGCATTCCACTCTGGAAGCACAATGACCAGTTCTGCTGTAGTAAATCCAATTGCTAAAAACACTTCAGCTTCTTGTTCAAGTCTCCGGGCTTGCCGTCGTGCCTGTCTATCACAGACCCTATCCACCCAAGCATTCCAATTGTCACTAGATTGATCATCCATAAGTCACCTCACCATGATTAGCTTTGTAACCGACCGACCTGCCGCATCATCGCTCGCCAAGCATTCTTGCCTGCATAATCATAACCTCCCTGCTGTAACCTTCGCTCCTCTTCCAGCAATTCCTCTTGTTCCTGTAGGAGATCCAGCATTGACTCTTGGTAAGGAGTCATGTTGTCTGGATCAACTTCTGTGCCTTTATTCGCTGGTAGACTGTAGACAGCACTGAAGTTGCAGTGAGGACAATGGATTGTGTCTCTATTCTTGAAGTTGGGATCTAAGGCAAACACTTTACCGCATTCTGGACATGACAGTTTCATATCAGATCCTAGTTAAATTGCTGTGACTTCAAAGGAAGTGGGTTGATGGGTTAAGCGGAAGACAGCCATGACGACTGCATCTGCCTCATCTGGTGAGCAGCCAATCAACTGTACTAAGGTTTTGTCGTTCTTGTCCATAGTGTTGGATCGACCTTTAGGACGTACGTAGATTCTGCCTTCATCATCCATATCCAGCGGGATCTTGGATAACTGCCTGCGCAATGAGGGACCACCATCTTGTCTAGCCTTGTTGATAATGGCACCAGGCATAGCGAAGGTTGGCTTGTGATTACCATCCTCATCAATAGGCTCTAACTTCTGGCGTAGGCACCAGTACATTTCCGCTCTACGGTTTTTGAACCTTGTGCGTTGCTCAATCTGCTCAATCCTCTCTTGTCCTGGGGTAAACTCCTTATATAGCTTAGGCTCTGGAGTAGCCGGTTCTCCAAACATCACCGTCCCTACATTGTGTCCCTGCCTACGCAGCCTATCAGCATGTTCCTTACCGCCACCACCACGATCAAATAACACATCCTCAGCGGCAATACCGTACTGATTCATCATTGCTAACGTAAGGCCAGGTATGACTGATGTATCTGGTGTTTTACGCGAGACTAAGGCTACTAACCCCTGATGACAAGCAATAGCCCAAGCCGTATTGTCACCGCCTTGAGCCGTGTCAATGCCCATAGTCTTGCGAACACTATTACTAACCTTTACAAAACCATTGCCTGCCAGTTGCTCAGCCAAGTTGAGCCACACTGGCGGGAACATCAACAGCTCAGCGCCCTTCCAGAACTTACCGTCAAGACTGATACACTGCCTTACCTCATCCCATAGTTTCCTCCGTTTACAATAGTCAGCCCACGTAACCACTCCTCCTAAGAGAATGCGGTTCGTGGGCTTCTTCCCTTCAGCAATTTCTTTTTTCGCCCAACGTACGTTAGGACTATCCTCAGCACTGATATGAATGACTTTGCGAAAGTATCTAGGCATGATCATCTGGTTGTTGACCTACGGATTTTTGCTCCTGCGCCTCTTGGTAATCGTGGATTTGGTTTAACAAACCATCAACTAAGGATTGGTGATGCATATCCTTCCATTGCAAGTCCTCTTTCAACCTCTTATTCATGTCTGTTAATCCACCGTTGAGGTACTGCAACTTCTTGTTATCCTCAACCAATAGCCGATTCTCTTCCTGCAACTCAGTTAGCTTCTTGCAAGCAAGGCTCAGTGCCCTCCCGGGATTGTTCAGGGTGCACACGACAAATGCCCATACACCAATAGCCATTATCACAATAACACAGATGTCTAACCAATCCATATCACTACCCCTTTGCTCCCTGATGGTCTTGAATTAGGTCTAGTAAGTTGGTAATCAACTCTTCATGCTTAAGACACTTTACCCGCAATCCAGAACACTCATCGCACCTGTCAGTGTGGTTTTGTCGCAGCACCTCGTTATTTTCTGCTAACTGCTGATTTTCTTTCTGTAGCTTAGCCAATTCCTTTTCATTTATGGCTGCCTCTATAACCCGCTTTAGCCAAGTGATAGTCACAATACATAGCACTCCGAGTAGAATGACCAGGATAACTAGATTTCCATCCTACATCTCCTTTGCTTTGCTACAGGTTACGCCATTCTTTCCACAACAGCATCGATCACACCGGTGGGGTTTGGTCTCATTGTTCTTCTTCTTCTTTTGTGCTTCCTTCCCCATGCCCTCTCCTATCTTGACCCCTAGGTATAGGCAGACCATACAGCTACTGAATGTTATTAAACCAATAACCAGAGCACCAATGATGATAAATGCCACAGGCTCCATTAGCGATTCTCCTTTGTTGAGTCAGATAGTTTGCCCAGCATAGTGAGTGAATCCAACAGTACTGCTGCACTTAGGGCAGGCTGGATGCGACGTTTCGTTGTTGATGGCTGCCGTGGCTTCTTGGGGTACAAGATGTTGGTTTACATCGATTGTGAAGTAAGCCACACGATACCCCTGCCAATGGCATACAGGACATCTTACGCCACATCTTCCCTTATGGGATAAGGCCAATTTAGCCGACTTGTTTTTACAGAGGTCAAAATGATTCATGGCTGTGCCTTTATGAAGCAAGAATGTCGCCACCTTCGACGGCATCCTTGAAGAAGTTTTCGCAGGGAAAGGGATTACCAATACTGAGGATACGCTTAGCCCAGGTGCCAGCACGCTCATAGCTGAGGTTGTCTACACCACTAGCCTCATCAGCAACGAATAGAGTCCTGGGCGTACCATCTTGGGGCACTTGGATGCCACAGCACTCAGGGAAGTTGCAGTGATGACCCAGCATCCCCTCGCCTTTGGCTGCTACTCTACCGATGATGTAGGACGTGGCGCACACTCGGCCATCAATCACTCTACGAATGTGCATATGATTGATAAGTAGAGGCCCGCCATGATCTGAGTCTAGTGGGTAGGCAGCATTTTGTATGAACCGCCGTATCTCGCCCCACATCACCCCTTCCAACTGCTGATGGTCTACGCTAGTTGTTACGATACGGCAGGGGTGTCGTGTTAGGAAGAAGACAGGTACAATCAAACCTGCAATAAAGTCCTTGCCTAATTCATTACCGGCGACTACGACTGTCTCATCGTTGTTCCATACTGAGTCAATAATCTCAATCTGCTTATTGTATAACTTGATGTTGGGCCAGTAGTGGTGGATCAGTATTAACGGGTCAAGCCTCGATAGCCTAATCATCTACAGCATTACTCCTTGACAATCTTGGGCTCCTCTAATTCTACCGGTTCCTTAGATACCAAGCCTAACCGTCTGCTCTCAGCCAGCCTGGCAGTCTGTCGATTACGGATCTGACAGGCTAAGCAAGGTTTCTTGACCTTAGCTCGACATATAGCACACCACTCATAAGCTGCCTTTTCGTAAGGAAACCGAATACGATTAGGGTCTAAGGTTCTGCATAGAGGATGACATCCCTTGTAGATACTGCTAACGACAGTGTGGGCAATGTCTAGTTCTCTGGCAATTGCTCGAAATGATTCTCCCCTGCCAACTGCCTCTTTGATTTTATTGAACGTCTCTTGGTTGATTGGCGAGGTCATTGGAGTCTTCTTCTACTACTGGGCTAGTTAATTCAGCTTCGATCTCGTCTGGTGGCCTGTCTTCCTTGGCTAACTTGTTGAAGTCCAAGCCAGGAGCAATTGTCACATCATGCTTATCTGGAGCATAGAGGCCCATGTGCTTAAGAGCCATGTTGATAGCTTCTGCCTTGGGAACTAGACGCAACTTAGTGCGAACAACCTCGTTGCCTTCTTGGTCATAGCTAACTGTCTGCTCGATACCGTCAATGGTGTTCTGCGCGCGCTTATCCAAGCGATGCACGTCAGTAATGATGCGCCCATTCTCATCACAAAAGTCACTAGCACTGCGGGTAGCACAGTAATACAATTGTAGCAAGATTTCCTCGCGAGTGAGTTGGCACTTTGCCAAATCCTCTTTCTGAAACTGCTTTACCACGCGAATAATATCGGGCTTTTTAAGCAGTTGACAACCCTTCACACTCGCTGTTTTCTTGCTATATCCTGCTGCAATTGCAGCTCTTGTAGCATCAAAGTCAACCAAGTACTCCGCAACAAACATCATCGCCTTATCAGTCAACCCATCCTCACCCCTGACAGGAACATGCTTCACCTTCTTCTCAATCTCACTTTGATCAACCTTGACAATCTTCCTAGTTGCATTCGCATCACTCCTCTTTTTTCTTGGCTTCATTTTCCCTAACCTTCCTTATCCAACCTATACCTATTAGCCTCGCCAACTCAATCCTAGCTCGTTTTTCCTACACCTTAGGATCATATTGAACAGCTTTGTAAGGGACAATTGTTACTTCCATTGTCCAAGGAATAGTAAAGCCTGCTCCAGTCTTCAAGTCCACCAATAACACCGTATGTGGATCTTTGGCCAAGTCACTCTTAACTACGATACAGACCCCTCCATTAAATAATACCGTGTTGCCATACACAACGTCTTTCACCATCATCGTATCTTGCGGCTTACTCTCCACTTTCATCTCCATTTCTCCAGTACGTTTTCATATTAGTGCTACCAACTAAGTTTTCGCCAGTTCTGGTCAACCCTCTGCCCCAAAGTCATAAGCCCCAATGTCCTGGATCACAATAGGGTAAGCCACTATATCTTTCATCAGAGGAATCAGCCATCTAAGATTGTACACCACGTTGTCTGGTAAATCATCCACCGAAACCCACAACAGTCTCTCATCTGTCTTTTGCTCAACCAGATAGGGTTTATCCCCTTTGACCTGTAGCAACTCCATAAAGAAAAATCTCACACACCAATCACTATGCACCAAGACCACAGCTTCAGTCCAATGCTGCGGTACAGTGTCAAGATTGGCTTCTTCTAGACATTCCCTAATCATTGCCGTCAGCGGAGTTTCGCCTTCTTCAACATGACCGCCAATTCCATTTAACCTTCCCGCCTGCCACTTCGGTCGCTTCTTCTCTATCAACAGCACCTGACTGCCCCTAAACACAAAACCAACAACATATGATTTGCATGATTTAGACACTTCGCTCCCCTTTGTTTTAATCTCCGTCGCTAACCTCTAGCGCCTTGTTGACGGCCTGCACAAAGCCGTCCCTTTTACTGCGCGCCTCTTCCATATCACGGCAAGCACAGTTGATAACCTGTGGCACCGTATCCACTCCATGGCTGAAGTAGAAACACCGAATTCTAACTTCTGGACCATTAGGACAGTCAGTAGCTGACGCCTCCAATACCATGGTTGGATTGACCCAATTCCCATTAGGCATTTGCACTAGCATATCATCTATCCTTAATAATTAGCCACTATCAAACTGCTTCTAGCTCCTGCTGCAACTTCTTCAGCCTACCTTCCAGCATGCCCCGAATAAACTCCTTAATCTCCTCTGATCCGTTGGGATATCCTCGCAACATGTCTGCCACATACATCCCCCCATACACAAATGACTGTCTTGCTTATCCAAGTCTCTAAGGCTCCACTCGGTCTTCAATATGAAGGATGAAATCTCCTCGGCCTTATCCAACCTACCCTTCATCGCAGCCATTTCTTCTTGATTCATACCTTCGCTCCCTCATCCTTAAATGCCAATGCCTTGTATTTAGCTACCTCTTCTGCAGTTAGTCCTCTACCCAAAGCAATATCTACTTCTCTCCATTCATCATCGCTCAATCCCTTCTTCCATGAATCCCATCTGCGATACCAAACCCAGTATTCTTCCGTAGGTTTTCCCTCACTATCTAAGGGAACGCTTACTCCAACCCTAGGTAACTCCCCGACTGCCTCTTTTTGCTGCTCTCGTACCTTGGTCATATCTGCATCAATCGCTGCCCAATGCTTCTCCTCTATTCTACCATCGCACATGTCATGGTTCATACGCCATAAGTATGCTCCACACATGTCAATAAGGAAGTATAGTTCAACCTCATTCAACTCAGACGCTAGCTTATCTTTCACTGCCATTGCCTGCTCCTAAAATGGTATTTCATCCTCACCATTCTTACCTTGTAGCTCCCACCCCTGCCTATCAGAATCCTCGTAACTCATCAACTTCAAATTATTGGGATCGTCATTTGTACAATCCTCATCCACATGGTCAATCACAAATCCCTCTGGCACAACCTGTCGATGATGCCACATCCACACCAACTTATTCAGATAGATCGTTCTGGCCCGCCCCTTACCTGTCGTCCCCAATCGAATGTTAACCTTATTACGTCTTGCCTCACCATGAGGCGTGATAACCAATGAAACATACTTACTCTTACCAAAATGCCACTTCTTTAATTCCTTGCCGTCAGCAGTAAACACTAGGACCGCAAGATTCATCATCCTCAGAATCTCTTCATCTCCAATCTCTGGCGTATGATTCCTAGCATAAGTCATCTCAACCCTCAGTCCTCTTCCTCATCGTCATCTTCGTCGGTATCAACTAGACTTGTTGCACCACCAGGGCTACCTCCACTATAAGCAATAATAACCCCAGCAGCGATCCAAACCACTGTAGAAAACATCGTTGCTAAGGCTAAGGCATTGCCATCACCAAACCTATTTGGCTGTTCCCAATAATACACAACCACTGCAGCTACCGGTATTGAAGCCCCCATCAAACAAATCAACACTCCTAAAGCTTCTCGCATTCTAATCCCCCTTCTACAGATGGTTAAGGACAGTGAGGACCATATCTCCAACTAGCAGAATTGATTTTGTTTCGCCGATACTCAGCCAATAGCTGAGCCTCCCAAGCTTTATTCTGTTCCCACAAGGCTGCATTTTCCGTATAGAGTTGTTGAATCAGCCCTTCTTGACTGGCAACCTTCTCCTGAAGGTCAGTAATGGCTTTATTAAACCCATCTTGACTCCTTTGAACTTCCCATCCAACACATAGTACCAAACAACACCAAGATAATGCAAATATGCTAACAAGAACTAAGTAGAATTTCATTTATTGGCCCCTTCATTGTTGTGTTGATGAGTTAATAGCAAGTCCAGCACAACCCAATGCTGACATCTAGGGCAAGATTCAGCCGCCTTACATACCCTAATTGTCAATCCCTCTTCTTCCATCTTCTTACAATAGTCCAAAGAATCCTTGGCTATCATATTTTCAAATTCATACCCACACCATCCACATTTACTCCATTCAATTTCAGTGTGTTGCACTTGCCTATCATTCAGCAACCACCCAAACAAATACCAAAATACCCACATTATCACGTCTCCTGTTTTGTCTTGCGCCTTTGGTCATGTTCAGCTTGCCGTAGCCTAGCCTGCTTCGCTGCCTCCAATAACTGCTTGGCCGCTTCCTCAGCTTCTTCTGGAAACATAGAGCCCAACATGACATGACTGGCATCCACCATGATGTTTATAGGGCGACTATCACAAGGTTTCCTTACGTAGATTCTGCCTCTATCACCTAAATCAAATACCTTATGATCCATCATCACTCTACCTCCTGCTCTACCTTGCTGTGCTTGCTACTGTACCTTCGGCCAACTCTTCCCTTTGTCTGATTTACATAGTACCTATGATGATTTTTCCTACACACTGAACATGTCTTATATGGCGATTCAGCAGGAAGAATTCTACCACACTTAAGACAACCGCCTCTTTCTACCCGTCTTTTCAGCCTGCGTTTCTGCTTGCTCCACTTGCACTGATTAACTACTTGGGCAGCCTCGTCTGACTCATCATCTAATTCATCTGGTACAGGCCTGTCATATCCCTCACCTTCACCTAACCAATGCTCACAGAACAGGTCAACTGCCTTGTCTGCTGCTTCTGCTCCACACTCATCCTCGATCTGCTCAATCAAATCCAAGGCTTCCTCAGAACCATATCTAGTCTGTAAAAGCCCGTCTATCAAGGACGCTAATCCCACGTTAGTCCCCTAAAGTTGTCTTGTTATCACTCTATTTAGCTATCTACCGTCTGATTGGTCTCGTGGACTCATCCTCCTTTCGGCATCCGTACACCCTTCCCGCCCGATCTTCCGGGCTGTTCGCGATCACAATGTCACTTCGCTTTCTTCTCCAGGGAATCCGCCAGCGAATCGCGTGCTTCTTCCCACGACCCGAACGGAGCCACCGGCTCGTAGGTCCACTTCCCGTCGGCTGTCAGCCATTGGCGGTCGCCGTCCAAGCCCACGCGCTCGCACGTCCATGGGTGTCCGTGGAGCCCGTGGAATTCGTAGTGGTATCGCATGATGATCCTCGCTTACTTCGGCAGCGTCTCCAGCAGGTCAAACAGAGGGACGCGCCATAACAACGCCGGCCAATACCAACTGTCGACGGCAGCGATATCAGCAGTAATCATTTGGCCGTCACAGTAGATTCCAACCAACTTTTCCTCGTCATCCAGCCCTTCCGGCCGCTTGCCGTCTACGACCCGAATCCACGGCAGACCCTTGGCCTTGAGCAGTCGGTCGATGAGGGCAACAACTTGCTGGCCCCACGGCACGCCGATGATTTTGCGTTGGTTAACGCAGTCGCGGAGATGGGCGAGAAAAGCGTTGTCCTCACTCGTCAGCACCGCCGCACTCTCGCACGGATTCTGCTGGGCCTGCCCGCCTTCGGTTTTGCGCCAGAATCCGTACACTTCCGCCAGCACCCGAACCCACGTCTTCAAGTCGCAGTCAGGCGGGCATTCGGACGTTTCGCGCAGGTCGGCAAGCCTCGACGTGAGGTCATCGACTTGCCGCTGGAGTGCCTCGCACTGCTTAGTCAGATCATCGCGCTCTTTCCGGTGAGCGTCCCTCTCTTCCTTCGCTGCCGCCCACAGGCTGCCGTATTGCTGCTCGGCCCGTTCTGCGCGGCGCTCGGCCACTTGGCAGCGTTGGGCCAGGTCGATGAGGGTCTTTGTATGTTTGCGCAGAACGTAATAGGCATTCCATTGCTTATTCAGCCAAGCTGCACAAGCGTGCTTGAGTACCAAATCAGCCGCTTTAAGTTCCTCGAAGTCCAGCGGCTTGCTCTCCGCTTCCTGCGTTGCGCCGTTCACAGGACAAGAGTCATTCACCGTGGCCGTATCGTAGATCGTGTAGCCTGGGTTCAGTTCGATGGTCATGGGGTTCCTTTCGAGTCTACTTGGATTTCTTTTGTCGCGGCCTTCGCGTTTTGGGTTCGACTTTCTCACTGGATAGGCTGACGTCTGGTATCACAAACCCCCATGGTATGGAGTCAAGTTGCGCTACCACCTCGCCGCGTTTGTTCACGACATCATAGGCGTTCTGCTGGTTCCAGTATCTGCTGAAGTCCATGTGAACCTTCATGCTAGTTTCCTTTCTTCTTCAATGCCTCCAAGCACTTCCGGCACGTCGGCTCTCGTAGGGCAAACTGGCTGGGGATCGTTATGGCATCGTTGCATCCGGTCTCAACACGATACACTTCAGCGCCTCTTGGTCGGCGGTTGCCTTTGACGGCACACCACCCAACAACCATCTTCTGGGTTGCGTCAGACAGGAAATGCCATTTTACGCACCAGACTTTCATAGATTCCCTTTCATTCAGCGGGGCGTGCCGGCGCGACTCGGCTTACACTGTCAATCGCTCCCGCTGATACGCCGTCAGTCCATATTGGATCACGCTTTCAAGAGTTGCTCCGACGGTCAACGTGTTCCCGGCTTGGCAATCCCAACCTGTGTAGTCGCATTCTCCAGAAGCAGCAAGGAAACGACCGTCAGCCAGACGAAACAGACCAATCCAGTCGGCGTCGTCGTTCTCGCCGTTTACCGCAGCAATGATTTCTACTACATCGGCCCGAGTGCATCGTGCGGTGTCGGTGCCGTCGTACGCCGACACATCTTGCGTGCAGTTCCCACCGCTTCCCTCGCCGAACACTTCTTCCCAGCCGTAGTCGGTCAGTAACTGCTCCAGTGTGATTTCTTTACGGTAATCCATCGTTATCTCATCGTGTTAAGTTCAGTTCTCGCGGCCATCTTCAGCGGGTGAGTCGGCCGCATGCTCACCCGCGTGGTTACGTACTTGCTAGGTGTTCACAAGAATCCACTTCAACGATGCCCCTGTAGGAACGGCGTTTGGCAGCGGGTCTATCCAAGGAATCTTCTCTCCTGCCTCAACGTGTGACTCGATAGTTCCGAGTATTGCCTCCCGCACGTTCTTCAACGCTTCTACTTCGGTGCTGCCGCAACTTCCAGTCCCCGGCAGATTGAGTACGAGAGCAGAGAATGTCCCGTCTTCTTCACGCACCATAGCAATAAGGCAGTGGTAAGTCTTCAAGACTTTCTCGGGGTACATCTCCCAAATCGTCAACATCATCACCTCCCCTCGTGCCCCAAGGGCGTTAGTGGTTACCATGCGTATACACTTCCAATTCCAAATGCCCGCTTCCTGGCGTCCTTCTTTCGATCCTGTTCGGCCTCGTTCGCAAGTCGTTGGCACGTCCCGCACAACTCAAAGTCGCTCGGCGATGAGTCACCACATACGTGGCAACGGCCTTCTTTCTGTGGTTTCGGTTGCTCAGTTGGTTGTTCTGAGGGCATGGGTTCTCCCTTTCGTGTTGAGGTTACAGTAGCAAGCGGCAACGCCCCGAGGGGCGCTCTCGCCCGCCACCGCTCATTGACGCCTGCGGTGGCGGGACGCTACGTATTCGGGACGTGGGTAAATTGTGGTCCCGTGGCAATCACCTCCTTTCGTCCGCCGCTGTCTGGCTATTCTTCCTAATATGGAACGAATTTTCATCCCGCCTCGCCTCCTTCCGCTGGCTTCTCGCCAACCATCTCCTTCAGTTCCGCGATCACCTCCGTCAGTGTCTGGCCTCGACCTTCCTTGGCGTCCAAGATCGCGGCCAGAACCGTGCGGAAGTCTGGACACCAATCCTTATTTGGATTGGCCCCCTTGTCGTTGCCGGCCAGCATCTCCGCGGCGATGTCGAGTTGAGCGTTGAGTCGCCGGATTGTCTCGTCCCGGCTGTCTGGTTTATGCTTCTCGCCACTTGTTGTTGGCTTCTCGTTCGCTGCGATTCCAGCTCCGACGACGTTGTAGACAGACTGGTCGCAGTTATTACAGTGTTGCCAACTGTTGGCGTGAAACTCGACACGATCAACATCTTCGGCCGGGATAATCACTGGTGAGCCCGAGCAAATGAACAGCAACACTGACTGCTGGCCGTGTTCGGTCGGGTGATTGCGGACAGCCACCGTGAGGTTGTTGGCACACCAGCTAGTGCCACTCTTGTCGTACACTACGAATCCTGCAATTCTCATTTCAGTTCTCCTTGGGTTTCGTTGAGCTTCTCGCCGGCCCGGTGTCTCTCAATGTCTGCCACCAACTCTTGGCGGGCTTCTTCCGGCGTGTCGCCGAATCCCGCAGGGCTCTGCACCAAATCCTCGAAGTCACGTTTCACTGCACAGAATTTGTCCCCATCCTTGAACACCCTGAACTCCGGTCCGCCGTGCCCGAAGCACGCTAGGCCAGGAACGTACCCGTCGTACTTCCGCTTGCCCTCGGTCGTCTGCAGGCCAAACGCGGGCTGGTCGCAGAAGCCAGCCGGCATACCGCCGCGCCACATTGGCACGGAGCACAGCCCTTCACCGTTGTTGTCCAGTTCACGATGTCTCATTCCGCAGTGCATTTCGTATCTCCTTCCGCTGGTTTCTCGCCGGCCAGGAATGCGCGAGCAGCAGAAATGCTGGCTGGCACCTTGAATGGGTATTGGATGGCCTTTTCTGCGTCATCGCACGCCTCGCCCAGCACCTTGTGCAGGGTGGCAATCGTATCCGCGTCTCGCCTGACATCCTCGGCCGCCTCTTCTTGTAGCCTGACAACCTCTGCATCCCAGAGAGCGTGGAGCTGCGCCACGCACGTCGCCACTACCTGCTCCGTCGGATGTGCGGCCGGGTCGATGCCCTCGGGGATTGCGCCCGCGTCTCGCAGTACCTTCACCACAGCGTCATGGGTCTGCTGGGATGTCGCCTGAGCCTGGAGGGACTGTTCGTGCAGTCGAGTGCGGAGTGTGGCGTTCTCGACTTTCATTCGCTCAACTTCCTTAATCGCCCACGCCACGTCCATCGGCACCGAGTCGCCACGCTTGCCGCCGATCACACCGATAATCGCATACAGTTCATCCATCAGCGAATCGGTCATTTCCTCGTGGGATTGCTCCATGTCGCGGATCGTCGCGTCACGCTGGGCGATGATGCGGTTCGCGCACTCGACAGATTGGACAGGTTGTTGTGGCCCCCATCCCCACGAGTCGCCGTGAATGTAGTACGATCCGCAGGCCCACCGCGTGTGAGGACCCCAGGCTATACTGGCTGTATCGTGCCCCTCCGCTCCGCACCACGGGCACTTCGGGATTGGTTGGTCGGTCATTTTCATTCCCTCGCCGCCTCAGCGGCCTCGCGTGTCTTGTGGCAGTCACCGATCTTACACCAAGAGCTTCCGACGTACGCAGGCAATCGTAACATAGGTCGGTGTCGTCATCCCAGCCGTCGCCGGAACGCACGTACACCGCGCAACCGCATCGACTGCATGTGCTCATGACTTCGGTCCTTTCTCTGCTTCGTCCAGCACTCTATCGATAGACTCGCGGTCTTGTTTGCAGACTACATCCTGGAGCCGCTCCAGTTCTCCACGAAGCCGCTCGACTTCTCTCGCCATCGGGTGCATCGGATGTCTGCTACACTCCGCAATGTGGGCGCGGAACTGTGCAGCTCCCTATTTGCCTTTCGGGAACAGCTTCCCGCAGCGGGTGCAGAACGGCTTGGTTTGCTGTCGCAACTGCTTCAGCAAGTCGGCGTTCTCCCGAGTCAGCCGCTCGACTTCGGCCAATAGCGACTGAGCAATCGACACCAGCGGGTGCCCGCAGCCACGATAGGCGTTCACTCTGGCTCTTGTTACGTCCAGTGATTCGTTCTCTGCCATCTCACTCACCTCCCGCATCTGTTGGCTTCGCTTCTGTCGGACAGGACCCCTGTGCGCGTACGTAGTCGATGACGCCCTGTAGCCGCTGGATCTCGGCTTCTGCGTATCGTATGAATGCCTCGCGCAGATCGCGGCACGCAACACACTCGCAACCGTCAGATGCGCCACTAACGTCCATGCCCATCTTGCTCACCTCCCGACTTCGCGGCTTCTGCAATCGCCCGCTGCAATGTCCGAACCAGAGCTTTCGCCTGTTGGACATCGAGGTAGATGCATGGGCAATGGCTCACGCCGTCGAGTTCCAGACTGATATCCTTGTCCAGCTTCCGGTGATCGACAGTAACGCCGGAACCGTTTCGTCTTCCGATTCGTGTCTTTCTCACCACTCCTCCTTCGCCTTTGCGGCTTGTTTCTCATGCCATTTCTCAATTCGCTTTTTCACCTTGTAGTTCTCAGAGTCGCTCAGAAACCCGTGAATGTGCAGCAGAATGCGGCACCCTTCCACGCGGTCGATGGCTGCCTCGGCTTTCCATTGACGTAATAGGTCGTACGGCTTCATGCTTCCTCCTTCGCCCCGCTGGCAGCTTGCCCGCAATTACCCTAACAGTCGTTCACCACATTTCTCACAACGATACTCCCACTCTGCCACTTCGTCGCGGTGACCGATGAATCGCATCCACATCTCATCACCGCAGGCACACACCACAGGACCGCGGCGTACAAACGCGATTGTCCCGGCCAGGTACTTGTCAGCGATTGCCTGCAACTCAGCCTCGGTCAAGGATGTACGGGAGGCGTCGTTCTTCTCTTTCGCGGTGTTCATGTTTTGCCTTTCGCCGCCGCCCGCGCGGCGGACTCGGTTCTATAGCCAGCGGCTTGCATCCATATAGCACGCGGAATTGCAATCATTACCCCAGTCGGCGTGTCGCAATGCTGTCCCGTCTCAACAATCTTCGCGATCAGTAGCACCGCCTCGCGCACGGCCTCAGCGTCGGCGACCGAGAGCCGAGGAATAAGAGCGTGCAGGCGTTGGAGTAGGTTAGGGTTCATCGCGTTGAGTCTCCTTCACTTGTTTCATAAACACCCCCAGTCCGCCCAGCGGCGATTCCATTGGCTGCATCGTCGGAGCGACAGCCGCCGAATTGCATCCATGACGTGCTCGCACATCGTGACATCTCCGCGATTGTCCATCGTCATGATGTTTCCACAGACGCAGCAGGGGCTCGCCAGCGCATCGGCGTTGAAGTCCATGACGTGTGAGAAACACTCTTCCTGGACTGCTCGCATTAGGGAGAGCACTTCTTCGACGTTAAATGGCTTCGTGCTGGCGGTTGCGGTGGTGTAGGTCTTCATCGCGTTGGCTCCTACATCATCAACAGCTTCCACAGAAACTTGACCGACACCGCGAACACTAGTCCCAAGACGACCATGACCCCGCAACCGACTAGGCACGATGCACATCCACAGCCGACTTCTTCTGGTTTGGGTTTATCGCTCATTCTGTTGGTTCCTTAGTTACAAACCCCTATTATACCTAATTACTAGACAAGCAACCTGTCTTCTGGTATTGCATAACAAACGCTCTCCCAGCAATCCTCAGCATACAGCCTAAGAAACATCTTGTATGAGGGACAAATCTGCTTTATCAAGGTAGGAATCTGCCACAAATCAGTCATTCGATGGTAGAGGCAAATAGCTAGGACAGGACGATGCTTAGAGATTGTCTGCCTAGCTCCCTCTAACGCTTGCAGTTCATGCCCTTCGATATCCATCTTGATGTAAGTTGCTGTATCTTGAATTAGGCTGTCTAGCCTATAGCATCGAATAGATTGCTTTGTTAATACTACCTCATTAGCAGGATCAATAACACAAGACCTGACACTGTTGTCTTCTATAAATTGCAGTTTTCCATCTTCATTGGATACAGCCACGTTGTCCATCCATATCTTCGATTGTGTTTCTTTATCCAACCGTTCCCAGGTAAGATGCATTGCAGCAAAACTAGAATAGTCTGGTTCAAAAGCCCAATACCCCTTAAATTTACCACCAGTCTTGTATAGGAAGGCGCGCAGCGTGTCACCATCATAAGCACCACAATCAATGAATACCTCATCCTCACGTAGCTTAACCAAATCTGGCGGAAAGTAGGTATCGCAAGATGGACTGGGATAGACATAGTGGCTACGGTAACTAACATCTTTATGCCACTGCAACAGGAAGTTGAAGGTATCCTGGGATATCTCATCATCCCACAAGCTTGCGCAAGCCTTGACTTCCTCCATATACCGATCAATCTCACAGCTATCTTCAACACAATAGAGAGGAAGTCTTGCTGGTAAATACCGACGGTAGAATTCTGGAGTGCTGTTGAATCTATCCACGCCCAAGTTAATCAACTGGTCTTCTACTGGAGTCCTATTGTAGACAGCAACCACGAAGAGGTGACCCTGCTTGTAGTTACGGACAGCCTCTACTGGAGGCACCACAATCACTCCTTCAACCTTGGTATACCAGAGCTTGGGGTTGTTATCGGTGAAGGCAATCGGTTCAAGTTTGCTAGCGCGCATGTCTTTCAACACACGAAGCCCCAGCGCACCTGCTCCAAAGATCACAACTTTCAAGTTCTGTTCATTGATTGCCATTTGCGTCCTGTCTCCTACTTTGCTACAAAGCCCAAAAGCTACCCTTAGTATACTATTTTGGTTTTGTGCCGGTTTTGCTATTTACTAATTTATCTCTACCCATTATACTATACCCTGGAGCACCCTATAAATATATATATATATATATATATATATAGAGGAGAATGAAAAATCAAGTTCAAGCTATTCTCCTACCAAGGCTTACCTTCTTAGCCTTTCTACCTGCCAGGTGTGCCGTAGCCGGCTTAGTTAGTAACTCTCCAGAGATACGGGGTATGGCATTGTGATCAAGGTATTGCTTACTCAAGTCAATACCAATTGAATTCCTACCCAAGCTGATAGACACACAACACGTCGTACCACTACCAATAAACGGATCTAGTACAACGCAAGGCACAACATCAGCATTGCATTTGCAGGTAGGCTTCCAACCAATAGTTGTGTCATTACGAATTCGACGCTTCCGCATTCCGTCTCCACCACGAATGTCTTCCTCTACACTTCCGTATTTGGTCTTATTGCCTGGTCTTGTCTCCACTCGATTTACTTCTACTACTCTTACCCAAGGCGCACCACACTTAGCACAACAACCCTTCTCGCTAGTACCGGCCTTGATGCAAGGCTCAATCAGCTTTGGAGGAAACGTGGCAAAGTGAGCGCCAGCATATCCTTGACTAGCAACAGTCCACACTGATCTCTTGTTAGATACCCCACTCCCCCATTCCCTTGCGTTAGACTCGTTAGATACTTGTCTATCGTTTCTGTCGCTTACATCAGAAGCCCATCCAGGTTTATGTGGGTTTGAAATTGATTTATCCTTGATTGCCTCAGCATCGTAGAAGTAACCCATCTTCTTCACGAATAGGAAAATGTACTCGTGGGCTTTGGTGCAACGATTCCTAACAGACTCAGGCATTGGTGACGGTTTCATCCAAATTATGTCTTGGCGTAGTATCCAACCGTCTGCCTGCAACGCCAAAGCCACTCGCCACGGTATCCCGCCCAAGTTGCCACTCTTCAATTCACCCCCATAGGTGTCCCCGTAATTGAGCCACAAGGTTCCGTCGTTACGTAACACACGTCGAACCTCTCTAAACACGGCAACTATCAGGCAGACGTGGCATACACCACACCGATTACCTGTAGCCCATCCCAAGCAGTCTGGTTTTTTCTCGCTACCAATCTCTAACGACTTGTCTGTACCATAGTCTCGCAAACCCCAGTATGGTGGTGAAGTAACAACCATGTGGACTGACCGATCTGGTAGTTGCTTCAGTACATTTAGGCAATTGCCTTGATATAGACAGACTGTACTGCCATCGGTAGTTTGCCAGTAGGGGGTCAACGAAGTATCGATTTTCGGCATGATGGTCCTAATGAAATTGACGTTCTGGTGGTTCAAAGACTTGCCTTGACCTGGGGTTGTCTACCAACTCCACGTCAGTGCGGCATATATCAATCGTGTTAGAATGAATTGTAGGGTGGTGGGCTCTTGTCTGCTGCTCCGCATCGTGGGCGCTTGGGGCAGCAACAGATACCGTCTGCCTCCCCTCTCCCTCTGCGCAAAATTGGATTCGATAGAAAGGCATCGCAACCTCCTTGCCTTACTCGCCGTTGCCTAATGCATTAACCACTACATCTTGATACATGCCAACCATCCTACCAGTCAACCGCCATAGAATCTGGGTTGAGATAGTCTTCTGGTTAGTCTTGGCTTCGTATGGTTCTGCTACACCAATGTGTTTAAGGAAGCGTAGCATACTTCTTAGCTTATCCTCGCTGCGACCCAATTGCATAGCCAGCTTACGAATAGGCAATCCCACACCAGACTCATATAGGTGGTGTACAATTGCCAACGTCTGCCCTCGTGAAGTGTCAAGAGCAATCTGCCGAACCCGTCGCATCACAACCTCATTTGTCTCTGGCGCATTAAGCACCAAAGCCAAACACTTTGCTGTTCTAACCAACTGGCTAACCAACCTTGAAGCAAACTCACGCTCAGCCACCTCTTCTTGCCTCAAGCTAGGTCTAGCCCTCATATGTGCTGTGAACTTACCCAATCGGGTACACAATCGCATTGCCCAATCTGGCATGACGATTGTGCTCATCTGCTCCTGAGCAATCTCCCGCAACCACGAGGCATATCCTCCAGTCAACTGCATAGCATAAGCTAACTCTGGTTCATATTGGCTAACTGGTTTGCCGTCGCTTTCCATACTCATATTGCGGGCAGTGCGGTTAGCCACCCGCCACAATACCTCATCCTCCAAATCATCGTCAATATGATCCATAATAACACAATCAAGAAACCGCTCACCTAGCTCACTACTATCCAACTGCCGTAGACTATTAGTGCCACATAAAATCCAAGTCATACGGATGCCTTGGTAGTCCCGCCCCATCTTGTTGCGGTAATGAGTGCGTGCCGTACAGTCATACAAATCCCTAGCCTCGCTTAGGATCTGGGGTAGGTTGGGGCTAGTTAGCAGCGTATCACCATCCTTGGTAACCAGCGTGCGGCCCGTAATCAGCGGGATAAGGCTGTTGTCCTCGCCTTGGCTACCGTCCTCTTTATAACCAGAGTGGAATCCCCTGATGGTGCTCTTGGCAATGACATAATCACGACAAACGCTCACAGCCTCGCATAAAGTACTCTTGCCACAGTTGTGATGGATGTAGCCATTGGCCCAGTAGTTATTGTAAGTAGGTACGTGGAAGTCATAGTGACACTCATAATCACTGGGGGTAATAGATACCACTTCGTCCATTGCACACTTTGCTTCGCCCTGGTTAGGCAGATAAGGTCCGCTTTGGTAACGGATCATTTGAAAGCGGCCGGTTCGCATGACCTCCGTGATAATGCTGGCTACTGACCAATACCTATCGCCATTCCAAAACCTGTGATTCTCAGTCACGTGCATTTCCGCACCAGACTTGAAAGCCACACAATACAAATGGTCTGGCGGTCGAATCGTTGGGGCATAGGCCAGGGAGATAGTCAACTTTCCTTCCTTAGTCATTGCACAAACATGAAAGTCTCTTCTACGACGGAACCGCTCTTGCACCGGCAACAGCGTCTGATCCACTGGATCCCAAATCAGAGTATCACCACGTAAGCAGGCAGCCGGCCCAATTACCTTAATCCACAGTTGGTCTCCAACACTCTTTGTGGAAGCAATCGAGGCTAGCATCATTGCTAACGCGTGATCTAATCCAGGAGTCCACTTCATTGCCTTACGCCAAGCATTCACTAATACGGAGTATTGGCTACAGTGCAGGCACTCCAGATTCTGCCCACCTGGCCCTTTCTTCAACCCATCCCCAGACCAATCATCTGGGATGGGCCCAACCTTGGCTAGCAGCGATTCCAATTGAGTCATTCTGCCGGTCAGGTCAGCTCCTTCCCTTAAATGGTCACGTACATCGTAGCCAGATGCCTTGTCTGTATCATAACCCTCTGGTCCCCACTGCAAGAAGCTGATCTGCTCTGGTGGAGATTCATGGGCCAGTAATATCTTCGACACCCGCTTCATCCCTGAATAGCCAGCCGGCAGCGATAGGTTGCCTGACTTCTTATTCTTCTGTGGATGGTCACTATCAAACATCAGCCTCACGCTCTTGCCACTAAACAGGCCACACCACTTCGGCGAAAATGTCGTGCAGCTTGGTACAGCCAGCACATTTGCTTCACCTGCCAGACTGCGTTCTGGGTTGGCTGTAGAGACCAGAGTTCCATTATCCCCGTGTTTCACCCCCTTCAACATTTCCCACAATGCCATACCGTCTTTCCAACCCTCACACAGGTAGACAATTGGCTTATTCTTATCATACAAAGGCAAGCCATGCAATCCATGTTTCATCCCTGGGGTAGGCAGCAAAGCCATCCTCTCACCTACCTGGGCATATCGGTACAGTTGGTCAATCGACCCTCTAGCTGAGTAACCAGGCACCAACCAATCACCAGTAGTTATCGATTGGCATACACCCCAAGCCTCTAACGTCTCTTCATACAGCAAGCCAATTTGGGCAGCTAAGCCCTTGTAGTCAACTGTAGCTTTATCGCTGAGGCTCCACAGCTTGCGCAGGAAGGCTAGCAGGTTGCCCCCTCCCTTCTCATTACCTTCCCCACAAATCCAGCAACGCCAAATCCCAGTCTCTAAATTCAGGCTGAATTTGCCCTCTCTACCACACCAGGGACAATTGCCGGTAACCTGCCCTTCATCCCCGTCAAACTCCAATCCATGAAACTTGTAAGCACTTGCATAGTTGATAGATTCTTCGTGAACTCGTGGCATATCTTCCTCTCAGTACTTTCTGATCTCCCACCAAACCGTATTCATCCCTGGCAATGTTCCCCAGCATTTTCCGTAAGAAGAAAATTCAATGACGTGCCCATCATACTCTTCCAGTAGGTATTCCAACCATTCGTAGCTTCGCTGGCACATATACCTCTTCAGCAACATCATCGCGGTCAAACCGCTAACAGACTGTGCCCGCTCAGCTAGGGCCTCCCGCATTGGCTTAGCTACCTGACTGTAATATAGGTAAAGCCCCCAAGGCGATCGCATCACTTCACCTTGGATCAGTGTTAACTCCGTAGGGGCCATTGCACTAAGGTACAAATCTTCTGACCTAATCCCTTCGTGCAGCAGTGCATAGAAAGCAAATGCTACTGCATCCTCATCGATATTATACCACGTAGGCCCGCCAGTAACCCTATTACGCAGATGATACTTCTGTCCATCGTGCAGTGGGGGTTCAGCAAGAAAGTCTTCAACTCTAGACCATGTTGGTGAGTGGTTGCCAAATTCGTTACCCGCCGCGTAACGTCTAACAAAATCAGCTTTTGTCAAGACAGGCTCTGCCATTTTAGCCCTTCACTAGACAAAGGTTTCTCTAAGCTTCAATACTGCTCTCTCTTCTACAGACTCTAGAGACAATTCAAGACGTATCATCAAGTGATACATTACGGCCAAAGCGTCACCCATCTCCTCAACTATTTGGTTCTTATTGCTCAGCTTTTCCGCAGACCAGCTAGAGCATCTGTGAACGTACGGAATACCACTTGCTAGGATTTCTGCTTGAACTTCTACTGCCTCTTCCAGTAGATGGTTTGTACACTGAGCTACAGAGTAGTCACAGAGTCTTCTCTTGCGACGAACGTGTTTAGCATTATCTAAATGTAGGCTTCTTACTAATTCAAACAGCTCAGATGCCATTACTCGCCCTCCTGTATTGGGGGAATTACTTCACCAGTACCTTCGCTAATCATTTCTTGCTGCATACCATAACCTGGCATACCTTTCTTTTCCCACCCTTCACATCGCTTGAGCAACCAATTACGACCGGCAATCTTCCAGTCTTCTGCCTTTACTCGCTCAATCAAGTTCAATGCCCCTTCATTGTCGCGGTAGCTACGTCGCTTATGACGACGAAACGCAGCCATCATCGGTTGTGCCACGTCACGTAGGAAGGGCTCTTCAAAGTCGCCGTCAATGCAGTCGATAAACGCTGCACACTCCTTGTCAAACCTGGCTTGGTCTTGAACCAGGGAAATGTAATCCACACTACCTCGATCGTACAAGCAACTTCTGGCCTGTTTGTAATCGTCAACATTTGGGCTTCGCAGGAATCTAGAAACCTGCCCACACTTACCACAACAACCACTTTCAGCCTCTATGTAGATTGGATTCGGATGACAAGCTGTACACAGTCTGATTGGTTGATATTCTGCTAACCACTTCTCTGGTTCCCATCGCTCAGTGTAGACATGCAAGTTATTTGACACCTGATTGTACGATCCTACTTCAACTCCTAAGCAGTTAGCCACGTACTCCTGTAGAAATGAGAAGTGACAGTTATGAACTAACACCCCATTAGACAGCATAGCATTATGCGTCCCATCTACTGTAAAGTCATAAACATCTTCAGTTGGCATTTCTTTGATGCTTATGATTTTGTGATTATTTTGAGAGTGTTTATCTTTCCAGAATTTCCTTCTAGCCTCCGCCATTTTCCTTATGGTATCTGAGGTATGCTTCTTACCCGTAAATCTTCTACAAGGAACTCCAATACTAGCCCCTTGCCACTTTTTCAGCTTCGACGATCTTTCTTCTGCGGATAACCCTTGCCAAATGGCCTTGTGATGTTTACTCATCTTTGCTTTGGTAGCTTCTGAAATGACAAATCCAGATCTAGCCTCAGCATAATCTGCCCTTTCCTGGGCTGACATATTTGCAAAATACATCTTTCTTGATTCAGAAGCCTTCTTTCTGGCCTTTGCTGATCGCATAGGGTGTCGCCCATTGATGTGGTGTTTAGCATGAGAAGGTCTTGTCATCTTCCCTAGGTTGCAAAATCTGTCATTGGCCTTATTTTCATCTTTGTGGTGGATTAGAACTCCATCCGGTAATACCTCCTCAGTTCTGAACTCATAATAGGCATGAGCAACAGACGACATATTATTCCAGTTGGTATCCTTGTTTAGGAACTTCTTAATGAATCTGCGTCCTTCCTTACCGTCCCAAACTCTTGTAGCCCAAACTCTATCTCCAACTTTGAGGTCACCAGCTTGGACTTCCTGACAATATTGATTATTGTTCCATTTCTTCTTGTACAACTTGTGATTACGAGTGCATCGCAATGATGAACCATCGTCAAATCGAATTTCAATAGTCTTCTTTCTGCCGGACTTCCAAGCCTTAGTACACCAAGCCAGCCCAAATCTCTTAGTTACTGGATCAAAGCTGTAAACAGGATATCTGGTTACTTGTTGATTTGCCATTTTAGACGCTAACGCTTTTATAGTTACATCTCCCTCTGGTGATGAAATCAAAGTACTCCCCGATAAGCAAGCGTTTGCTCCTAACATTCCCCAGATCATATCATTAGATCGATTTACTACAGTCATATCAAGATAGCGAAGGGGCGGTGTTACAAGGGGGATGTCTCCAGCCCGACTGGCATCCAAGTAAACAGGAACCCCGCCAACATTCACCACCTCACCATTTCTCAATGAGAAGAATACGCAGACATTGCAGCAGCAGTCTTTAGTTTCGTCAATCTTCAGCAAGTCATCTTCACAATTCCACATTTGAAGTACACAACGACGTGACTCAGGATTCCTGCGCAGTTGGTCGATGATAATCGCTAGCTGGTCGCATTCACTCAATTCATCACGATCAACGTATTCTCCTTTACGTAACCCACCTCCATCACTAACGGCATATTCCTGCTGACAGCAAGTACTGTGCCTCCAACGATAGCCATAAGCCCCGTTGAAAGTCTTGCCATCGTCGCTAGCAATGTCAGCAATCTGGCTGTTGTAGTAATCCAGTGGTGCAACGTCATTGCGTCCCGCCAACATCCAGAGAGATTCAAACAGCGTGAAAAAACATGGGGCATCCCGTTTCTTATTAAACAACACCCGT
>JALOBN010000072.1:0-4777 GCA_023228245.1 Candidatus Pacearchaeota archaeon
TGGCGGATGGTGAGGAAGATGAATGAATATGCTATAGTCGGAGCATTTCTGACCATGTTTTGCGGTCTAGTATATTTCATCTACCAGACCAAGGAACTTTCCAGAGAGAACTTCGTTTTACAGATAACGGTAATCGAACTTAAACGACAATTGGAGGAGATGACACGAAACTGAAATCTCTAATCTATAGGTTGCTTTCAATAAGCAATGATGTCTCAGCCATCCGCAAGGGCCCGAAGGCCATTGGCAAGAGAATCATCCGCAAAGCTGGATGGAGAAAGTTTGCGGGATATGTGAGGAAGATATGAAGAGTTCTTGGTTAAGTGCCCACAGTAAAAGGTGGGCGATGGATTCACCGTCACAAAACGGCACCATCGGCGAATTTCTTTCCGATGAATTCCAAAACGGGGTAAACGATACTCTGCGAAATATGCGTTATAAACGCATACAGGAACGCATTGATAAGCATGAAGGGATTGTATTTTCGTGCAAAGCACAAATTAAGAAACTTGAATCTGAAATTGCATCGGAGGAGCGATTATTACAGGGTCTGCGATCGGCTCTTTACGCACAAACATGATAAGAGGCCTGGGATGGACTAGCCAAATTCACATCCCGCCCCCTGTCATGCTCATTTCCCTCTTTTTATGTACCTTGCCCCTAAAGGGCGTCAATGTGACAGTCCTCGCAAATCGTTTCCGTTACCGTAACCCAAAGACTCTCTTCTGCTCCGATTATTCTACCACAATCTTAGCATATGTATTCATTTGATTGCATATCTTACCTGCCAAATCTGTCTTTTCCTCTCTTCCCCTGCTGCAAGAAAGCGATCTATCGCCGGTATGTCCCAGGAAGGATCGCTGAAGAAGGTTTGGTAATCGATATCCCACGGTCTCATGCTACCTCGTTTATTATTGAAAATATAATAAGATGGGAGGTTACTGATCTCCCATCGGAATCGCAGCTGGCAAAGCATAAGCCTTCTCGATGCCACCCATTTCAAGCTGATCGCTGTCTATGGACATCTCCTTTGCGCCTTCGATCTCTTTTATCGCGGCGTCAATCTTAGCATCGAATGAAGCCTTGAGGCTGGTAAGGTTCTTGATGGCCTTGACATCTTCGCCGAACGCCAAGGTAGCCCCGGCACCCGCGCTCTGACCCTCGATGATGGCAGATTGGATCTGTCTAGCTTGCTGGTTCACAATTCTCATCGCTATATCCAGGTTGTCACAGACGACAAGTCCGGTTACATTTCTTAGATCTTTTAGAGTTTTAGGCATATTCACTTTCTCCGTAGAGGGCTCCACGGGACTTACGCTTCCCGCTTCATCGCCAATAGATGATTATAATTCATTACCTCGATAATAGCCCTATAATCGCCCCAAACAAAATCACAATCAACACCCACATGGCCTTAACTTGCAGATTCAGGCCCGCCAGATCTTCTTTTGTTACCAGGCCGCTTATTTTGTCATCGATCTGTTCCTTGGTGGGATAGACCCTTTCTGACTTGGTAAATTCCGCTTGAAGTCCTCGGAGTTTTTCATCGAATAGTTCTCGCAGAGAAGAGAACTGTAGATCGAATCGCTTCTCTGGCTCACATTTGTCTGTCATGCTGTCAAGTTCAAGACACTGCCATTGTTCAGCGGGCAAGGCCACCAATCGGAAAGGAATTTTGCCTGATCACCTTTCCAAACGCATCAGACAATACGACCTCAATCGCGTGGCTGGCTTGTTGCATTGGTTCAGGAAAAACCATTGGATAGTCAGATTCAATGGGTATTATATCAGGTGGTGGTTCATCAAAATCGTCCTGTCTCGATGCCCCTGATATCAGGATGAAAATCACAAGAATTTCATTAGTCCGAAGTACCATGATTTCACCTTTTCGGGGTTGAATATATACCACAGAGAAAATACTAGCGTTATAATCACGACCGCCAGCACTATCCAGCCCCATGTCATGTTATCCCCAACCATCTGACCAGTATTATTGTAGCAATCGCGGTGAGTACTACAGATACTACGATTTGGACAAAATCTTTATAAGTAATCCATATGCTGGTTTTTCCGTTCTGATAACTTTCCTGGCAAGCATCCGCCTTTTCAAGCGCGGTTATCCGTTTTTCGTGATCATGACTTACTTCGCATAACGTCGTTATGTCTTTCCATTGGTGGCCCTGACGTTCATAAATTTTTATGAGGTAGTCATGGTCCGATTGCGGTTCCGGGCCGGTCATGAATACCTCAAGCAAATGGCTGTTGCGCCAACTCCGTCGATGTACCCTCAACTACCGGGTTTTGTGTCGGTGCGGTTAGGTGTACCTTTGTGGTCACATAGGCATCTATCTGTGACCTAGTCCAGGTTAGTGCATTGCGGACCACATAGCACCACCAAACCGTATGCAGGCCACGATACAAACCACCTGAAATGCATTCGTATGCTGATCCAGTCGAGGCCGCGAATAGGCAATGATTCAAGCCTGCGACGGGGATTGATGTTTTGGCTGGCTGCACGGGAAAAGTCATTGGCTCTATTTTAATCAACTTCGACGCCTTGGGCAGCTTCTCCTTGAATTTGGTATCTATTTTCCCGCCCTGCGATGGCAGGCTAGATCTGGTTCCGCCGCCCGAATAGCAGCATCCCAGGAGGACATCGCATGTAACTCCTGCTGGCATCTGCGACAATATGTTACCTAACTCATAGTCCCAAATGACATTTGTACCGGTGTTGGGATCGATATCAACTGGACATATGCCGCTTCCTGGTGTGCCGTGCCCGAAGAAGGCAAACATTATCGAATCACCAGATACGGCATTACTAACCAGGGATTGCAGTTGGGCTAAGATTGCCGATCGAGTTGCAGCACCATCCAGGAGAGTTGCAAATTGTGCAAAGCCTCGCTTATTCTGCAACGTGGTTTGCAGGTCAGTGGCGTCATTCAGGCAACTTCTCAGTTGGTAAGGCGTCTGATATGCATTTACGCCAACGATTAGAGCTTTTCTTGTCATGTATGCCTCTATGCAGTCGATGTCTGCCCTCTGGTAGCGAACCAGAATGCGCCCCATCCAACTATTCCGCCACCTAGTACTTTTGCTGCATCAGCAACGAATGTGTTTCCCGACCACGCAGCGGCAATGATTATTAGAAGATATGCAACCAATACCTCTGAGAAGATGTAAAAGCCTTCTCCGAAATCAGAAATTGCCATCTATTTCACCTCTGCCCAAACCGGCTCTTGTTCGCCAGGCGGCTTGTTAGTCCACATTAGCTGATATGTCTTGCCGTTTTCTTCTTTGAACATTTCGCCGCCTTCGGACCACTCACGATCTGTCATGGTCAGTCACCGATCTTGAACGGCTTCCCGCCGATTGATGCGTTTTTCGCAAGAGCGCATTCTGGATTAATCCCATATCGGTACATATATGGCCGCTTCATGAGTGCCTGATCTCCGCCGCCGGACATGTAAGTTTTCTTTCCAAGTAGGATAGTTTGGCCTGTCGGTATCCTGATATAATCATCATTCAGGATAGGGACACATACCACATCCTGGACATCGGTAATCCACTGAGTCAAATCGCTGCCTTCGGGCATGTCCGATGGCATCACAAGAACTCTGCAACATTCCGGGCAGGATACTAGAATCTTGCCGCCGGTATCTCCTTTGTGCTGAATTGCAAGTTTAATTTCCCGTTCCGTGACTGAAATGTCACTTTCGCAAACGGGACAAATAGTAACAAAGTTTGGCATATTTACTCACCTATTCGTGGCCCTCATGCAGGCTTACGTTCCTGCTGTCATCGGGCATCAAAATCTAATCATTCGCTTATGTTCCGTACCGCCAGGCCCATCTACGGGATCGATTGCAGATACTGTATATTCAATTCCTGCCGTGGGAACTTTTCGATTGGCGATATCGAATTTGATAATATCTCCGGGAATAATGGTAAGATCTCTGCATTCTAATAGAGTTTCCTGTATTTGGGTGAATCCGCCTTGTGGTGATGGTAGGTACTTTCTCTTTAGGTAGATGCGCTGGCATAGATTAAATGCTTCCTCTGTTCATGTATAAGCGTCTTAGAAACTCTCTTCCAGACAATTTACTAAACGCCGTAACCTTTGCAATCGTGTACCTAACGCTTAGATACTCGATCTCAGACCCAACAACGCACAATGTATCCGCCGTCAGAACTTCAGCCAAACTTTGCGTCCAGGTTCCGGTTGAATCGATATAAGATCGAGTGGTATCCATCCAGCGGCACAGAAAAGCGGTTTTTGTCTCCGAGACGATCGGTGCTCCACCCATGTCAATGCATTCAACTTTGACTGTGCAAGACAAATTCGCTGTTGTGATTGTGGGCAGGGCGGTTAAGTTGGTGGTCGTGGTCTTGGTGGCCGACTGGGTAAAGGTAATTACTTCAGAATTCACGGTAACGGTTCCCGCACAATCCGTGCCTGATAAAGTAATCTTTAGACGAAATAAAACGGTTGGTTTTGTGCCAGTTAAAATGAGTGTTGCGGCAGATGCGCCATTGAAAAGAGTCCAATTCGTCTTCGTGACTCGATATGCAGTCGATTTTAATCCTGGCACCAATTAGAATCACCTCGTGGATGTTGAAATGTCTGAATTGTATACAACGCCGCCAAAAGTCAGCTCAACGGCACCGCCTAAGTAGCCCTTCATCAGCCGGTATGCTTCCGAACTCATGAGACCTTTGTGCTTATCTGCATTGGAGCGCCCCAGCGTCTCTGCGTACACGCCGCACAGATTATAGT
>JALOBN010000072.1:4787-10347 GCA_023228245.1 Candidatus Pacearchaeota archaeon
TCTTTCGATCCATGTTGTCGGTATCAGCATAAAATAAGTATAACGACAGCGCGAGTTCACAGCACGCATCTTTAACATTTTGCGGCACAATCGGCAGGCCGGTATCATCATTCCAATCATGTATCTTGCCATCTATGACTCTGGGGAAAGCTAATGATTGTTCATCAGTATCTATTGTGGTATTTCTATTATAGATGTAATATGTAAGCCCGGCCAATGGCATCGCATCAATCGCTTTGGTGGCCCTGGTTAAATACCAACCTTTCTGATCCGTCGTCAACGCTAAAAAGGCAGTAGCACGAGGATCATTCAAAAAATAAGCATCGGCCAACTCCGTGGTAAGGATATATGATTTGTTCACCGCATGGTCTGCCATTGGAATATCTCCTTGCTCAAAACGGTATCTTGATTCAAGATCCAATAATTATTCAATAGATTGAAATAATGAAATCTGGCACGACCCGTCTTTGCGTGACAGGATTGGCATAGAGGTAATAGATTCCATCTCTTCCCATAACATCCGGCCATCTTGTCAAAGTTGATGTGATGGACAGAAAGCCCGCGCATATTTTCGGGTTTGCCACATATGAAGCATTTGCGCCCGAATTTGTTTCGGATTTCTTCCTTCAGCATTTCGTTGAATCTTGGACAATACGGTTCAAACGAAATTCCGCCGCGCCATAGATGAGACTTTGGTCCCTGGTGTGCTTCAGAATTCTTTCTTCTGGTCTCTTCGGAATGTTTGAACCCAAGCGAGTTTTTATTACCCGTCCGAGCTATGGATAATTTGCGACGGGTTTCGTCAGACGTTTTACGGCATTTGGCCGCCTCTGACATCTTGTGTCGTGTTTCGTCCGTTATAATTCGAGGGCCGTCGCGCGATTGTGCCCGCTTTTGAGACGCAGACATTCGTTTCCGGGTTTCTTCCGAGTGTATATGCCCTTTATGTGCATCAGACAACTTCTTGCGCGTTTCTTCTGATGCGTGAAGCCCTTTGTTCCATGCCGGGCAACCGATTACGTGAGCCACTTAATTACATCTCCTGTCATGTATTCCTGAATATTTTTATGCTGGCAGGGGTTCAGGAAAACCCCTCTTCGGGGATCAGCCTATCCAGCACTTACTAATTAACCGCTTAGTATTTATAAGTATCGCGTCGCTTCGTATTGGTTATGGGGGTATCTGTCATTATTATTTCTCCAAAAAATATTTAGTAGGATAAAATCACTCATATGCATATATGGTGATAATATCCGTAGCTACTACATGAGTTGCCCCGCCCGCAGTTAAGACGATCCGGTTTGGTGAGGTGCCCACGCCGAACGTATCTGTCACCGTTGGCCTTGACACTCCCGCACTGTCGGTAATGAAAGCCTGATAGAAGCTCGGCGCAAATGGCAGCGGGATGTTTACCAGCACCGCGGTCTCAACATCAAGAGCAGTCACGTCATGGTGGAACATCACGAAATCGGTATACGCAGGATCAACACCACCCGCAAAGTTCTCTATGGTGACAGTATCCGTGCCGCCCGTCTTGCTTATTGCAGGAGTGGCTGGGATGCCAACCGCGAGCTGATAGACCGTGACTGTATCCGTGTTTGCAGTAGCCGCGAAGTAAGGGCCGCCTGCGTTGCGGGTATCACCGAGGATGCCTACCACGAGAGCAGCAGCAGTGGCGTCTGCATTTGCTCCATATGGCCCCCATTCTCCCAACGTTGCCGTAGGTGTTGCGTTGTATGTGTAGACGATTCCGCCTATAGTGACAGAAGTACAATCGGCGGCAGCACCGAACTGGATAGATCCGCTTGCAATGGCCCCAATCATCGAGTCGTTGCCTTGCAGACTGGCAATGCTGGTATTGATACCAACGTCCGCTGCCAAGAGATCCGACGCGGTTGCGTTTATGGCAGTCTCATTCACAAACGCGGCAGTGGTTAGATCAGAAATGCTGGTATTGATGCCAGTATCAGCCGCTAAAAGGTCTGATGTGGTTACATTGATCGCAGTCTCATTGGTGTAGGCCGCATTGGTCAGATCTGATATGCTAAGGTTGATAGCAGTTTCGTTCGTGAAAGCTGCTAATGTGAGATCGGAGATACTGGTATTAATCCCGGTGTCGGCTGCCAGAAGTTCCGCTGCGGTCGCATTGATAGCAGTTTCGTTGATATAAGCAGCAAGGGTTAGGTCGTCGATGCTACCATTGATAGCGGTTTCATTGATATAAGCAGAATCCGTCAGACCGGAAAGGTTGCTATTAGTTGCCACCAATTCGCCACCGAGATAGACCGGCCCGGTGATATCGGCCCCAGCCGTGGCCACTACCCACCCAGAGGTCGTGTAGTTATCGCTTCGAGGATACCATTGAGCCCCGGCCATTCCTACCACCAAGGCGGAGAGGGCTAAAAAGATAAGAAGTTTCCTCATCTTTTCACCTCAAGGCTTCAGGACAGCGAAGGGATATCGGTCGCTTGTTCCGGCGATGTCCGCCGGTATGGGGCAGCACCATCCTATCCTACATGTAGCTTTCAGAAGCACGACATCCTGCTGCATGGCATTGATGAGGACCACGCCTGCTGCATCAGTCACGACGCCAGTATCTGTCATGGATATCTGGATATCCTGCCTCCAGGCGTAGAATGCTTTCTTCCAGTTGCCTGCGATCATGAGGGCGGTGGAAGCGTCCAGTGCATCATTCTGAAGGAAATTGACATCCACGCCTGCGAGGGAGTAGGTTGGCTTGCCCTGGCCGTTCTCTTGGGCCCATAATGGAACACCATCAGAGGACCGGATACCACGCATTACAGCCTTCTGGCTGAGATCGGCCACAATGCCATCTACATTGTACCGCTTGCTTTCCACGAGCCCGAATAGACCGCCAACGCCCAGGATGGCATCATACATGTCCACAAAGGTCTTGCCAGATCCCACCGAATCAGACTTGTCAATTACCATGCTGGCGCTTGTGGCATCGGTATAGATGCTGTCAGGGAAGGCAGCGGGCGCGTTGGTATCATCCCATAGAACGGCCTGATCGAATTTGCGTGCTATGGACTCAGCCAACCTGGGCTTAATCTCTGCCCACAGATCAAAGCCATCTGCGAGATCTGCGATCATGTCCTTGGGGATCGGAACCACGACGCCCATTTTTGCGGCGGTGATGGTGGCATTGGTCCATCCCTGTTTAGTGGTCTGCATGAGACCGCCCGCTACCTCGGGACTGGTCCCATCGCCCGCCTCAGTATCTACCCAATAGGCTTCGGGGAACAGGGACATAACGGCCCGGCTCTCAATCTTGGTGGACATGTTGGGCTCGCGGCTCATCAGGCCCATGATGGCGCTCTGAGTGATCGTTTCCTGAATCACGCCCGGTACATATTTCGGGTTGATCATGCCTGCCGACACGAGGCCGGACCTGGCTAATACTTCATCGTAAGTTGCTACCATAAAATCATCTCGTTGTTGGGGTTCCCACGCCAGCCAGTAATCGCAATGCAGCGTTCATCTCATCATTCTCTGAGACGATGCCCGCCGGTGTCACTGGAGGTACGGGCTTTCCAGCATCTTGTTTAATCCCTAGCTCTTTCCGCAAGGTTTCTGCGTCTTCCCTAAGCGATTTTTCGTCTATACCGTTGATACGGTGCAACATGGTCGGAGGAATACCGACTTCGGCGGCGATCTTCGCTTTGAGTTCCTTTTGCTCAAAGCTAGACAGTTTCGTACTAAGCTCCTGCTTCAGCCTCTCATTTTCTTGGAGAGCCTTCTCAAGAGCGGACGCCCTGTCTATCGCGGCCTGATAATCGGTTTTGGGGATGTAGTTGGCTAACTTGCGGTTCATGGCCCTTTGATACTGCTCTTCGGTGTAGGTCTTTCCCTCAGAGGGATCGGGGCTATTTCCTTTGGGGTCCTGGATAGGATCTGCCTCAGGAGTTGGTTTGCTAGGGTCTTCTGTCATATTAGTAGGTCCGGGGCCTGATCGGCGCTGCGGACATGGAATTGAAAACTATTATCGAAAAATATTATTTGGGCTTAGGTCTTTTGCCTTTGCCCTTTGGTTTACATGCCATTCTTCGCCTCTTTGCGTTTTCGTTTGGGCTTTTCTGGCTCCTCGACAACAGAATTTTGTTCTGGAGCGATTTCTTTCAGCCTGCGTGGGTTCTTACTTGGGTATATTGTCACATCATCCCCCCTTGCATCGATTTCATCTCATCTGTCTCTGCTGCTATCTGCTTTTCTGAGAATCCCCTTTCTCTCATGATGCCCTGTGGACTCCTCGCACCGCCTGTAATCTTCATGGTGTCAATTTGCGCTTCCTCGTAATCGTCATCTGGCAGGCCGTCCTTCCATGTGATGTCGATGTTCTGCAAAAGGACTGCACCGAGCACCTTGTTTTTGACATCTAGCACCGAGATTGCTTCAAGAATCTGCTTGAAAACCGGGTCAAACTGGAGCTTGCAGCGTTCGGATTTTTTCAAGGGCCGCATCATGAGCATCCTCAGGGCCTTGCCAGATATGGCATTCCCCAGGGTGTCCGGCTCAAAAGCACATTTGCAGGTTTCGGATATGGTATAGAGCTGAGATAGCACCTTATCTATCAGGGTGAACGAGGCTACTAGCTGCCCATCCCATGTGATGTACTGAGGGAGCGAATCGCCTTCTGATATAGGGAATACCTTTCGTTTCGCGTTATAGGTACGTTCGTTGGTGACTGGATCGGGCGGGCCTAAAGCCGCGTCTGGCACGGCAAAAGCTGGCTCTGAGTGAGCGTCAAGCGTCCTGCCCGATCGAGTAAATGTTATCTCCAGCCTCTTGACCATCGGATCTATGTCTTGATAATCATCCGTGCCGTATATGTCGTCTGAGGTACTGGCGTTCCGCATTGGGAAGACCAGCGGCATATTATAGCCGGTTTGGACTTCCACAATATCATAAGGATCTGATTTTATCTCACCCTGGTCGGATAGCAAAAACTTGCTACTTTGTATTAGCCCATCACTATGAATCTCCACATTCAGAATCTTGTTATCGGTTGACCAGGCTATCACGTGCCCAACTGCCTCACCATCTGGTCCAACCACGGGCCACCAGTTTTTCGGTGAGACTATTTGCACCTTTGCGGGCTTGCCTTCCTCTGCAAAAACCTTGGCGACTCCGACACCATACCGGCTCATATCGATTCTGGCAGCATATGCCTTTGACCAGAGAGAGAGCCGCGATACCAACGAATCCAGATATGTTTGCTCAGGCGATGCAATTTCATCCTTTGATACGCCAGCCTTCATGGTTGGCTTCTCGGATAGAAGCAAATCGGCCCAAAAGGTTGAAAGCTGCTTATGGAAGTTGATAATGAATATTATCTTGTTGAAATCCTTTTCGCGATCTGCATACAGATTTTTCAGGATCGTATAGACCTCATCATGCTTACGCTGCCAGAGAAGTAGGTTATCGGCATAGATCTTCAGCCGATCCTTGTCATCAGCTGGCGGCCAAGGCTTACCGCGCTGGAAATGGGATTGTAGAGTATCTGGGGCAATCATTAGTAAGCCTTCCTGAATATTCTTCT
>JALOBN010000073.1 GCA_023228245.1 Candidatus Pacearchaeota archaeon
GTTCCGATTGCTGCCATGGATGTGAGCTATACGAATGTGGCCAATCTATCACTGCATGGGGATTTTGCCCTGTCGTGCAGAGACGAGTGAGTCCGCATTATTGGTGCGGGAAGTGGGAGCAGGATTAGAATATGAAAATATTAATTGGATGCGAATTTTCAGGAATAGTCCGAGATGCTTTTGCCGCGCCAGGACATGATGCTTGGTCATGTGATTTATTACCATCAGAACTTCCGGGGCAACACATCCGGGGAGACATCCGGGGTATCTTATCCGATGGTTGGGATTTGGCAATATTTCATCCGCCATGTACTCATCTGGCGGTGTCTGGTGCCAGATGGTTCAAAAATAAGCAGAAGGAGCAGGCCGAAGCATTGAACTTTGTTCGCCGGCTGATGGACGCACCGATAGAAAAGATATGCATCGAAAATCCGAAAAGTGTAATTTCTACTCAGATCCGAAAGCCCGACCAGATAATTCAACCCCGGATGTTTGGGCATGGCGAGACAAAGGAAACCCATCTTTGGCTCAAGAATTTGCCGAAATTGCAGCCAACCGATATCGTGGATGGTAGAATCCCGCGAGTGCATCATGCGACTCCCGGACCAGATCGATGGAAGGAGAGATCTAGGACCCTTCCGGGAATAGCAAGAGCTATGGCAAGCCAATGGAGCGATCTGCCATGACCTGTGGAGAATGTCGCTATTTCAGGCATTGCAAGGCCCGTGGAAAGAGGGCAGATGACCATCTATGTTTCGAAGAACCGAGCGCATTCAGGCCAATACGGGAGGATGAGCATGTCTAATATCTGTCCGAATCTGATATCTCGCACCTCAGCGGCTTGCACCACCCTCTATGGCTGTGGCCTCAAACCAAGCAAGGTGAGCGAATTCAATGATTGCCACCTGGACTGCTCGCATTTCCGGGATTGGATGAGGAAGAGGGAGGACGAAATGGAGAGGGAGGCGAGCCACATATGAATCTGATAGATCGCATAAAAGCGGCTTGGGCCGCGTTTCGTTCAGAGAAAGAACCACTCAATGGCGGCCATAGATATGGCATACAGATAGGCAGCGACTGCTATTATTGGGCCGATGAGATAGGAACCGATAAGGGCGGCCAATTTACTTGGGAATGTCATTATCCTGATCATTTGCGAAGAGGGCATAGGGGGCCGGAGGGAGAGGTTATATTGGAATATTTAGATAAAAAAGTTTAACTTTTCTTCTCTATTTTTTTCTTATTCCAGAACTTGCTTTGGCATCTCGGACATTTTATCGGCGTCTTGGTGCGGGGAAGCCAAGACTCCCCGCATTGGTTGCATTTCAGCGTCTTCATTCGGATTGCTCCATGCGCGGGGCTACAAAGTACCGGATATGCACCTTGCCTATGTCACAAGAGAACACGCCAGGATAATCTATGCCGGAATCGACCTTGACCGCCGCCGCCTTGCCCGCGATCCTGGCTATATCTTCCATGTAATCTAGGCTGAATAGGCTCCTGGACATGCCTTGCTTAATGCCGGTGAGTTCTGCCAATGGATAGACGATTTTGACTGCATCGATGTCGCCCTTCGCCTCGAAGGAAAAGTCCTCCTCCTGCGCTATGATCACATGATCACAAACTTTCATGCAGGCCTTGATGGATGATTGCAGTTCACTGCCCGGAATGGATACACTGCATGGCATATCGAGTTGTGGCAGGCGGGGCGTATCCTTGATGGAAGAGGGATCTAGCAGGGACATGCTATATTTCGCCTTGCCAGTTGAGATCTTCAGCTTATGAGTCTCTGGATCAAGTTCTAGGGTCACAGGTTCCTTGCCTTCTGCAAAACTGGCGAGCCTTGGCAGATCGAGCGCAATCATGCCGTCGTCTGCCTTGTAGAAGTCGAATGCCTCGGCTCCCACTTCCACAAATGCCATACAGACGTTGGCAGGGTCCGCGGCTTGGATTTTTAGGCCGGTTGGGAGGATTTGGATTTTGGCCTCATCTACTATGGTTGATATGGCGCTGGTTATGGTTTTTAGGGTTTCTTGGGATAGGACGGCTTTAAATTGCATTTATCTCACTCTCAGATATGCACATGAATCTAGTTCAACATCGATCTTTTTTGCAACTTCTTCGGCCAAATTCTTTATATCGACAGGATCGCATTCATCACAAATTTTTAGAACTTGCCCGGTTCCGTCTTTTATTCTTTTTGGAAAATGTTTTAAGGTTCGCTCTCTTCCGCATATTTTACATTCCATTGCTTTATTCCTCCTTTTCGAATTTGAATAGATCAATTTGCTCAGGCTTCTTGGATTCGAATTCGGCGCGTTTCAGGTTCTTACAGGCCTGTTGGTAATAGCTCTCTTTTAGCTCTATGCCGATGAATTTGCGGCCATTTTTGACGGCCTCGTATCCTTCGCTGCCGATTCCAGCGAAAGGCGAAAATACTAGGTCGCCTGGGTTAGTCCACAATTCAAGCCCTCGCCGGATTACTTGGAGCTGAAGCGGTGCAATGTGGCGTTCATCTTCGTCCTCGCGGGCAGATGTTCGCTGTAGGGTCTCGGATGGGTTGATATCCATCCAAATTGGCGAAGCGTAATTTTGCCAGATTTTTACAGGAAAGCTTTCATTGGTATGCGTGACTCTTTCGGGGTTGTCGCCCGGCTTCCTGAATGTAACCAGATAATCCGGTATTCCCTGTCGAGACATGCAACTATCTTTCTTCAATTGCTTGTGGAGTAGTCCGAGAGCCTTCGTTCTCTGCATAGCGGTTACTGGATCTTTCCAGATACAAACTTCAGAATGATAAATAAATCCAGCCGCTTGAAAGATTCTGATTAGATCTCCTCGAAAGTCCCGGATGCCTATAACTCCTTGTGATTGCTTGGAGGTGGGCAGGTTCATGCAATGGACCGACATCAATCGGCCCGGCATTAGAATTCTGAATAGATCGCTCGCCAGGAAATCGAAATGTGCGAAGAACTCCAAATCGTCCTTGCAGTTTCCGAGATCTCTTGGACTGTTGCTATAGGTGTATAGGCTGGAGAAGGGCGGAGAGAATATTATATAATGGATTGAATCGCTCTCGATGTTCTTGATCTCCTCGCAGCAATCTCCGAGCCTCATGTCCCACAGATCGCTCTTTTTGGCATCCTGCTTATATTCATCCGTCTCTCTATGCACCGATTGAAGATTTGCCTTCGTAATCTCCTGCGTTTCGGCAATCATGCCTTTTAACATGCTCTCGAACTCCTTCTCCTTTCGCTTAATGTTCTTAACGACCGCGCCCTCTGCTTCCGATGTTATGACATAAACATCGACTTGCTCTTTTTGACCGAATCGCCAGCACCGGCGCACGGCTTGATAATATTGCTCAAAGCTATCAGATATGCCGGTGAAAATCATTCGGTGACAGCATTGGAAATTGAGACCGAAGCCAAATATTGAGGATTTACTGATTAATATGTTTATATTTCCATTCGCAAAATCTCTTGCAACTTGCGCCTTTTTTTCAGGATCATCTGATCCTCTGATCTCAACCGATCCGGGAATGGCCCTCTTCAACGCATCGGCCTCAACATTCAGATCGCACCAGACTAACCACGGACCCGGCACAGATGTGGCAATTCTGGCGGCTTCTACGACTCTTTGATCTAAGCTGTTCTTTCTCGCGCCGCGGCGATCTTGGAGCGTTAGGGCCTCTTTCACAATGTAGCCGGTCCTATCTACCACGATCTGATCTATATTAAGAGGCGGCAACTTGAAGCCATTATCCTCATATCCTAGATCGCTCGGCATTTGGAGCATGACCGCCCATGTAGCAACCCATCTCCAAAAAGCTGCTTTTGCATGGCCTTTTAGCCTCCATTGGCTTGTTTTTCCTCCATCATGCACGAAATATGCACTTAACATTTCGGTTCTTGACATCACGCCCATGAACTCAGCATGATTGCCTAACTCCATGTGGTCATTTGGAGCAGGAGTGGCAGTGCAAGCTAGCTTGTATGGCGTCTCTTGGAAAGATTCGATTATCTGAGTCCTAACCGCGCCCTCAAAGCTCTTGATAATGCTGGATTCATCAAGTACGACTCCTGAAAATTGTTTGGGATCAAAATGATCAAGCATCTCGTAATTGGTGATGTTAATTCCCGGCAAAACGTCCTCTTGCTTTCTGCAAAGATGGATCTCGGTGCCGAATTTTGCGCCTTCTTCAACGGTTTGCTGCGCGACCGCCAAGGGCGCGAGGATGAGCACATTGCCACCAGAATGCTTATAAACTTGGTCAGCCCATTCTAGCTGAATTGGCGTCTTGCCTAATCCGGTACCTGCAAACACACATGCCCTGCCTTTGTGGCAACCCCAAGAAACTATGTCTCTTTGAAACCCGAAGAGCTTAGGATTGATATCTTTTGCTTCAAATCCGCTTGGTTTGGCGGCGAATTGCTTCGACTTAAGGAACTCCTCATAATTCATGTTTGAAACCTCATTACATCATGATGTAGTATATGCATATATATCTTTCTGTCGTTCATCTGCCAATAGTTCTTTTATAGATCGGGCGTTCTGAAAATTCGATGATACCATTTTTGGCATGAGCATCGAATTGTAGCCCATTTTATGAATCAAGCGGCGCACATCACGAAGATCTTCTTTAGTCCAATTTGGCGAAATATAAGCATTTTTTGTAAGTTCATTGAGTGGTTGGTATCGCATAGGAAACGAGATAACACCAAGCGCCTGTAGCTCTTTTAATCGCTGGAAGAAATCATCGGGCGTATCCTTCCAATTATAGAGAACAAAGGCGACAAATGCTTTTTTGGGGATATATTTTTTCAAGATTTTAATGCCTCCCACTACCTTATCACGGTCTTTTATGCTATCGTAAGCAGTTTGGACCTTTTCAAGTTTTAATTGGCTTAATTGAATCGCGATATCATCCGTCACCAGACGCGCATCGATGCCCTCGCGAATATTGACCTTTTTACCTATTTCCATTAGCTCCCGCCAAGTAACCTCCCAATTCGGCGAGGCAATAACATTGTTATCGAAAAGGATAACTTTCGAATGCGCGGGCCATATGAATGGCTTAATGCTGTTTACATGCTGCCGAATCTTGCCTTCGATGATTCTAACAGGGCAAAATTCGCACGCTCTCACGCATCCCCGCGAGCTGAAGACCTCGCTGCCGTCCCATTCTGGTACCAGGTCATATGCAGGCAGAAGATACTCAGCCGCTTGATATAGGCCAGTATGAACAGTTGCGCCGGTCTTCTTGGCATGATCGGGCATTAGGCTAGCATAGATGCCGCCCAAGACAATTTCGACATCTGGAAATCGCGACTTGTAGAATCTGATCGCATCCCAAACCGCCTTCCACTCCCATGTAAAGAGGCTGGTTACAAAGATCTTTTCGGGCTTTTCTGTGATGACTTTGCCTTTCACCAGTTGCACCGACTCACCGCTTGCCCTTAACATGCTGGCGATTTTCAGCAGGCCAAGGGGCGGATAGGCGGTGCGATAATCGGGTTCTACAAGCAGATTCATTCTTCCCACTCCATATATCTAACCCTCTTCCCCATACTCTCCGCCAAGCGAATCTCCGCCGCGACACCTTGCGATTCCTCCCATCCAGGATACTTCAGCACTACCACCTCATCACAAATGCCTATAAAATAGACATCCTGAGGCCGCCAAAAGTCCCAATCCAGGCTGAGGTTATTTTCTACTGCAATGGGATGGGTCATGCTGATGGCAGAATAGACTATATGGCCTTCGGACATCAGGCGGGCGGCGGCGATGTTTGCAGCTCGGAATCTTGCTTTGCGTATTCCCTCAAGTGGATGGGAATATGGACAGGCTAGGTATATCATGGGATGTACTATATCATGATGTGGTATTAAGCTTTTCGGTCGGGCAGTTGCATCAGTGTCTCTGATTCCTTTTGGGAGATGGGAGGGCGAAGCGTTTATCTATAAGCTATGCGTATAACCTTTTTATGAGACGACTCAACCTAGTTGTATCTGATGAGGCCGGTCTCGTTTTGGATGGTATCAAGAAACGGGGTGGTTTCAAGTCGCTTGATAATGCGATGGATAGCTTTTTGATTGAATCGAAACAAAAAGAAGAGATGGCGCTTGATGGCGCAAGCGCCTGAAGAGGTGCATTGGTTTGAAGCAACATACTAATGGAACTCGTGGTATAAATATCTATCTGGCGGGAAAGATTAATAAAAACGATTGGAGACATGCGATCGTGAATGGTCTTCGCGAATCGTGCCTCGATTTCGACGTTGACGAGATACCAGAATATTGGCCCGTTCTGATAGATGGAATAGCTAAAAATAGACACTATACCGGACCTTACTTCATAGGATGCGATCACGGCTGTTATCATGGTAAAAACAGTCATGGATACGGCCCCGGATGCGGTGAAAATGACATCGATTATCCAGGAACATCATATGATAAACATTGCCCATATGATTCTCGTGAAGAATATGTAACCAAACGATGCTCGGAAGCGATCATGCGATCGGACGTGGTTTATGCTTGGATAGATGATTTAACCGCATTCGGTACCATATTTGAAATTGGTCTTGCCATTGGATTACATAAACGGGTTATTGTAGCGACGACCGGAGACGAACGGACTCGCGATCTGTGGTTCATGAACCGATATATATTAAACGATCCGAGGAGCAGTCTTGTTTGGGCGTCGGATGCCTTGATGGGATTCAAAGAAGCGTCTAAGATGATCGATGCCGAAGAGAAGGAGAAAATCCGAGAATCCAAAATAGAATCTCCAATTGAAAGACAATTCTACAATGCGATGGGGCATGATAGCAGACTAGAACCACAGCATGAAATTCTAGCAAACGGGCACCATTATAGAGCAGATTTCGCAATTCCATCCATGAAAATTGTGATAGAATTAGATGGACACGAGTACCATAAAACCAAAGAACAGAGAACAAATGATGCCAGACGCGAGCGTGATCTTCAGAGCGAGGGGTGGCATGTAATAAGATTTACTGGAACAGAGATAGCGAATAGTGCCAGAGATTGCGCTTCGGAAACCTTCAAGTTTATGCGGATGGCCAAGGCATGATCGATTTCAAGAAATTTATTTATCGCATTCCCGAGCAATTGCGGAATCCAGCCTTTAGATTTGTGAGAATCGACATAGGCAGCAAGAAGCCATTTGAAAGAAATTGGAATGCGCCCGGCAGCAATACCAATTATTCGCTTGATGATCCCAAGTTCTTGGCGTGGGTTGGCAGCAATCAAAATTATGGGGTAGTTGCGGGTATCGGCGGCCTAATAATTTTTGACGCAGACGGCTTGATGCGGCTGACTGAGTTAGGAATTATGGAAGATTTGCCAGCCACGTTTTCCGTGAGAACAGGCGGCGGTGGGGTTCATAAATATTATCTTTCAGACTTGGATAAAAAGATAATCATGTTTGATAGGACTCTGAAAGAAGAAGACAAGCCGCTACACCTGGGGGAGGTTCAGAGCCGGGGCTTCCAAGCAGTCGGGCCGTCGTCTATTCATCCGAATGGCAATCGTTATGAGGTGATAGACGATTTGCCCATTGCGAATTTGGCGGCGGTTGATCTCATTGAAATTCTTAATAAGAAAGTGGATTTTGGATTCGAAGAAGCACTAAAAGAGAAAAAGAGACTCCGGGTAATTTCGGTTAATCCGAATATCCAAGATCCGTTTGATGGGGTCCGAGTTGAAGATGTGCTATCACCAAGAGGAAATGTTAGAAAGTTTCCGGGGGGAATAAAGGGCGCTCATCCCGTTCATGGATCAACAAGTGGTAATAATTTCGAGGTCGATTTTCGGGAAAATTCGTGGCGATGTTGGAGATGTGGTTCGGGTGGTGGGGTTGCGTTGGCAATCGCGGTGAAAGAAGGAATTATCCGGTGCGATCAGGCGAGGGCAGGAGTACTCCGAGGAGATCTATTTAAGCGAACGGTTGAGGCCGCACGAGAACGAAAATACATCGGCCAACGATTGGCTAACTGCAAGGTGGAGCGGGTATGAGCGCCCAACAAAAATATAAAATGGCAATTCCCACGGGGGGCGTGCTATATGCGTGGGTAGATGAAAGGGGAAACTGGTTTGCGGAAATAAAAGGAACCGAAAAATGGTATCCTATCCAAAAATCGGACGAGCCGATTTGGATGGCTAACCGCAAATGGGACAAACTGCCGGAAGTATTTGAAATCGACCGGGCGACGTGGAGCGTATTTAGGCAGGGCACGCAGGCGCAGGAAGAAGAAAAAGCAAATGAAAAGGCACCGACCGCTGAGGAAGAAGAGGGTATAACAGAAGAAATAAAAACAAAGGCCCTTGATATTTTGAAAAACGGAAAGCCCGTGGAATATTTCTTGCAAGCATATAACAAAATCCATATAGGCGACAAGGATCTGGGGCAGATATTAATTTATTGCGTGGGTTCACAGCTCAACACCACGAGCAATGGTCTTCATCCCAAACTTTCGGGCGAAAGCGGAATGGGCAAATCGGACGCGGTTGAAACCTTCCTTCATTGCCTTCCAAAATGCGCTTATATAAAGACATCTTTATCAAGCAAAGCCATATTTTATCATCCAATCAAGCCCGGCACTATCATCTTTCAGGATGATTACAAGCAAAATGATGATATGGACGCCATCATTAAGCAAACGTCTTCCAATTTCCACAAACCTTATGAGCATCGGACCATTGACAAGGACCGTGAAGCGCAGATAATGATAGCTCCGCCTGAAATTGTCTGGTGCATCACATCAGTTGATACATCCCAAGATATCCAGGTCTTGAATCGTCAGGTCGGGTTAGACGTAGATGCAAGCGAGGATATAACCAGAAAGGTCATAGATCATCTATTGGATCAGGCCATGACCGGGGAAGAGAGATTTCCAATTACCGAAGAGATCTTAATTTGCCGGGCCATGATCCTTGAACTTAAGAGGCATTGCTTTAAAGTGGCCATCCCGTTCGCAAAACGAATCAAATGGATGGATCTAAGCAGCCGACGCAATCCGTCGATCTTCTTGGATCTGGTGCGGTCAAATGCCGTTTGGCATTTCATGCAAAGGCAATCTCCCGAAGAGGACTTAATCGAGGCAGCGGAGCAGGATTTTGAAGACGCCAAAACGCTCTATGTGGGCAGGGCGGATACGCTGATCGATAAATTATCGAAGTCGGAGCGCCGATTAGCAGAGGCTATAATAGGCAATCGGGGCGAGCTGTATCGAGAAGAAGCAGCCAACGCGCTCAAGGTATCGGTCAATAGGATTAGTCAACTAGTGCACGGCGAGAACGGCAAAACCGGCCTGTTGCAAAAGTTGCCAGGCTTTGATGTGGAGAAGGTCACGCTAAAAGAAGATGACAAGAACGTGCAAAAGGTCAGGTTAGTTTTGAAAGATTACGATCGATTCAAGGGACTGGATGCGATTGTGACGCTTGAAGAAGATGGTAGTAAGGGCAGTAAGGATGAGGTAAGCCCGAAACTTACACCCAAAACCGTAAGCGGTAGTACTACTAGTAAGTTAATAAGTAATATAGATAATATAATAGAAGAAAACTTACCTCTGACTGCGGGAGAAAAAGAAAATATTACTTTTACTTTGAACCCGAAAAACGGCTTATTTCCTTACGAGGTGCCCACTGATAACGAAGAAGCCGTAAGGACAGGTAAGGACGCGATAAACCACAAAACAGAAATCGATATGCTCCGACAAATGGAAGAATCCGAGCGGAAGGAAGAACAAAGGCCCCTTACAAGAAAGTCGGATGAAATACTCGAAAAAGCATTGGACAGCATCATAGGCAATCATGGCAAACTCACGCCTTTTCTGCTATCAATGACAGCAAAGCATTTCGATGGCGATATTCCACCCAAGAAGAGTGCCGAATTTCTGAAAAGAAAAGGCTACCAGGAGGCAAGTCCGAGCTGGGTCAGAGGATAGACCCAAAATCTATATATAGAGCAACCACCCATCTATCCCACATGAACCCAACAACCAGAAAGCTAGTGGCCCAGGGTGGTCAACGGGTATTTACCATATCGCTGCCAGGCGAATGGTTGGCAAAGCATGGACT
>JALOBN010000074.1:0-4598 GCA_023228245.1 Candidatus Pacearchaeota archaeon
CATCCCCCGCCGCCTGTTCGTTGCGGATTCGCCACTTCAAGCAGTCGCATGCCATGCAGGCGAGATCAAAGGCCAACTGGCATTCCCGCCGTTCGGCCTCTGCTTTCTCGACGCCCTTTCTTTCATCATAAGTTAGCTCTCGGATCGTGGCATTTCTCGCGGCCTCGTTCCCGCCCAACTTCTTAGGATCGGATGCATTGACCAGCAAGACCGCGGCCTCTGCTCTCTTTAGGGTCTCTTTGGCCGCCAACTCGCGCTCTCCTGCATGGAAGAGCGATACTTTGTTATTTCGCATTGTGTCGAATGCGTTTTGTAGATCGATGTTGCTTACCATTTATCACACCTCATGAATATTAACTCCCTCAATTCAGTGGATTCGTCGCTACGAATCCCACCTCTTATCACAGGAAGGAAAGTACCGGCAGGATTCGAACCTGCGTTGTCGGGTCCAAAGCCCGGCATGATTGGCCTCTACATCACGGTACTAGGGGGAATGTTGCCAGGTGGCAGGAAGTCCAACCGCCTGGCAAGAGACAGGGGTGGTAACGATCCGCCCTGCATCCATGCTGCCTAGTCTGGTTCGCAATCGAAATCTGTCTGGAAACCGTATTGCTCTCCGATCATCTCCCACAGAGACTTGAATTGCTCTTCTGTGCCCACCAGGATTACTTTATTCGTCCCGAGCGTCACGTTCGGCAGAAACTGAGATGCCGAATTCAATTCCAAGATTAATATTTCATTTTCCATTCAAATCACCTTAACTTCCCTAATATCTGTAATTCTAATACCCTTCCTCGTATTCAGTGGGCTCGCAAAGAACTGCACCCTGGAACCGATAGCGACATCTTCCGGCCAATTCCCGAAGGTAGCATTGACCCAATGATGATCTCTGGCATAGTCGCCTGACACATCCTTGAGCAGGTGGTGGCCAGCGGGGCCTTGGCCGGCATAGGTGGCCTCTAGTCGCATGAATCCTCCGCCCTGCGCGCAATTTCGGCCCGGATATGCAGGAGAAAGCGTTCGCGGCGCTCGTTCCAGCCAGGAGAGGCGTCTAAGATCTCCTCACATTCGTATAGAATGGGGCAGTTTCCGAAGCACGAATAACCGTCGGTTTCGTCTACCCATCGGCACATGGCACAGGGGTCATAAAGCACCTGATCGCGGTTGTATACGAGAATCTTTTCCCATTTGTTCCTGACTTTCTCAAGAACTTGCAGGGGCACGGCGGAGAGGTCCATGATCAGAACTCCCAATGCTCAGAAATCGCCAGGATTGCGGCACCATGCCGCTCGTAGTCCTCATGTTCGTGCGCCAACAGCCAGGAAAGTCTATCCTGTACATAATCGGGAATTTGGTTTTTACTCATGTTATCGCTCCTTGCCAGACGGTAAACCTGGCATATTCCACTAGGACTTGGGAGAATATATAGTTTTCGCTTGACGATTCGCCTTCATGATGGAAAAATATAAGTAGCATGAAGCACAATCGAAAGATAATATATGAAGGCGAAAGAATGCAAGCTGTGCCACTATCGATGGTTTCCGCGAGTAGAAAACCCGAAGCGATGCCCCGATTGTGGAAGCAAGAAATGGAAGAAAGGAATCAAGGAGCAAAAGACATGATTGAAATCGAATACCCCGCGATAAGAACGCTACACGACACCGTTCGGACCAAGGAGATTGCCGTCGAGGAACTGAAGAATGCGCGCCATCGGCTGTATGAAGAAATCGCGAAACTAGATAATAAGATAGAGGAGCTACAAGCATGAATCAATATTTCATCGAAATTGGATATTATGGTGATCGATGTCGCTATTTCATTTCAGCGAAAAACCAGATACACGCGCTCGCGCTCATAAGGCGCGATTGGTTGCATTCGGTATATGAAGCCGATAGCATAAAAATTGTAGAAGTTATGAACTATGAGGTGCCAGAGGCATGAAGAAATATCCCACATGGCGTGATCAGATAGAAGAAATCGAGGTAATCCGCGATGACACAATGAATCTGATCGATCGGGCGGCCCGGCTAAAAGAGCAACAGGCAACAGAAGCATCCGCTACATATCAGGCAGCGAGTGACGAATTTCGGTATGAATGCGACATGCTCAATGCTGCCCCGGCCCTACTCGATGTGCTGGGCGGATTTCGGCCAGGCGATGCGGCTGCGTTAGACGAAATCGCATCGCTGCTAGAAGATAGCTGTTTAGTGTCTAAGGCCGCATATGTGCGCCGGATGCGAGACATGGCGGCCAAGATGGAGGCGGATCAATGACATTCGACATGCAGAAGGCCCGCGCGGTATGTGAGAAAGCCACGCTGGGGCCGTGGGTTGCATGGGGCGGCAGGATAACCCATGTGGGAAATTTCGCGGGTGAGCTATTCAACGCCGGGTTATATTGCAGGCAAGAAGACATAATGTTTGTAGTGGGTGCCAGGACGCTCTTGCCCGCCGCACTGGATCGAATCGAGGAGCAAGACAAGCGCATAGCGGAACTCGATGCAGAGGCGCAGTCGTACCATGATCGAAAGGAAGAGTTCGCAGGGCGCATAGCAGAGCTGAAAGAATCGCTGGTCGAGGAGCGAGCAGCGCGCCACCGGCGGCGATGCATAGAGTCGGACGATGATGATTGGTGCGAATTTCCAGGATCGGATGAGGGATGCGAAGGCTGCTCATTGCCCGGAAAGATCCGCGATGAGGCGCGCGAGCAGCTTCGCCGGGAAGGGGTGATTAGATGACAGATTACAAACCAGGAAAACTGGTAATCACGATCGATTGCGGTAAGATGGATCTGATCGCATTTGAGCAGATGCTTCGTAGTATGGAGGCACAAGGCGTGTGGATACCCGGCCCAGAGAAAACGATGGCGGTCACGAGATTTGATGCATATTATGAGATGGTGCCGATATGAGTCCCGAAGAGCTTGAACATGCACGTTGCGTGATGGAATCACACGAAGCTCTGAAAAAACAGACCGGGCGAGCGTTGCTTGCCCATATCGATGAGCAGGCTAAGCAGATCGAATCTTGGCGGCAAGCATGTTTCCTGCGTACCCAGGTCGTCGGGCAAGTTGAGCGAGAGAATCACAAGCAGCAAGACCAGATCGAGACCTTGAAGGCCGCACTACAGACCGCAATTGCTTATGAAATCGCTTGCAGGTTGTTCCTGATGCCGCTCAATCATTGCTCGATTGAACAGAAACTGGCAGCCTTGTCAGATGCGAGAAACCACATCGGTGAGTACATTGAAGAAGGTGCGCAGTTGGCCCGCGATCTGCCTGAGATTTTCGGGGAGGATGAACAATGCGATCCAGAGACGTGAAAAAGTTAATCCGAGTCAATAAGCTGCTAGAAAGCGAAAACTCGGATCTGAAACGCGGCCTTGCTGAAAGGCAACGATTCGAAGAGCAGCGGTTCCCCTTCAATCATCTGGAAATTGTCGTTCGGCCTTCCAGACAGGACCGCTTAATCAGATATGAGGCAATTGGATTTGATTTGCGGGTACAAGGCAATGGCCAGATGCCGACTATCTGCAATTACAAGACAATCCAGCTCAGTGCGTTCGATCTGCTCCGAGAAAACGAGCAGGATTTCATCAAATCCATCGGAGAACTGATGGCAGCGGAGCTTATGGCATACGGAAAGAAGGCAATGAAGGATGAGATATGAGCAGATCAGATTGCGATGCCTGCGATGAGACAAATGCGGAACGCGAGGAGAAGTTCAAGCAAATTGCTGCCAAGGACAAGGAAATTGAACGACTCAAGTCATTGATAGATCTTACCGCACACAATTTCCTGCAATTGCAACCAGGAATCGCATGGGAAGGCGGAATAGACAATGCAATGAAGGCCGCATGCGAGGAGATCAAGCGGCTGCGAGAGCAGCTTGCCAAATGGAAACAAACGGCCATCGAAGATAGAACAAATCTGCTGATGTTGAAAGATGCACAAAAAGGCACGAACCTACTAATCAAGAAACTCGCAATTGTTGCGAAAAAGGATGAATATCGCCTGCAAGCGGCGAAAGAGCTTGACCTGGAGCAAGAAGCAGAGGATGATGAAAGGCTAAAGGTACTGCAAGACTATGTTAAGAGATTGGAGGCGGGCTATCTGGAAGCGAAATCTGAACTGATCTTACATGAGGACGTTATATGGGCGGCAGGAGAGGAACACGAGAAGGCGCAAGCGGCCTTATCCAAGATCCGGGAGGGCAAATGAAAGTCATTTGCTCAAACCCAAAATGCAGACGGGTACATGAAGATGATAATCGGCCATGCCCCTTCTGCAAATCTGCTCCAGTATATAGGTCTGTTGTGCCCGATAAATATAAAATAGGAGATATGTTATGAAATCGATGCTTGCCAGGCTCGAAAAGGCCGATCCAGAGACATATCAGAAAGCTTTCGATTGGCTTAAAAACGTGGCATGGAGCCTTATTAAGCTCGACCCGGAAGGATATTTCTTATTTCCGGGACCGTATCCACTCAGGGATGCACTCTTGCAGGCGGTCTTGCAAGATGCAATCACAAGCCACGGGTGGCTATGGACACTATCAGCCGAAGATAAAGGCCATCCGACAGGAGCCCCCTATACATGCC
>JALOBN010000074.1:4608-10046 GCA_023228245.1 Candidatus Pacearchaeota archaeon
CAGGTGGTTCGCCCGCCATGGCCTTGCTAGAGGCATACCTATCCGCCATTGAGGGGCAAGCATGAGCCGAGCAAGAGCCATTGACCTGATCAAATCACTGCGATACAAATTCATGTATCCGGCGGCACAATCGTCCTGGAACGTCACAGCACACGAGGCCGCCCACTGGAGAGAAATTTGCACGCAGGCGATCAGGGAGCTGGAAGAGAGCGAGTCGCAAAGTACCCTGGAGGCCAGGATAGAGAGGTTAGAGGCGCGAGTTTTTAAGGATTAAGAGGGCGGGGAGCCCTCTATACACCGCTTATATCGTCTAAATATGCATCATAACACACCTTGCACATCTTCATTACAAACTCACCTTCTCCTATCTCATATAAGGCAGTAACACTTTTTCCACATTCCTCACACCGCTTCAGCTTGAACTTGTCTTCCTTAATCGCGTCTGCTGTCATTGATTCTAGCATTTTCTGCTCTTCTGCGGTAACACGATTTTTTAGATTGGTGTGTCGTGTTTCCACATTTTGTAAAGAATCCTTCTGACATTCATGAGAATTAGGACGCATAAACTCGCCCGTAAGTCCATTTTCCGCTATCAAGCTCCTCGGTGTAAGGAAATAAGGCGTTTTTGGCTTTTCAGGAGAGAAATTATTTTCCAAATTTTCGCGAGGTACATGTAAATCTCTCTCTCTTATATCTTCTATATTACTTACTAACTTACTATGTATATGACTGCTTACGGTTTTGGGTGTAAGTTCCTCACTTACACCGTCCTTACGTCCTTCCGTCGATAGCGGCGGCTCCAATGTCACGATGCTGTCAAATCCCTTGAACTTATCATAACCAACCATCGTGAGCATCGTTTTCTGAACGGATCGGACATCATCTCGGAGCGTGACCTTCTCCACATTAAAGCCCGGCAGCTTCTGGATTAAGCCCGTCTTGCCGTTCTCTCCATGTGTTAACTGACTAATACGGTTGACTGACACTTTCAGCTTAGCGGCGGCCTCATCGCGGTACATTTCGCCGTGATTCTCCAAGATGGCCTCTGCGAGCCTGCGCTCGGGCTTCGACAGCTTGTCTATCAGAGTGTCGGCCCGGCCAACGTATAACCGCTTTGCAGAGACAAAATCATCCTCGTTTGCCTCTATGAAATCATCTTCCCCGTTGACCCTCTGCATGAAGTGCCAAACCGCATTTGAGCGGATCAGATCAAGGAATATAGAGGGATTGCGGCGGCTACTCAGGTCTTGCCACTTAATACGTTTTGCGAAAGGAATAGCAACTTTGAAGCAGTGGCGCTTTAATTCAAGAATCATAGCACGACATATTAACACTTCTTCAGTTAGTGGGAAACGCTCTTCTCCATGTTCTGCCTGCGCTAGTAAATGCTCTATGACGGATCGGGTCGTATCCTCTGTGGCATCCACATCAAGCCCCACCTGGCGGTTCAAGACCTGTATATCCTGGGATGTGTCGACTGATGTGATGGCCCAAACAATCTCAGGTGGTGCCACCATTATCTGAGCTTCTCGATCCTTGTCTATGGTGCGGTGCTCGTATGGCTCATGGAACCGGCTGGAAGTCTGCTTGATAATAGCATCCAGATCATCATTCTGCTTGTAATCGTCGAGAAAGATCAGGGTGCCAGGTTTTATGTCGTGGTAGAAGATCGACTTGCTAGATAGCGATGTCTTGATATAGGCGCATTTTGGCAGGCAATGCAGGAAGGTCTCAACTGCGTCTGACTTGCCCATGCCGCTCTCACCAGACAGCTTAGGATGCAGGCCGTTAGAGGTCTTGTTAAGTTGGCTGCCGGTACAATAGATCAGTATTTCACCCAGGTCTCGATCCCCGACATGAATCTTATTGAAGGTGTCTAGGAAGTAATCAACCGGCTTGCCCGTCTTCAAGATATCAAGTGCCTTTGCCTTGATCTCTTCTGTTATACCTTCCTCTTCCGGTTCCTTGCTCTGGTTCTCTGCATTCTCTTCTTGCTGTTGGACGCCTTGCCTAAATTCGTTCCATGCTTCCGGCTCTATCTCAAATGTCTTGGGCAGGCCGTCCCATTTGCGGTTAGAAATCCAGACAGGATCTTCACTTCTTTGAACCGGATACCACTTTGCAGCGCCTTTGATCTCGCACGTCCATATCTGCCTGTCTGAGATCCGGGCGTATAGGTTGCCGCCGGTGGGCAAGGTCATCTTATATTCCCTCATAAGACCCTCTCCACCTTGCAGTTAGCGGCCTTCTGCCCAATGTAGCCCCTCTCCCTGGCGACATTAACCGTCTGCTTGAACAGATCTCCCCTGAGCACTCCCGCGCGCGCCTGATCGCACCGCAAGATACCTTCTCGGACAGCAACCGCCAGGGCAGGCCCCCCTCCAGACCCACATCTCCAGCAACGCCACGTATTCTCGGCAAGATCTACGATGAAGTTATTGCCACCGGTTGAGCCATGTATCGGATGAGATCCTTTTATTGTGGTCTTACTTCTCTTAGCATTTTTAGGAGAAAGTATATCCTCAACCCTGGCACCATCAAACGGATCTCGGATGTTTGGGTCAACCATAACAACCCGGAGCCGCTTCTTTTCAGGCGTTGCCTCATCAAATCCATAATCTACGTGCTTGGACAGGATGCCTTTTAGAACCTCAGAGCTAATAGAGGCGATTGGTAGATCCCTTTCTATCGTGTAGTATTTGCCGTTGGGGTGCAACGACCCCGGCCCTACCGCCTGAAATCCTCGGCTCTGCACTTCTCCCAGGTGTAGCGGCTTGCCTTCGTCTTTTAGCTCTCGATCATACATTATGATCTTTTGGTCTAAGTCTGAGAGGTAATAGAGATGAAGCCCGCCACCGCCCGTCCTGACCGTGAACGTTTCGGGCAGTTCGGCCATGACTCCTAGCTCCGTGAGCCTGAGCAAGCCGTCTGCGTCGAATACGATCAGGCCGCCAACGCCTGCAACTACTCCATAGTTCTGGTTAGATCCGACCCATGCAAGAAACTTGGTATCTTCTAGCGAGTAGTTTGTGTTGCTGCCGGGGATATTCCAGCCTCTTTCAAAAGGCTTCTTGCTGCCTATATCGATTCTGACAAACCTAAACTCTTTTCGCCTAAGTTGGGAGGGGATACGATCTAAGGCGCGAGAAAGGTCCATCATTGACCCTCCGCAACGTAGAAATTGTTTTGCCCGCATTCACATTCTTCGTTCATCAAGGCAAGACATCGCCTGATACTTGGACCGTCGGTGCCGAACGACTCCGTTTGATGGCCGCATTTAGAACATGTTAAACGAACACCGTCGACAGCCCCGTAATCACCATCCAACTCAATGTGTTCGACATGGCAACGGACCCTACTCATGCTGTCGCCTCGCAGGTATCTCAGCCATTCCCGCGATCTGATCATAGCTTATAAGCGATTTTAACCCGTTCCTATGGGTTAACTCTACAAAAGTTTCATCAAGCCGGGTAACCTTGCCAGTGCTGATGTTACCTGTTTTGCTTTCTACCTTTACGATTCTATCTAAGAATACTTCGATTGCTTGCATGTCTTTGCTCCTTCGGAGTTGGTAACGCTCCAAATCCATCATGTCTTGCCAAATATATAAAGCTAAGCGGTGCAACTTGAATAGCTGATAAATGTATATACTTGAACATCGGTCTATATAGATCTATATAGATACTGTCTTTTCTATTGTCTCTATATTCCTGAACTCTTCAACACTAACCCCCGGCTCAAAGTCAACCAGTATCCCCCATCCCGGCAACTTTGTCTTTAGCTCTACATGATCGCCCTTGTCGCATATCCATATCACTTCGCCGGAATAGGAGTCAATCCGGTATGCATCAGCCCATGAGTATAGGTCGCTGCTAGATTCTATGGCGTACCTATGGCCGCCGTTAAGCGGCTCAGGTCGCTTGCAAAATGCTTGCCAGGCCGCTTTTAGTCTCTCTAGCATGTTTTGGGCACACCTCGCTTAAACTTCTTAGCCGGCCTAAACGCACTTGGCCGGAATCGGCATGTATCGCTGTCTGCAATGCCAGCATATTCGTTTCGGCATCTAGCAAGCCACCGGCATAGGCCGCAAGTGCTCATGCAAGTGCTCCTAAGATCTTCCTAAAAAACGCGAGCGGATCAGGCAGCCATATGCGAAGGTCGATCTTCTTTTTTTCATCTTGGTCTTTCATATTACCCTCAACCAATGCAATACCCTAGCCAACTGCAAGAGCCGCAAGTGCTCATGCAAACACGCCCTCGTTTGCCATCCATGCGGCTTTTCGCAGATCTGCTAATTTATAGCAACTATCTGATACAACCACATCCGCGGTCCAAATACGGTCTACTATAATTATATCAAATTGCTGGAATCTTTTGGCATCTGGCCCCATGCCTGGCTTATACGTCTTGCCAGTTCGGATCTTCCCGACGACTTTAAGATCTTTTTTCTCATATGTCAATCGCCAGGTTTTGCATAATACATCTACTGTTTTCGATGTTGCCCCTATGATCAGAGCATATTTGCCATTGTATGGCCCGTGCTCTCCGGGAGTACGAACAATCTCCCCTATCCTCATATTAGCCCCAACGCATGCAGCAACCTGGCTAACTGCAAGATACAAAACTTAGGTGCGGAGAGGATCTTCATGTTCGTCTCCATTGATTCACTTCTATCCCGGCCTCTTTCAGCAATTCTAACCCTCGCTCGTCTGGATAACTCTCTATATATACAACTTCTGCTATCTTGGCCTGCACGATCAGCTTGGCGCAGTGATAACATGGTTGCAAGGTGCAATACAAGCTCGCGCCGATTGTGCTCGGGCCATACAAAGCACATTGTAACAAAGCATTCTCCTCAGCATGGATAGCATGGCAATCTTGCAGCTCTTGGCCGGGAATATTGCGGCTGCATTCTCGACATTCTCGCATTCCAGACGGCGTGCCGTTATAGCCAGTCGCCACAATCCTATTATCTTTAACAAGTACCGCCCCTACCCGCCTATGCAGGTACTTGGAGCGAGTCGCGACCATCTGTGCCATGTTCAAGAAATATTCCCAAGGCGCTTGCACTTGGCCGGGATAAAGGATGGTTGCGCCCACCCAGGGAAACTCGATTGAGGCGGGACTCTTCATAGTTTCCGCAGCTCCCTCTCCAAAAGCCAGGTTAATAATATTATCACCAAGGCATCACATAGGATGATCCATACAAGAAGACTCATAGCCAGATCTCTCCATCTCGGATAACCGGAGCTTGCATCGGCTTGGCCCCATTGTGGTCTAGGATGTAATCAGTCAGCAATTCGCCGTCCTCAAGCAGCTCCTGGATAGGCTTCTCTGTAAATGGAATGTTAGCTTTTTGCCAGGCGGCCATCTGTTTATGGCAGTTTGGACAGTTAACAGACGTATAGATGATCTTCATGCCGCCTCCTTGTTATTTC
>JALOBN010000018.1 GCA_023228245.1 Candidatus Pacearchaeota archaeon
TTTCGGGAAAGACCCAGACCTCGGTCATGATTGGCAAACCTTCACGATGTACGGCAAGGATGCCGACGGCAAGACGTTCAGCATCACCGTTCCGGCCTCATGCGTGTTGCGTCAAGTCACAATCGCCGTGACCGGATCGGAATAACAAAACCGCAGGCTTGCGCGGCCTGCGTAAGGGCGCGAAAGGGATCAGCCAGTCCGACTCTGGCCGCGCTCACAAGGGGCGGTTCAACTCCGCATCGCTTGCCGAGGCCCGGCGGGAAGGGAGCCGACATGCAAAGGTCGGTGATTGTCTCGGTTGTAATAGCTTCCGAGTAACTCAAGAGAGACAAATGGCACGGGCGGCCCGCCCGTTAAAGCGTCGGCGGAATCCGATGCAGGGGCAACTATTATCGCTCCACGGCTGCCCCAGTGAAGGCGGGCAGGAAAAGCGAATTGATTTGCAGGAGCGCAAGGAAGGAGCGTTGTCGGGGTAGGTTCCAATCCAAACCGTGAGGGTCTGCATAGCGGAGCAAACGGGACTCCATCATCCGATTCGGGTGTATTGCAGTAGGAACCACCCCGACAGCACTTCTAATTCAGTAGGAGCGGGACAAAAGCGGCGTTTCCCGTGACCGTTAAACCTTGTGGGCCGCAAGGCCGAGGTGAGCAAAACGTAATGGCCTCCCGCCGATCCTCGGCAAGGCGGGCGGCGGCAACAACGCGCCGAAACCGACAACTATAGAATGACGGACAAAGAGAAAATTCGTATCCTTCGCCAATCATTACGACGGATAAATCGAAAACTTATTCACTGGTGGTATTGTGACAAAGGAGAGGATTTGTCCGAAGACATTCTCGACTGTAGAACAATTCTTGTCGAGGCATTACAGAAAACTTCGCGCCAGAAACCAACGAGGTGAACATGATTGATGCTGAACAAATCAGGCGTATTTTTCGAGAAGAACTTGAGCTTGCTTTCAAGGAAGTCCGAATTGCGCGACAAGCAAGATCGGCGCTTCTTCGCGCCGACCATGCCAGCATTTTTCGTATCTGTCATGGTTCTTTGAATCGAAAGAGTCAGAAGATTTGGGACAGCGTGGATGCAATGAGCATTGATCCGTTCGAGGCAATCGTTGCTGCGATAGAAAAGGAGTGAACATGGCAGGCGAATACGGAGAACCAATCTTTTGGTATCGAGACAAATCGTTGACGGGGGGCGGTGTTGGGCGGAGGATTCCCGGTGCAAGACTCGCGCGAAACTGTCATTGCAGTTTGCGCCGGGGAAACGATTGCGCAGCGTATGCAAGACACCTACAATGCCCTTGACGGCATCCCTGACTCGGAACTGGCCGAGTTCGTGAGGCGGGCGAAAGAAGACCGGCGAAAAGCACAGCTATTCGACATTCTTTGCGACCGCCTCTGCGTAGATTACAAACTACAATCGCTATGGCTCTCTTGTGCGGGGAGAGATATTCGATTAGATGGACTTTCTTTCGATACTGTAAACAATGCAGCCCGCGAGCTTGGGCTGGAGGTGAGTGATGCTTGATCCGAAAGTTATGGCCGATAAACTCGAACAACTCGAAACCGAACTGAAGTGCAGTGAAATAGACTTGAAGATTGCTCGCGCCGAGGCCGACGCGCTGTGGAAGCATATAGAATGGCTGAGAGGTTTCTTTGGTGTTCATGATCCAGAAATTGATGCAACAAGAGAAGATGTTGTCAAGGCATACCATGCGTAAGCCCCAAATCGTCGAGGCGTACAAGAAGCAGGAGGGGAAGTGACCGCGCCTCTCGCAACCCTTGAACTGTTGCTCTGGCTTGCGGCAATCGCCGCGCTCGGCTACGGTCTGATCCAAGTCTTGAACCACTGGCCGCGCTGGAAACGCATGGCCGGAGAATGGCTGCAAAGGAGCATCAGATGAACGACGAAACTGTCGGGCGAGTGCTGGAGATTCTGCGGTACTACTCGCCGGAGGCTCCGCTCGCAGCAAAAGAACTCGGATGGAAGCTTGGCCACCGTTGCGGGGCAGAGAGCCTTCGCCGTCGCGGGCGGGAGGCGTTCCGCGCTGCTCGTCTGGCCTATCCCGACAAGTGCGGGTCGAATGGACACGGCTACTATCTGATCCGCACGAGAGAAGATCGGGAACAGGCGAAGGGATTCTTGCGCGGGCATGGATTATCCGAACTACACACGGCGAGCCTGAAGCGGCAACCGGAGCAGGAGCGGCTCGCGGTATGACCTACGTTTCATGGTGGTGCGGCCACTGCCTTGCAATCCTCATCACGTTTGAGATTGATCCGCGCTGCCCGAATTGTGGGCAAGAAATGGACAAACTTAAGGAGGCGAAATGACACTCGGAACCATTATCAAGCTACCTGACGGGCGTATCGGAACGATTTGCTGGAGGCACCTTGACGGGGAGGGTGGTGTTTGGGGAGAGCGCGACTTCTCTGGAATAGAGGCGAGCATAAATGATGATCTTCCGGCACCGGAGTTTCTATTGCGCGAGAAGATTTGCAAGTCTGGATTCGACCTCGAATCACATTTGCGGGCGGGATCGCACCGCTCTGATCTTGAATGCGTGGGCGAAGATTATGAAATCATAGAAAAGCAGGAGTCGAAATGAAAACGGCGGAAGAGAGGGCCGACGAAATTCTCAGGCTCCCGATTGGGGAAAATTCAAACAGATCGTTTGACTTAATTGCAGAAGAGAAAACGCTGACCCGCGAGGATCTGGTCGGGATTATCAATCAAGAGCGATCTTGCGCGCTCGAAGCGGTAGCAGATAAATGTGGAACGCTCCGTCCAAATTCTGTATTTCTTGAAAGGGACAGAATAGCGTATTTTGCAGCATGTAGGGACTGTGCACATGAAGCTCGCGCCATGAAGCCGGTGAAAGCATGATCCAGTTTTCCGTGCCCGGCCATGACTTTATCGCATTGACCGCCGCTGCGTTTGAGCGGAGCAACAAGAAGTTGAGGGGATATTTCTCGCTTACTGTGGTTTTCCACGCTCCCGAAAAGCGCAAGATAAATCTCGTAGAAAAAGGCCGCAAGGTGGAGAGTTTGTTGTGTGGGTATCTATATGATAAGACATCGCAGATTCAATGCTATTCCGTGCGGCGCGAAATCGGATGCGAGAAAATCGAGGTGACGTTGACATGAACTCAATCGAGGATCAATAAGTTGCTGAACAAAAATATAAATTGGATCGCGGCACGGAAACTTCGTAACGATTATGTTTTCGCTGTGATTAAGAGCATGGGTGAATACAGGCCAAATTTGACGGAGTTGTCTGGTGTTTGTGGACTTAGCCTTCCGAATACTCGCGCAGCAGTAATGCGCCTTGAGAAACAGAATTTGATTTCCACGCATAAAAACACAAACGAGTCGGGACATCCGGTTCGCGTCTGGATTCCGATTCGCGTCTGGATTCCGAAGGAGGAGAAATGACGAAGGCCGAATGCGAAGAGATTCTACGCAAAAACAGGTGGGAGCTATCAGCAACGAACGTTTGGGAGCCTCGCGCGAGAGTTGCTGCCATGTCGGTCACGCTTGGATCGAGATACGTGCTCTTTGGTTTTCGTGAATGGCCACGCCTCCGCTATTCAACTCTCTTACCAGAACTATTCCGCGAACTGATCGGAGCGAAGAAATGAGCGACACCTACTCTCTTGAGTTCCGGTTCCCCTACGCGCAAAGTGACAAGTTGATCTACGGCGAAATTTTGCTTCTACGATTTCGTCCCGATGAATGTCGTACGGACGGACTTGTTGCCGTTGAACATCTTGGCTTTTGGCGAGCCACCTCTGGCCAGCGCGGGCATCAGTCAATCGAAGAGGTCTTTAGACGCAAGCTCGGCGCGCTCCCGCCGTCGGATCAGATTGCAGGGGAGTATTGGGTTTATACAATCCCGAAATGGAAGCCGAACCTCGGCGGCATTGGGTTTGATATTCACACAGACGAAGACGAGACATCTTTCCTTGTCCATCCAAAAGACGATGCGATGCGAGCCTCCGGACTGATACGTTCTGCTTTCTTTCTTCACCTTGACAACAATTTCCCCGGCTCGGCGGGTTGCCTCGTGTTCCCGAAAGACGAGTGGAAAACCTTTTATCCCACGCTTCACAATCTCTACCTCGATCACGGGATCGAGCGCGTCAAGCTGGTGATGAAGGCGGTGTAATGCCAGAGACTGAACAGACATTTCTTGTCCGCGTCATCCATGTTCGGCCAATCCCCAAGCCCGGCAAGGAGGAGGCTCTTTACACAATTACAGCCTCCTCGTGGGAAGCTGCAATTGACAAAGTTGAGTGGATTTACCGCGAGCGTATCATGCCGGATCGCATAAGGCAGTATCCGCTTGAAAACGGATCGGTGCGAGTGGCATACCGCTCGTTCAGAAGCGACAAAACAAAAGTCATCTTTGACATAACGGAGGCGAAATGAGCAGATTCGCGGAACTCGCGGAAAAGGTTTCTGACATTTGTGACGAGGCTGTTCGGTTGAAGGCCGAGAATATGCGGCTGCAAAAGGTGAAAAACGATTTGATCGGAGAGCTTGCCGCCTACCGCGAGATCGGGGAGGTCAAGAAGATCGCGGAGATGATTAAAGCGGCGGATGCAATGCACCACAGGATAGCCACTCGTCCACTCACGAACCCAATAAATACCATATATGAAGAATGGAAAAGGCTTGGCGCGGCGGTCATCGCTCTCCGCAAGCCTTCCCCGCAGCCGGTCGCGCTGTCGGCGGAAGAGGCCAGCACGGTCAAGGCCGCGCTCGAAATCTTGGAGCGGTTCAAGTGAGAATCCAAAGTGAATCACAGAATCTCGATGCGATTGTTGACCAAATCGCCGTTGAGATGAAAAAGAAGTTGCATTCTCAAAAAGTTCATGGTTGGCGAGGTTGGGAAGAATGGCTTCAGTTTTATGGTGGCGGAGAACGGGTTTGTCCTAACTATGAAAACGAACTCCGCGAACGATTTGAGCTACAGCTTACAAAGCCAATCCTTGATCCGGTTGATATAGCCAACTTTGCTGCATTTCTCTTCGCCGCGAGGAATGCCAAGCCATGAACACCTCACTCTCGTTCCGCGTGGATTATCTGCATTTCTGGCCGTACTCGCTGTTCATGTTCGGCGTGGCGGATTCGAGAAAGACAAGCGCATGAGTTACGAGAGATATGCACGACAAGCTCCGCCTGAACCAGACCACGCATGGTTGCAACACGCGAGCTTGACATGGCTCCGTTCCCGCAGTTGGCAATTGCGATGGTGTTCCGAAGCTACAATTGCATCGGACTGTCGAGTAGATGCGTTAGCAATTCATCGGCCAACGCGGGAATTTAGAAAAAGGCTCGGCCTGCCGGAGTCAATTTCCGACGTTGTCTCTGTTGTATTCGAGGCTAAGGTTAGCCGTGCCGATTTCTTTTGTACGTTTGGTTCTATGGCGGTCAGACCTCGGACAACGGTTGCAAATTTCCACTGGATAATTACACCTCGCAAATTAGTCCGCCCCGACGAATGCCCTGATCCGTGGGGACTGCTCGAAGCTGTAGGCGTTCGCGGGTTGCGTATTGTGAAGATTCCGCTCCTTTGTGAAATAAGCAGGGTTCAGCATCTCGAATTGGCCGAAATAATTCTCTGGCACCGAGAGCCGTGGTGGAGAAAACAAGAGGCGGATAAGATAGAATTGCAAGAAGAATCTGAATCGTCCGATGCCACAGTCTGATCTTGACTTCGCCGCCCGCATCGCCGACGCGAAGCTCCCGACCGTTGAACAACGGCTTGCCGGAGTCCAATTGAAAGACATCACCCTTCACCCGCTCATCAACGCCTTCCCCCTGCAATGCGAACGCGACGGCTGCAAAGAGCCGCAAGCGTTCCTCGTCAGGGAAGTCAAAATCGAAAATGGGAGATAGCTAAAATGGCGCACTGTGTTTCTAACATGATCGGGATTAGAGCGGGCGGGGTGTTTTCGGGGAAGGTTGTTTTGTCTGACGTTCGAGATAGAATCAAGAAAATTATCTTAGAGATGCGAGCAGACGATACAGTTTGCGATCCTGATTTGGGCGGCAAGACAGGAAACCCGTCGCACTGCATGTCTAAGGAACTAATCGCTCACAAGGGGTCTTATGTTGTCATTGCGGGAGTATTTAATTATTGGGGGCGTGATGCAGTTTTTGAGTTTGCAAGAAGGCTGTCCAATGAATTTGGAACAGATGTTATGGCCATGAGTTGGGACGAGGAGGACGGTAGTGTCGGGTGTCAAATATATACTGACGGGCAACCGACTATTGATGCTCACGAGAATCCAATCGGCCAGATATTGAGGCGGACGCTTTAGTCTGGTCTTAGATTCACGCAACGCCGCCTCTGCAAGAAACACGCCGAAGAGTTCGAGAAAGAACACGAGGAGGATAAATGACACGGAACATGAAGATTCTCATTTGCCTATTTTTCATTTTACTTGTGCTTGTCGGATGCTCAGGTGCAACGGGAAACATGCATGCAACTGATCCATTTGAGCGCGGTTGCTCTTATATCGCCGCTGCCATAGTCACGAGCGCAGTGATTCGGGCAATTTTCAACAAGTAGGAGTAAGCATGGCTCGCGGACGGCCACGAACGAAACTTGAAAAGGATCGGTAAATATGGCGCGCGGAAGGATGATCTTGAAATCGGTCGGTCGAGATGGAAACATCGCCTCGGCGGTCAAGGAGTTTGGGCCGTGGGTGGCCGTTCTTCATCACCGCCTGATTGCCTTCATAGACTGCGCTGGGAACACTAAAGCGGACGTTCCGACCCTCATGGCGAACATCTTCCCGCGAGATGACGGCATGACTCCGGCACTTTGCCGGAAACTTGCCGACGGACTGGTGGCACACAACCTTGCTATCCAGTATGAGGTGGACGGATTGCCATATTTCAACTTTCCCAATTTTTTGGAACATCAGGTGGGGCTTAGGGTTGAGCGTGAAAAACCTGAATGCCCGCCATTTGACGGCAATCTGCCGGAACCTATCCGGCACGATGCCGGAAACTTGCCGGAAGATAGCCGGAATAAGATTAAGATTAAGTTAAGTAGAAGTGAAGTAGAAGTAGAAGAGAATAGTAGTAACCACAACGACGACCTCTTTATCCAGAAATGGAACGAGGAAGTTTGTGTCAAGATTCCCGAAATGCGAAAGGTGTCCCTGCTCACGCCGGAACGAAAGCGGCTACTCACCGCCCGCCTTGCTCAGGCAGAGTTCACCATCGAAAACATCATCACCGCTCTGGAGCAAAGCCCGCACGCCCGCGGTAGGCCGTGGCCGGGGAAAACAGAATCTTGGATCTGTGATTTTGATTGGGTCATCGGAAAACCACTGAAGCGCGGCGGCCCTGACAGGCCGGACAACTGGATCAAACTCTACGAAGGGAACTACCGTGACCGTAACAACTCTCCCATGCAGGAAAAACTCGACGGATGGGGAAGGCCAAAGTAACTGGTTTGAAAATCACGGCATTCCGCCGCGCTACGCGATGGCAACGCTCGCCGAGCTTGACACAAAACAGCACGTCAAGAAGCTACACGAGCTATCGAAACTACACGCAGACGCATTTGCGAAGGGCGAGCGATGGTCGGAACGTGGCCTCTTTATCGGCGGGGCTGTCGGAACCGGAAAGAGCCACTGCATGTTTGCGATTGCGCGGGAGTGTCTGCTGGCCGAGGAGCGTAGATACAAAGCCAGAATCAAGTCATTCCCCGGTCGAGACCATCCAGACTATGATCCACAGGCAACGGGACGGGTACTTGGCCCAAGCGACACCGTGGCCGTCCTGACATTCCGGGAGTTTCTATACCGACTTACGCAACCGGATTCGGACGGGAACAAGTTCAACGTGCCTGCCGCCGTGGACAAGCTATGTTCGGCGCGATATGTGTTCATGGACGACATGACGGTCCGCGTGAATGCGACCGGCAACGCGGAAAGTCCCTATCGCTGGGCTTACGACGCAGTTAATGAACTGGTGGACAGGATTTGGTCAGATAATGGCAACACGCTGCTGTATGTCACGACAAACAATAAGCCTACAGAGTTGGCCTCGGCCTTTGGTGATTGGTGCGCGGATAGAATCACCGGCATTTGTGAGCCGGTCTGGATTACAGGAGCGAGCTTCCGATGACCAAAGAATTCCCTTCCCCCGTGACGCATTATTAACATACGCTAATGACAAACTCCCTTTCCCGTTGTATCTTACACCAAAAGAACGAAACCGAGGTCATCATGCCCAAGTCCGAGAAAACCAATCCACCTGCTGAACAGCCGAAAACCGAAGCGAAATCAGACGAACTCTCACCAGCCCTCATCGAAAAAGCACGGGCAATCGTCAATGGCCTGAAAGAGAAATACAAGGCAAGTTCTGACATCAGCAACCCGATTCCGGTAGCCGCGCAATACGCCTTTGACATATGGCTGGCCTGTGCGAAAGAGAATCCGCGAACCGGCGCAGCGCAACTCGAATCATCCGGCCCGGAGCCTGCCATCGAGAAATACTTCCGCCGGAAGCTGTTCGGGAAATAGGTCGTGAGTTGTTAATTTTCAGGCTATAAGTGAAAACGAAGCTCTCACCGAAAGAACTCGTGTTCTGCAAGATGCTGGCAAAGGGCAGCAGCGGAGTTGATGCATACCTTGCAACACATGAGAACGCAAGCGATGACCGCTCCCTCGTCGCAGTCAAAGCCTATCACTACAAGCAGGGAATCATCGAGAAGATCGGCTACAACGGTTTTCTCGATTTGCTTGGCGTGAGCGATGAGGCGATCAGCAAGGCTCATGAAGCGTCCTTGAAATCATCCGATGAGCGCGTGAAGCTCAGTGCGGTCAAGCTCGGCTATCAGGTCCGCGGGCGGATGATTGAACGGCAAAGCACCGACATGAACCTGACCGGCGTTCCGACCACCTTCACGGCGTGGCTTAGGCACGACACGGAATCCAAAGACCAAGACCCGGAGACTCCTGACGATGCAGGAAACGATAGCCCCGATTGAGTTCAAGAAGCGCATTGATCGGCTCTTTCGGTTCATGGGAGCGAAGAGTCAAGAGGACGGAGCGCGCAAGCTGGGTCTGCATCCGGTTACGGTAAGCAACTGGGTCAACGGCCACCAGAGGCCGTCACCCATTGCGCTCCAACTGATCGAGCAGGCCGAGCAGAAATACTGCAATCACTTTGATTAAGGGAGACGGGAATGGGAAAACCTTTTCAGATTCACGTAACGAAAGACGGCGCGAGGTTTCAATCGAACGATGTAGAGATTTCTGCCGCCGATCTTGTTGCTTTTGTTTGCGGGAATGCCAACGGTCATCTATCAGTTGAATTTGATAAGAGTGGGGCATATACGCTTCGGATGACCGAAATAACTTTGCGCGGAAACCCAGAACCAACAGGCGAACATCGGCCTGAGTATCCGCTTGTTGATTCATCTCCCCCGTTAGTGGATGGGGGGCTTCTGACGAAACATATGTTACGCGCAATGCCGTTAGAGTTTCCAAAGTTGGACAAGGAACAAGTTACCGATGGTCTTGCCAAGCTGCGCGAGAAGTTCGGCGAGAACAATGTCGAGTTGATCGAGTGGAAACCGGAGCCTATGTGGATCGGGGGAACAACCCCAAGTCCGCCTAAGCCGTTCAAGTGCAGAATAACATTAACGAGCGCAGTGACCGGACAGCATTTCAGCTTGGGGAAAGTCACCGCTTTCGGAAATACGCAACTCGAAGCCGTGCAAGAAGCTCTGCGGTTGACTGAAGCGATCACGATGTTTGATAGATGATTTCCCGCCCTTCTCAATACCGCTCCATGCCCGACGCTTTCTTCGTGGACGTGCTGGGCATTCAACTATTCCCAAAGACCGAGGAAATAATTTGGTCGGTATATGAGAATCACGACACGTCTGTAAAGGGCGTGAACAAGAGTAGCAAGACTTATACCGCTGCGGGGATTGGTCACTGGTGGTTATCAACTCTGGAAGATAGCATTCTCGTCACGACCGCGCCGAGCGAGGAAATGGTCACGAACCTTTACTGGCGTGACTTCAGGGCGATTCACGACAACTGCGCGGCGCAAGGCAAGCCGCTTTACGATAACCCGATCACACAGGCGAAGATTGACATCGGCCCGAAGTGGTACGGGATCGGACTCACGGCTCGCGCCGGGAACGAGGCTCGCTTTCAGGGCTTCCACTCCCGGCGTGTTCTATATATTCCTGACGAGGCGAGCGGTGTTGACAAGATATTCTTAGACGCTCGGCAGCGATTCGCACAGGGCACGGATGACCGCTTTCTCGCAGTTGGCAACCCTTACTCGCTCGGCGAGTTCTACCGTTTCTTTTCGGACAGCAAGTTCTCGAAGATTTCGATTTCCGCTTTCGACTTGCCAAACGTGAACGGGATCGGCCAGCCTATTCCGGGGCTGCTGGACGCGGCAACGGTCGAGAGGTGGCGGCAAGACTGGCCGGAAGATTCGATGCTCTGGAAACAGCGCGTACTGGCCGAGTTCTGGGATGAGGGCAGTGATGGACTGATTCCGCTCTCATGGTTCGAGGCGGCGGTGCTACGTGGGCTGGAGATGCGAAAGGCCGGGCACACAGGCAAGAAAACTCTGGCCGTGGACGTGGCCGACGGCGGGGAATCCGAGACGATCATCGGGCGCAAGGAGGGATTGCTCATTCATCCCTTCGAGAGTTTCGGCGTACCGGATACGACGGCGATTGCGCACCGTTGCGAGCGAGACCTCGGCGCGGGATATGAGCTTGCTATCGTGGATGCGAACGGAGTTGGATCGGGAACGGCCAGCACGTTACGTCATGACAAGTTCCCGGTGCTGTCCTACAAAGGCTCGCTTGGTACAGACGAGACCGACAAGACCGGGGAAATCAAGTTCGTCAACTGTCGCTCGGCTGCTCACTGGTGTATCCGCGAGGCTCTCAATCCGGCAAACCCAGAAGCCATAGGACTACCTGACGATCAGAAGTTGCGCGAGGACTTAGTAGGTCTGCGCTATCACACGGCGGCGGGGGGTAAGATTGCTATCGAAGAGAAAGACAAGGTCATGAAACGGCTCGGTCGCTCACCGGATCGGGGAGATTGTCTCGCTATGCTGCTTTGGGGATCACACCGCAAGGGTGGCGCGGCGCGACTCGTGTTAGCACCGCAGACACGCGGGGATGTATTGCGACGCCCGCAATCGAATCGGAAAGGAAACGCACTTGCCGAAATCTACGGATGAATACGAAGCTGATCTCGTTTGTAGAATTCCAAGGGGAACACCCCCTCGTATCTACAAACAGATTAGCGAAATGGATAATCGTAGAGCTACAGATTTTTTCTATCAAACATTTACAGAAGACTACGCACATGACCTATACGGAATGTCCTATGAGAAATTAGTGCGAATAAGTCGCTATCTCGAAAGGGTTTGAAATTTATGGATAGACTTGTTGAGCGTGAACTTCCCCATGCAATCGCAGATGCAATCTTTAGTGGAGAAAAACACGAAGAGCCAGAAGTGCGTAGCGCGATTGTTTATGTTACTGATGGAGATAGGCTTTGCTGTAATTGTGCCGCGCTGGAGAGTAGGCCGGAAGCAGAGTTGCGAGAAGTTCAATCAGTTATCAATCACGCTCTTTCGCGCAAGGCGAATCTCACTGATCCGTCGAACCAGCACTTCGTCAATGGTCTCGACGGATTTCTGAAACCACTGGTGAAGCCCAATGCCCGATAAGGCTTTTGAAATCACAACCTGTCCGCTTGGTTACAGACAGATGACTTCAGTTGTGACCGTCACGTTTGATCGTGTTTACTCGCAAGAGGAACTTGATCGAATGGCGCAGATAATGGATAGACGGCTTCACGAGATCACGGTCGGGTATGATTGTGATGAAGAGGAATCAAGCAATGCCCGATAAAACTCCCTCGCGCTTTGGCCGCGCTGTTCAAGCGGCTCTCGCAGAGTACGGATACCGGCGCGTAACCGCTGCGGCGGCTACCACAACCCGCACGTTCGAGACCAGCGACAGGCTGGATCAACCTATCGGCTCTCGCGCTTACGATCGCACGCTCCCAGACTACAAAGCCAAGAAGCTGAACGAGTATCTCTGGAACGCATACAAGAAAAACCCAATCATTTGGGGAGCGGTTGAGTTAGTGGTGCGCGCAACGGTCGGGAAACAAGCGGGGATTCGACATAACAAACTGGAGAGTGAAAACGCGACCGAGCGAGCCGCCGCCGCGAAGATACAGCCACTTTTGGAGAAGTGGTGGAAGTCGCCGGAGAACGACTGGCCGAATCTTGCCGAGAATGTGCAGCGTGACATGATCTTGTTCGGCGAACTCGTACCGATCATGATGACTTCATCTCTGACGGGAGACGTTGAGGTCGGGTTCATTGACGTGAACTCCATCAAGGAGATTGTGCGTGACCGAATGAACACGCGGCGCGTGACCGGGATCAAGGTCGTACTCGAAGGCGGCAAGGAGCGGACGCTGGAACTGGTGAAAAAATACGAAGGCGGAGCGCGGCCACCGCAAGCGGATGAAAAGGTTCCCGATTGGTTCGCGCCGTGGGAACGAGTTGCAGCCCCGAAACTTGTTGGCCGCTTGCTCGGCGAAGTGTTTTACTGGTCATCCAGCCGAACGCTCTCGTCATTGCGTGGGCAGGGAGACTTTGCGCAAGTGATTGATCCGGCCACCGACGCGGTGCGAATCGTGAAAGGAATCACTGACCGGATCAGTCTCAACAATCGGGTGTGGTCTGAAATCACGTTCCCGGATAACTGGTCACAGGAACAAATCAACGCGGCCATGAATCCGTCTGATCCGGCCTATATCAACCCGCCACGGTTGGACGATGAGAAAGACGACGTGCGAGTGTTCGGCCACAACAAAGCAATTGAGTGGCTGTTCAAGTCTCCCAATATCGCCGCCGCTGAGAGCGTGGAAGTGTTCAAGATGTCGCTCGCGCTCTTCTCTTCCGGCTCGAATATCCCGTTGCATTGGATGGGATGGGCGGACGAGTTGACCTACGCGAGCGCGAAGGACATCAGCAATCTTCCGATCACGTACTTGAACGACCGGCAAGGCGCGTTGCGCAAGGACCTGAAGGCCGTGACTGATTTCCAACTTGACCAATGGCGGATATTCACGAGCAAACTGAATGATATTCCCGACGAGTTGATTTATGATTATGACTTCGTGCTGCCCGCCATTGACTCGCGGACAATCGAGCAGATCACGAGCGTCATGAAGGCGAGGGTTGATACGTTGCTCGCGGCGAAAATGTCGGGAGGGATTGACGAGACTCGGACAACACAAGGGATCGAGAGCGCATTGCGCGATGGAGGTGTGGATTGATGCGCATAGCGATTTTGATTTTCATCCCTTTGGTTATTCTTGTGGTTGCGCTTGCAGTTATAGAAGGAGTTTTGCTTGCGAATAGACCGTTTTCTGGTGTCCAGCCAGCCCCAAAGGGTTACACCTACGTTCTCGTGCCGGATTCGCTGATCGGCTATCAGGCATGTATCAACTACCACTATCCTCCGTCGGCGGAATTTCAAGACGGCGAATGGTCGTGGGTAGCGATTGAGCTGAAATGAACCACCACGTCGCACTATTCCACCGCGTGAACTGTTATCCGATTGCACCGGATGATTTCACTTTCGAGCAACTACTCGAAGAGGTGATCCTATCCGGCGCGAAAGGTACAATTCTTTCGCAGTGGAGTAAGTCGTGGCCGTTCCATTCCGAGGGAAGTCAATCCGAGATTGCATTGCGTGCCCGAATCAACGCCGCGCTCTCGCGCTGCGATCAAGCGGGCTTGCGGGTGTGTTTCGAGACTCAGCAACTTAGCAAGTTCTCTTACGGCAATTCCTGCTATCTCCCAACGGTCGTTCCCGATCCGACCGCGTTCATCGTTCAGAATCTATTGACCGACAACCTTGAATCTGACAAGCCCTTCTTTTTCGACCTCACTCCGTCCGCTGAATCAAACTACCGACTGTTCTATGATGTTATCTGTGAGCCGTGGCGGTACTACGAGTTCAGCGTTTACGTTTCGTGCAAGGGACACAACGGGAAGGTCGGCGGGCTTGGCTTCTACCGATTCGACGAGGACACGCAGCAATACTATAACGTCTCCGGCATGGAACTGAAGGCAGGATACAACCGGATCAGATTTCATTCGCTGGATTGCGCGAAGTGGCAGTTTGTGTGTTTCGCCGACGCCTATCCCTTGCGGATCATTCCGGCGCAACTGGCCGAGCGGTTGCCGGATGTGGGTGAAAATGTCGGATCTGAAACCGAGCCAAGTTTCTGGAACTGCCAGAAACCGATGTACCGTTGCCGACCGGCGGAGGCGGGGAACTTCTCTTGCGACTGCCCGAATACCGCGAACCGTCACGCGCTCTGGCGTGGCTACAGTCTCGCCTATCAACAATGGGAATGGCTACTCGCTCAGAATCATCCGTGCTTAGAGGGCTGGTTTGGGACGGGAGACGAGCCGTCTATACTCGGCTACCAGCGCGATGTCTTGGAGCGTTTCGGCTCGGCTGGAGCGGCTTACGCGGATCATGCAAGCAACTTCGCAGAGTTCGCCTATGCTATCACTGGCAAGCCCGCGTTACTCTATTCCGACTGTTTCGACCCGCACCACAACGGCCAGCAATTCAAGCGTGCCAACAATCCGGCGGGCGGCGGATTCGCAACCGCACCGGCGGCACTGAGTAAAGATTGCCCGGCGATCTTCTTGTGCTGGAACGAGGACAACATGAACTCGCTCCAGAAATCTATCACCTATTGGTCTGAGTCCGGTCATCGCTGGTGGCTTGCGCTATTCGTGGAATATAACAACGCGGAGGCGGCTGCCGCCATGATTGCTGCACTGCCCGCCGACAAACGACCAGAGGCGGTGCTCTGGTTCACTTGGGATACGCGCCTCATCCGTGCCGCAACCCTACAACCGAAATTCGCGCTGTTCAATTAACTATGCCTCTGATCCGAAGTGACAGACCGAGCGCGTTGCGCGTGAATATCGAGCGGCTGGAAGCCGAGGGTTACTCGCGCAAGCAGGCGATAGCGATAGCCTTGCGCATCCGGCGGGAAGCGAAGAAGAAGAAAGAGTCCGATGCCAGTAAGTCCCGATAAAGTCCGCAACTTCGCGCGGCGCATCAGGGGAATGCAGAGCGAGGGGCTTGCCCTGAGCAATGAGACTCGCCTCCGCGTGTTCAAGATTGTGGACGGCCACCGCAAGACGATCAATGATGCCATCCGGCAAGCGGCAACCGAGGGCGGAAAAGAACTGCCCACAGTGGCCGCGCCTAAGCTATCGGAACTAATCCGAGCCGAGTCCGACGAAATGGCCGAGGAGATACGTGAAGCCTTGCAGGACGCCCAGCGCGAGGCCATTGACGCGGCTGTGGCGCGAATCGAGAGTATTGCGGATGAGGCGGAACTGGAGGGGATGTTCTTTGCCCCGTCGGCTGACTTGGCAATCACGGCTCAGGGATACGCGGCGGAACTCGTCAGCACGATCACGCCGGAACTCATGCCACAGGTTAATACGATCTTAGGCCGGGCGGGAATCGGCGGTATCACGCCGTTTGAGGCCATGAAGCAGATAGATACGGTCATCGGGGCAGGCGGAGCGGGCGGCGTGAGCTATCAAGCCGAGCGGATCGTGCGAACCGAGGTCAACCGAATCTACAACGTGACGCTGGATACGCAACTCCAATCGCTCAAAGCCCACATGCCAAACCCGAAGGCTCTCAAAAAGACGTGGCAGTTTGGTTCGTGGAGACCGGGGCGGCGCGAAGATCATCAGCAGATGGACGGCGTGAGTGTTCCATTTGACGAACCGTTCCTGTTGCCGAGCGGAGTGAAACTCATGTATCCTCATGATGCAATGGGTGATGATAGTATGGCAACAAATACGGTAGCAGGTGAGACAATCTGTTGCGCGTGCGGCTACACTGTGGACGAGGAGAGCGTGATCGAGGCACTGGAATCGTAACCATTTTGTTGGGCTCAACAAATTGGTCAGGCGCGGCTCATCCCGCGCCTTTTTTATTATTATCCGTTAATATGCAAACATCGCATGTCGCATTATTAGCAGACGTTATTTGAAATAGGGTTGCCACGCATTATATACGGTGCGTGCCTATCCTTAGTCCTACAGCACGCTTGATCGCATCGGCGGACGGTGGCGGTCGCTACGAGATACTTGCGATTGCCGTCGGGCCGTGGCATCCGTCCAAAAAAGGGCCGACCGGAAAACCGATCTATTCGACCGAGGAGTCTTTGCGCGCCTCGGTCTCTGTGTTTGAGGGCGTTCCGGTTGCGGCCTATGAACTCAAGCCGGGATTTCATGACCACCTGCCCGACGGAGTTCTTGCGGCAACGGAAGAGAACGGAATTGTCTTTCTCAAGAATCGAGTCGGGCGGCTTACCGGTGCTCGGTATGGCAAGGTGGCAACAGGCGAGTCGGGGATCATCGTCGGACTGGATGTAACTGACGCGCAGATTGACGAGGCGATCCGAGCCTCGCTTTCCGGCAACGCGGACTTCGATGGATTCTCGATTGACGGCTCGGCGGATTGGGATATTATCTCCGTTGACGGTGTTCAGTACGATCACCCGAAGCGGCTCACGTCTTTGAAAACACTCGATATGGTACGTTATCCGGCGGCAGGCGGGAAGGTTCTCCGGCTCGCCGCGTCACAAAGTCTGGAGGGTACGGAAATGAACCTTACGGCAAAGCAAGTCGCCACTCTCGGCGCATTGCTCAGAGCCGCCGGAGTGACGAAAGAAGCTCAGGCTAAAATCTGGGCGGACAAGGCGGACGTATTCGCCGAATGCAAAACTGCACTGCAAACGGCACTGAAGGACAAGGCGGACGCTCTCAAGATTTTCGGCGAGGCCATTGCCAAGATCGAGAAGGGCGAGTCTCTGGAAGCGCAATTCGACTTACTGGATGCTCTGAGCGGCGAACTGAGCAAGCCTGCTCCGGTTGAACCGGCAAAGACGCCAGAACCTGAGAAACCTGAACCTGTCAAGGCAAAGGAAACTCCGGTTGCTCCGCCCGACGTTTCCAAAGCCCCGGCGGTCTTGGAAGCCAACAAGATTCTCGAAGAAGCCAAGAAGCTCGGCGAAGAGTCGAAGGCCGTGATCGGCGAAGCCACCATCGAGCGCGAAGTCACCGCGTCGCATCTGCCCGATGTTACCAAGAAGCAAATCGCAGAACGCCTGAAGGCGAGCCGCACCTACGAACCGGCCAAGATCAAGGCGGAACTGGACAAAGAAGCCAGCTATCTCAAGGCCATTCTCGGAGATCAGTTCGTCCCGATCATGCGCGTCACCGGGTCTATCGAAATGCCTCAATGCGAAACCGATCTGCTGATCCTCGCTATGCGCGGGATGCTGGCCGGGCGGGATATTGCTGGGCCAGATGGGAAGAAGGTCCCGGCTTTTCGCTCCTTACATGAAGCAAATGCCCGGATTACCGGAAGCCGGTACGATGAACCGCTCAATTTTGTTTTTGATAAACTCGCGGAACTGAGCGGCGGAATGGGGCGCAAGGCTTCAAGATTGGTTGATCTCGATACTGGCCGCCTGACGGCCTCGTTTGTATCCACTGATCTCGCCTCAGTATTTCTCGTGGCTAAGCACAATCAGTTTATTGCGGACTACAAGGAGCCGAGCCAGTACGACGATTGGCGGCGCATCGCTCGCATCGTTTCGTTCAAAGACCTATACACTCACAACTTCACGCGGCAAGGCTGGTACGCGGCTGCGCCGTCCATTTCCGAGGGCGGAACGTATCAGGAAACCACAACCGTGCCGACGGATGAGAACATCAGCATGTCCGCCGTGAAATACGGTCAGATCATGTCTATCACCGACAAAATGGTCATCAACGATGATCTCGGTGCCATGCAACGGTTACAGCGTGCCCTCAGTGACGGCATGAAGCGCGACATCTACCTTGATGTCATGGACGTGATTCGCACGAATGTGGCCGTCGCTTACGGCTCGGATACGACCTCGCTGGTGATTGCCGGACACTCGAACGGCGTTGCGACCGGCGGTGTTGATTTGACTGATAGCCTGGTGCTCGAAGCCGGATGGGGCGCAATGGTTGCGCAGACCGAATTTGGTTCCAGCATGGTTCTCGGCGACCTGAACAAACCGCGCTTTCTGCTCACGCATACGCTCCGAAACGCTCAGGCACTTCGTCTCACGCAAGGGGAGCGGGCGATTCAGTTGGCCAACGCAACGGCGGGCGGATTCACTTCAGGGGCGGACTTCCTGCCCGACGCTGGCATGACAAACCCGATGGCGAGCAAAGGCATTGAGCCGATCATCATGCTGAACGCTACTGTCGCCGCGAACTGGTGGCTGCTTGCCGATCCGAATACGACTCCGGCTCCGGCGGTCATGGTGGGATTCTTGAACGGACAGGAGCAACCTGAAGTCGTGACGGAACCGGCCAACACCGGCTCGAACTTCACGGCGGACAAAATCCGCATCAAGGTCAAGAACTGGCGCGACGTGGAGCCGGGCGACCATCGCGGTATCTACGGGCAAATCGCCTAAGAGATGTTCGCAGCGTGGGCGGCAGCGTCAGGTGTCCTCCTCGATGCTGCTGCCTGCCTGCGGGCTTTGAACGCAAACGAACAAAATGAAATAAGGAGAATTTGTCATGGGTGACAATTCCGCTTGCGATGTTCCGGGGAACTGGGCACACTTTCAAATCGCCTATGCTGGACACGCATCCAACGCGGCCTCGGCCACCTATCCGCTTGGACGTGCGGCCTATACGGGGAGCGTGAAATACTGTGCGATTATTCCGTCCACTTCGAGCGTGTCAGTGGCGGACAAGAACACCGGACTCACGCTTATCAATTCTGGTAGCGCCGGAACCGGCACGGTTGTTCTCGGTTCGTTCCTCGGCACGACTGCCTATGCGAGTTACAAGCCGTTTCCACTGACTCTCGCCGCAACGCCGACGGTTTCCGCCGGAGATGTTCTTTCGCTCGCGTGGGCTTCCGCTTCCAGCACGACCGTAATGCCCGCCGGAATCGCGCACTTGCAACTCACGTACATCTAAGCAATAATTCGAGGAGGACACCTCATGCTTTGCATGATTTATGTGCCGACCTTTGGAAAGGTCAGCACAGTCTGGGCGCAGCATTTCTTTTACATGAGCAAGCCGCTCGGCAATGTTGCAGGGGAAGTTTTCGATCCTGAGAAATCCGCTTCCATTGCCGACAAGCGCAACAACGCAGTCCGGCTTGCCATAGCGACCGGCGCAAAGACTCTGTTTTTTCTCGGTGACGATGTTCATGCTCCAAGTGACACGCTGAACTTGATGTTGAAGCGGTGGCGCGAAGGGGCAAAAGCGATTACCGGAGTTTATTGGACGAAAACGGCAGTTCCCGAACCGTATATCTATCGCGGGTACATGGAGGGGCCGTATTGGGATTGGAAGGCGGGAGAATACTTCCCGATAGATTGGGCGGGCTGTGATTGTCTGCTGTTGGATGTTGAGACACTCAAGACGATCCCCGATCCGTGGTTTAGTCTCGACTATGAGATGTCCTTTGCGAACCAGCAGCGCGATCCATCCGCACCGATGCAACCGTGGTTTCAGCAGTCCAGAACCGAGGACTTGTATTTTTTTGCCAAGCTGAAGGATGCTGGAGTTCAGTTAATGTGTGACTCCGCGATTCAGTGCTGGCACGAAGATCGGAACACAGGGCAGCTCTTTGGACTGTGTGACGGGATGCCGCAGAAGACGCGGATTCCGCAAGAAGTCACAGGCAAGCTCATTGCCGACATAGGTTGCGGCAAGACTACGAATCCGCTCTATCAGGGGAACACGCTGCATCGCTTCGATTCAGATGAGGACGCAAAGCCGGACTTTCGCTGTGATGTTCGCACAATCCCGGCGGCGGATAATGTTTACGATCTTGCAATCGCCTCGCATGTTTTGGAGCACTTGGAAATCAAGGACGTTGTGCCTGCCCTGAAGGAGTGGGCACGGATCGTCAAGCCGGGCGGAGTGCTGACGGTCAAGGTTCCAAACCTGTCCTATGCTGCGAAGGCGATTGCTGAAGATGGAGTTTTCGGACACGATCCGCGCTGGAGACATCCCTATGAGTTGCTCATGGTTTACGGGTCACAGGACGGGCCGGGGATGTATCACAAGTCCGGTTTCACTCGATCCATCTTGCAGGATTATGCAACGCAAGCTCTCGCTGGAATCTGCGACGTTGTGATCGAGGGAACGCAGCCGATTGACGGCGATCCGACCGAGTTGACGCTGACCGCAACAAAGCGGATTGCAACTGAACCATTGAAGAGAGTTGCAGACTCCTTCATTAAACCATAGGCGCGCAAGGAATGTACCGCAGGCGGATCATTCCCGCCTATGCGCCCGAAGTATCATTCTGGATTCTGTTCATGACATACCGGAGGCTCGATGAAAACAGCCCTTTTGCATATCCTGACCGCCGCGCTTTTGGCGGTCATTCTGTTTGGCGTAGCGAGCGCAGACCCGATCAACAAATGGCGGCAACCCTATGTGGACATAAACGGCACGACGTATTACGTTGTACGGGATGGCCGCGCTATGGTTGTTGATACCTGTTTCGGTCTCGGTTTAGATACCGTGACCGTTCACCGAGCGCGAGGTTGCGAAGGAATCAGTATCGGGTTTGTTTGTGATTCGCTCGGCGGTGCGACGGATTCGATAGCCGTTTTTTACCGCCCGATCTTTCTTGATTCATGGAGCGCGGTTGCGGTCGGAAGTTCATGGATTGCCCTCCCGATTCGCAGCGCAGCGGACACAACTGCATATCTTTTGGATTGGACTCCCGGTGCCGAGTATTGGATTGAACCTTTCTCTCCTGTCTATGCTCCGCTCCTGCAATTTGCATTTCAGGGCGGTTTGACCGACACGTTCCAAGTGACGGGAGTTATCGAGCAAATCAAAATCGAAAGGCTTCCGTAAATGGATCGCTCCTCGCATGTCTATGATGGAATCGGGAGCACGCTGGTCAAGACCTACACCAGTGCGGCCAGCGACGTATCCACTGGCGGATATGATTGCTCGGCCTATCAGACAATCATCATCCACGTTAGCGTGAGCGCACTTGTCAGCTCTGGCATCATTGATCTTTCGATAGACCTATCGTCGGATAACACGGCATTCTCGCCAATGTATCTCTGGAACGATGCAGACGAGACGTTCAAGATTTGCAAGATGCGACTGACGGCAACGGGTGACTATGCGCTGGTGTTTCCGGCTTGTGCGAGCTACTTCCGCATTACGGCGGCTTATGTTTCCGGCACGAGCTTAACGATTGATGTTTTGACCGTTGAGGCGAAGTCGTGAAGTATTTAAGCACATTGCTGAAAGATGTTAAGCGTCAGATTCAGGATGTTGACGGCCTGTTGACGGAAGAGGACATTAAATCCGCAATCGGTCGCGCTTTGCGCATTCTGTCGTTTCGCTCTCCGTATTTAGTTTTCGAGACAATCACTGGAGATGGAACTACCGATGAGTGGGCACTTGCAACAGCAACATGGGTCGGCGGATTCAGCAAAATCGGGACGGTCTATTATCCGTGGGATACGACGGACACTCCAACGCCTCCTCCGCCTCTTGATCCATCCTGCTACGCCACCTACGAGAAAACGGCGGGGGCTTACTGGTTCCGACTGAACGCGCTTACTCCATCGGCCTCGGAATACGTGCGGGTCTATTACAACTCTCGCCATTCGGTTACGGATGCTGCGAGCACGTTGCGCGACGAGGGAGATGAGGATAGCGTGGTTCTGCTGGCCGCGAGCTTCTGTCTGGACATGATGGCCGTGCGGGTGATTGCGCTCTCCAACTCCAACATTGCCTCGGACACCGTGAGCTATCAGACGCGGCAATCGCAATATGAGGCTATGTCGAAAATCTACCGAGAGCAGAGTGGACTATCGGGATACCTGAAGGATGAGCCTCCGCTTGGCGGGGCGGCTTTCATTTCAGTCGGTCGGCGTCCGAGAGCGGTTGATAATTTCTAATGGCCGAGCAGTTCATACAGATAGAACTCAAGCCGCCGGGGGCGGAGTTCATCGTGCCGCAGAAGGTACGCGAAGTCGGGATGGATATTTTCGGGGATACGACGCGGGGCGGAGTGGTGATTCTGCGTAACGCGGTATTCAGTTTCACGCCACAATGTTTCGGACACCTTCGCAATTCAATAGGGGCGGAAACGATTGTCTCGGCAGATCAGATACTCGGACACATAAAGACTTCGATTCCCTATGCCCTCCCTGTCGAATTGGGCAGCAAACCGCACTGGCCGCCACTCGCGCCATTGATACTCTGGGTTAAGCGCAAACTCGGCGGGGCGGGGAGTTCCATGCGAACTGAGGCGAAGATTTCCGCCGCGTCTTTGCGCTCCGGTGGATTCAAGGGTGTCCGTGCTAAGGATATGATGGAAGGGATGATTGAGGGAACGGCTCGGCGGATTCAATTTGCAATCGCACGGCGTGGGACCCGCGCTCATCTTATGTTCCAAAAAGGCTTTGACGAGCGCGGCCCGACGGTTGTAGCCATGTTCGAGCGTGCTATTGAGAAATTCGTAGAGCAGGTTTCAAAACTCTAATGCCTTCCAACTACCTACAGATTGCACAGGAGATCGGGCGGTATCTATCGCTCGTCGAAGGCGCGGGGCGAGTGCATCTGTTTAAGCGTCCAATAAGGGAATTGGCGCGGCTTAAGGAGTTAATGTTTGATTCAACTCAGGATCGGATATGCGGATGGATAATTTCACGAGAAGCTCCGATCAAAGAAGATGAATTGACCAATGAAGATAATCTCCGCATTTCTACATTTGTCATGCGTGGATATTATTCTTTTTTAGACGAGAAGGAAACTGAATTAGCATTCCAACAACTTATTGATGATGTGTTTGATGCTTTCCGTCCATCGGATGATTTGAATGGAACATGCGAAAAGACATACCCAGTGCAGGCAAGAGAGATTTCTCACATTGAAATTGGTACTGTCGTCTGCCATTACTGCGAACTCACGCTCGATGTGCAGGAGTTGATTCACAATTGAAGAAACTATCCTTATTGATTCTCTTGTCCGCTCTCATGACTACGGTTGCCTTTTCGCAATGGGCAAATCGCTGGGATTCGATCTGGAAATCATGGAGTTCAGATTGGGTAGCTTCTTCAACCGTCGCGCCCGATTCCGGCCTCTGCTGTCACGATGATACCAGCGAAATGATGACCTATGTAGCCTGTCAGGCCATCGGCGGGAACTGGTTTGCCGACAAATTCACAGCCGACACTTGCTATTTCATAGTGACGTCCGAAATCACATCCGACTTCGGCCATGTGCTGTTCGATTCCACGCGCATTCTCCTCCTAATCAGCACCGGCTTGGATTCCGTGCGCGTGGACTCCATTCCCGATGTCTCCGTGTTCTCTACAGATTTTTCCGGCCCCGCTCGCATTGCTCCCGGTGAAACATTGCGAGTGCAGATCACCTTCGATCCCAATTCCTACGAATACTATTTCCCGACGCTCCAAATCTTCAGCAATAGCTTGAGTTCCCCGGACTCGGTACTACTGACGGGATACGGATCGGATGAAGATTTCGGCTACATCGTGGTCTCGGCATCTTCGATTGACGCCAGTGATTATCAAGTTGCGGCCGATTTCTCCGCGCTCGGCGCGAATACCTTCACCGCTTACCTGCACCACAACGGAGTTCCCGTTTATTATTGGGTTCCCAATCACGAGGATTCGACCGGCTGGATCGAGATGGATACGGTATTGTCTGCCGCTGCCTGCACTGTCCGGGTCGTCGGTTATGCCCCCATCAGTACCCACAACGGCGATAGTGCAATGCTACTTGGGGAAGGTTTCGATGTAGAGGATGATTTATACCCGAAAGTGGCCGACTTTGATGATTGGCCTATGATAACAACCGACACTTTGGTTCTCATTCCTAATGACTCCGCAGAGGCGTGGTACGCCAAAGGATTTCGGGAGATTGGGAATATACTCTATGACACGCTTGATCCTGATACTATGCGTCGCTACAAGACGGCGGTATCTGGCTGGTGGGGGGCAACCTACGACCCCTGCTCGGTCTATGTGGTGATCTACACTTCCTACGATGCGAAAACGTGGGTCAGGGAGGGTCGTCTTAACGATACATTGAGGTCAGAAGACCCGTGGCTGTTCTACGGCGAGGGCGATACACTGTTCTGCTTGTTTGAGGATAAGGCCATTCAGGGTTCTTACGGACGAGATTTAACATCGTTCGTTTGGTCAACTGACTTTGGTACCACGTGGGGATGGGGGGGCATCGCTGTAGATACCATGTCCTCCGTTATCAACTGGGCTGATGATACGGGCAGCCCTGTGGGTGTCTATAACGCAACTGATAACCCACCGTACCATGTTTTCTGGGAACCGCAGGGGGATACGGCTTGGTTTGGGGAAGAATACGATGCGGCGGGATCGGATTACGGGATGATCGCTCTGTCCGGCGGGGCAGACCTTTATCATCTGTCCGTTATCTCGCATCCCGGACAAACCAATCCGCCCGTTCCTATCGTTTGGAAGGGTGAGGGCGGACAGTGTTCCGACTCCATGAATGTGTGTGACGGTCTGGTTTATCAGAACGGAACCTACTATCTCAATGCACACACGGGATGGCAAGGCGAACTTGGAAGCAACGCGCAGCGTATGACAATTTATGTCTCATCAAACCTTCTGGACTGGACAGTAGATGGTGTGCGCTCTTGCCTCTATTCTCAAAGCGATGACATGGCCGATGTGCAATTCTTTCTTCGTGATGGATATTGGCAGGGGGCATTTTATAACACTAACTATGGTTATGCAACGAGCGGAAAAGGGCGCGGATCAGTATTGGGATTGACTCCGCGCCGCGACGATAGTGCGACCTTCTACTACAACAACAAATGGACAGTTACGAAGCTCCAAACTCCCGGAGCCTTAGTGCCCAATGGATACATACAAGTGACTGGCGGAGTGGCACATATCGTTCCGAGCGTAGATGTTGGTCATCAATTAAGTATTGGCTTGCGCTCTATTGACAGCAGCTTCGCAGGCCCGATGATCTTTGGCGGTCGCATGGCATTAACCAACACCTACCAGTGGGATAAGACCTACGGCGAGCAAGTCTATGCGACAATGGCTATCGGTGCGGGGGCGGTTACTCAACGGCCCAGCACCGGATACTCACGGCAACTCCTGAAGAGTGGCTACGGTGTGATCTGGCAGAATACAATGGAGCTTGACACTGTTTTGGCTGACGGTTCATTTGGAAACATTCAGAATAACTCAGCACTTCCAGATTCTGCTACTCGTTGTTCTATGCAGGACGTCGAAGTCTGGATCACGGAGGATTCCGTGCGCTGGAAGCACGGGGGCACCTTCTACTGTGGGAAGCCGACCTCATACTTTAGAGACAATGCAAAGCGCGTGTTATTTGCCATTGGGTCAAGCTGGGATGTAAGTGGTAGGCGTGGAGGAGTTGCCCACGTGGACTATTTATATGTTCGCAAGTATTTGGCTGGAGCACAACCTACAGCGACGCTAACGGTGAATCCATAACAATTAAACCTCTGGAGATAGACTCATGGGACTCGGTGCTGGTTATCCTCTGATTTGCGGCTCGGTCATTGAAGCTGCAAGCCCCGGATGGGGAACCGCTGCGACAATCACCAATCGCATTCCGGTCAACAAAGAAACGCTGACTGAAGCGATCAAGATGATTGAGGATATGTCGCTGCGCGGACTGGCCGGACAGGACGCTCTCGATCTTGGTGAAATCGGCGTGACCGGAGAAATCGAGACTGATCTCCGCTATACGCTCAAGAGCGGCAACTATTTCTGCGGATCGGACTTGTGGCTCGCGGCTGCAATGGGCGGCTCGCCGCTTATCAATGCCAGCTATGTGAGCACTCTTTTGCACACAGAATCCCCGACTCGCCCGGTCACAATCGTATTTGACAAGAAGGTGAGTTATTGGGAGTTCGTTTCCTGCATGTTCAAGGGCTTCAAGATTTCCGGCAAGGTCAGCGAGGAGCTTAAGGTGAGCTTCCCGGTTGTCTGTCATCGGCTCTTGCGAACGGGCACGACGAACGGCGCGACACAATTCACGAACCTCGCGGCGAATGGTGGTAAGCGAGTTCTGTTTCAAGATTTGACCTTCCGAATCGGCGACGCGGCCAACGCACTCGCGGCGGGGGATGCGCTCGGTATCAACGAGTTCACGCTGGATTTCAACTCGAATCTGTCCGATCCTGAATACTCCACGCCGGACTATGCCACGACGGTCGGCGCGGGAACGCATGGCGATAATGCTACTACACACGCGCAACGCCTCACGCTTCAACCGGCGCGCAACGGCAAACGCACAGTCATGCTGGACTTCACGCTTCCGCGTTATCAGAGCGATGCACTCTCAGCTTGGTGTGAAGCGGGCACGGAGCTTCAGGTGGACATCAAGAGCAGCATTGATTCCGCCGCTCGCACGTTCTCGATTCTCTGCCCTCGCGTGAAGCTGGAGAAGGTGGACGCTCCTGTGGACAGTCCGGCTATGTTCCCGGTCAAGGTCAAGGCGCGGCTACTCTACAATGGCGGCACGTCCTCGGCTACGCTGCACAATGACTACATGACTAACTCGGTCACAACCACCAACAAGATTCCCGACGAGTTTCAAATCGAACTCCTGAACTCTACTGACGGTCGCACGGCTGTAATCTGGAGCTAATCCATGTCAAGCGCAAGCATTCCTGCTGGCTATAAATCAAAGGCGGCCTTCCGACTCGTCGGCTATGCGAATACCGACCTCGCCTATCCGGTTGCGCTCGGAACGCCGACACCGGATACGCTCGGCGCATTCGACTTGCTCTCGTTTCTGAAAGAGAACGTTGAAGCAAATCAAGGCTGGCAAGCCGATGAGACGCTGCTCGGTAATTCAGGATTTGCAGAGCATCACAACATCTCTCGCATCCCTTCCGGCTCGATTGAACTCTCTGGCCGGTATTGCGGCCTCAATCAATTACTCGCCGCCTGCATGGGATTCGAGAAAGTGCGCACAAGTGCGGCGTTGGAAGGGCCATATTTCAATGCACGCTATAACGGTGATGATGCTCTTGCTGGCACAGTAACGGCAACCGGAACAGATGCAAGCCACCTTGGAGATACAGGAGCAACTTTCCCGACTACGGTTGTTGGTGAATTTGTGCGTTTGGAAAAGCTCGGTACGAACGGAGATATTTATTCTCAAGTGCGGAGAATCACTGCTCGTCCGTCAACAACACAAATCACAATCTCTCCCGATTGGACGGACAACCCGGTTGCCACAACTCCATATTCGATTGCGAATTGCTTTAGTCATCAGTACGAGTTCTCCAAGAATATGCACCGCGAACTTGTGAGCGATTGTGGGATCACGCCATGGGCAACGGCGGCCCGCTTTGTTCGCTGGGGAACGCTGTGCATTGACAAGGGCGTGAGCGTTCACGAATGGCAAGGTGTTTATGTAGAATCTCTCGCGTTCAAGTTGAACAAAGAAGGGCTAACGATCACGGCTGAACTCAAGCCGTTCTGGATTGATCGGCGCACAACTGGCCGCAACTATGATGAGAAAGCGACGTGGGCTTTCCATGCCATGACTACGTATCCGGTCACAAGTCGGATACAGTTTGCGGATTGCGCTTTCCGACTCGGAGCACAGACAACCGGCTCTCTTGATAATGATGACAATCTCGGCATCTCCGAGATGGAGTTTTCGATCAAAAACAATCTTGATGCTGATCTGCAAACACTGGCGAGCGGTCTATATCGAGAAGAACCTGCTCGCGGGAACAAGCGCGAAGTGTCCGGATCGTTCACGATCCCACGCTATCGGGCGGATACGCGCCTGAACAATTTCACGGCGGGCGATCTGCTCATGGCACAATTGCATTGTGGTGGCCCGGAAATCTATACTGGAGCATCACACACCGCCATGTCTCTTGATTGCTATTTCCGTGCATTGAAACTTGAGAAAGCTTCGGTGCCGACTGACGGGCCGGGAATGTTTGCGGAGAAATACAATTTCAAATGTCTGCAACCGCCGACGGATTCTTTCGGAGGCTCTTGCACTCCAACAACCGGTGCGGAAAATAGCGAACTCATCATCGAAACTTTGGACAGCTGCCCCTTCAACTATTTCATGGGGCAAGACGATTCTGCCTACTAAGGCACAAAACAGGGAGACGGTTCAATGAAGGTCGCAAAAGGAGAAACGACACTCAGGTTTGAGGTTCCCGACGGAGAAGGCGCGGTCATTCTCTACAAGAGATGTCCGCGTCCTTTGTATGAGGATTTGCGAAAGGCGCATATCGCAGATGAACGAACCGGCAGACCGGACATTGGGGAGATGACTCTGGATATTGCACCGCGTTGCGCGGTCGGCTGGGAGAATGTTACCGAGCTTGATACCGGCGAGCCGCTCCCGTTTTCGACAGAACATTTCCTGCTCTTGGATGATGAGACGCGCCTGCTGATCGGATTCGCGGCTACGGAGCATATCCATAAGATCACAACCGAGCGCGTACGGGAAATGCTGAGGCTCGGTCAGAAGAAACTCATGGCCGAGTGGGGCACGGCAACCGGCGAGAAAACCGATCCGCCGAAAACTGAGGAGCCGGAACTCACCGTCCCTTTGCCCGACTCATCAGTCTCGCCGACTACGTAGAGCTTCAGGAAATCAATGGCTGGGGCTGGTGTCAGAGATGTTGCGCTGGATACCTTCAGGACAAGCGCAAGCCGCCTTGTGAAGCGACTGGGCTATGTGTTCCCACAGGTGAACGCCCCATCCGGCTGGAGCCTTCCGACCGCCTCGCGTGGAATATCTACGTTGAGACGGTTGTATTGTCCGGCTTTGACATTCAGCAGCAGCCGACCTCAGACGGAACGGGGATGATGTTTATTCGCACACCGCGTCTCACGGCACTCGACCTTGTCCTCGGCGGAATCACACCGCACTTGACTGACGATGAAAGCTACGAACTTCTGCAACGCATTATGCTGATACAATCCAAAGTCCTTTCGGTTAGAAACCGATGAGCGAAAAGACACTCGGCATAGCAATCAAGACTTCTTTCGACGGCAAGGGTTTCGACCAGACTCAGGAAGCCGCAAAGAAGACCGAGGATCAGACTAAGAAATCTGCTCAGGGGATGTCCTCTGAGTATTCTGCTGCGTTCAAACAAATCGGCGTGGCGGCGGCGGCGGGATTCGCGGCGGTCACGGCGGCGATTGGGTACGGCGTAAAGGAGGCGGCACAAGGCGAACAGGCCATGATGCGCCTGAAATTCTCCGCAACCGAGGCTGGAGCAAGCTGGGACGTTTTTGGAGGCAAGGCGCAAGCCTCTGCAGAGAAGCTACAACGCCTGACCGGAATCGCCGACGATGAGCTACTGAACACGCTCTCGCGGATGATCTCGATTTCAGGAGACGCGGAAGGATCGCTTGCGAATCTTGGCCTTGCGGCGGACGTGGCGGCGTGGAAACAGATAGACTTCGGCTCGGCGGCGGACATCGTGGCGAAGGCGATGCAGGGGCAAATAGGAATGCTCGGGCGGATTGCCCCGGAACTCGTGAATCATATTGCGGCTCTTGGCGATACGGTATCGGCGGCGGACAAGACGCGAATGATGATGGAATACCTTGCCAAGTCGCAAGGAGCCACCGAGGAAATGGCGAAAAGTGCTGCCGTGCAATATCAAGTTGCACGACGCGAACTGGAGAGCGCGGCGGAATCTATCGGGAATGTGTTTCTTCCGGCGGCGACCAGAATGCTCGGCGCGGTTAAAGATAATGCAAAAGCATTTGGCGAGTGGGCGGCGGCGAATCCTGAATTAGTAAAAACGCTTGGAATAACGCTCCTGTCCGTGACGGGTTTTACTGCCGCGGTGGTGGGTCTTGTTGTTGTTATACCGAAAGTCGTGACGGGGATTGCTGCGATTCGCGTTGCGATGCTCGCACTCGCTAACGATCCGAGAATCCTTCTCATCACAGCCGCGTTCGCCGCTATCGGCGGAGGTGTTGCCTATATTTTGAAGGCGGCGAGTTCAACCGCGTCACTTCATTCAGAACTCGTGAAACTCTCGGCGGAGCTGGGGATTTCCGTTGAAGAGCTTCAGCAAATGCGCAATCAGATTTCTGGCCTCGATGGATGGAACAAGAAATATGAGGCGACATGGCAAGCGCAGATTGCTACACTTCGTGCGGCTAAGGTTCCCCTCGCTGAAGCGGCTGCGGGTCTTGATACTGTTGGAATTAGCGCGGAGGCGTCGGCAAAGAAGGTTGAATTCGATGCAGCCGCATTTCTCAGACTCGCGACTGCCGGTTACAGCGTGGCAGATGCTCTCGCGATGGTTAAGGCTGGGACGGATAAATATGTTCTCCCGACATTTGACGTTGAGGGAACGAAACCGGAGATGCTCGGCCCGGAATATGATCCGATGAAGGTGGCGGCGGATAACGCGGCGGCGGAAAAGGAACTCACGGAAAGATTGAAGGGTGAGTATGAAGATCGCCGCAACGCCTTCATGGACATGACCTCTTCGATTCAGGCGGCTTCCAGTCAGATGATCGGCACTATTTTCAATCAAGAGATGACCGGCTCACAACGCATCAAGATGCTCTGGCAGGGGCTTGCAACTTCCGTGCTCCAACAAATCGCTCGTATGCTCTGGGCACACATTGCATCGAAGGTGGCGGAAAAGACTACTACCATTGCGGCGGCGGCGGCGGGAACGGCGGCAACTGTGACGGCGGCGGCGGTAGAGACTCCGATTGCAGCCAGCATGGTCGGGAAGTGGCTTGCTGTGGCCTACGCGAAAGAATTAGCCTTCTATGGATGGACTGGCCCGGCGGCTCCGGGGCTTGCGGCTGGAACGATTGCAGCGGGTATTGGGGCTATGGCTGCCTCGTCTGCAACTGGATCGGGCTTGACGCTGGCAATGCAGGAGGGCGGTATCGTGCCCGGATTCGGTTCCGGGGATCGGGTGAGACTGCTCGCGGAGCCGGGCGAGGCGGTCATCCCGAAAAACGTTGTGCAGCGCAACTATAATCAAGTTACAAATCTGATTGAGGGGCGAGGTGGCGGCAATACGTTCAATGTCACTGTGAACGCCGAGAAGCGACTCTCCTATGGCGATATGCTGGACATTGAACGGCTCATGGAAGAGCGGTTGCCGCGCTTGCTGGAACGGCTCGCGGATCAGCGTTCGTTTCGACCGGGCTTTTCAATAGGCTAACCATGAGCATGACCTTCTCATATAGCGGGACTACCGTCACGCTGCACTCATCGCTTTACCGGAATACGAATATCCGGTCGGTGCGAGCGCAAAACAAGCTAACGGCAGAGGACGGCACTGCCTATATCTACGATCACGAGATTGAAGAGTGGTACTACGAAATCTCCATGCGCTGCCACTACGCGGAGGCTGTCGCTCTTCGTGCGTTTTTCATAGCCACTGTCAAGGGAGCGAAGATTCCGTTTACGTTCACGCCAGACTCCAACCTTGACTTAGGCGCAGGGAAAGGCAAGCCGGTCATGGCGCAGTTCTGGCAAGATGATTTCCCTGAAATCTACGACGCGCCGGATCGGTTCCCTGTGAAATTACTCTTGCGTGCCGCAACAGTGACCTCCGGCTATCCAGAGGACGAGACTCCCTCATGAGCCGTGCGCTTTCCGCTAACGTCCTCGCGGGCATTGCGGGCGGGAGCAATCCCGTCTATCTGTTGCAGGTGGACTCGGACACGACTACCTACTATTGGGCTACGCAACCCTTTACGGATACGGAACCCGCGCCGGATCAAGTGTATGTCAGCTCGCGCCTGCTACGAAATGGCCTCGGGAAAGTCAAGACCAAGATAGATATTCGCAGCGGCGGCAATATTGCCGAGGTGAATCAATTCGAGTTTTCTCTTGTCAACGGCGATCTCTACTCGGATACAATCGCCGCGCAATACTTCGAGAATCGCCGCGTAGAGTTGCGGTTGATCTTCGCAGACCAAGATGATCCGTTCTGGAGCAACGCCGCTCCGTTATTCAATGGCTTTGTGCAGTCTGTCGCATGGGATACAGATCGGATCGTATTCAAGTGCGAGGACGGGTGGAAGAGGTGGGCGAGAGATATTCCGCCATTGACGCTATCTCTTACGGATGAACCACTTTTACCGCAAGACAATATCGGGAAACCCTATCCTATTTTGATTGGGGATTGGAGTGAGGGATGGATTTCCGGCGGAGCGCAGGGCGGCTTAAACAAGACGGGAATTGCGAGCAACCGAGCAAGTTCTTCACGTACTTGTCATCGTGACTATTTCAAAGCATACTTACTCAAACCATTCCAAAGATCAGGCGATCAAACAACCGAGAATCCGCGAGCCGTAACTTGCTGTCATGAAACGATGGTGGGCCCAGCAGATGATGATAAGTTACGCTATTGGTGGAACAATAACAGAAAATGTTGGCATCGAGTCAATGTTCGCATTGATACATTAAACGGAGAGGCTTTCGGAACTACGCTCGCGGGAGCAAAAACAATTGAGGTGTTTGTCTATGACCAAGAAGCTTCAGGCGATCCGCTCCCGTTCTGGAACTATATTGATTTTGTTCCCCTCAGAGACACAATTAACGAGGCAGGTTCCCCGACCTCTCCAGAAAACGCGATTGACAATGATGACTCTACCTATGCAACTCTTGTGAGCAATGGCGATACGGTTTCTTATGAAATCTCCGGCGAATCCGGCTCTTCAGATAGAGCGGGGAAATGGGCAGACGTTTATTATTGGGTAGATGATGTTAATGGGAATTATGCTGCGGGTGATGTAAAGATCAAAGTTGAGAAGGACGGGGAAACGGCGCTTGGCTGGAGCAATATTGCCGCCGTCGGTTCTTTGCAGAGCGTAGAGATTGGAAGCGATACATCTGGGTTTAACATTTCAAGCGGTCAATATTCTGGAATCAGAATTAAGTTTCTACATGATGGGTCATATAATGATGAGTTTCGGTTGCGCTGTGTTTTCCTTCGCGTTGCTGAAAAGGGGGGCGACGTTCCGCGCTCTGAAATCTACGAGACCGGAATGGGCTTGATGTATGGTTCTTGGATTGATGATAACCATACGCCCAGCCCCGCGCTTGCCGAGGGCGATCTGATTAAGAACCCTGTCTATCTCGTCGAAGCTCTTCTCTTGGGATGGACAGAAGCAACGATTTCCGATATTGATACGGCCGCTTTCGACGCAGTCGCCACACACCGCTCTTCTTGGAAAATCGCGCGTGACATTCTCGAACAGAAGGATGTCTTTGACTATATCGCCGAAATCTGCCGCGAGTTCTGTTTTGGTTTCTTCGAGCGTGCGGACGGGTTGTTCACTGTGCGGCGCATTGATCTGACGGCTGCCGCCGTAACAACCTACGGAACTGAAACGTTTCTCAAGAAGGGGCAAGACACCAGCTTCAAGGTCGGGCGGCTCGGCGTGAAGGAAGCCTACAATGATTTCATTCTGCATTACAAGGTGAATGTCGCGACCGGCGAACCGGAAAAGATGTTGTTCGTTCGCCATCCTGATGAGGCCAGCTATGATGCAAGCTATACAAATCTGTCTGACGAGAGAGCAGATTTCTGGGATTACTGCCACGATTCATACACTAATTTCCAGCAGGTGAATCTCTGGGAATATACGGCGGAATGGATTCGTGACGATGCAACGGCGGAGCTTTTTCTAAAATGGATTATCTGGCGGCTTACGCAACGGCGGCATGAAGTCTCGTTCGCCGCACCGCTTTCCGTGCTCGCACTTGAACTCTGCGACGAGGCGAAATTCACGCATCCCTTAATGCCCGCCGCGATGGATTCGACAACCCGTTTCCGACTTACGGAACAAACAATTGACCCGTCAACCGATACGATTGACTGCACATTCACGGAGGTCGCATGAACGGCACCGAAGGACAACTGTTTTTCTGGATTCTTAACGCGCTCTGGCTCGTTGTGGTTATTTTCGCCGGGAATCTTTTGCGGGGAATCAATGGGAAGCTCAAAGAGCAGGGTTTATTCCTTGTTAAATTGCAGGACAAGATCATAGATATTTCTAAGGATGTTGCTTGCTTAGAAACAACTATGCGAGAACGAACGGATGATATTCGACACATGCAAACTGAAATTATTTCACTTCGCCAAGAGGTTGCGGCGATTCGCGCGGAACATGACAAGGCAATTGCTGCGATCCAATCAAAACAGGATAGCGTGGAAAAACGTTTAGAGCGTATCGAGTCGAAAATTGACGATCTTCATGCGACCGTGAAACATAATGGTCATAACGGATAGGAGGTGATCCATGCTGAAGAAACTCTGGCAATCCATAGACGGAAAAAAACTCTGGAGCGCGGTCAGCATTGCGCTCGGTTACGGAATCGGCGTGGCGCGGGCGCGTTGGCCGTCGCTGCCGTGGGATGAAGTGATTATCCCAATGCTTCTCACACTCGGCGTGGTCGGTGCTGGGCACAAGGTTGTAAAAGGACGTAAACCGGAAAGGAAAAATCCCTATGTCGAAAATTGATCTATCTCCGCTGCTGCCCAAAATAGACGAGGCAGTCACGGCAATCATTACTCCGCCATTTCAACTCGGCGAGGTGTTCACGCTGATTGATACGTGCGGGAAACTCGTCATCGAGTTACTACCGCTCGCCACAAAAGACGAGTACGAGGAGGCTCTGCTGTATTGCTGGGGATATGCAGACGGCAAGTATCACCTCGTGGACAAAATGGACGAGGCGGTTGATTTCCGCGAACTCATGAAGAAGATTCTCGGCTCAATTATTGGGATTCCTGTTGGTGTGCTGGCCGAGGTTTATGATTCGCGGATTTTTCGTGGGATCGTTGAGCGCGGAGCCGTGCCCAAACTCGCCTCTATCCTCGCCGATAACGTCGGCTGACCCGCCCCACGCTGCCCTGTTGCCACTGGCCGACGTCTCCCGGCCAAACCGTCTCCCCCAATCCGCCGGGCGTGTGGCCGTCCGGCGGTATCTATTTGACTTTCGGGTGGTCTCGGATTATCTTAGAGACATGGCAGAGGAAGAGAAGAAGCCTGCCCCGTCTGGCCCTCGGATCACTTTTCCGGTCGGCCCCGCGCTGGCAATGAGGCTATATCAAGAGGGTATGTCGGTCAAGGGGATTGCGGCGCAACTGAAGCGCGACCCGCGAGAAATCGAGAATTGGCTTGCGCATTTCGACGGAGCGGGGCAAACGGAGTGCGGGTAGTAGATTGATATGTCCGGGGCGGGTCGTGGCTTGTGGGGCATGGAAACAAGCCCTTCTTGTTTTTACTGGACTTCGCTAAATCGGGGCAAATGACTGGTCTGGGAAGCTGGGATATTCGCTTGTTTATGTTAAGATAATCTATGCGCTTATGAAAATAGTAAAGAAAAGCCTTGCATTGTTTAATTCCAGTTTGTATATTTAAGCCACGATGAACGACAACTCACACACTAAGCTCCTATCTGCAAAGGACGTTAGATTGCGTCTGGGGATCGGATGCAGGATGTTCCAAGAATTGCTTGACCGAGGCATTCTTGTTCCCGTATTCCCCGGCCAGAAGCGGGTCAAGAAGATGTTTGTTGAGTCCGATCTCACGCAAGTCATCGAAAGGCTGCGGGGAAAATGACCGCGCTCCTGCCAACACGCAAGAAACCCAACGGAGAATCAATGCTTCCTGACGGTGAAAAAGCTCTCGTTATCAGAACGTGCAATCAAGACGGCACGTCTCATAACGGTTTTGTCTGGCCGAAGAGCGGATATGTCGAGTGCCCCGACTGGAATACCGAGCCGCGATGTGGTAATGGTCTCCACGGTTTGCTCTGGGGTAAGGGCAATTGGTCGTTGCTTGACCGTGATAATCCCCTCTGGCAAATTTGCGAAGTGCTGTTGTCTGAGGTTGTTTGGATTGATGGCGACAAGGTAAAGTTCCCGCGTTGCAACATTCTCTACACGGGCAACATGGCCGTCGCCATTACGATGATCCTCTGTAATGAAGAAGCGATGAGGGAAACGGATCAAACCAGTTCCGGCGATTCCTCGAAGGCGGCCAGTTCCGGCGATTCCTCGAAGGCGGCCAGTTCCGGCAATTACTCGACGGCGGCCAGTTCCGGCAATTCCTCGACGGCGGCCAGTTCCGGCGATTCCTCGAAGGCGGCCAGTTCCGGCAATTCCTCGACGGCGGCCAGTTCCGGCGATTCCTCGAAGGCGGCCAGTTCCGGCAATTACTCGACGGCGGCCAGTTCCGGCAATTCCTCGACGGCGGCCAGTTCCGGCAATTCCTCGACGGCGAATGCTACAGGGATAAATACAATTGCAATGGCTGCCGGGAGACATTGCATTGTCTCTGCTGGCGAAAGTGGTTGTTTTGCAACTCTATGGTGGGACGGACAACGCAACCGAGTCGCCGTCGGCTATGTTGGCGAGGATGGGATTGAGGCGGGTGTTTCATACCGCCTTGATGACAAGGGTACTTTCGTGAAGGTGGACAAGTGATGTCGCTTTTGCCAACCCGCGAGGCTGCGAAAGCCCTCGGCGAATCCCGTCAGTGGGTACGGGATCACCGGACGCTCTTTGATTGCCGCCCGCTTCCGGGTCGTGGGCGTTACGGTCAGGAGTTGCGGTTCACGGCGGCGAGCATTGCTGAGTATGTCCGTTCTCGGCGCGAGCCGGAGACGGTCGGGGAGATCATTCAGCAGGTCAAGCGCGAGAGCGCGTGAGGAATGATGAGATTTACCCTTATGGCAATGCTGGCTGCTCGTCTTCCGCTTTTCTTTGCAATGCTTTTCGCCTTCGTTACCATGAAATCATTGGTTTGGCCGTTTGTTCTTGTTGCTCCTTTATCAATATTCTTTCTTGTCTTTTCAGTTCTTGACGCACGTAGTAGAATCCACGAATATATAAGATTGGTTCATCTTTTCCGAAACGGGAAAACGCTTCTCGCTGTTGCGCGCAGCAGGAAATCTATGTGTCAAAGACATGCTTGTTTGTCTGCTGCTGCTGTAGTTGGCAAGAAAAATGAAGTATTAGCGGAATTCCAACGCTGGGGATACCGATGGTATCATTTTCTTCCCGACGGATTTACAGTGAAGACATTTTTCACTGGGAGATTCTGGAATACGTTTTGGGTTAAGGCACACTCGGCACGTTAATAGCGCGAGAGCGCGTGAGGGTAGGAGGAGATCAATGACATTGACAGGTGAAGAGCGTAGCCTTTTGAAAAAACTATGCACATCAAGCGTCAGAGTGCTTGAGGGCGAGATTCCATTGCAAGAGGCTGATTTCCCATCATACTCCGTAACGTCCGACGAGTGGAACGCTGGTTATGATATGGTTTCGATTGGGGCAATTAGTGTGGGATCGTCAACCATGCGAATAACCACAATTGGGTTGTTGATTGCACGACATTTGGGAATTATCGAATAGGTGTAATCATGGCCTTCGCATCCTGTCCTACCGATCCGCAGTACGCGGAAGAGCCGATGTACGAGAAGTGCCCAGCGTGTGCGGGGATCGCATTAGGAGATGATGAGCTTTGCTTGCGTTGTGGCGGTCTGGGCGAGGTGATCGTGGACGCGGCCACGCTCGCGGAGCGGGAAGGATTGGATGAAGCAGACCGAGCGTGGTCGGAAAGACAATAGGAGGAGACATGAAACTCGAATCCGTACACGGCGGCTCGCTACGCGAGCGGGTCAAGCGACACGCGGCACTCGTCAATGAGTTGCGTTGTGCGTATCTCTCCGAGCGGCGGCGGCGGTCAGACGAGCAGCTCGTTCCGCACTCGGTTTCGTGCGCGTTGCTGAACGCGGCCAACATGCTGGAGTCGGCGTGGTCAACTCTCAACCGGCTCGAAATGGAAATCGAGGACGCGGAGAAGAAGGCCGACTGTGAGAGCATTGAAGATGAAACTCGCCAACGCAAAGAGGTTGAAAGGCTCATGGCGATAGGGAGATCGTGTGGTATCGAGCCGAACGGGGGAGCGGAACCAGCGCAGCATGAGGCCGAAAATGTTGGAAGGTAAGAACGTGCTGGACTGCCCGGCCTGCGTAGGGCACTCCGTTATTGGAACCTCATTGATCCGAACATCCCCCACACCGGACTGTCCTATTTGTGGCGGGAGCGGGCAGGTGATTGAGCAATATATCGCAGTGCAATCAAGCATAGTCGGCTCTATCTGGATCACTGCCAGCCCAACTCTTGAATGGTTGCGGGGACAAAGAAACACGCTATGCAAACAGTGGGTTCGCATTCTTTTGCCCGCAACAATGGCGATGGATGAGGTCGAGACGATTTCCCCGCCGACGGAGGAGGTCAGGTGAAACTCTCCTTCGTTCTTTTGGAGCTTGGGACTGCTGCAATTTGCCTGTGCGTAAGCATATTTGCTATTACGCAAGGCAATTGGTTTTTCGCATGTATTTTTGCTGTCCCAACAATTATCGCAGTGATTCTCGGTGTTGATATTATAAGGAGCAACTGACATGCAGTTCACTGACGAGCAGATTCGGGCGGCGGAAGAGAAGGCTTGCTGGCTTATCGGCTTCAGGGCATCACTCACAACCATTTCGATACTCAGGGCTAACGAGCACTCCTGTTCCAAGCGATTTATCGAGGCGGTCAACCTTCTCCTCGCGGTGCAGGCGTATGCGGAACCGACATTCCCAAACGGCTATAATTTCCATGTCGGGGAAGGCTTTTGTTGTGGCGAGTTTGTAGATGAAGAACTCGCTCTCGCCGCCCTATCCGGCAAGCTCTACCCGCAGATCGCCGCTCTGAACAAGGAGGCCGCCGATGAGTAACAGATATGATGAAAAGCAGACCGTTTCCGATCTGATCTATTGCGACGACTCCGAAATCCGAGAGGCTATTCTCAAGCGTTTCCCTGACGCGAAGATCGAGGATGCAAGCGACGATGTTCACGAGAGCCGGGTTGGTGTTATGGTCGCAAATTCAAGCATCGAGGAGTGGTTCAACTTTCTTGCCGATGAGGGACTTTGCCGCCTCTCGTTAGGCTTTAGGATAGAGCTGGGATTACATAAGTCCGATGTTTTCGCAGCGATTCATTATGACGAACGGAAGGCCAAGAAGATGAAGGAGGCCGCCGATGACCCGCGCTGAAATCAAAGAACATCTTACTAAAGGAACTGATGTTTGTATGGTCTGCGGGCGAAAACTACTCGGGGAATGGACTGATTATAATGGGCAGATCCGTTGCGTAGATTGCGGAGCGACACATCAGGTTCTCGGCTGTCATTTGACACGGGAATATCTTCAAGAATTTGATCTTGAGAAAAAGGATATTGCACGGACATACTTCGATCAGCCGGAATCCCTTGAAATCCAAAGGGATTATTGGAAAGAAACGAGCAAGAGATTGCCGTTCGGTTGGTTTATGGAAACACCGCCAAACTTGCGGAAATATCACAATGACTTTATCGCATGGCTTCTTCCGCGAGCGAATGAATACAAAAAACAGTATCCAGACGCTTTTGACTGGGAAGCCGTTGAAGGCTTGAGGAAATCATGACCCGCGCTAAGATCGTCCTCTGCATCGTCGCCGTCGGCACCTTCCCGTTTTGGGTAAACTGGATCGAAAGCATTTGGAGATAACAGGAGGAGACATGGAAGAGAATAACAAGCTGCCGGTCGCGCTCTTGAAAAAGCTCGCGGCGATCATGGCCGAGGCGGACTACATCCAGAAAGACAAGCGAAACGAGTTTCACAAATATCGCTATGCCTCAGAGCAGGCGATCAAGGAGAAACTTCACCCGCTCCTCGTGAAACATGGCGTTCTGTTTTTCCCGATTAGCATTTTACAACAGAGAACCGCGCCGACAAAAGAGGGCGGCGAATGGTTGAGCGATGTGGCGATTGAGTTTGCTTTCATTGACTCTGAGACAGGCGAGGAGTTGCGCGGAGTCGGCGCGGGGACTGGTACGGACAAGGGAGACAAGAGCGTTTACAAGGCGATCACCGGTGCAATCAAATACATTCTGACCACTACTTTCCTCATCCCGACCGGCGATGATCCTGAAGATGATGCGAACGAAAAGCCCACGCGGCAACAAGCGAAAGCCGCCACGCCGGAACCTACGGTCAAACAACATCCCACACCAGAGCAGCGAACTCGCCTTGACAACTGGCTTGACGCTAACAGGATCGGCGGACAAGAACGCATTGCCCTTTGCGCCGACGCCGCACAACTCTCGCCCGCGCAATTCGAGACGTGGCTTCAGGATCAGAGCGACAAGCGCGAGGCCGCGCAATCCGGCAACGGCCAACTCCCGCCGTCGGACACGCCGCAAACCGCGCCCGATAGCGCAAGCCTCGGCCATGTCAAGCGGCTCGTCGGTGTTGTGAAAAATCTCGGCAAACAACTCATCCAACAGCACGGAGACGATTGGACTCCGGCGCGAATCAAATCAACCATTGAAGAGTTGACCAGAGGAAAAGCGGACAGCACGGCCAAGTTGGAAGCGTTGCCGCTTGAAACTGTCGAGCCTGTGGCCGTCTGGTTCGAGAATGAAATGGCACGTCTGAAGCAAACCACGCTAACCCAATAGGAGACGGATCGTGAAGAAGAAGTACAAAACACGAGTGACCTTTGCCGTGCAGTTTGTGAACGACGGCGAAGCGGAGACGGCGGCGGAAGCGAAAAGCGCAGCGGAACAGAAGGGGCGCGAGGCGATTGCCAAGCTGAATCCCGCCGCTGTGTACGTGACTTCCACCAAGACCGAGAAGGTCGGCTGACACACAACGCGGCGCGGTAACATCATCCTAACGGGGGATGCTGCGCAATATCCGGCTCAGAAAATAAGCAGGCCGCGCCAAACAATCATGACAGAATCAAACGACAATCTCCCGAAAGCTATCCGCGAAGGTGTTCTGAGGATCGGCAACATTGAACTTCGCTGTGCCGTCCTCGACAACGGGAAACGGGTCATTCTTGTGGAGGACATGAATAAATTCGTTGCCGCTCTATGGAGCGGAGAGCTTCTTCTGACGAAAGAGGATGCTGAGAATTTCGCAAAATCGCTTCGAGAGTTGTAACGCGGCGCGGGGCGTGGAATCCCCGCGCAAACCGTCAGGCATGGGTGGCCGATAGGGCAACGCGCTCCGGTGATATAAACACATCGTTAGGTTCTTCGCCGACCCGCTGCCGAGCGCGGCTGAAGGCGGGCGTACACTGCCGCCCATGTCTGACAAAACCAAGAAAGGAAATGATATGAAATTTACTACTCCCCCTCCCGAACTGATCCCATATACGGAACTCAAGTTTGAAACTTGCTGTTTCGGGAAAGACCCAGACCTCGGTCATGATTGGCAAACCTTCACGATGTACGGCAAGGATGCCGACGGCAAGACGTTCAGCATCACCGTTCCGGCCTCATGCGTGTTGCGTCAAGTCACAATCGCC
>JALOBN010000019.1 GCA_023228245.1 Candidatus Pacearchaeota archaeon
ATCTCTGCTCCAGAGGGTCCGGCAAATCCGCGAGGATCTGCTGAAGGGCTCGCGGGATTGGTGCCAGGAAGCGATACCGGACAGCTACATGAAGGGCGTGGCGTGGGCAGATGCGGACCCGCTCGCGGGCCAGAAGCTCATGGGCGGCTTTGGGAGCATACATCAACAGGCAGTCGAGGTCCTGGCCGATAACGCTTATTCGCGATTAGAGGATGTAAATAACGTTGTGGGTAGGCGAGTAGATGACGTTTTCCGATCGGTGGCGCTGGAGCACTCCAAAGGCTCAGTCATTGGCTACCAGACCACACGCCAGACGGCGAAGCGCATACGCGAGGATCTGGCTGAGCGCGGTATTACTGGGTTTGTGGACAAGGCGGGCCATGAGTGGGACATGCGCCGATATGCAAAGGTTCTGGCGCAAGAAACCACCAATGGCGCTTTCCGCCAGGGCACCATAAATCGATTGCAAGAGAAGGGTCACGACCTGGTGAGGATCTCCACGCATTCCGGGGCCTGCAAGCTCTGTACGCCGTGGGAGGGCCGAACTCTGAGCCTATCTGGCGGCGACAAGGATTATCCCTCCCTGGATGAGGCTCGCGGCGCGGGCCTGATGCATGTGGGTTGCCTGCATGTGATCAGCCTTGCACCAGAGGAAAAGGATCGCTTCATAGGCAGGCTGCAGGGCAAAGAAGGCGAGGCAGCGAGGCAAGCGGAAATCGACCGCCTAGCCGCGAAATGGAACGCTACGCACGGCGGCGAAACGGACTTTGGCCTAAAGGAAAAGGTAGTCACCCATCAACCAAAAGATGCCCATAAGGCCAGGGAGAAGATCACAGCTCCGGCGAGATCAACGGCCCCAACACAGCCCGTCCAAATTGAAACCAAGACGGGTGCAAAGGGCGAGCCCTTGCCCGGAAAGGTTCGCATCACAGCGAATCCAGGCGACGAAATTCACGCAAAAGTTACCTTGGACAATTTCAATTCGATGCCCGCAAAGCTCCGGGCAGCATGCAACGAAATAGCGATACTGCCAAAACCAAGCGCGGACGATGTCAGGCTCTCAAAAATGTATGGGTACAGTGTCCGAACCGATGCCGCACATGATCCCGTTCACAAGCGCATTCTGGGGTTCCCTGGAGCAGACGGCAAATCGAGGCCGATAGACAAAGGACTGATGGCCCACGAACTTGCCCACCCTCTCGATGAAAGCCTGGGAAATATATCGAGCAAGATGGCGTGGAGTAAATACGCCGCAAAGGACGGCAAATTCGTATCTGAGTATGCTGCTGATTATTACAAACTCAATGGGAAAAGTTTTAAAGAGGACTTCGCCGACTCGATCAAGGCATATGTCACCGATCACGACAACTTTGTGAAGGAGTTTCCAAACAGGGCGGATTACATCAGGAGGAAAATCCTTGATTGAAATGGTTTTCATCGGAAAAGATGGTAAAATCGTAAAAGATCCAAAAGATGCCGCCCGATTTGAGCGAATCGAATACGACGATGACGGCGATGTTATCATTCGCTCAGTAGGAACCATATCGGAGTGAGGCTATCGATGATAGCCGGGTTCCCAGCTAAATTGATACGAAAATTATAATTATCATTTTCATAGTACAAAGCCAACGCCGGGCTTGGTGCGGCGGGAGATCTCCACATGACAGAACCAACCAATCCAGCGGGCACGCCTCCCGCGAAGGAACCAGAAGGCGGAAACAAGCCACCTGTAGATCAGGGCAAGACACTTACACAGGCCGAAATTGATGAGATAGTCAAAGACCGCCTGGAGCGAGATCGCCGTACTCGTGATGAGGCACTAGCAAAAGACCTTGGCATGTCCCTCAAGGACGTGAAAGCGATCATCAAGGCCAAAAAGGATGCCGACGACGCCCAAAAAACCGAGCTGGAAAAGCTCACTGGAGAGCGTGATGGCTTCAAGTCCGAGGCCACTACCGCCAAGATCGAAGCGGCCAAAGTCCGGGCGTTGGCGCGCGCGGGCGCTGATCCTGAGAAAATCGACGCCATGCTCAAGCGCGTGGTGGGCTCGACCCCGGAAGAAATCGAGGCAGATGTCCTGGAGCTGAAAAATCTGGGATTGATCGGCTCACAAAAACCGCAAACCGCGGCCAACGGGGCGGGAAACCCCGGATTATCATCGACACCAGGGGGACAAACCCTGGAGGACAGAATCGCAGCCGCGGAGAAAGCCGGGGCATATACGCTCGCGACCTCGCTGAAGCTGCAATTGCAAAGAGAAAAATTCAAATGAGGTAATGTAAATGGCAAATACCGATCACATAGCAACGAGCTTTATCACCCCTCAGTATGTAGGGGCTCTAATCCAGGCACAGGGAGCCGTAAAGACTTCCTTCCTCAACCGCCTGGGAGGAATCGGAAGCGGAGGCGCAAAGAGAGCTAAGGGCTGGACTTTCGCTATGAATTCACACAACGCCTTGGATTCCTCCGCTCAGAAGAGTATCACTGAAAACGATTCTCTCACCGTACCGACTGCCAGGAATTATGATAGGGGTCAGGATACTCAGGTATGCCAGATCTTCCAGTACGGAGTCGGGGCGACATGGGGGGCAGAAAGCGACCTCACCAAGCTCTCTGGCATCGCTGTGGCCGGTGAAATTGAGGATGTCAATGATCCACTGGCGAGCAATCTGAACATGACCATATTGCAGGCCGCTCAGGACATTGAGTATCATATGCTTCGGGGCCTCTACCAGACATCGAGCGCCGATACCACGGCCTACCAGATGCGCGGCATGTTCTCTCGGACCGTACAGGGAGGCGGGGCAGGAGTCACTATCAGCACGCATGACGTTGATGCTGGCGGCGATGCGCTGGCGGTAGCTGATGTGGATGCTCTGATGCTCGCCATGATGGAGACCAATCCTACACCAGTCGATAACCTGACTATTGTGGGGCGTTATTCCGCCATTAAGAAGCTTACCGATCTGTACGGCGTAACCATCATGGCCGGGCCTAACAACAATATTGGAACCGCCAACGGCAAGATCGACACCATCGCCACCGAGGCCGGCGTATTCCCGATCATGGTAGTTCCTCAGATGCCCGCCCTCACTCTTGGATTTGTGGACTTCTCAAAGATATCGATCGTGTTCCTGCCAGTGCCCGAAAAGGCTGATAGGCCCGGAGGGTACTTCTTCTACACGCCACTCGCTAGGACTGGAGCTGCCGATCAGGGCCAGCTCTATGGCCAGGTGTCCATAGACATCGGTGCCGAAGAATTCCATGGCCAGATCTGGCATTTTACCTGAGGCCGCATGAGAAAACTTCTCATCTTTTTGATGGCCTTCATGGTTGTGGGCGCTGCAAGCGGATTACCGATGCTCGGGCCTTCACAGGGCTTCAGAAATCCCGGAAATGTTGAGATAGGTGGCTCGCTGTCAGTTGGCGGGGCAAATATTGTTGCCGGATCGATCACTTATGATGATATCACTCAGGCAGCCTACGCCAATGAGACCGCTATCAACAGTAGCATTGATGCGCTAACTCTGGCAGCTTACACGAATGAAACCGATATCAATAGCTCCCTATCGGCCTTAACGATTGCTGCTTATACCAACGAAACTGCGATCAATACCACTCTAGCAGCCCTGCCTGGGAGCATCATCGATGCTGAATATGGTCTCAAGAACGAAAGCGGCGTTGTAATCGTCAATCTCACTGCTAACGATGGCCTGGAATTTGGCACCGGGGCGACCCTGGGCGCTCTTGGAGTCAAGACCGGTGATGGCCTGGATACCGGGGCTACGGGCGTTTTGGTCGATGCCACTGATATAATCAATACGGGCGAGGGCCTGTATGAATCCTCCGAAAACAATATCGCCATTAACCTGACTGAGGACGGCGGCTTGGGATTCGGCCTGGGTGCGGATTCCGGCGCACTGATTGTCTATCCTTACAGCGGCCTCAAGACTACCAGCAACGGACTTGAGCTAAATTACACGGCTGATAAGGGCCTGGAAATTGGCACCGGGGCCGATGAAGGAGCGCTTCAGATCGAGCTGGATGGAAGCACTCTGTCAGCAGGCGCAAGCGGCCTCAAGGTCACTGATGACACTTTCGCGTCCAAGACTGTAGTAGATAATGTAGTTCTTGGTCAGACTGCTCAGAATAATACCCTGGCGAATCTTGCCCTTGGTCAGACCTATCAGAACACTACTCTGACTAACAATGCGCTCGCACTTACGGCAATCAACACCAGCATAGACGCTCTCGTTGTCCCTATGGCCAGCTTCGATTACGACGCCAATTCAGTCGATCAGGCTATATTCACCGCTTCGGGTGGTTGGGTGCTCACTGCAGTGGTGATGACACCGCGCGTGGTCGCTTCATCAGGTGACGCGGTTACGGTGATGGTCAAGATATGCGACTCGGGCGAGGCACCGGCGAGTGGTGACAACATGCTGTCCGGTACATTGAGCCTGAAAAACACAGTTGATACCCACCAGAGCGGCACGGTTTCCGCGGGCACAATCGCCACCGGGAAGATCGTTGCACTGGATTTTACCGGGGATCTGACCGCCGCCGTAGGCACAATTACCCTGTATGGCACGAGGGCTTGAGCCCTCTTATATTTTTTGAATAATGAAGATAATATTGGAGTGGTTCAAAAATGGAAATCGTTATTAAGAAGCGTCATATGCCTTGGCCGAATGTGGTTTTGCCTGCCAATCTGAGGATGAAGATCGAGCCGGATGAAATTGCTGAGGCCCTCTGTCGGAGAGGGTTCGCAGAGAAGATTCCGGAGGATATCATCGAACAGGAAAAGCCCAAAAAGAGGGGAAAGTAGATGGCCAACCTAAATGATATAGTGACTAATTACATTCCGGCGCTCATATCGGCCCTCAAGTCTTCTACAGATGCCGTAACCACTGCATGCAACTCCATCTTGGCGGCAATCGGAGCCCTGCCGATCGGCACTTTCGCCCGGCCCACGGGCGAAATCACCCGGCCGGCCAATGCAACTCCATATTCATCTGGCGACGCTATCGCAGATAATGCGGCGTCGGCTGCAACTCACGCAATCGATGGCTGCGCGCGCGTGAATGGGGGCTCTGGTCAGCTCTTTGGAGCCATCATAAAAACAGATAACCGCGCATGGACTCAGGCCCTGACCGTGGCTATCTACGACTCCGAGCCCACCGCGTTTGAGGTCGATAATGCAGCTTTTCCGGGTATTTTGTATGCCGACAAAGCGAAATGCATCGCCACCCTGACCTTCCCGTCACTGGCGAAAGATGCCGATGTAGCCGGTGCATGCGCGCGGGCTTATGCGGCGGTTGATGGCTTTCCCCGGAGCTTTACGTGTACGGCTGGCAGCAAAAAGCTCTACTGGAAGGCATGGCTCCCGTCTGGTACACCGACGCCTGTATCCGGTCAGAAGTTTGCTCTGATTCCCCATATCGTCCAGGCATAGAGGCTCCTTATGAATCTCTTATTCCAGGCGCAGTCAGTCGCCCGACAGATCAGGGATATGCAGGAGCTGGAGATCATGTATACCGGCAACGGGTCCGCAACATTCGATCCTAGCATAACACTGTCTAAAGCATCGTCTGTTATCTGGCAAACATCAGATGGGCAGAATACCGCCACCACCGGCACCAGTCACGCATTCAGCTACACGCCTGCCTCTGGCGGGCCATATCGATGCACGGCGCGCGTGGCTGTCGGGTTGGTGACTGCGATTGATGCTGACGCGGATGCATTAACCTCGATTAAAAATTGCAATATGTTCCGTGGTTGTTATCGCATCACTGTCCATAACAATTCGTCTCTGGTGTTCCCGCTGTCCCTTACTCCGCCCAACGCGACTTATATGGCGTTCTCGAACAACCCGCTCTTATATGGAGATTTAGCACAATTGCCACGGGTTGGCTATACATATCTTCATATTGTATCATCACCCCTGATAATCGGCTCGCTGTCATCACTCGCGGCTGGACCGAACGCGGATCTAGCTATTGTGGGTAGTCCTCTGGTATCCGGGGCGCTATCTGACTTGTCCGCCGACCACGTTATCGTATATTTATATAATTCGACCGGCGTCATGGCCGCCTCCATCGGTCATTTGACCTCCATTCGCGACCTTCGCATCTATTCGATGGGGTGGACAGCCCAACAGAATACCGACGTGCTGTTATCGGCATGGGGCGCGCGGGCGAACTACACGTATGCAAGCGGCATCCAGTTACGGATTTCGGCACCGACTGGCACGCCAGGAACAGAACCGCCAGCCGAAGGGGTGAGCAATGCAGATTGGGCCTGGAACGCGGGAACAAGTCGCCACGATCCGCTAACGGGATATGCCGTAAAAGCCGATCTGGAAAACGATTTCTACGAAGAGGGAATCAAAATATGGGCAGTGACAATTGTTTAGGAGTGTGTGAATTTATGACATCTACGCCTATCGGGCCTTATGAAGAAAATAGGGACTTTATGAAGCTCAAACTATCAAGCGGACTTCTATTATGTCTGCATTTACCAATTGGAGCTTATACATGGATCAATGAGACGTATTATATCTTATGGACGATGCAAGAATGGCTAGATGCCATAGCAGCAAGTGGTAAGACTACAGAGGAGTTCATGGCCGGCATTTACCGCGGGCCTGGTAAGATCGGTGTCGTGACCGATGGCCGGTGCGACTATTGCAAGGCCGGGGAGCAGGTGCCGCCTGAGATGTACTGAGGATGACAAAATGACAGATACCACTTTTGACGATAGCTACATCGAGACTGACGCGGAGCTGGAGACTATGATTGGCTCCGATCCCAGGACGGCAGCCGTGGCACTCAAGGCTCTGGCGGCTGCCTCTCAGGCCTGGTACTGTCAAGAGGCCACCCGGCGCATCGATGCCCTCTCACTCCGCGGGCAGAAATGGGATATGACAAGCAGCAATGGTGTAGCCGTCCAGACCCTTGAGTTCCCACGGCTGATCGATGGTGCGGGCGTCGGGAATGGCATCGATTACGACCTCATCCCCGAAGTGCCCGATATGGTTAAGAGGGCGTGCATGGAAGAGGCCATAGCCCTCTACCAAGTCGGCACGTCTGGAGGGCTCAAGGACCTCCAGGAGCAGGGCGTTTCCTCGATGTCTATTGGCGGTAAGCTTTCTTATTCGTTCGTCTCCGGGGCTGGCGGTCAGGGATTGCAGAGCGCCGCTGCAAAGCGGTATCTCAGAAAATATCTAGGAGCTGCTACGAGATGAGCATCCTTCCGCCCGGCCTAGGCGAGATCGTGGCGCTCAGGCATCGCTCCAGCATCGACCAGTACGGCGATCCGACTTATACCGATAGCAGCATATCGGTTATTTGGTTCGATCAAAAACGCGTCGTCCATCGGGAAGGGCGCGAGGACGTGCTCTGTGATGCTTTTTGTCTGACTGAAGATGCAACAGTGCAAGAAAACGATGCCCTAACCAGAGGCGGCACAACCTGGCCGGTGCTGGATGTCGCCACGACAACTGGCTATTTCGGGATGTCCCTGAGAGTCGTAAATCTGAGCAAAAATCAAGCATGAGGGATCTATACGCCAAAAGTCGAATGGCATGGGGACAGGCTGATAGCAGCCGCTCAACAAGCCGCCCACGAGGTCGCTCAGATGACGGCTGAAACGGTGAAAGGCGAGGCTGTTGACTTGTGCCCGGTCGACTCTTCCCAGACCAGAAATTCTGCGACTGTAACCGAACTTGAGAAGGGCGCGGAGATCAGCTTCAATACGCCTCAAGCGGCCTGGTTGCACGAGTCTGAGGGCTACACTCCCAGCCACGCCGGCACGGGCCCCAATTATTTGAGGCAGCCGCTTCTCGATAATGAAGATCAGTATCACAAAGACGTAGCAGCTGCCGTAAAAGGAGTGTTGGGATGAGTGCGGACCTAACTTTTTTGAGCGAGATAGTTCAAGGACTGGATCTCGCTACTCTGGAATGGCTGGAGATTCGCATAGCAAGACAGAAAGCTATGATGCATCCTGAGACCATTGCACGACGTATAATAATTCGCAAAAGGTGATTAAAAACATGGAAAAAATTATACTGTTGGCCGCAATGCTTTTTCTTGTAGGCGTTGCTATGGCCGAAGAAATCGAGCCCTCGGAGGACGTAGTTTTCATGGACTCTGATGGGGCGCTGCAAACCATTTTCAGCGTACCGGCCTGGCTGGAAGATGTGACTTTCGCTAATCCCATTGCCATCCAGAACGGCACGGCGATAATCGGAGGCGGGAAGTGTGCCGGATCTTAAATTAATTTGTCCGGTCTGCGAAGAGGATATCTCCATTGCGGAGAGGGAAATCAAGCTCGCCGTGCGCCACAAGGCAGCCACTGGAGGCAAGGCGCTCATATCTTGTCCGCTCTGCAGTCGGGTGCTCGTGTTGCCAGAGCCCGTGCCGGAGGATGACGCTGCCCTGGATGCATGGATACCATCTGTGGCAGATACTATGTGTGTCGCCATGCTAAATGATGAGGCAATCCGGATCCCGGCTGGTATGCAGAATGATCTCGGAAAGAAAGCCTATCGGCCTGGCGGCGGCGGTCCTGCTCTCAGCAAGCGTGAGTACATGGCCCGCTATGGCATCGATCCGGAGCGAGCATTGGCAAACATGGGCAGGGGCAACGTAACACCATTCAATACATCTACTTTGTGAGGCTCGATGGCCGATGATGAGATGGCCCTCCAGATGGCGGAGGGCGAGATGGACGTGGAGCTCCCTGCGATCGGGAAGTTCCATACAAAGGGATTTCGACTGTATTCACTGATATTGTTGGCCCTTATCGGCTTTTTAGTGGCTGTTTTTGTAGGGTCGAAGGATATTGCCCTGATATCGAACGTGCTAACGTTCTTGATCGGCGTTTTCACCGGGAAGAAAGCATGACGGCCATAGCAATTTGGCCATTCCTGGTGCCTTGGCCACTGAGCGCCGGAGAATGGGAGGCACGCTATGCCCGGCGAAGCTGAGCTTATCAGGTCAGCCAATGGCGATTTCAATCTTATACTGTTGGCCGTGGTAGTGCTGGCGTTGTTATCTGGTTTTTTTTATATGCTCAAAAATATAATGGAGCAGAACACAAAGAACAACGCCCTGATCATAGAAAAACTTGATAAGATAGTAGAGAAAGTAGGAGAATATCAGAAGCAGACGGCAGATATTTTCTGTAGTCGGCTGGAAAAACATGATCTGCAAGCTAAAGTTATCTTGGACTTGCAGAAAGAAACTAAGACTATCCTGGAAAACAGGCCCTGCATAAATGGAGATAGTCATAGATGAACATTCAGTATATTTTTTGTATGGTGTCTGCGCGTTTAACTTTTGCTTGATTATGGCAACTTTGCTCTTTGTGTTTTATTTGTGGCTCGATATATATCATAATAGACACTTGAAAAAACTCGACGAGATAGAGACTATGATCGAAAAAATGAGGCTGCGATGAGCGTTTTGGAAGATATCGCCGTACAGCTTAATACCGCTGGCGTGGGCGTCTACCCTGGCACCAGTTCGACCAGGACAATATATATTGGCGAGATGCCGGATAGCCCGGATGCCTGCATAGCACTCCATGCTCGACCTGGGAGAAGCAAGGAGACATTTTGCGACCTGCAGTATCCAGATCTCCATGTAGAGGTCCGGGCGGCAACTTATAGCGCGGCTCAAAGCAAAGCTGAGGCCATCGATGCCGCGTTACATGCTCAGCACGACGTGACTCTTTCGGCCCATAAGTATCTCCTCATCAAGGCTCGTGGCGTGCCATGCAAGCTGGAAGTCGATGGCAGGAACCGCACGATATTCTACCAGAATTTTGAGATAGTGAAAGGCGCTTAGACGATTATTTTATTTGCTTATAATTTTTTCTAATAGCAGTTTTCACACATTATTATAAGATGGCCTTTTAAAAACGTTTTAAGACCCTAAAAATTAGAGCGATATAGTTTCATCGCTTGGAAAATAAATGATTATCATCACTACAAATCGTGAGGTATGAAAAAATGACTGATGCAGTTAGCGGCATGACCGGCTCTCTGTGGATATATACTGCAGACACGCCGGCAAGCATGGTAAAGCTCGGAGAACTCTCTGATCTCAAGCTAAAAATCGACGGAAATGAGATCGACACTAGCAATTGCGACGACGACGGATGGGGCAGCTCAATCGCAGGCGCGCGGAAATGGGAGCTGTCTGCAAGCTCTAACCTCATCATGACGGATGCCTGTTATGCTCTGATCATCGCGGCTCTGATTGGCGGATCTGATCTCTATGCCTACATCCTCCAGAGCGGTACGGCCACATCTTCACCGGAAGGCTGGGAGGGCGCTTGTTGGGTGTCAAGTGGGAATTTGACCCTGGCAGGGATCAACACTCAGCAGAAAGGCGATTGGACCATCAAGGGCCGCGGCGCTCTGGCTGCAATACCCTGAGGCTGACTCATGACCTCAGCCGTGAGCGGCCTATCCGCCGCTCTTTTTCGGGATGAGCCGGAGGAGTACGTGGTTACTACCGCTCTCGGTTCTAATCGTGACATATGTTTTGTGTCAAAAAACGGGACCACCAACAAAGTTGAGATAGTAGTCGGTGGCGTCACCGCGCCGCTGTCAGTGGCCGTAGTCGGCCCGAAGCTCACAGTGACCAGCGCTAATACGGACGGCTCCGCTACCAGCACTGCCGCGGCAATCGTGGCGGCTGTGAATGCCAACGTCGACGCATTCGCACTCTTTGAGGCCCGCCTTCCGCCAGGCAGCACCGGGGCAGGTGTCACAGGAGCGATGAGCGAAAAGACGGCAGCCGATGGCGTGGCCTTCACTGCATTGTCTCTGTCCGATTCTGGCGACCATCTCACCTATCAGGCAGCCGCTGGAAGTCGATATTGGGATGAGGATGAGACCTTGAGTATCCTGGTCGACGCCGCGCCAGTGGCAAGCGGGTTCACTGTCGACAGATTGCAAGGCAGTGTGACGTTTGAAACTTCGCAGGAAGGAAGTGCAATCACTGCGACTGGCACACGGCGCTCGCTGTTGGCGTTCCAGAAAGTTTTTGGACTGTTCGATGGAAAGCTAAAGATCGACGGAAAGGAAATCGATACTACAAGCGTCGACGACAGCGGATGGGGCAGTTCCCTGGCGGGATCGCGGTCCTGGGAGATGTCTGCCGGGCATTTCTTCTACGGCGGGGATATCCCGATCGAGACGATGACAGCAAAATATCTGTGGAAGTTCTACAGCAAACTATCTACATCCACTGCATTCGCGATCGGGTGGGGCACAATCATGAGCATGGAAAATCTGCTCGCCAATCCGAACGAAGCCCAAAAGCAAACCATTACCGTAAAGGGATCTGGAGAGCTATACATAGAGTAGCCCACCGATAATTATTTATTTTTTCAACCGGATGTAGATAAACATGATAATCAATCGTACCGAAGAGATTCGGAAATATTGTAAACTCCATCCAGATCGGACAGTGCAATGCACGCGAGATTGGTTGGGCAGGGAACGCACAGAAGTCGTATATCCTGATGGTAAGATCGTGATAGTCAAACCAGATAGTTTGTTTCCAGAATAATAGGAGAAATAATAATATGACGAACGAAGCAATAATCTTGGACATGGATGAGAGCAGAGAATTGCGATGGACATTCGGGGCGGTCAAGACATTTGAGAAGAGGTCCCGCGAGATCCTGAAGAGGATGGACATCAAGGACGATAAGGGCCGCTCAATTGCCAACATGCCCACGCATGCAGGTTTCCTGTTGGCAAACTACCTGCGACTTTCTGACATCCTGGAGGCTGCCGTTGGCGCTGCATGTGATATATCTGCGTTGGATGGCAAGGACGGACCCTCCGAGGCAGCTATAGCCATCGATGGCTATCTGAGCCGCGGCGGGTCACTGGAGGCCCTACAGCAGGCAATATACAGGGCCTATCTGGTAGCCAACGACCCTTCTTCTCTCTCGGAATGGGAGGGCAATCTTGCCAGGGAAATCGAGGTCAAGCGGATCAACAAGGAAAAACAGGAAGCCAAGATGGAAGTGGCCCGGATGGAACTGGCCGACGACCAGACGAAGATCGAGCGGCTGAAGAAGATTTCTGGGACCGCGCCTACCAGCTCGCCTACATCGAGCTAGGGCTTCTTCCGGATGTCTTTTTTTTGCTCACCGTTAACGAGCTGAACGCACTTGTAGCCCACCATCGCAAGCAACGGGCCTGGGAGAGAGAGATGGCGGCGTTCGGTGGCTATTGTGCTGCTGCCGCCGTGGCAAAATGGTACACGGATGGCCTGCCTCCCTGGCAAGAGTTCTACCGGCAACCATCGGAGCAGGAACCCGAGCAGACATCAGAAGATTATATCGCCAGGTATAATGCCTGGCAATAATTTTTTTGTACAGATTATAAACTAACATTTTTGAATAATAGATTTCGATTAGCGGAGCCATTACATGACCGAAGCTGGAAGAATTACTGCAATCATAGACGGCGATATATCGGGCCTCACATCCGCCCTCAACCAGGCAAAGAGTCAGGCCACGTCAGCCGTATCCGGTATCGAGGGGCAATTCAAAAGCGGTATCGGAAAGGCCACTTCGGGCGGAAACTGGAAGAGCGTTGGTTCTACGATTGGCTCCGATCTGGTTTCTGGCATCACGGCACCATTGGGCAGCTTGGGCGGTGCGGCGTCATCGATAGCTACTGCACTCGGGCCGACAGGGATAGTAGCCACGGCAGCTGTCGCCGGCGCGGTGATGGTTGGCTCCGCGGCATCCCGGTCTGCGATGGAATGGGAAGCTGGGATGTCTCAGATCAGCAAGACAACCGGCATCCAAAAGGGCACTGACGACTTTTCAGCCCTCAACTCAGAGCTGAAAGATCTCTATTCGACGATGCCTACAACGGTATCCGAGATTCAGAGCGTAGCGGCTGCCGCGGGCTCGCTCGGAATCGAGAAGAGCAGCATTGCCGGGTTCACGGAGGTCGCCCTCCAAATGGGATCCGCCTTCGACATGCCTGCCGAAGAGGCAGCGGTCGCAATGGGCAAGATCAAGGCCCAGCTCAAGAGCCTGCCTGACGGCGTCACTGATTCTACAGAGTTCGCCAAGCAAATGGGCTCTGCTATCGATTACGTTGGCAATAACTTCAATGCCACCGAAAAGGATGTCCTCGATTTCTCGACCAGGACAGCTGGTTCTCTTTCCGCGTTAGGCGGCAATGCCTATGAGATCGCCGGATGGGGTGGCATGCTGGCATCGGTATTTCCCTCAGCTGAAAGGGCTGCCGGTAGCTTTGATAGCCTGTTAACTCAGCTCACTACCAATACCGATTCACAATCTGCTGCCGCTGAACTTCTCGGAGTGTCGACCGAGGACTTCATGGCAGCCATGTCTACCGATCCGAGCGATACGCTCCTCCGGATCGGGTCCGCACTGGAAGGGTTGCCCGCCGATCAGCTACTTAGTACGGCCAAGGCCCTTGGCGGGTCCTATGGCATGGACACGCTCACTAAAATGGTGGGCCATACCGAAGAATGGGGCCAGGCAATAGATGATACGGTAGTCGCAGGCCAAAAGGGCGAATCGATAGGGGCAAGCTTTGAGGCAGGTGCTGATAATGCGGAGAGCGCATTCCAGATCCTGAAAAACTCTGTTGGCGCGATTCTGACGGATATGGGCGGGCCGATTAACTCTGCGATCACACCCGTTATTACCGCCGTAACTGGAAGTCTTAACTCAATAAGAACTATAGGAGAGAATCTTTGGGAACCGTTCACCGCGGCTATCAGTCCTGCGACTACGGCCGTATCCGGACTGGCGTCTGTCGTCGGTACGCTCGGAGGCATGACACTTGGCGGCCTGGTAAGTGCCTCATCTGCGATCAATTCTGCATTTAAGACCGGGAAAGCCTTTGTCTCTGCTTTTGTGGAGGAATTGCAAGAAGTAGTGACAAGCTCTTCCACATTCCAGGCTCTCTCCGGCTATGTGGAGGGCCTCAGCGGTACGTTCTCTTCGCTTGGCGATACAGTCTCTCAGGTATGGGATGACATCGTATCCGGGCTCACGGAAGCCATTCCAACTGCCATATCTGGAGCAGGTACAGCTATTGGCACTCTCTTGGATAAGGCCGGCCTGGGCGGAATATCCGATGCCGCTGGTAGCGTCAACAGTTTTTTTGGCGATGTCTGGGACAATGCCGCCGAAAAGCTCGGATGGTCCACTGAAAAGGGGACCAAAGAAGGCATGGAGAAAGGGGCAGAAGACGCCGCACCTGCGATCACAGAGACGGTCGAATCTGCTGTATCTAGTGCCGCTGCAGACGGATTCAACGAGGCGTTCTGGTCCAACGTCGAACAATGGCAGAGCCAGGGCATTCAATCCGGATATGCCTTATCTGCATATGCCGGAATGAAGGTCAAATCGAGTGATAACGACTGGGAAGAGAATGTCTGGACAAAGACCGCCACCGTGGCTGGCGTAGAGGTCGGGATCCATCACGATGTATCAGCTCAGGGCAGCAAGTACACTCTGCGTATCAATGGAGCCGATACAGGCATCAGTCGCACTACAGACAATTATGATACGACGCCTCGTGCCGATCTGGTGCAGGACATGCTCGCAGATGCGGGCCTGTCGACTGACCGGGGCACGGCACTGGATCTGGCGAACAAGCCACTTGCCGCGGCTCAATGGCGGATCTCCCAGGAGCAGACGGTAGAAGTCGCCAAAGACTATTACCTCGATTTCTCCGAGAATTTGAAGTCAGAGATATCCGGCGCGGGGGATGAGATCAGCACGGCGTTCGCGGAGAGCATGGTGCCAGACGTGGCGACCATTGACTCGCGGCTGGAGGCTATTCGCAAGCTGAAGCTCTACGATCCGGCTGAAGCCCGCCGGCAGGGAGCAGACAATGCCACTGCCTACCTGCAAGCCCTCAAAGACGCGATAGAGTCAGTAGACGCTGCCAAAGCGAAGGTGCTACTCGATCCGGACGATGCGGCAGCACAAGCCGAACTCAAAGCGGCCGTAGAGCGGTTACAGCTCTATGGAGAGCAGAACCCAATCACCATTCAGGTAGAGGCCGACACCAGGCTACTTTATACGCAAGTGCTGGATGCCGTCACCAGCTTATCAGGCACTGCATTGAGCATCAAGCTCAATGAATTGGGTATATCGAATGTCGATAGATATACTGAATATGCCAGGGAAGAGCTAAGGGACGCCCTGGGAGAGTTGTCTACTCGTGGGCAGTCTCCCACCGAAAGTTCGGAGATGTACAGTCAGTTCTACGAGCTCTACAAAGTCCTGATAGATGACTATGCGGGACTCGACCAGAGGAACAAAGACTTTACGTGGACCTTGAACGAGGCCTTGATGGGCAATTCAGCCAAGTGGGATGAGGTCTACACCGCGATGGGCGGCAAGCTGGATAGTACTACAAGTCAGGTTACTGAGGCGATCAGCAAAAGCAATGACCTTCTCAGCAAGACTGCTGAGAATACCTCTGATATGTGCGAGGCAATGTCAGATTTTGGCGTTGCACAAGAACAAAATTGGGCTAGTATGGGCATGGGCCTATCGAGCTACATTGGATCTGATGCCGGGTATGCAGGATTCCTGGAGGAAGAAGCCGCACGAGGGGCATATCATCCGGATGTAGTTGAGCTAGGATCAAGCTCCCAGTGGAAAGCAGATTATGAGGCCAAGGCAGAAAGCATCACCATGCCGGCCACGCTCGACACCTCCGAGGCCGATGCACAGCTAGCGACTTTCCAGGAGAGCGCAAAAGAAGAGCAGACCATACCTGTTGCGGTCGACGATAACGCTGCTATGTCTGCTATCGCGGCGATTGATGCCGCGGCATCTGCCCCAGTGACCAAAATCGTCTATGTGCAAGAAGTAGGCGGCGGAAGCAGTGTATATAATCCCTACAGTGGCGATTATTCTGGATATACCGGTGCATATTCTCCCGGTACTGGAGGCTATAGCGGCGGCGAATATTGGCTCCCTGCGTTCGGTGCAGGGGATGTATTTGTGCCGGAGCCTACCTTGGCAATCGTCGGAGACCGGCCTGGCGGCGAATGGATTGGTGGAATCGATCAGGCCATGGCCCGGTTCGGAGGCAACGCCGGATCTCAGGTAGTAGTCAACATCAATCAGACAGTCAATATTGCCAATATAGGGACCACAAAAGAAGAGCTGCAGAGTACTCTTCAGGAGCAGGGTGATTGGCTGAAAAATGAAATATGTAAAGAAGTTGGCTATACAATGAACAGGGCGGAGGATATCTGAGATGGACTGGTACATTACCACACCGGGCGGCCAGGAATACTACGTCGATGCGGTAGATTGGGAATTGACAAGGGTGCTGGATGCGGCCCGACCATCAGAAGGCAAGATCGTCATCCCACGGAGCACCCCCGCGCTCAAAAAGTCTTGGGTCCGGGCCGAAGAAGACGGCCAAAACAGGTTCCTAGGATACATCAGCCGCCGGCCCGGTATCTCAGGCGCAAAACAGAACGTCGAGGTCCGAGGAGTCGAAGCGTTGCTCTGGCAATGCCACACCGGCAATTATGGCTACATGGCAGCCGTGGCAGGCACGCCATTTACCCGGCTTCAACACATATTTTCTTCGGATGCTCCTGGTCAGGGATATGATCGCTGGCGGCAGAAGGGTCCGATCGGCCTCATTTGGTACGCGAACTCTAGGATTCCACCCGGCCGGGGCTACTTCACGAAGGGCTATCGACCGTATCCCTACGGCGGCGAGCCGTCCGGCCTGGTGGCTCGCGGCCCCTGGGTACTTTTCGATTTCGCGCGGTACATCTACCGCTTGCCTGGCGGCGGAACCAATAGCAGGATAGGCACTGCGCCCATTTACCTCAATGGCTCTCTATTAGCGGAGCAAGCCACATATGCAGATCTACAATCCGCCTCTGTGATCTCATGCTATCGAGATACAGCAGATTTATTCGTCAAGATCTATGAAACGGCTGGATTGTACTTAGGCGAACTTAACAATGAATTTTTCGCAGATAATTGGAGAGATACAAAGGTTCGGCTAGGGCAACTCGATGAATATGATACCTACCTCGATGCTCCTTTCCGGGTCGGTCACGAGGATTTGATAGGCGATCTTCTTCTCGGAATAGCAGAAGTGCATGAGCAAAACGTGCGCTGGCGATATGGCAATGATGGCCACTGTTATATGGATGTGCTTGAAGATTTTGAGGATGACGGCGTTTTCGATATTCTGGAAGCCGATTGCGAAAAAATAGAATTCTCTACTTCATCCGAAATAGAGCCGGATGCTCTCATCGGACTTGGGAACGGCGGCGTGCATGTGCGACAGGTGCATAGCGTCGTAAATCTCGCGCCGGGGGGGGCATTTTTTGAAGCCAACGAGCCGTTTGATGGCGGTTTCAATGATCCTTATGGTTCATTATTCAGCCTCGCAAAAGCCAAGTGGGATTCTCTGCAAAAAGGTGATCTCATCCAGATAGCGAGCAAGAACCACGATTACCTGCAACCCGGAAATCTGGTAGACCTTCACCTGGATGATGAGCTGTTGCAAAGCAAGGCAGTACATAAGATACAGCAAAAAAACGGTAAGTCCGCGGTGATCAGTCTGGGAGGTCGAGAATATGACATTATCGATGCAATCCGAGCAAAAAGAGATATCAGCAACGCATATTTAGCGCAGAGTCTGTATGAGCTTACCGACAACGCCAACAACAGCGGGAATATCACTATCGGAGACCTCGATACAGCGGATACGCCGTACACGACTTCCGGGGCCTATGCCCTGCCTGCCTATGAGTCAGAGGATCTACCTGTTTGGTTGATCGATGTAGGAATCAAGGCCCCGACGACTGCCGTGGCCCGAACGCCTATATGCACCTTCTGGGTGTGCGTCCATACCAGCACTTCCGGGATTGATAGCTACGTGGTGCCAAATTCCGGAACCCAATGGTATCAATTGGGGGAAACAGTCGAGGGCATAGATCTGACCCAATTTGCGACGTGGGGGGGCAACAATTACGTGCGGGTGCATTGCAGATTCCGCGGCTATTGGGATGTCACCCCGCCGGCATGCACTTGCTCAATTAGTTCAAGAATCTACGCGAGGAGACGAATATGAAGCTAGGATCGACAAGCATCGGGGCCGACGTGCTCAAATCGAGCTGGAAGCCGACTGGTGGCGACGTAAAGACGGCATCTGCGCTGGTGCCTGGCGCGGACCGGAGCTACATCTATCATGATGGCCGCCAGCCCCGCGGCTGGGAGTTTGTACTGCAAAAATTCGGAGCCACGCCGGAGGATAGCCTGGATGATCTGATCGCGGCTTTCAATGCAGTGGTGCCAGGTGACACCTTTTATCCGTTTACGGATGATCGCTTTGCCCGGTTGGCCGTAGCGGGTGCGGCGGAGAGTAGCAAGAATCAGCAGATATCAGGATATTGGGCGGCTCAAGTAGAGGTGCTATGCGAATCGCCATATCTTTTCGATGACTCCTCGGAGACCGGAATCACGCCTGCCCTGAACGCCAAGACCAGCATAACGCCAGCAGGATCTGTTGCGGCTCCACTTGATGCTCTGAGCGTGGACGGCGCATACTCAAGTGGATCTCACCTCACGGATCTGGTATATGCAGTCTATGATGCGTCGGACGTGCTGCTCGATTCAGTGGACATAGCAGACCTACTCCTCTCGGATGAGGAGTTAGACATGGACTACAAGGGCAAGATCACTCAGGTCTATGAGGATGATTACGCTACCGATACCAGATGGACACAAGACGTCACTAACAACGGATGCTCTCATGGGTCTGGTAAGATCACTGTCGGTAACGAGTGTGATTTCTACTATCTTCTGAAGGGGCCGTGGCCCCTGTCGAAGAATCTAGTGATCTCCGCGGACATTGTGATCTCAGCCGGGACGCCGGTGCTGCAGCACAGTTTCGACGGGCTGAACTGGGAGACGGATTACGAAGGCACGGAGCTGACTGCTGAAAATGAGTGGATCATCCCCGGCACAAAAGGCCGGTCAGAGGTCTATGTCAGATTCAAATCGCAGTCTAGCGACTATGCGACGCTGACGACGGCCGTCACAGGCTCAAACAATGATGTCGTCTACACGGCTGCAAAAAGCGGTACCAGCGGAAATAGCGTCACAATGACATACGTCAAGCCCGGAACAACTACCCCTCTATCAGTAGCCGTGGTGGGAAATGACATCACAGTGACGCTTTCAACATCTGGTAGCACATGTACGACATATTGCTACACGATGATGGATCTCCTGTGGTCGACGCCTGAAGTGCTCGCGCTGCTTGGCGACATCGCGCCCGCCAGTGGAAACGATACCAGCGGGCTCATGGCAGCCATGTCGAAGACGAACTTGGCCGGGGCGACGGTCAACGCCTCGATGACAGTCGACAACCTGAGGATAGACCAGGAGCGGCAGATTCCAGAGAGCGAGCTGCCGGTGCTGCCATTAGGCGGAGTGGCCCGAAAAGTTGCGATAGAAGCCTCCGCTGGAGCGGCAACTATATCAGCTACATATCGTGATAGATTCTGGATATGAAGCTCATTTTCGTAGCGTTGTTGTTGGTTGTCCTGCCTGCATCGGCCCTTGAGATGCAGTATGTCCATGACCTACGGCCCACGGAGAATATGACTCTTGTCGGGAATCTGAAGGAAATCTTAGGGAACGACAGCTACGATAAGGCATATCAAGAGGGAGTTTTTGATTGCCAAGACAGTTGCGCCATCACACGCGATGTCCTTGCCAAGCACGGCTACGAGTCGATAGCTATCGCCCGGTTGGTGCCAAAAAACAGCAGCAGCGAGTCTCACATGTGGCTCGCTGTGCCGGACGGAGCCGGACGATATGCTTTCGTCGAGACAACGATCTTTGCCTCAGGCGTGCCCGCCCTGGGCGGGGTTGTGATCCCTACAGACGTCCGGATAATGGGCTATGATCAGGGATACAAAATCGCGAGTGATCAGATCCCGACTCGCGATATATGGATTAAATAAATTTCAAAAAAAAGTGTTATGATCTTCTTTTTTCGCGCTCGATCTCCTGCGCGACTCGCTCGCGCGCGAGCTTGCTGAGCTTGCCAGGATTGCGCCGGTGCCACTCCCAGGTAGCCTTATCGAGGCTGACATGAGCGGGGAAGGCGGCGGGCATCAGGCCACCCCCAACAGATCGCATAAGAACCCGTCGCGACTTCTGTTTCCTCGGAGAGCATCTATTTTTCTCAGAGTGTGCAACGAGAATGCATCCTTTTTCAGTGCATCTGCTACCGATTTTTGGTAGCGCAGACCCGATAGGACCATCCTCATTGCATCTAGGACTGGTTCTTCCGAGTCCGTCACATCGACCCCTGCCTCCTGGATGGCAATCCCACATTCATGGGATAGCTGGAGATCTTCGGTGATCATTTCTTCCAACACGACAGACACGGGCACGCCTCGGTCTGTTGCGTGGTTCTGAAGATATACCAGGAGGTCATCGGGTATATCTACGATGCAGGCGGCCATCTAGGCCACCTCCTCGACTGATATAGTGGCCGGTATCGGGGTGGCAATCATAGTATCCCAGTTCTCTATTTTCTGTACCTCATTTCCATCTGTTATTTTGTACATTTTCCTCAACCTCACATTTCACTATTACCCTATAAGGCGTCACCTGTATATATACTTTTCGTATAAACCGGCCAACTTTTAGAATTGCTTCTACTGGTAGCGATAGCTATCGCGATAGAAAAGTATTAGTACTTAGAAGTGCTAATACGAGCGCATGGCAACGATAGCCGATTGGAAGGCCAGGTGGGCCGCGAACGAAAAAGCTTGTATCGCGAGGATGCAGGCGTATAGACGGATGACCAGAGAGCAGCGGGAAGCCGCCGTGGCGCACCTCATGGACATGCAGCCGGGGCGGGTGCGTGTGTTCCGGACGCAAGAGATCCTGGAGGCTCATATCGAGCTCGGAATGGTGCGATAATGCCATCTGAAGAGGCAAAATTTTTTGAGGGGAAAATCTGTAGGATTGTCCCCAGGACGGCGATACATTACGGGAGCATATTGCAGATAGATGGTCAGCCGGTCGAATGCCGATTGCTAAAATGGCTGGATCATGGCGTATTGGTTGCAGGGAATGTCTTCATCCCCTGGTCAAATGTCGTCACTATAACCCCAATGGAGGAGTAAAATGACTGAAATCGTAGTGAATGAATCGAAGACGGTAGAGCATGTTCACCGCAACGCAGAGACCCTAAAAATCAAGCTCGTAAAAGGGCAGAAAGACTCATATGGCTGGGAGATCTCTTGCGCCGGCGCGAGCCTGCCAGAGATCCTAACGCAGATTCAGGCGGCGGATGCTGCTTTAAAAGCAGAGTGGAGGGCCTAAGATGTCATCCGGTCGCGAGACCAAGCGGGCTCGCCGCCAGGCTCTGCAAGACGCCTGGTCGGTCAAGCATCACCACAGACAGCAGGAGATCAATGATCGACTGCTAGAGATCCCAGATGTATGCTATCGCGTGCCGAATCTGAGGAGGATATTCTAAATGCCTCCCAGGCAGCGGCGCTCTCGTGAGCGCATATTTTTGGAGATCCTGCAGCTTTTGCATTGCCAGCCATGCACGAAAACTGAAATCACGTATGGCTTGAATCTGAATTTTCGGGCGGCGAGCCAATATATTGATCGACTGACGAAAATTAAGGCAATCGTGCGAATGGGGCGAGTCTGGAAGGTGACACCGTTGGGCTATGCGCTCATGGCGCGGCTTGATCAGATCTTGACGGAGCTGGAGGAGATACTATGAGACTTGATCCTATCTATTTGTGGTTCGGATTTTTGGCGATATGCATCGGGATCATATCGTTAGCATGTCTGCTTCCGATCGGGGATGCAGTTTGTCTAGAGGTGCGGGGCAATGCCACCGGCCAAGGGATGCATACGCTTGAGGTGCTGCCTGATTTGGTTAACCTGACATCCGCAGAGGCCACTTATCTCTTAGGTCCTGGATATGGCTACAATGTCTCCAAGAACGGGCTGGTGACCTTCACCAACGGTTCGAGCTGGCAGATAATTCAGTGTTGCGGGAGCGAGGCGTGAATGACCGCCAGAGATGCATTTTCGCTGCCTCCCCGTGATTGGGAGGATGTTGAGAGACATTATGAAAAAGTAGCCGGCATGACCGCGGAAGAAATGCTGCTCATCCTCCTGGAGGGATCGACCAACGATCAGCAGAAGTGGCTAGCACTCGGAATCATGGTCGGCAGGGCGAGTCGATGAGATATCGCGCTATTTTTTTGGTTTGTCTGAATAACAATTGTTAATTCGGAATGGATAAAATGAAATGTGTCGAATCACCGCCTCGACTTTTTCACACAATCGAGATACCAGGAGATGCGCATCAATGCGCGCGGTCCTTTTTTATTACCTGCCGACACACGGCTAATTGAGCTATAAAGCCAATGGGGGTGATTGGCCAGGTCGAAGAAGGGGCAAAGCCTCCGCCCTGGCCAAAGGCCGCTCCCTGGAGTCGGACCAGGGAAGAATCCATGCGGCCAGTTATTGTACTTGGTAATGATAAGCAGCGCCAGGTGCATTTCTATGTTTTACGATTCGGTCGGCATGCTTTTTGCCGTATGATATCGCTCCGATAAACTTCTTGCCAGAGAGCAAGTTCGTGACTATTAATCGTTTGTCTCTCATTTTCTCCTCCTAAATAACTCCAGGCGGCTAGATTTAAGCTATGATCTCATCGGCACATGGGCAGGCATTGCATCTCCAGCGCACGGCACACAAGCCGTTGCCCTGTCCATTGTCATACGTACAGATGAAAGCCTCTTTTCCCATTGACGCGGCTTCGGTTAAGATCCCAAGCCACGCACAAGAGATCAGAGGCATTTCAGGCAGCCGGGATTGTGCCGGCACCGTACAACTTGGGAAACTCTTTCTGGAGCATGGCCAAGGGGAACTCCAGCGCGATCTGTGCCTGGCTCTGGGGGGTTGGCAGCTCGACTGGCAAGATCACATATTTGCGATTCATGCCTTCGCCTGTGACCATGACCTGGAGCGTTGCCCCTATCAGAGAGGGCAGCTTGTTGGCCTTTACGATGGCTACGATCTGTTGCAGGGCTCCCTTTGCCATGACGCCCCAAAGGACAGGTTGCTTGGGGTTCTCTGCAGTTGCGACCAAGAACTGATATTGGTCCCTCTGCTCGCCGGTTTTGAATGCGGTTTGGCCCTTTACCGGGTCGGTGATGATCCTTATCTTATTCATCATGCCAATTACGGGTTTCCAGAAGCCTGTTGCCTCTGCGTCCTTTTCCATTTCGTCGAATACTGTCATTTTCTTTCACGTCCTTTCTTTTTTCGTCTTCGGCCTTATTCGGCCCGGACCGGGCCGCGCCAGTTGACAAGACACCATACAACGCTATAGTATAAATACTTTTCCTAGATAGATCTAAATACTATTGTGGTAGATATTTCGTATGCAAATCAATGTAGATGAGAATGCGAAGGCCATTCTCGAAAAGGAAAAAGAAGCGATGAGGAAGCGCGGCATAACCGGAGCATCGCTAAGCGACGCGGTGCGATCCCTGGCCAACGGGGGGCAGTACGTTGTCGATCACTGAGCGACCGATGCACGTTCTTGTTGCGTGCGAATTTTCAGGCGTGGTCCGAGACGCATTTCTTGCGCGCGGGCACGACGCCGTATCATGTGATCTCATCCCATCAGAGCGACCCGGCCCGCATATCCAGGGAGACGTACTCGACCATCTGGCGGATGGATGGGACCTCATGATAGCTCATCCTCCCTGTCAGCATTTGGCGTCCAGCGGCGCGAGATGGTTCGCCGCTAAGCGTTCCGATGGTAGGCAGCGAACCGGCATCGATTTCTTCATGAAACTTGCCAATGCAAATATTCCAAAAATTGCCATCGAGAATCCGGTGGGAATCATGAGCAGGGAATATCGGAAGCCCGACCAGATCATAGAGCCATATCAGTTTGGGCACGCTGAGACAAAAAAAACATGTCTCTGGCTGAAAGGATTACCAAAACTGGTATCGTCCGAAGTCGTTGAGCCGGATTTCTACAGAAAAAAAGATGGATCATACTATCAGGACGCGGGAGGAAAACGATATTCTCGGATACATTTCGTGTCCGGAAGAATGCCAGCAGAAGAGCGCCGAACGATCCGCAGCCGGACATATCCAGGAATCGCCGCAGCGATGGCCGATCAGTGGGGGGGTATTCATGCAGAAAATTGAAAAGCTCAATCCATATCCCTCTTTCCGGCCAGGTCAGGCCGCGACCATCACCGCGCTCCTGGAGAAGGCCCGCGACGGCGAAAAGATAATCGAACTGAATTCGCCTACAGGAACCGGGAAATGCATAGGAAGAGATACTCCTGTTGTGATGTATGACGGATCGTTGAAAATGTCACAAGATATCGTTGCCGGTGATGTCCTTATGGGGCCCGATTCGTTTCCACGGACAGTATTATCTATATCATCTGGATGGGGCAAATTATACAAAATAACTCCTATAAGAGGCGGAAATTCGTTTGTATGCAATGGGAACCATATATTATCATTAAAACGAACAAATGATGGCACACGAAAAGTTGGAACGATTTGTAATATATCAATCGATGAGTATTTAAAACAAAGCAAAACATTCAAACATATACACAAGCTATGGCACTCGGATGCCATAGAATTTCATCAACACAACACTCTTGACATACCGCCATATTTGTTAGGGTTGTGGTTGGGCGATGGCGATGTAATTCATTTCAATATATGTAATCCGGAACCTGAAATCGAGGCATACATTAATGGATATGTAGATTCGCATGGAATTTGTCTTACACGATGCGATAAAAATCATTGCCCCACATACAAAATAAATAATCAATGGAAAAGGTATGTATATAGAGATTATTTAAAAAGTGTTCTAGAGATATGTGGAGAAAAATGCATACCAAACGACTATCTAACATCGTCTGTGGAAAATCGGTTAGAACTGTTGGCAGGGCTGTTGGACACCGATGGATATTACTATAATTCTGGGTATGAAATAATCGCTAAAAATGATATATTAGCAAATGATATTGAATTTTTAGCACGATCATTAGGAATTTCCGTGAGCAGATCTAAAAAAGTAGGCACTATTAAAAAATTGAATTTCTCTGGTATATACAATCGATTATATTTGTCCGGAGACGCACTTGGGAACGTGCCGTGTAAAGTGTCAAGAAAAATCGCAACCAAACGATGTCAAAAAAAGGACGCATTAGTGTCTGGGTTCAAAATAGAATCGGTTCCAGACGGCGAATTTTTTGGGTTTGAAATTGATCAAGACAATTTGTTCTTGTTAGGAGATTTCACTGTAACTCATAACAGTCTGATGCTTACGGTTTTCTGCCGGGCCTTGATTGAGGAGAACGACGGGTGGAATGCCATATACTGCTCGCCTCAGAAGGGCCTTGTGGGGCAGCTGGCGAGGGATGAGCGGCTGGGGATAGTCTCGTTGCTCGGGCGAGGGAATTATGCATGTGGCAAGGCCAAAAGTGGGCTTGCCGTAGATTGTCCGATCCCCACCAGGGCGCGACGGAAGACCTGCCCGCACTGCGAATACCAGGCCCAAAAGGACAGGTTCCTGGCGGCTGACTTGGGTGCTGCGACTCTCGATAAGATCCTGGTCGATAAGTCAATTCATAAGCCTCCACTGCTCATTATTGATGAGTCGCAAGGCTTAGAAGAAAAATTGATTAATCAGTCTGAAATAAAAATACCGGACGCCGTGGATACGAATGACTTGGTAGAGTCCTCTAATGCCTGGATCCGGAGGATTGAGATGGAGATCATGAAGACCTCCACGAAGCTGGAGAAGGTCTTCGCCGGCCTGCTCCTCGACGATGAGCCATGCGAGGCCACGCAGATAGGTTTAGAGAAGGCGTTTGCCACCCATGCAAAACGGCAGCTCAAGGATCTATCCGACGATGTGACAGCTACCAAGCTCGCTAAGGAGCTGGTCAGATTTGAGAGGATCCTGACCAAGGCACAGGGCGTGCGCCGGATGGCGGAGGAGGCACCGGACTCATTCATCATTACGAAGGATAGGACTTTTAGAATGATGTCTGGCAGGCAGGCCTTCCAGGAGCTGATCATGAACGTCGAGCACGTGATCCTGGCCAGCGGCACGCCAAACACTCAGCTACTCGCGCCTGCTGGCTATGCCCAGGTGATCGCCCCGCACCCCATCGAGGTTGAGCGGAGGATGGTTTACTTTTCGCCATGCGGGAAGATGAATGTGGCGAACCGGGATGCGACGATGGAGATTATGGGCGCGAAAATAGCAGCCCTTCACAAGCAGCATAGGAGATCTACGATAGTCCATTGCCATAGCTACCCCATTGCGGACCATCTAGGGAATATTATATATGACGAAGGCGTTCGCTGCAAGTGGGTCGAGCGAAAGGATCGTGAGGGAAGTATCAAGGCATGGATGGAGACCGAAGATACCTGTCTTATGGCCGTAGCGTGTGAGGAAGGCTTGGACCTCGCTGGTGAGAAGTATCCTCTTAATATAATTGCTAAAATTCCGTTTGGCTTCCGGGGCGATGACTGGATGCTGGCCAGGGAGGCGCAGGATAAGCCGTTGCAAAACGATTTGCATTATGAGGATGTCCGGGTCGCTACGGCCATCCAGCAGGCAGCCGGGCGGTGCACACGTGGGCCGGGTGACTGGTCAGAGACGTATATCATGGACAGTTCTTTCGAACAGTTCTATAGAAGAAATCATAATTTGTTTCAACAGTGGTTCAAAGATGCGCTCAGGCGAAAATAAAACGAATATTTATCTTTTTTATTACAAAAAATTATTGTAAAATATTTAATCCTGCTCGATTCTCGGAGCAAGCAGGTAACATATATTTATGGATTCTCCTAAATTAAATGTTATTCTCATTGGGTAATCTATGCCAGTCTCGATTGTTGCGAGATCTGCGCGGCTCGCGACTTTTGCGATGTCCTCAATGTAATCGAGCGAGAATAAGGCACGGCTCTCTCCCATCTTGACGCCTTGCGATTCGGTTAAGGCGAAAGGCATCTCAAAGGCGTCTATATTGCCTTTAGCGGAAATCGTAAAGTTCTGATCATCCTGGACTAATATCACATGGTCAGACACCTTCGCGGCTGCCTTGACTGCTTCTTGCAGATCCGTCCCTGGTATAGCTATATGCGCAGGCATATCCATCTGAGGCAGGCGTGGGCCGTTCTTGATTGCAGATGGATCAAGCAGAGACATCTTATACTTGGCCCGGCCCACCACAATCTTGAGCTTATGGGTCTCCTCATCCAGCTCCAAGCTCACGGAGTCTTTGCCAGCCGTTAGACTCGCAAGTTTCGCAAGATCCAGGGCAAGCTCGCATTTATCGGCATGGAAATATTCGAATGCACCTTGCCCTGCATGGAGAAATACCATCGCGACATTGGCTGGATCGACCGCATCTATTTTGATACCATCTTCCAGGATTATCATTTTAGCCTCAGATACCAAGTGGCTAACTGCATCTATGATGCTTTTCAGGTTCTGTTGACTGATAACGATTTTAAACATTTAAATCACCATACCGAAATCGAATAATGTTTTCTGATTAGGATGTCTGCAATTCTTTCTAATGCTGATTTTGAGTTTAGTGTCATAAAGAGACATGATTAAGCCCCCTGCGCAAACTTTGATAAATCAAGTTGCTTTGCCGCTATCGGCTCATCTGCAAACTTGAATAGATCGACTTGTCTGGGAAGATCGCCCTCTTTGTTGGCCTGGTTCAAGTAATCACACGCCTGGTCAAAGTATGATTTCTTAAGCTCAAATCCTATGAAATTCCGATGCTTTCGGACAGCCGTGTAGCCCTCACTGCCGATGCCCGCAAACGGACTCAGGACCGTATCGCCTTCATTTGACCATAGCTCAAGGCATCTGTCAATTAAACCGAGCTGAAGCGGGCAAATGTGCTTTTCATCTTCGTATTCGCGAACTGACTTGTTATTTAATGTATCAGTCTGCAAGATATCCATCCAAACCGGATCAGCGTATTTCTGCCAGGCTGGTAGGGGGATCTCACTTTCGGAGCCTTCTGCATGGACTATTGGCTCTAGATTATCCCCTGGCTTTCGCATAGTGACCACACAATCAGCCAGACCTTGTCGCGAGATTGCGCTATCTTGCTTCAGTTGTTTATAGAGCAACCCCTGGGTCTTTGTCCTGTACATTTCGGTTACAGGAGACTTATAGATTGTTACCCGGCTGTGATAATGGAAGCCTGCCTTCTGGAATACCTCTATCAGAGCGCCGGGGAGGTCTTGGAGCCCGGCAAAGCCATCTTTGTACTTGAAAGCTGGGATATCCGCACAATGGAAGGATAGCAAGCGGCCCGGTTTGAGGAGCCTAAAAAGCTCTCGGACCACATATCCCATGTGCTCCTTGAACTCATCCATCGACCGCGAGTTCCCAAGATCCTTATCACTATTCGAATATACGAATATATTTTTGAATGGTGGGCTGAATATGGAATAGTGAACCGATTCGCTTTCAAGCTTTTGCATTTCGGTTACGCAATCTCCTAGATACATCTTCCAGTTCTTGCCTTCTTTTGTCTCTGGAAGGTAATCATCTTGCTCCGTTCTGGTGGCTTTCAGATTTTCGGAGCATATCTCTTGAGTCGCGGATATCATGCCTTGTAACATCTCCTGGAATTTCTTTTCTTTCTTCTCAATGTTTTTTACCACAGCGCCTTCCGATTCGGAAGTGATGACATAAACATCAACGGGTTCGGTTTGGCCGAAGCGCCAGCACCGGCGAACGGCTTGATACATCTCCTCGAAGCTGTCAGAGAGGCCCACGAAGGCCATTTTGTTGCAGACTTGCCAATTCATCCCGAATCCAAAAACGCTTGGTTTGGTCAGCATGATTGGTATATCGGACTCTCTCCAAAGCCGTTCGAGCAGTTTCTTCTCCTCCGGGGGTGTAGAACCTTGAATAGACACACACGAATCGCCTAATCGTTTTTTAAGAGCATCCTGCTCCTTATTTAATCCACACCATACTATCCACTTATCCATTTCCGTTCCTCCTCAAATAAGATATAGCAGATTCAATTATCGTTATATCGTCTTTGAATTTTCCTATGGCCTGGTTGCAATTTGAGCAAAGCAAACCGCGAACTTTTCCACTTACATGATCGTGATCTACCATTGGAAAGAACTTCTTGTTTGATTGGTCAGAATATCCACATATGGCACAACACGATCCCTGTTTTTGCATTATCTGATTAAATTCTTCTAGCGTTATTCCAAATTTTTTTATGCGATTTGCCTTTCGTTTTTGTGGATGCGCGTCTTGCCATGCTTTTGCAGCAGCTTTCTGTTGCTTTTGGTATTCAAGATCGCTTGCATATTTATCACGACGGGTCGCATTATATTGATCCTGTTGCTCTCGTGTCCGACGCGGCCACTTGTCGCGGTTTGCTTTATAATATGCCGCATGGTAGTCTTTTAGTTCTTCTTTGTTCAATTTGTCTTTGTTTTCTTCATACCATTTTTTAGCATCTAAACGGCGTTGTTCTTGGTGCTCTTGGTAATATTTTCTGTTGTATTCTTTCGAAGACATCTATTCACCGTTTTATGGTATGAACTTTCAAGCTTAAATAGTTTTTGGTCTAAACTTTCAAGTTAGAATTTATCACAGACGCGAGCATTTCTACCTTTTCCGCCACGTTTCCTGATCGTGTCTTCACTCTCTCCTGAATGGTCCTGGCATACGGGCTTGTGCTCTTTGTGGTCACTTGATGGAATCGCAGTTCTGGCAGGACGAAGCCGTTATCCTCATAACCAAGATCGGACGGCTTTTGCATCATAACAGCCCACGATGCCACCCACTGCCAGAAAGCCTTGACAGCGTGACCTTTGAGCCGCCACTTCTCCTCACCACATTTCTGATCGGGGTGGTGCTGACCGGGCTTGCTATCGTGAACAAAGAACGTGGCGAGCATCTCAGTTCTCTTCATGATGCCTAAGAACTCTGCATGATTGCCTAGTTCGGCATAGTCATTAGGCGAGGGCGTGGCGGTGCAGGCGAGCTTATAGGGCGTATCTACGAATGCGTTTATGATCGCGGTCCTGGTCTTGCCGTCGTAGCTCTTGAGGATAGACGACTCGTCGAGAACGATACCGACGAACTCGGATACATCGAACTTCTGGAGCTTCTCATAGTTCGTTATATTTATACCCGGCTTAATATCTGCTGGAGACTCGCAGATCGTGGCCTCAATGCCGAACTTCTTGCCCTCTTGCAACGTCTGGTTAGCGACCGCGAGAGGGGCGAGGATCAAGACATTGCCATCTGTCTGAAGGCAAACCTTCTTTGACCATTCAAGCTGGATGGGAGTTTTGCCTAAGCCACATCCTGCGAATATGGCCGCCTTTCCCTTCTTCAGAGCCCATTTGGTGATGTCCCTCTGGAAAGGGAATAACATTGGGTTGATCTCATCCGACGCAAAGCCGCACTCAACGACTTTCATCGACTTAGATCTTAAGAATTCTTGATAATCCATTTCAGTCTCCCTCCCATTCCCGAAATGAGATCTTTTTTCCCATGCTTTTAGCAAGGCGCATTTCTGCCTCAATGCCTTCAGAGTTCTCCCATCCAGGATACTTCAAAACGACCATTTCATCACAACTGCTGATAAAATAGACGTCATTTGGCCGCCAGAAATCCCAGTCCAGTCCGAGATTATTCTCGATCGCGATAGGGTGGGACATGCTGATCGCAGAATAGACAATATGTCCCTCAGCCATTAGCCGCGCAGCGGTGATATTTGCTGCCCGAAACCGGGCTTTTCTGACGCCTTCCAGCGGGTCCGAATAGGGGCAAGCTAGATAGATCATTATCTCTTTTCCTCCAAGATGCTCATAAGAAGCTCTTTCCATGACTTGTTTCCTTTGATTTTCTCAAGCTGCTTTGCTTCTTTGTCGTCTAGTACTATCTGAATGTGCTTCATAGTAACATAGATGCATAGATAGTATATAAGATTTTCTGTCGCGTGCCTGACAGACATGGGAAAGATTGATATAGTAATAGTTATTACTTATAAGCATGGCCGTAAAAAAGGTTCTCCTGAGCTTCTCAGAGGAAGATCATAAGAAGCTTTGGGATATGAAAAACGAGAAAGGGCAGACCTGGGAAGCTTTTGTTTTGGATTTGGTGGACAGGGTGAGAGCGTGCCCGAAATAAAGGCCATCGAGACACGGTATAAAGGCTACAGGTTTCGCAGCCGATTAGAAGCACGTTATGCGGTTCTGTTTGATTTTTTGAAGTTGAAATGGGAATACGAACCCGAAGGATATATCATAAACTGCCCACACGATTTTGGAAATGGTTCATCAGATTGTTATTATCTACCGGATTTTAGAATAAATGATTTTAATTGGTTTGTGGAAGTCAAGGCAGAAGGGCGCGGTTTTTTGCGGGGGGAAGATGGAGAGATTGATGGTCTAGGAAATTTTGCAACGATTGGCAGATTATCAGCGATGTTAGATATTCCGGTTCTGATGTTAGAAGGCACTCCTGAACCAAACCTTGGATTGCGATTATATAAGTGGGAAGAGGTGCAAGAACCATATATCCCATTATACCAATGTTCTTTTGTTTCGATCTCAGGAGAACGGTTTGAGGTATATCATCACACAGGACTTATAAATTATTTAGCATCAAACAATTTAAACGATGCGATTATAGCGGCACGATCAGCACGTTTTGAACATGGAGAAAGTGGTTAAATGCCACTACCAAGCGTTTTCGATCAGCCTGGGGCGCAGTTCGTGCTCATGCGGGCGGGCGTGAAGTTTCCGCCGTATGAAGATGGATGGCAGAAGAAGCCGCATACCTTCCAAGAAGCCAAAGCACATATGGAGACCGGCGGGAACGTAGGCGTTTTGGGAGGCAATTGCTTCATTGGGTTGGATAAAGACGTACCCGACGCATTTACGGGAATAGAATTGCCACCCACCACCACATGGGAGACCAGGCCAGGAAGGTTGGGGATGTGGTTCCGGTGCGATGAGTCCTTGCCAGAACTTCTTAAGAAGTATGGGAAAAAAGCTAACCTGTCACAGTTTAAACTATTCCTAAATGGAAAGGGCGTCGGGGAGATTAAGCTTGAAAGATCTTATCAAGTGATCCCACCATCACACAAATTTGTTGATCCAACGACCGGAAAGGACGCACTTCCGGGCGTTGGGCAGAAAATTGATTATAAGATGATTGACAACAGGCCGCCTGAAACGATTTCATTGGAGAAACTTTTGGCAGATTTGCAGGCAGCGGGCATTCGGTTCAACCAAAAAAATAAGGACGATAAACCGATAACAAGCCCATTGAAACCTGTTCCAGTCGAGGTACCTGATAATGATAGAAAAAATCCGTACGAAAGCATGGAGGCGGAGATAGAACTAGAACGCCAGAAGAGGTATGCAAGGGCTGCTTTCGCGAGTGAGATGAAAAAGTTTTCTGAGACAGTCGAAGGCAATCGGAATAATCAACTTAACATTTCAACTTACCAGATGGCCGGTTTTGTCGCGTCCGGGTTGTTAGATGCCGATGACGTGGCTATAATTATAAGATATATTGCATATGCATTGGACACGGAAGGCATTGAAGAAACGATGCTCAGTGCATATAATTCAGGGAAACTGATTCCCAGGTATGCGCCAGATAAGACTATTGAAGAAAATGTCGTGCAAGCCCCATCGGATGAATCCGATTTCAATATTGTGACCAAGGACTCACCGCCATATACAACGGGGCTGGAGCGAGAGACGGGATGCGTGATGCGTGTCGTCGTTCGGACCAATAAAGAGACACAAGAAAAATTCTCGGCGCTTGAAGAAATTTCAGAGTGCGCTCTAAGGATAGATACTGAGACAATTGCAAATAAAAAGACGGAATACACTCTAAAAGGCATTGGGGCAACCGATAAAAGGGAGGTATGTTTCAAGTTTCCGGCGGAAGATATGTCAAATCCAGCGAAATTTAAGGGCGCGGTGATCAATGCGTTTGGGGCTCAAAATCGATTAGGGAAGCTGACTTATAAAGTAGTGCAGGATTGTTCTAGGAACGTGAAACTTAAGACCAGGATAGAAGTGCCCTGCTGGAAGGATGGATTGCCGATGGTGCCGGGCATGGAGTATCCTGGCATTGAGTACCAATTGCCAGCGCAGATACCGGCGAAGGTTTATGATGGAGAGATAACTGATGCCATAATAGTCTTACAGAAGACAATGAGGATAAACCGATTTGCGCCGGTATTAATCGCGACGATACTTGGAGCGCCTATATTCGCCAGATGGTTCAAGCCAGAGCGGTTCGGGCTGGGGATATGGGGCCTGACGAACTCTCTAAAGACCTCTACAGTATGCGCTTTGATGTCTGTATGGGGAACCGGATACATGGATGGGCCGACGCTGAAAAGTGGAAGAGCAGGTACCACGGCCTATGCGGCAACGGTAATTTTTGCGTCGGCTGGATGGCTACCACAGCTCTTAGATAACGTGAAGACGGTCGATCCCAGGGACGCAATCGATTACATAGGCACCATAAACGCCGTCCTGGAAGGCAGCTCAAAGAACCAGGGAACCAAGGATGGAGGGCTCAGGGATTCAATGGAATATTGTTGCACTCCGATTGTGACGGGCGAAGTAAGGCCTCAAGAGACGGCTACGACATCCAGAGTTCCGGCTATTCAATGGGATGGGGTTGATGCAAATGTCCTCCTAGAAGTGCAATCAAGCGTTGCCGTGATGCCTGTAGTTGGATATCATTGGCTGAAGCATTTATCGACCATAAAAACCATTGACCGGGCCTCGTTCGATGCTTATAGATCGATGAAGCGAGACGAATTTATTCAGGCAGGGCATACTGTTGCAGGCAGGACAGCGACTATCTACAGCATGATTAAGTTGGCCTGGGCAATGCTTGAAGTATCTCCTTTTGGAGAGGTATTCAGAGAAAATGAAAAACGGTTCATGGAAGCGTTAGACGATTTGGCTCGCTCGCAAGGCGAAAATACGGATGAAGAGACCGAATCATCACGGTTCATTGCAGGTGTGAAAGAGCTGATGGCAGGCAGACCGGATTTATTTCAAGACAACACGTGCATGAACATTGGACCAAAGATCATAGGAAAGATAATGCCTGATCAGATGACTGCTAAGGGCCTTCCAGAGGGCGTATGGCTCTTACCCATCGAGACCATGAGCGAGCTTGGTAAAATTAAGGCATTTACTCAAATACCGACCGCTAAAAGCATGACGGAAGCATTAGATCAGGCTGGATTACTGGTCAAACAGCAAGGCAAAAAGAAGTATCAAGTTAAGATAAACGGCATCAGGCAGTATGGTTGGTATGTTAAGCTGGAAGTACCCTCCGAGAAAACCGATAGCAGTGGAAAAAACGAGGGTACCTAGGGTACCGACAAACAATAACAAGAGACATCGAGTACCCTAATATCCTAGGTACGACGTGAAATGTAGAGAGAATAAATATGGTTAAACTAGAAAAAATAAAGCAAGGCTTGAAAGCAGAGGGTACGGGTCGTACTAGGGTACCAATAATAGATAATAGATAGATAGATATTGATTATAGATAGATAGAATAGTACCCTACCTGTACCCTAATACGCTAAAACACGCGAAAACGATATCTGTCCAGCCTGGAAGGCAGCGACCCTGGCCGGGAAGGGCATCGTCACAATTGTAAAATCGACAGATATTGCATAGTTCAAAATAGCGTATTAGCGAAAAGTATAAATGGAATGCGTGGCGATATGCTAATATGGCAAAAAATACTACGCAGATACGAGCGACTTTGCCACAGATCGCTAAAGAATATATTGAAAAAAACAAATATTTGGATTGTGCGAAGGTTACAGTTGCGTTATGGCTAAAATACGTAGATGATCCTAGTATTTAGACGATAATAGCAAAAATGTTAAATCTTTGATGATGCCCGTGGGAGATATTGGCGATGGTGTAATGTGCTATGGCCTTGATGGTGATTCGGCCTATTATGTCAAAATGGATGATTATCGTAAACTGAAAGAGTCCATAGAGGAATGAAGAAATGAGTAACGGAAAAATTGAGAAGGCCATCGCCATATTGAATACGGCGGCTGGATTGCATAGCATCGAGGACGCTAGAGAGCTGATTGAGAAGGCAGGGAGATACCTGAGGGATGAGCCGAATCTTGTACCTGCCCTACAGCTCTCTGCAGAGATGATCTCCGAGAGCTTGAACAGATTGACTGCAAATCTGCCAACTCACCAAGACAGCCCTCAAGAGCGAGCTGAGAAGATCCACATATGCGAATCTGCGCTCCTGCAGATAGTCGAATACGGGAAGGCAGGTCTGGCGGCGAGACGGATAGGATCGCAGGAAGTAGCAGAATCGATCTTGGCCGGGAAAAATCAAACGAGTCTCCAGGATTTTGAGGAAGTCCAGGTCATGAAGCAGTTCCTAAAAGAAAATAATGCAACTATGGAAGTGAGGCTTGCGAAATGAAGCCTTCTAAAATTTTTGTGACTCTAGACCACAATGAAGCGTCGCGACCAAGGGCGGCGAAGGTCGAGAAGGCGGTGCTGGAGGATGAGCATTATGAGATGAATCGGTGCGGAAATGTTAATCTGCCGTTCGATTTGCATTTTCGGCATATGCATCTCGGAAAAGAGATGCATGTCGAGCTCAAGGACTTCTCCGAGGATGGCAACAGTGATTACCTGGACTCGATTCTGAATGGCCACCTGTGGGCTCAGGTAACCGCTGGGAGGGAGCTTGGCGAGCCGGCGGTTGTAGTGGTCTTTGGGGATGATAACGACGTTGGCGCTGCAATCCGAAAAGCATCCGGGCATGGGCGGCAGGGGCACCGGGTAGATCCGGAGAAGCTCATGGAATATCACAGGATGGTAGAGGGCTTTGAGGCGAACTGCATCGCCCTGGGAGTCCAGATCTGGCGGCTCAAGACGGATCCCTATAAGCGGATGCTCCTGAGGGTCCGTAAGATCCTGGAGGGCGGGGATCTGTCAGGATTTGCGCCTCATCCAGCGGCCGGTGAAAGGCAGGTCGTGGGCCTGAGCATCCTGGCAGGGCGCGGCGTTGGGCCGAAGAAGGCCCGTGAATTGCTTGAAAGGTTCGATGTATGCTTGAGGCCGAAAGATGGCTGTAGCGCCCCCCTGGAGGACTGTGGTGGCATCGGCCCGAAGCTTGCTGATCGAATCCGGAAGAATATAATGGTGATCGAATAATGACCATCCGAGGAAAGATAGGAAACCTGGGGGAATGCCTGGCCCGCATACCATTGGATCGAGCGTTTGCTGCGAAAGAGCTGTCTCCAGAGATCCGGGGATCTACGCTCATGAAGATGCAACAACACGATTTGTTGATACGGGTGGGTCGAAGTGGCCACGTCGGCAGATGTGTGTTATGGCGGGCGACAGACCGGGCTCGGAAAATGCGAGGAGTGGAATGATATGGGCGGCATATATAAGCCGAAGTCGAGAGGGAGGCGTGGGCACACTCCGAACGTGCCTCGTTCAGCCTACAGGGACGTCTACGAGAGGTACACGAGCGGCCAGGAGTGCGCCAAGTCCATCAGCGATGACTATGGCATTTTGCCGTCGTCGGTCCGGTCGCTGGTTAAACGGTGTCGACTGAATCCGGCGCTCATGGGGGCCGAATGAGGCTGATTGATTACGTTCGCCAGCACCTGGGCGAAAAAGATCCGCATTTCGCGGAAGAGGAGAGGACTATATATAAACTTTTGAAAGAAGATCCAGAACAAACTTCCGCGAGTTTGGCGAGAAAAACCAAACTCAAGAAGCATGTAGTCCAGGTTCGATTGAGATCGTTAGTCTTGCAAAAGCGCATAAAATACGTGCGAATGTGGGTGCCACTGGATGAAATCGACGAAGAGTAAGCGGGCGGGCTGGCCGAAGGCGGCCCAGGTGCATAGCCCAGAAAACCGTATTGGGCAGGCGTGGGCTCAGGAGATGGCAATCGTATTTAACAATGAGAAATGGACAGCAAAAAAGATGGCAGTAGGCCATTTTGTATGTCCGAAATGCAATTATGTGATAGAAATTGATGCGAGGACATATGCATTTTGTCCCAAATGTGGAGACATATTTAATGATGGCCTAAATATTGCGCCTGCAAAAATGAGTAACAGGGAACGGAAACGGCGAACCGAAAAACTTAAATACGATTGTTGCCATAAAAGCATGTAGCGCGGGCGTTCCGTGCCTATATGCCCATTTTATCGAGGTTTTTATGTTTTCTAAACAACGTGAAAAGACAGTGCACAAGGATCATTGTGGCCCGAATTTCCCGTATTTGCGAGATACCGAGCAAGACCCGATAAAATTATTCAAAAAGTGCCATGTTAATGGCGATGATATCAGAAGTCTGTCAGGATCAGCCGCTTCTGATTGAGCCTGTCCCTCCATGTTGTCAGGCATTTCCTGAAGCCGGCCTGGTCGAGCTCTATTTTTGCGGCCCTCACCGCAAACCTCCAAGTTGGCTATTGATATACCGCTCGACCAGGACCGTTACTAATTACATAGGATTGGTTTCATGTGTCCAAAAAAGATAGGTGCTCAATTTGTGCGCATAAAAAACGCAAGCAGATAGACCAATGCGTAACAGATGGCGTTTCTTACCGTAACATTGCCGAAACATTCAAGGTCGGATTTCAGTCTGTAAAAAGGCATGTAGATAACGGGCATATCGCGAAAGATATTGAAGCCGCTGCAATTGAAAATGGAATTGATCGCGGCGCGCAGCTTCAGAAAAAGATTGATAATGCTTATGATCTGGCATTGGACGCCGCGAGAAAAGCTAAGAAGCACGATCTCAAGGCGTTCGGGGGATGCATTAATGGCGTTCTGAAGGCGCTGGAGCTAGAAGTCAGGATTACCATGCCGGAAGAGAAAAATGTCAATCTGCATGTCTCAGAAGGCTCAATTGATGAGCGGCTTGATGCCCTTGCCCGGCGAAGAGCCGAACGAAGAGCTTCGACTAATCAATGATATCTATGCTGAAAATCCGAGTCTGTGGGCAGAAGACTATTTTGGGCTGACGCTGGATGGCTGGCAGATTAAGATGTTGGACAGCCAATCAAAAAGAACGGCTCTGAATATTCACAGGCAGGGCGGGAAGAGTACGATGTCTTCCCTCATCTGCCTTCATATGGCTCTTTTCAGGCCTGGTAGCCTTTCTCTGATCATTGCTCCGGCGCTCAGGCAATCACAGGAGAACTTTCTTAAAATACGGGGATTCATTGATCAGCTCGATAAAGTACCGAAGTTTGACGAAAGCACAAAGCTCTCCCTGAAGTTCGACACCGGCTCAAGAATCCTCTGCCTCCCTGGTGGGAATGATGGCAAGACCATCAGGGGCTTCTCACGGCCAGATGTCATAGTCGAGGATGAGGCGGCGCAATGCTCTGATGAACTGCATTATGCGATCATGCCAATGATGGCGACGTTCCCGGACTGTCGTTTTGTGATGGCTTCGACGCCGTTCGGGCAGCGAGGACATTATTACAAAATTTGGAACGAATCGACCGTTTGGGAAAAGTACACGCTGAAGGCTTCGCAGAACCCCAGGATCTCTTCGGAGTACCTGGCTGAAATGAAGGCCACGATCGGCCCGTACATGTATGCCCAGGAATTTGAGTGCGAATTCGTGGCTTCAAATACGCAGCTCATCAGTCACGATACCATCTTGAAAGCACACGATTCCAGTATCAGGATTATAGAAATATGACGATTATTCTTGCCCTCGATCCTGCTCAGCTCCATGACTGGTCTGCGCTCGCTGCAATCGATATGAAGTATGTTAAGCGGGGTGCCTTAGGGAACGATGGCCGATATGAGTATGACCTGATCGCCATGAACCGTAAGCAGGCTTTGCCTTATGATCAGATTGTAGAATGGGTCATTAAGGCGCTCAAGAATCCTGCTTTTAATGCCCATGCCCCGCCCAAGTTCCTGCTGGATGCTACGGGCGTTGGCGTGGCGATCAATGATATGTTCCGGGCGAAGGGGCAAAGGCCGATCGCGATCACGATCACACTGGGAAATACCTTAACCCGGATCGGGTCAGTGGCGCACCTGGGCAAGGCCCGGCTTATAGGCAAGTTCCTGGGTGCCCTGGACGCGGGGAAGGTTCATGTCAACCCCGATATGGCTATTTGGCCGCAAGTCGAGCGCGAGATGCTGTCCTACCGGGCCGAAATGAGCGCTCAAGGCAGGGTAAAGATGGAAGCCGAACCTGGAGAGAACGACGATATGCTTTTCGCGTTCGCAATGGCCGTCTGGTATGGCGAAGAGATCCTAAGAGGCGCGAGGCTGCTATGATCTGCCTATTCTGCGGCAAGCCCATTGGCCAGGAGTTCCCGGTGCCGGTCGCTAGGCTGGAGTTCTCGCCCATAATACCGCATGTGCCGGGCATAACCGCCAACAAGCTAGGATCTACGGTCTTGACTGATCGCCTATGCTGCCAGGGCTGCTATAAGAAGATCCAAGAAAATGATTTCTTGGCAATCGAAGAAGCCAGCCAAATGCCAAAAGGAAAATAAAAACATGCTCACTGATCTCTCTTTCGTCCAGAACGGCGCGCACTGGCCGCCAAAAGATGCCGATGAGGCCGCGCGTCTGGCGGAACATGCCCGGATGCGAGATATCTACAATGGCCTGCATGAGCGTATTTTTGCGCGTTACATCGCATATCTTGCCGATGCTCCAAGGGATCAGAAAAAGCAGGCTATTGTGCTGGATTGGCCTGAACTGGCCACTGATACCTATCTTAATATGCTCCTGGGAGAAGATGTCGAGATTGCCGCACCGGTCGAGGCCGATCAGCTTCCAGAGCGGCCTGATGAGCAGGTATTCATAGATGTCTCTCGCTACGGGATAGGGTTATACGAGGTATCCGACAGCGGTATCCAGGCGCTAAACCCTGAGAACTGCTACCTGGTAGTGACTCCTGGTAACATCCAGACTCCCTGGGCGTTCGCCTTCTTTCATGTTTTCAAGCAGCTAGACAATGAGAATAAAGAGCAAGAGTACGTAAAATTCACGATCCATACAAAGGGCCAAATCCAGCATGTGGTCTATGAGATAGTTGAGACTGTAACAAAAACCCAGGGCGCTGAGGCCATTTTGGGAAATGGTAAGACGCTTTCCGGCCCGAAGAAGCTGCAGGACTTCCCGGCGTTCGCCTCACTGGAAGTAGACGCTACAGGCATCCAAAAGCCTGCAGTTGATGACATCTTGATAGTCCATGTCCAAAATCAGCTCTCTTCAGAACGCTATTATGGCCGCTCGGACTACAAGCCATCAGTGCTTTCCCTGGTCGAGAGCTTGGGAATGTTGTTTACTCAGAGAGCAGAGGTCGTGGCCAAGTTCACGAATCCGACGCCGGTAATTCCAGAATCCGCTACGACTTTCGATCATAAGACGCAAGAGTGGATCTATCGGCCTGGTCAGCCGATCATCACTCAGCCGGGCGACTCTTCGCCGTCGCTCATGGTTTGGGATGCACAGCTAGCTCAAGTCAACAACGCTATCGAGCAGGAGATGGATCAGCTCCTCCAGATGCTCCAACTCTCTAGGGTGCTCCTGGCGGGAAAAGATGCGGGCACGGCGGAAAGCGGCACGGCGCTACGGATCAGGCTCATTCCTACCCTGGCGAAAGTCTCCAAGTTCGCTCGGATGGCCGAAACAGCGATCCCCAAAGTACTTCATCTCTGGTCCCAGCTTCCTGCCAACGGGCCGATGATGGATACCAAGGACATTCAGGTGCTTCTGCAGGACGGCATACCCGAAGACCCGATGGAGACCGCTCAGGAAGGGCAGCTCTGGGACGCGATGGGCGCAATCAGCACGGAGCGGAAGCTTGAGTGGCAGGGGTTGAAGGAAGGCTCTGAGGCATTCGATAAGGAGCTTGCCCGGCTGAAGGGCGCGCAGGAAGAAGCCCAGCTGGCCGCTCCGGAGAGGCCCGCTATAACCTTGCAGCCGATGGGAGAAGAGCCAACCGGCTAAAAAAAAAAATCGCTTACCAGGAGATAAGTATTTATACTTTTCGGTGATCCATGCCTCCTAAATCTCCGCTCTCTGATGCCCAGGCCCAGCGCCTCATCCAGCTTTACGGCGAAGCTGAAAAGGAGATCCTGGCGGAAGTTAACCGACTGTTACTGAAAAATCCTGAGTCATATTCTTTGGCCTGGCAGAAGACGCTGCTCCAGAGGGTCCGGCAAATCCGCGAGGATCTGCTGAAGGGCTCGCGGGATTGGTGCCAGGAAGCGATACCGGACAGCTACATGAAGGGCGTGGCGTGGGCAGATGCGGACCCGCTCGCGGGC
>JALOBN010000075.1 GCA_023228245.1 Candidatus Pacearchaeota archaeon
TGTCGAATGTCATTGCTCCTCCATCTTGGACGCCATCGCTCGCATTCTACGCAAGACCTCGCGCGCTGGATTTCCGTATGGGGCATTAGCTAACAGCAAGCCGGTAAGAACCTCCGAATCGCCTGGCTGAAATCCGCCCAAGACCTCAAGCATGGCCGGGGCGTCTTGCTGTAGCCTCTCCAGAAATGCGAATACTGTTCTATCTTGACAACTATCCCGCGCTGCCTCCAACTCTTTCAGCCGGGCCACCTCTACAATCAAGCTCATACAGATAGCTCCTCGATCTTATTATCCAGCTTCGCGATTTCTTCATAGAGCCGATGGCGCGCATTCTTCAGCACCTCGACAGCGCGCTCTTTGGTCCCCACGGTGTCGCACACGGTGCAATCCAGTGCGGGATATTCGATTTCAATCATGTTTTTTGCTCCTTTGGTTTCTTTTCTCTGTATTTCCTGGTGCCGCAATTTGGGCATTTTTTGGGATTCGCAGTCCGGGGAAGCCATTTGTAGCCGCACCAGTGGCATTTTATCTCATTCATCCTCTTCTATCTCCAGATCATTCATGGGACCATAGAAGCAATTGCCCTGGCATATGTGCTCTAAGGCCTCCCATGACTCTATGTCTGAAAGGTTGACCTCATCCAACGCTTTCGCGATTGCGCTATCCTTATCCTCTGCCTCAACAACGATCACTGCATATCCCGCTATCGGGACCGATACACAATACGCTTTCATATCCTATGCCTTTGTATCTATTGCTATTTAATCTTTTTCATGATGGTAAGGAACCGCCAAGCGAAAACTATATATCCTCGCATGATATAGCTAGTTGTGTCAGAGTTACCAGATCTGACAGGAGCAAGATCATGAATACGAAACAAATTCCGGCACACATTGAGGCCAATCTTGTTTGGCTCATCGATCATGAGCATGAGAATCCCGATTTCGGGAAAAGGATTGCAGAGATTAGCGATAGGTATGGGATCTGAATGGATCTCTCACAAGTCCCTCTTTTGGTCCTGGAGAAGGTCAGGAACAAATGGGAAAAGATTCAAACATGTGACTTCAGGCAGATTGTTTGCGACCCGTGCGCAATGTGCATCTGGGCGCGTATATGCGAGAATTGCCCCATCGAGGCAGAATGCGAAGAGATCCTAGACGAGTCGCCTGGTTGGAATGAGCGCCGCGAACGCTTTCTCCTGCATATCCGGGCCGAAATCGAGCGCAGAGCCGAGGCGATGTAGATGTGTGGCGACACGGCCCGCTACTGCCTGAATTGTCAGGGAGTTCGGCGATTCCATAAGCGATGGGGCTTCAATCATTCCATCTGCGTGCGGTGCGGATTCCCGAGTCTTTGGGCGGTCAAGATGCCAGTTTCCGAAGGCAAAATTAAGAGCAGATTGGAAGAATTGCGATACCTGGTAAGATAGGCAGTGTTGGCCCTCGCTCGGTTCGATGCCGGGCCTGCCCATAGCCAGGCGGTTGGGCTTCCTTCCCGTCTGGCGCATTCCCCCTGCAATGATCTGTATGGGTGGGTCGTAGCCTAACGACCCGGGCGGCTCAAAGCCGCTCCATTGCTTTCAAGGTGATACAAAATAGTAAGCAATGACGATCTGAAAGAAGCATTTGGCAAAATGCAGAACTGTAAGGTATCGCTCTTCCATGCAGGAGAGCGTGAGTTGGCGACGCGGGAGGCCCTGAAGAAAGCCGAGGCCGCCGTTTTGCTGGTCAATGCCGCCGACCCCAAGAAGCTAGGCGGAAACGAGGCTGCCAGGAGTGCCTCTATCCGGGCGCAGACCGTCGTAGAACGGGAAGCCGTCGAGAAGGCAGACAAGGCCAAGCGAGAGGCACAGCTCGCCTATGAGCTGGACTGCATGGCAGTGGATTGCCTGAAGTGGCAAATTCGCAATGAGCAAGCGGCGGCAGATTGCGAGGCACAACGATTGGGGGCGATCTGAAATGGCTGGCAAATCCCCGATGATAAGAGGTGGGGTTCGTAGCGACGAATCCACTGAATTGATGGGAGTTAATATTCATGAGGTGCGAAAATGAGACTCTACGATATCGAATTTAAAGTAACTGAGCATGATGAAGACGAAGAACCATGCGATGGCTATCTATCCTTCGAGGTTGTCTCCGACAAGTCGTTCCCGGAGATCGCCGAGTTTGCCGATTCCATGATCGGGAAAACCAAGGACGGCAAAACGATAACAGCCGTAAAAGAAGTTACATGGCGATGCAACGTGGATGTGGTCTAAGATGGCTGGCAAATCCCTGTCTCCCGCCGATCTCGCTCAAGCAGTCGCCGCCTACTGCAACGCCAACGGCAAGACCTTCAGCACGTCCGAAGATGGTAAGATCAGGATATTTGCGGGTGCTCCTGGCGATGGTGATCCTATTGTATGGCTGGATGCAGGATGCTTGCAGGCCGCGCCGGTCGAGGTCGGGCTGAACATCATGCAATACATGCCCCAGGATCGCGCCAGGGGCGCAAATTTGGCAGTTCGAGGCAATAGGCAGGTATCTGGTAGATCTCCGGTCGAAGCCCCGTCTGGAAGCGCGCTAGAGGCCGTCAGAGCGTGCCAGGCCACCGAGAAAGCCACATATTCGACTGGCGGAAAACGGAAAGCCGCCGCTGCTAAGACGAATATCGCGGCCCTCATCGAGGCGGGGGGGTCGCTAGAGGTCGTCAAGCGAATACATACGCCTGATTATATCGAGGTGATTGGTCGGGCAACGTTGGGAGATCAGCATACGGACGGCTCACGGTCGTTCTACAAGCAAGAATACCTTGCAAAGAAGGCGTGGGAGTGGATCATCAAAGTGCTCATCAAAGAGCCTGAGATTGTATCCGGTGTCGATAAATATGGCATGCCCGAGTTCAAGGAAGGCGCAATAATCAAGGTGCGGATAAGCGACGAGGACAGAAATAGCTTCCTGGTCGCATTGCCCGCCAAGATAGCCCTCTGGCGAGAGATGGCACGCGAATGGCAAGCAGCGGGCCGGGTATGCGAGACGGTGGCATACAGCCGGGCATCGGACATGCTGCTACGCGGGGATTTCCAGAGCAAAGAGGAAATTGCCGAGGAGCAAGCGGAGATCGATGGCATCCAGAACGCGGCCAAGGCAGAGGCAGGAGCATGAAATTCGCAGAGGCAATATCCATTGGGGTCGGCCTAATTAGCCTCCCCCTCTCCTTGTATAGTTCTTGGCTGCTCTATCAGCATGTTCAAGCCACTGATCTCATGTGGTTTATTTGGTGGATTAATCTGCCGTTGCTGGTAGCGGTGTCAGTTGCATCCAAATTTATAAGGGAGTCTAAATGATTCCCCCCTGTCGCCACCGGTCCCTCGCCTCCAATGGCCGGGACTTTTCTTGCCCGGTCAAAAAGATCGTACTTACACCGGATGAGTGTCTGGTATATTGCTCAAAAATATGCGATAGTCGTGAGGAAGCATGAAACTCAATCTCTACAAATGTTCTACCAAAGATCGCGAATGGTACTCTCTGGCAAAAGAGATCTGCAAAGGGGCCATCCCGCTATCCTGTGGTGGGATGTTTGAGTATCCTTATAGCATTTTGCCTGAAAAGATCGAGCTGGTCAAGGAAGTTGAGATTGAGCTGTCTCAATTCCTCGATGCAGAGGCCGCCTCGATCAAGCGGCAACTTGAGGCCAAGACAAAGGAACTGGCGGAATCACAAGAGAGCATGAAACATATCGGTTGGAGGCGGTGGTTCAAATGATTGAACTTCCCGATGATCGCAAACGTGAAATTGCTCTGAAAATCGTGGATATTTTCTGTGCATCAACAGACACGTTGGAACTCGTTAAGCGCGCCATAGCATCGTTGCCAGATGATCCTTCCATCGCAGAAGGATTTTATGCCGGATTCGCCACGGGCCGCTTGTATGAGCAAGCAAAGACTAGATCGGTATTAGATAAAGCAAAGGATGAGCTAGAATGACTCCCGAAGAGCGTCGGTCCAAGCTGATTGAGCAGATGTTGCCGGATATCAGGGAAGAGGAAGAGCATGTTGCTGTTCAAGCCTGAGCATGTGGCGCCGATTCTGGCGGGCACCAAAACCCAAACCCGCCGGATCTGGAAGCGGAAACACGCCAACGTCGGGGCTATCCATCTGGCAAAAACTCAGATGCTCTCTAAAGAATATTTCGCGAAGTTGGAGATCTTGGCCGTCTACCAAGAAGACATCCTGGATATCTCGGAAGAAGACGCAAAAGCGGAAGGATATTCGGATCGTGATGAATATCTCGCGGCTTTCTGCAGGATCAACAAATTGGGCATCGGAGATCTTGATAACCTCATGATATGGGTTGTGAGGTTCAAATGCGAATGAGCACCCAGACAAAAATATATCCAGACGGTAATGAAATCTGCGCCATAATAGGTGCGATGCCAGAATCGCTTTGCGTGGGCTTTGGAAACACCGCAAAGGAGGCAATTGATGCCATGCTGTCCGAGATGGACTCATATGGCACGTTCTGCCCCATCTGCCTACAAGAAGCGGATGAGATCGATGAGCAGAACGGCGGCCTGGATGTCTATTATTCTTGCCCGGATGGACATACGTGGGAGCGGCATGAATGATCAGATAACCTGGGGGGTTACATGCAAGAAAGAATAGATCTCAGGCAGGCAGAACTCCTGGCCGAAATACTCACAAAAGAATATCCTGATGTGCGGGACCATCTTATGGACATGGACAGGATTCTGGCGGCCAAACGCGAAGCATTGAACATGTTTCCTTTTCTGGTCGAGGAGCTGAAAGAATGCAGGAAAGAATAGCTGTCTCCATCTCCCCCAACGAAAGGGGATCTGACCGGGCCAAGCATCTTGCCCTGGCGATATCTGAGGACAACCGCTTCATGATGCCTGAGTTTAAAGAAATCGAGGTAGATGTACAGTTTAGCCTAAATCGAGGATGGGGCGAATATGGGTCGCCTAAAGTGGTGTTTCAGGAACCTATAGACTACTTTAACGTGGAGTTGAAAGAGTGCTCGGACTATGTACAATCCGCTCTTGGCAAGGACGGCCATCTGTATCAGCAAGTCTTGACCATGCGAGAGGCTGGGCACAGGTGTAGCATAGCCGTCCTGGGTGGGAGTAATCAGATCACCGAAGCAATCATAGATGCTCTCCAAACTCGCTATAAAGGCAAAGAACTGGCGTTCAATATAGCAAGCTACGAATCTCGCCTCATAGATTTTGAGGCCAATTGCGAGGCGATAAGGTGCCCTGTGTGGCATTGGCAAACCTCTCCCTGGAAGAGACTGCTTTCCAATGCTCATAAGATCCTCATGGGCGGGGACCTGTTGGGCTATAGGCCTCGCCCGGCTGAGGGGGAGAGAGAATTAGTCGCTGCAAGCGGATTGCTGAAAGGCATTGGGCCCTCTGTCATGTCCACAATCTTGAAAGAGTACCAATTGGGGTTTGTTCCTCGGGGCGATTATGCGACTCCGATAGAAGAGTTGCCCGGAATCGGCAAGAAGCGATGTGCTCAGATATCGCCACTGGTGAGAATGGTTTATCCGAATCGGGTGCGTGCATGAGGTTATTTGATTACCTCTGGCTAGAAGCAATCCGTGATCAGGAAAAGATCGAGCGACAGAAGCGCAAGATAGATCGCATAGCATTTGAGGCCGAACGAAAGCAACGATTCGCAAAGGGAGGAAACTGGAAATGAAAACCGAAATTTTGCCGACCGGTGGTATTAAGATTTCATGTGAGTGTGGGAACGTCCATGTGCTGACATTTCGTGACGAAGCGGGAAACGATATAGGTTGCGAGTTATCGCCTCAGGTCGTGGATATAACATGAGGCTATCCCGCCCTTGGCCGCCTCATCACATCCGCTTACCCTTGCATCCCAGGGTCTGGCGGGCGGATAGGCAGATTGTGAGGGCAAGATATAAACCTTTGAAGCAAGCGATTGGTTAGTTACCAAGAAGGAGCTTAAAACATGATTCAAGCAAAACACTTATCCGGCGATGTCAAATTTGCATTCGCCCTCTTCCAGATCAAAGAGAAGAAGAGACATCAGGAAGACATAAAACAGATAGACATCGACCTTGCCAACCTGCGAGATATGGGTGTGGATGTCGACCTGGCGGAAACGGTTGACATGGGCTTTGTGACGACGGAAGAGGTTGCATGAAGAAAGATCAGTTTCGCTTTGAGTTAGCGCGTGCCGGCTATACATTCGATCAGATCGCAGAAGTAGAACAGATTTTGCGGCGATGTGCATCTATCCCATGCCATCCCGACGAAATGCGAAAAGCGGCGCATGATTATCTTTTCATATGCGCCGACATATCTAAGCTCAAAGGATTTTTATTAACAGTAGATAATCTGTCTCGGGGGTATGCGTTGTCGTGGGACCAGGCAAGCGATGTGGTTACATATATCATCATCGGGTGGTGCCATTGATGCCTACTAAGATCCTACCCAACCAGCTTGTCGCCCATCACACGCCCGCACAGGCGTGGGCCTATGGAAAGTCGCTTATCGAGCGGTTTGGCGACAATGTAAGGACCGAGGACGGCGCTCTATGCAGGGAGATCATGAACCTGCACCTCACCACGTGGGAGCCGTGCAAGCCAGATTGTTGGCCGATACAAGCCTCTGGATGGGATATGGCCGGGCTAAACCAATACGCAGAGCAGCTTGTGAATCCTAAAAAAATCGGTTTTGACTATACCTATGGCAACCGCCTGCGTGCCCACGAATGCGTCTTTGACGATCCGGGCACATGTGTCTCTGTCATGGAAGGGGATCAGATAGGGCTCATCATCTGGAAGCTCAAAAGGCAGCCATCTAGCAGGCGATGCGTGGCTGTTACCTGGTATCCAGAACGGGATATTGTGGCCGATCATGCGCCATGCTTGCAGCTTCTCGACTTCCTCATCCGGGGCAGCGAGCTGCATTGCACGGCATTCTTTAGGTCGCATGATATCGAAAGAGCATGGCCCTGTAATGTCTACGGCATAGCTCAACTGATGAAATATATCGCACCGGAAGTTGGCTGTGAAACCGGAAGCCTGACCACAATTAGCGCGAGTGCGCACATCTACTGCCCATGAAAGGCCGTCTAAGCGCTCATGATGCTGCTATCCTAGCCAAGATGCCATCGGGCAAGTTCACCGCCAAGGATCTTGCTCTTGGCTCCAAGGCTGGCGGCATGTTGGCCGGTATGGAAGGCAAGGGGCTGATCCGGAAGGCAGGAACCACAGGCAGGCTAGGCAGAACAGCTCTGTGGGAGAGGGTATAGTGTCGCAAGATGAGATCTTGGCGGTCCTGTCCGATGTGCCTGTCACCCAGAAACAACTTATGCAGCAGCTTCACATCGAAAGCGGTGTCCTGTCGCATCGACTGAACAGCCTCATACGGAAAGGTCAGGTTGATCGGATGATACTGGAAATTCCCTATAGGCCGTTTGGCTATGTGCTGGCGGGTAGATATGAGGCGGAAGGTAGCCGCCTGAAGTGGCCGAAATTTGTCAATCATAGTGAGATCGGATCACATATATAGATTGACACCTATTTTTTAGATAATCGCGATTTAGAGAAAACGAAAGTTATTTATATATGAAGCTCTTTTATGTAGTTGCATGAAAGACGCTACTGTGACTATTAAGCTGAAGATACCAAACAGCTTCAACGGCGTTCCTCCTTGGAGTGCGGAAGAAACTTTAGAGGATTTTGTATCCCATTGGTTAGAAGAGGGTTATTATGCACATGATCATATCGTCGAACTGCCGCAAGGAATACGATATTTTGGTTTTACCATACAACGGGGTTAAGATATGAACCTTATTATAGATCCTGAATTGGAGAAGTGTTTGCCGCCTTTGCCAGAGGTGCAATTCCAAAAGCTGAGGGCAAGCATTGAAAAGAAATACGACCCCGCAAAGCCTATTGTGCTCTGGAAGGAACGGCCAAATACGATCGTAGACGGGCATCATAGGTATAGAGCCTGTCTGGAGTTGGGTGTAGAACCTACCACAGTTGAAGAATCGTTTCAGTCACTCGATGAGGCGGTTCTGTACACGTTGCAACGACAGATCGAGCAACGCAACCTTTCGCCCGCGCAGTTGGTGGTTCTCTACGAACAGATCATTCCTTACGAAGAAAAGATCAGATTAAAAAGAGAAGCAGTTGATACACAATTGGCGGGCCTGAAACGCGGCGCGGAATCCGTCCCCGTGCGTCCACCACGAAGAGAAACGGGGGAATCGCGAGAAGTTGCCAAAGAGATTGCAAAGCGTGCTGGTGTCAGCAAATCCACTGTATATGCTGTCCACAAAGCACAAAAAGAAGGCATTCCAGAAGTATCAAAAATGTTGGAGTCTGGTGATTTGAATGCAAAATCTGCCAGTCTCTTTGTGATGAAAGTCCCAAATAAAGAACATCAAGCTGAATTGATCCGAAAGGGCGGCGCCCAGGCAGTCAGAGACGTGGCAACAAAACATGAGTATTCGCTCGCCACAAAAAAAGAAATACGAGACGACGCCCGAAAATTCGACAATTTCAACAAAGACGTGATAGCAGAAACCACCAAAGCCAGGGAGCGAATCGCTGCGATAAGAGGATCAGCTCATGGAGGGTGCTTACTTCCCAACGTGATTGAACTGTGGTGCAACGATTGTAAATGGGGGTTTGATGTTTATCTGCCAATGCCATCTAATATTGCATATTGTCCATACTGCAAAAGCGAACGAACAATAAAAAGAGAATCTGATTGGAATCCAAGGGAGCCAAAAGCATGACTACCGATGCCGTTAGGAACGATTCCTCGCGAGATGCCCGGCACAAAGATTATGGGTGTTTAAGAAACCTCGAAGTAAAGAAGTGGATGAAAAGCAAAGAATCGCTTTGCTGGATTGACAAGGACATGGAGTACCATGCAGAAGTTGAAGCATTCAGCATGGTACTCAGTGCGAAATACAACGTCAATCTGAATTACGTGTCATCCGATGCAATAAAACCGTATATGCTCCTAAGGGAGAAAACCGATGAACAAAAGGCGTTCAAGAATAGGGTTCTTGAAATGGTAATATCTGTCATCAAGACCGACAAAAATCCGTTTACTGGCATATCATTTGGTTACTATGGCATTACAGAATACGTAATGGCCCGAATAATCCAATATTGCGCCACGGGCAGTTATATTCCTGAAAAAGTGGAGCGCACCGTTGTATATACCAAAGAAGATGTTAATTTACTATCCGAGGTATTTGGCAGAATGCGCTCGATGGCAACAGCTGACGATATGCGTCGATTGGATCTGTTGTACGGAAAACTTGTCAATCGCCGAGTCAGATTACTTTTTGCGGGAAAGATGTAGATGAAAAAGCTTCATTGCCTCCGATGCGGGCATACGTGGTTTCCCCGGAAGGAAGCCACGCCAAAAACATGCGCTCGCTGTCGGTCGGTCTATTGGAATGTTCCTAAGAAGGAAAAGGAACCTTCCATTTAACCTTCTTTTTCTATCCCGCCTAGGCAAATATCAATTTTATATTATCCCAAACTATTTATAGTATCACCACAATCAGGACAACGGGGTTCGCCTTACCAACGGACCCCTAAGGAGCATGCACATGTCCAAGCATTTTTGTCATTCGTGCGGGGTCCGATTATCCCGGCAAACTGCTTATAAGAATCCCAAAAATAGACGAAGATATAGACGGATTTGTAAAGAATGTAGCAAAAAGCAAAGTATTGCAAATCGGATAAAGAACAACGCGATTAGTCGCCTAATATTGAAGGGAAAATATCGAAAGATAACAATCTCCTTCCAATCACCTGAAGCCAAAAAGCATTTCCTCTTATACCGCCG
>JALOBN010000020.1 GCA_023228245.1 Candidatus Pacearchaeota archaeon
GGCCAGGGAAAATTCTCAGGTGAAGGCCTGGGAAAATTCTCAGGTGACGGCCAGGGAAAATTCTCAGGTGACGGCCTGGGAAAATTCTCAGGTGACGGCCAGGGAAAATTCTCAGGTGACGGCCTGGGGAAATTCTCAGGTGACGGCCTGGGGAAATTCTCAGGTGACGGCCTGGGAAAATTCTCAGGTGACGGCCAGGGAAAATTCTCAGGTGACGGCCAGGGAAAATTCTCAGGTGACGGCCTGGGGAAATTCTCAGGTGACGGCCTGGGAAAATTCTCAGGTGACGGCCAGGGAAAATTCTCAGGTGACGGCCTGGGGAAATTCTCAGGTGACGGCCAGTGGATTGGCGCTGGCCATCGTGCGATCAAAAAACGCCAAGGCGAGGGGGAATACCCACGTCATCAAATACCCTAAGACCATAAAGGAGTGGTGTGACATCTATGGAATCAAGATATCGAAGGGGAAAATCAATGTTTACAAAGCTGTGGATGAAAATTTCTGCAGCCGCGATTACTTTAAATATGAAATAGGTAAAAAGGCGACCGATCAGCTATGGAATCCCAGCACGGACATTGAATGCGGTTATGGGTTGCATTTCTGCTGGGACCCGATAGCTTGTGAACAATTTAATAACAAGCCCGGACATTATCTGCTCTGTGAAGTCGATATGAAATCCATCGCCTTCTTCGATGGTGAGCCGCAATATCCGGAGAAAATCCGGGCCAAGGAATGCAAGGTTATCTGCGAAGTCGACCGTCAGGGCAAACGCTTAAAAAAGTGAAATATAAAGACTGGCAGGAACAGATTCTAAGAGAAATCCAGTATGAGTCAGCTATTACTCACTGGATGCACGGAGTACGGTTCCTCTCAAAAAGTGCCGGAAAGGGCCGGAGGCGCCCCCCCCGGCTGGTCACCTTACTTCAATTCAACGGAGATAGGAGATCAAAGAGATGGAGATCATGGTCTGGAGAGGACCGCCAGGACAACGGAAGAATCCCGTGGGACCAGTGGGCCACTGAGATGGGATTAGATTGCCAGCAAGCAAGGGATGAATTTGAACAAGTTTTAGTCATGAAAGGACGATTTTGACTGTGATATCTAAAACGGCTGACGAAAAAACCCCGGAGCAATCCGCTGAGTCTATGCAGGGCTCGGTATCTATTCCGAGTGAACCGGTAGACGTCCGCCTATATAAATACATATGGGGCAACAATGTAAAGCGCCAGGAATTGCGCGGCAGGCAATGCGTGGTCCTGGCGCGATTGCCCTTGAACAGCGCAGTGATCGAATTCGAAAACGGCCAGATCGACCCGCGCCGCTTGGTGATGATCAATGGCGAACCTTATCTTCTGGATCTGCGCTTCCGGATGCTGAGCAATTTAGAACTCGCCAGGGCCATGGGCTTCTCAGATGAGGAATCGACTTACGAATTCGTAGGGAATATTTCAGAGGTCACACGTCAGATAGGTAATGCGGTCCCAGTAAATATGGCGAAAGCTCTTGTGCTTGCTATTTTCAGAGGTGAGAAGTGAGCGTCGCGACAAAAAGTGGCCACTCGCTTCAATTGAACTTCAATAGGTTCGACCTCGATGAGTATGAGTTGTTCATCCGATCGAAGGTATTACCGGAAAGCGAAATCAATTATGACCGCGACTCCGATGGCTACACAATAACAGCTCCGGCGCGTTTCGCCGCTCTGCTCGGCCTGAAATCGGAGATCAACGAGAAAGACCGATTATTGGTATCTGATCATCTTTTTGATTACCAACAATTCATTGTGGGCAAAGCGTTGGACACTCGGCGGTTTGCCTGCTGGTGCGACACCGGTCTCGGTAAGAGTCACATTTTTATTGAATGGGCCCGACAGGTATGTCATCTGACCGACAATAGAGTTTTAATTTTCTCGCCATTACAAGTCATCCCACAGACAATTCGCCTGGCTGCTGACTATTTCGGAATAAAAATCAACCAAATCTCAGACCGGGCAAATTTGGAAGCATGGTGTAAAGGCGAGCAACCCGAAATCGGTATTTGTAATTACGAGAAGTTGATATCCGGTGTCATGCCGGAGCTGCGGTACCTGGGCGGTTTGGTGGCCGATGAGGCCAGCATTCTCAAGACCCAGGGCGGCGTCATCAAATGGAACCTCATGAAAAGCGCTTACGGTATCGAATATAAACTTGCTTGCACTGCTACCCCAGCGCCCAACGACGTTTTTGAATATCTCTCTCAGGCGGGTTTTCTGGACAAATTCAACGACAGCAGCGGCGCGGGGGCGACACTGGCCGCATTCTTCACACGCGGCAAAGACAATGAATGGCGGTTGAAGGGCCATGCCCGCGAATCGTTTTATCGTTTCATGGCCAGCTGGTCAATCTATATGCGCGACCCGGTGAACTTTGGATTTAATGACATCCTTTCGACCTTACCGCCGCCTGAGATACATGAATATAAGATTGATATCCTCCCGGTCCAGCGCGAGGAGATGTTTATTTTTCAGACGCGCAATGGTAAGGGCATGTTTAACGACCGGGCCGGAGTCAAGGAAAGATTAAAGCTATCGCAGATCGCGAAGGGATTCGTCTACGAAACAACCGAGGCAAAGCGCACAGCCGTAAGGATTAATTCCCTTAAGCCGGCTTTTGTGGCGGACCTGGCCAGGGTTGATGCGGCAAAAAGACTGCAGGTGCTTATTTGGACGGTTTTCGATGCGGAGTCGGAGATCATCGCCGAACTGTTGCCCGACCTGAAAGTCGGTGTCTTAAATGGGAGCATGCCGGATGGACGGCGGCAGGAAGTTTTGAATGATTTTCTCTCCGGTGAACTTCAAGTGCTGATTTCCAAAGCCTCTCTAATCGGATATGGATTGAATTTTCAGAACTGCCGGTCGATGGTTTTCTCGGGTTTCGATGATTCGTTCGAGCGGATGTACCAGGCGATCCGCAGGGCTTACCGTTACGGCCAGACTGCAACGGTGCACGTACATATACCTTATATTCCGGAACTGGAAGGGATGATCTTTGAGAACGTCCAGGCTAAGGAACGTCAATTTTTAAAGGATGTTTCCGAGCAGGAGAAATATTACAGGGAGGCATTGGGATTATGATCCATCTCGGCGACTGTATCCCTGGTATGGCCAAGAAATTACAACCTGATTCGATAGACCTTTGTGTAACCTCAATCCCCTTCGGCTCTTTGTTTATGTATTCAGGAAAGCCCGAAGATATCGGCAACAATCACGACGGCGTTGATATGGAGGCCACGCACTTCGGCCTGCATATGAGATTTTTTATCGAGCAGCTTTTCAGGGTAATGAAGCCCGGCTGTAATGCCTGTATCCACATTCAGCAGCTGCTGACCACAAAAGTACAGCACGGATTCATGGGGCGGCGTGATTTCAGAGGATCCGTTATTGAGCAGTTTTCGAAGGGCGGTTTCGAATGGAAGGGTGAGGTTGTTATCCCGAAAAACCCACAAGTGATAGCGCAACGTCTTAAATTGCATTCATTATTGTTCATCACAGGAAAGCGCAACGGCCGCGACCTGGCCCCTGCTGTCAATGATTATGTGATGATTTTTCAAAAGCCCGGAGATGCAACCCCGGTGCCCTGTATTTATGACCGCCAAGATAACACTCAGGGCTGGATAACCACAGAGGAATGGATCAGGGACGCGCACGGAGTATGGACCGATATCCGTGAGACTGATGTGCTGGAAAACTGGAAATGCGCTAAAGAAGAGGGTGACGAGAAGCATGTCTGCCCTCTTCAATTGGAAGTCATCCGCCGGCTGGTTAAGCTTTATTCCAACCCAGGTGAGTTGATACTTGACCCCTTCATGGGGATCGGCTCTACCGGATACGTGGCCGTTGAACAGGGCCGGCAGGCGGTGGGCTTCGAATTGAAGGAATCATACCACCATCAAGCCGAACGAAATATTGAATTAGCCAGGACACAAAGAGTTGATGGCCAGGGGTATTTATTCCAGGAAACGTCATGAAATCACAGACTGAACTTTTAAAACAGATCATCAAAGACAAAGGACACTGGGACGGCTGCGACGAGATCGAGATCACGGAGTATTGCGCAGGGTGTAAATATGAAGAATATTGCAGGAGGCTTTTGAATGGAGATCCAAACGATACCGGGTTATGAAGCCGACGAGATAACAGTCGTTTACCGAAGGAAACCAGACGGCAGTAAGGCTATCAGAGTATTGCCTGCAGAAGAAAGCCAGAAGTTATTGGCCAAGAGGAATTATAGGTCTTCAGGAAGGCTGAAATCTGACGGTGAATACGTCTGCCCCTTCTGTGAGAGGAAATTCGAGACACCCAACGGTAATTTTACCCATCAACAATGGTGCGAGAAAAACCCCAATAAATCAGCTAAGCGGCCAAGAGGCGAAAGTCTTGCTGCGGATCCGGCAGCTGCCCGGAAGTTTATTGAGGATCTTTTGAAGCGCCCTTACTGTGGAAAAAAATGTAAGAACGGACGCGGCCTTGGGGTACATAAAGCCTCTTGTGACAAAAATCCTGACAAGAAAACCCCTTCAGAAGGTCTGCGCACACCGGCGCCACAGTGGTCTGACGAAGGCGATCTCTACCTGGCCGACCATTTCAAAGACCCAATTCTGAGCCTGCTGGAGCATTTCAACCTTCCTGAAAGGGAGATCAGACAGAGGATCGGGCACCTGAAAAAGACAGGCCTGATCAAAGAGGTAGAGCACAGTAATCGGATCTCCCCGGGTAACCTCGCCCGGGCCAACGAGAACATCCACGAGCATTTAGGACTGGCGGCGACTGGCCCGATCAGAGAGAAGGATGATGTTTTTTCGATTCCCGGTCACATGAAGAAGATGATCGGCACCATGTTCAACCGGCCGCCGGAGGACAACACCCCCGTCGAGGTCGGCGCCAAAGTCTGGGACTTTAAATACCACGAAGGCACGGTGGTGACCGTTGATCTGGAAAGAAAAGTATGCACAGTAGAATTCCCCTCCATCAACGAGGCGCGCAAATTCAACTTCGAGGGCACCCGCAAGATGATCAAGGAATACGAACGGCGCTCTCAGCCGCACAACGATGGGATAGGAGTTGATCACTAGTAATGTACTCCATGGAAGAGATCGCCGACAGGGAAATCCGCCAGGCGCTGGCCGCCAAACCTCCCACGGCGCCCATCCGGATGACCATGCACAAATGGACTGATGAAGAAGACGACTACATCCGGGTGAATTACCGCCAGAGTGGCGAGTCCGCTCAGAGGATTGCTGACGCCCTGAAATTAACCCGCCATCAGGTCAAGGCCCGGGCCATGGTTCTTGGAGTCGGAGGAATCACCGCTCATACAAAACGGTGGACCCCTGAAGAGGACAAACAACTAAGAGAACTGATTCACAAATACTCAATCAACACGATCTCAAACATCATGAACCGCAGCTCGCATGCCGTCAAGGTCCGCGCCACCCGTTTAAAAATGTGCTTGAGATCACACAACGGCTGGTATACCAAGAAAGACTGCTGCGAGATATTGGGCGTCGACCATAAGTATCTCCAACGTTTCATCGCCTCCGGCGCCCTGAAAGCCTCTTACCACAACGGAAGAAAACCCGGCAAGGCTGGCATGGCCATGTGGCATATCGAAGGGAAGGATTTAAGGGAATTTATCATTAAATACCCTCAGGAGTTCCAGGGGCGCAACGTCAATTTAATCAAGATCGTGGATTTATTGAAGAGAGGTCAGTGTGCCGAACCGAATAATTAAAGAGTCGATCTGCACGAGCTGTGATATAGAGCAGCTCGCACCGATGGAGGAGGTGTTCTTTTACCGGTTAATCGTTAATTGCGATGACTACGGGCGGATGGACGGCAGGGCTCCGATACTCCGGGCGAAGTGTTTCCCACTGCGCCTGGGCAAGGTGTCCGACGCCATGGTGGATGGATATCTGACCAAGCTGGTCAGCGTGGGCATGGTGCAAAAATATGCGTTTGAAGGAAAACCCTACATCCAGATAACTGCGTGGGAAAAGCACCAGCAGCAACGAGCGAAGCGAAGCAAATATCCCTCACCTGATGGCAATGGATATCAAATGATATCGGATGTTCCCGTAATCCAATCCGAAACCGAAACCGAAACCGAATCCGGTTCTGAAAAAGAAAATTCCAAAGAAAAATTCGAGGTCAAGCCTGGGGTTTTCCTTTCAGCAACGGAGTGCGAGAGGCTCATGGACCAATTCGGTGAGACCGGCGCCAATGAACGAATCGCGGCTTTTTCGGAAAGTAAATTGGCTCATGGTTACAAGTACAAATCCGATTATCACGCAATTCTGACATGGGCCCGCAAGGACAAACCTAAAGGCAACGGCCACAAACCCGCCAGGGACCCGAGTAAATACATCGGCCAGAAAAATGATCATATGGTGGTGAGATGAATAAAAAGCAAAAAGCCGAAATCGATGAGCGCTCCGGAGGGATCTGCGAGGCCCCGAACTGCAAGACTCCAACTTTCAATCGGAACTACGCTCATATCGAACCGAAAAGAATGGGCGGGCGGCATGGGAAATGGAAGGAGATATTCGACGACCCGCGCAACCAGGTCATCTTGTGTGGGAACCATCATGACATCATCGACAACCGGAAAAAGGCCCCAGCTTTGAGGGAATGGTTACTGAGGTTTTTAAAAAAGAAAATAGATCATGAAAGATGGAGAGAGGAGTATCTTGAACAAAGAAAAGCGTGAGAAAAGACTAACTTACGTCGCCCTGGCTGACGAAGGGGCCTGTGAATTATGCGTCTTCTGTAAATTCGCCGTCTTCGAGGGCGGGTCGGTCTGCTATGGAGATAACTACACGGTATGCGAACATAAACTGACAGATCGGCTGGAATTTCTCCACGGTGGGTACGGGATGGAGCCCGGGATGGATTGCTGGGCATTCAAACCAAGCGAACCGATCGAAGTTGTCGCTGATATAGTCGGGCTTTTGCTGGGCAGCGAGGGACAAGGCGCGAGCTGGGTTAAACGAGAGGACGGTACTTACGCCGTCTATGTGGTGAAAGAATCATGAGAGGCTACGTCTGCGGTCTCTGTTTCAACCCTGGCGGGACATTGGTGAACAAAGGCACTTCAAAACAGCCGTTCTACGTCCATGCCCAGGGCCAATGCAAGCCGGTCAACCTGAAAACCAAGTACGAAATCTATTCAAGGAGTCCTGAGTTCTGGCTATTCCTGACCAATATCGGAGTTGATTACAACCGGGAGGAGATTAAATGACCTGTATCGTGGGATTGAAACAAGGCAATACTGTCTTCATGGGATGTGATAGTGCGGGAGTAGGTGGCCTAAATTTGAGAGTCCGGGCCGACAGGAAAGTATTCCAGAAAGATGGCTTTATCATAGGCTTCACTTCCTCGTTCCGCATGGGCGAGTTGCTGCAGCATAGCATCCGGATACCGGTGCACCATCTTGAAACCGACATCTATGCGTATATGGTTACGTCATTTATTGACGCGGTTCGCGAATGCCTTAAGGCCGGCGGCTATGCGGCAAAAGACAAAGAAGTTGAGACTGCAGGCAACTTCCTGGTTGGATACAAAGGGCGGCTATTTAATATTGGAGGTGATTACCAGGTTGGCGAGGCACTATTGCCCTATGATGCATGCGGGTGCGGAGAAAATTATGCGCTGGGCGCGCTATATGCAAACAATCACCTCCCCCCCGAAGAAAGAATCACCCAGGCATTGATGGCCGCGCAAGAATTTAGCGCGGGTGTCAGGGCGCCATTCTATGTTTTATCTGAGGTATATGATGGATAACGATAACCACTACTTCTTCCGGGTGATCACGGAGCCGAATATTCTAAAGCGTGATTGCCAGCGGGAATATCCCCACGAAGTCTTCCCCTTCGGCTCCGACGGGGTAGAGCTCTTCGCCCATGAATTCGAGGGAGTCTGGCGTGTGACCGAAAAGTCCACCGGGTTACTCGTCACGCGTGGTAATGATCATTTTACAGCTTTCCAGAATGCTCAGAAGTTCATTGACGAGATGGGGAGAGAGAAGTTCATCTCCAATATCAAGGACATTTTTTCAAAACTAAACGAAGGCCTTGAATACGACTATCAGTCGAAGCAATGGGTCGATCCTGTTGACAAAAAAGCCCCAAAAGAGCAGGACTGTTTACAAGCTTGCCCTACCACGAGTGGGATGCTCATCCAGGAAGTAGGAGATGGCGCGGATGACTGAGCCTTTATATTCTCGTATCGAGCCCTTGAAGGAGATCGCCCGGCTGATGAAGATACCCCCTGGCCGTTTCAAGCAGATGATGGACAAGAAGGAACCGGGGATATCAGAGCCGATCCCACATTATCCAAACTGGATTTACTGGTGTCCAAAATGTCAAAGGAACTGGGAGGGCGAGGATTATTTTGATTTATTCAGCCAGCCTTGCCCGGACTGCAGGGGGAAGAAATGAGTGAAACCTTCAAGATTGTGGTTTTCAAAGATGGCAAACACCACCACGAAGAATATCAAGCCATCATCGGAATAAAGATCGATGGAAATAATGTCACACTGCATATCAGGGAGAATGGCGATCTCGATGAGCAATTCTGGCGGAATCTGCCCACCGCGATGCAACAATCCATAGAAAAAGGATTGGCAATTCGCAGAAAGGTGAATCCATGAGCACACCATTAAATGACCCCGTCTACGCCGGCCGGCGCCGTCGGTTAGAGTCCTTTATCCGCTCGGTGCAGCAGACTCACATCGACCCGGTCGACTATATCGGAGGAGCTCCTTCCCGGGGGAATCCCTGCGTCACGGAATGCGGGTTGCCTGATTTCCGGTTTTCACCACCTGATATATTATCCGTCCGCGGCGGGCCCACGGGAGTCGGGTTGAAAGAAGGGAGAAGATCGATTAAATAGGAGGGCCTATGCTTGAATCATACTCGAATGCGTTGATCAAATTCGGACTCCGGCATTACATCGACATCGCCTCCGGCAACCCTCCACTGAAAAAGGCCGCCGACCATGGCTTCATCAAATCAGCCGGCCGCAAGAACCCCAACGAGACATTCAATATCTGGTTGGCCGACATCCAAAGGGCGATCGCCTCCCTGGACAAAAACCCTCTGTGGTCGGCCATGGTCCGCGATGTCGGGCTGGAGATCATGCGGGCCAATATCCACAAACTCCCTCCCGTTCAGAAATACCTGATCAAGCATTGCATCTTCGGGGAATGCTATTATTGCCAGAATATGAAAGACTGCCCGGAAGAGAAATACGGCGACCGGTGCGACGAAAGCCATTCTATCGGACGCATGAGGCGGTTCCTTAACGGTGAAGAGTACGAGAATAACCAACAGACGACGGATGCCAGGGCGCGGCTATATAAAGTTTCAAATGATATAATTAAAAAATAAGGAGCCAATTATGAGTGAGAAAATTGAGGCTGGGGGATGCAAGGAAGCGCAATGGCATGACGTGTCTACCTTGCAAGATGGAATACAATGCCAACGCACCGAGATATGCGCAAGAGTGCATTGTAAGAAGCAAGATTGCTCAGGCGTTCGGGTGAGGTCTGAATATTCTGACGATGATGACGAAAAAAAGAAAGCTCCGGTCCGCATACGCGCCTGTGACATCCACAGTGATTCATATGTTTGCAGATGTTTTAATTGTGATAATGACTTCCCTTCGTATGATACCCGTGATTGTATTTGTGAATCTTGCGAAGATGCTGGTTTTGAACAATTTAACATAGGTATGAGAGAGGAAATCGGAGCTGCAAGAATAAGATGGATGGCGGGTCGGCTTGAAAATGGTTTATCCATCCCTGATGATTTCTTTAGATATTTCCTTCAAATGATAGAATCTATCAGCGACATAGAAGATGCTGTTATAAGAACCGCCGCTGCCGACCAGGTGTTTGGTATTTATGGGCTGACTATTATGGATAGACGCAGGGATTTACAAAGCTATGTCAAGCCCCGCGAGTAAACGTAACGCCCACTTGACAACGCCGAATTAATTCCTGTATCATTTTGGTAGTTTCCGAAGTCCGTCCCAAAAGGGGCGGCTTTCTTTTTATAACTCAAGAAATACCCGCTCGCTTCGGCGGGCCTTTTTTATTTGCTAACCTATCGCCGAAAAATAAGCCCTGTTGAGTATGTGCGCACAGAAAGACTGGCATTCGCAACGTCTCAGGCTTGTCCTGATGAGAGCGATAGGCGTGGTGAGATCACCGGGGATCGAATAGGCCGCATGTGCCCGGTTCGCATCGGCCACCATCGCAGGGTAGAGCAGTTCGGCAGCTCGCCTGGCCCATACCCAGGAGGTCGCAGGTTCAAATCCTGCCCCTGCTACCAGATGAATAAGCAGTTCGCTTTAGCGATAATCCTCCTCCTTTTAACCTTCCTCTCCCTTTGTTATCTGTTGAATGAAAATCCAGTTATCACTGGCTCTTCTTTTTATCCTTGTTGATCTTTTCGTCGGGGCATGGATACGTGTCAATTCGCCCTGGTGGTTCTTTTAATGCCTTACCGCCCAGCCCGTCCCTGCCGGCAGCCCGGCTGCCCAGGACTGACCAACGACAGGTCCGGCTACTGCGAGCAGCACAAACCCCAAGTCTTACGGCAGCAGGACCATGAACGACCCAACGCCAATCAGCGCGGGTACACATACCGCTGGAACAAATACACGAAGCATTATCTGATCAGACATCCTCTCTGTGTGCTGTGCCTGCAGAAGGATATTATCAAGGAAGCAGAGTGCGTCGATCACATCTGCCCGCATAAAGGCGATCAGACGCTCTTCTGGGATCCGGACAACCACCAGGCGCTCTGCCTGTCCTGCAACAGCGTGAAGGCAGCGAAGGAAGAGGGCGCCTTCGGCAACAAACAGAAGGGGTAGGGGGGAGTAAATCTCTACAGCCTCATACTACCGAAACCGAGCGGCAAGCTCCGTGCGGAAAATGTCAGCAAAAGAAATATTTATATATTGATGGATTTTAGACCTCTATAGAGGGCGATACAGGATATTCATGATAGGAGACATATAAATGGGAGGGAAGGGGAGCGGTGGATACAACCGGAAATCCATCGAGCAGCACATAAGAGACGGGACCTACAGGGTAGATCGCCATGGGCCGGTGACCAAGCGGTTGGCAGCAAAAATTACCTCCGATGTGGAACGGTTCCGGAGGGAGATGGAGGCGGGTGAGGTTCAGCTGCAGGCAAGTCGGCAGACAGTACCATCCGGCGGTGGGCAAGCATCCAAGAAGGATAATTCGCTGTCAGCAAAACAAAAGGGTTTGGCAGCAAAACCACATATAAAGGGAGCTCAGGGCGAGGCTCCTGCAGATCGATCAGGGGGGAGCCAGGCCAAGGTACAGAATGGAGCGGAGGCCAGCGGAGACCATATTGAGGGAAGGGGAAAGGGAGGGGAGAGCAAACAGCTGCAGGCCGGCGGAGACCAAGGGAAGGGGGAGCAGTTGGGGAAGGCCCAGGTTGAGACTCCCATCGTCTGCCCGGAGTGGTTGGACGTTTATGCCCGGGATGAGTTTGTCAGAGTCTGCCAGGTGTTACACGACATGGGGACGTTACAGGACGTCAACCATGCGACTTTAGAGGGGTACTGCGCGGCGTACTCGAGAGCCGTGAGGGCGGAGATTGAGTTAAAGGACGGATTTGAAGAGGCGGTAACGTTCTATTCGAAGACCGGCGATCCTTACGATGTCATGAAAAAGAAAACCGAGGTGAGCGTGGCGGAGAAAGCCTGGATGCAGGTCAAGACTTTCGCTGTGGAGCTGGGGATAACCTCATCGAGGGGGCAGAAAGAGACTGAGGAAAACATGAGCGAGCTCGAGAGGGTATTGCAGCAGGCGGAACATAAACCGCGATGAAATCAAAAATCAACGCAGCCGCTGCTAACAGCGCGATCGCGTTCTTCAAGGGGTTGCGGCATACCACCGGCCAATGGGCCGGGCAGCCGTTTCATTTACTTGACTGGCAGCGTGAGGCTTTAACAGACATATTCGGGACGCTCAAGCCGGACGGGACGCGGCAATACAGTAAAGTCTACGCCGAGATAGCAAAAAAAAACGGCAAGTCGGAGTTCGCCTCCGGACTGGCGTTATACCTTTTAACAGCCGATGGTGAGTCGGGGGCGGAGGTATACTCCGCAGCGACTGACCGCGACCAGGCTGGAATAGTCTACCGGGCCGCCAAGATCATGGTGGAGGAAAGCCCGGAGCTGTCCTCGAGGTGTAGCGTCCTGGACGGGACCAAGAGGATTGTCGTCCCCAGGACGAATTCATTTTACAGAGTCTTAAGCTCGGAGACTTACTCAAAACACGGTTACAACATCTCAGGGTTGGTGGTCGACGAGGTCCATGCGCACAAGGACCGCGGATTGATCGACGTCCTGACCAAGGGATCCGGCGCGGCCCGCCGGCAACCTTTGTTTATCTTCATCACCACGGCAGGCACTGACAGGAATTCGATCTGCTGGGAGATGCATGAATACGCTCTTCGAGTCCTGAAATTCCGGTACCCCAAGAAATATGCCTGGGTGCAGGGCAATCCGATCAACGACCCGTCGTTTTACGCGGTGATCTACGGATTACGGGACGATGAGGACTGGACGGAGGAGAAGAACTGGTACAAGGCGAATCCTGCGTTGGGGCAGATTTTAAACATAGATGAATTTCGGAAGGCTTTCCAGGACGCTCAGAGAAACGTTGCCGAGGAAAACCTCTTCAAGCAATTGAGACTGAATATCTGGGTGAAGTCTTCGTTACGCTGGATGAAAATGAAAGACTGGGATGCCTGCGAGGGGGAGGTCGATCCGGAGGAACTTAAGGGCGAAGACTGTTACGGCGGGCTGGATCTCGCGGCCACAACGGACCTCGCCGCCCTGGCTTTGGTTTTCCCCAAAGACGACATCTATAAGGTTTTGATGAAGTTCTGGATCCCGGAGGACACAGCGGCCGACAAAGAGAAGCACGACCAGGTGCCTTATCGGGAATGGGCCCGGCAGGGTTATGTAACGCTCACGCCGGGTAACGTGATCGATTACGCCTATATCAAGGAAGAGCTCCGGGAGATCCGCGAGAATTTTAATTTAAGGGAATTGGCCTTCGACCGGTGGGGCGCCACGAAATTAGTTCAGGATCTTGTCGAGGATGGTTTCGTGATGGACCCGAAACAAGACGGCCCGGTGATCATACCTTTCGGCCAGGGTTATCAATCGATGAGCCCACCGACGAAGGAGATTATGAACATCGTCCTGGGGAAAAAGATCCACCACGGAGGGAATCCTGTTCTAAGGTGGAACGCCGACAACATGACCATCCTGCAGGACCCGGCCGGGAATATCAAACCAGTCAAACCCAAGGGCGCCATGAAGATTGACGGCATGGTCGCTTTGATTATGGCGCTGGACCGGGCCACGAGGCATGAGCCGGAAAAGAAATCTATCTATGAGGAACGAGGCCCGCTGATATTTTAGGAGATAAATGAACTTTAAACAGCTGACTTTGAGTTTTCTCGATAAAGTGTTGCCTGGGAGGAGTTACATCCCGACCAACGGTTGGGTGGATTTCTCTTCGCGGTCCAGTGTGTCGGGTATAACGATCAGCGAATCGACAGCGTTGAGTTGTGTGGCTTACTGGGCATGCGTGAGATTGCTGTCGGAGACGTTAGCCTCGTTACCGTTGATTTTCTACCGAAGGCTCGAGAGGGGGAAGGAACGCGCGACAGACCATCCTTTATATAAGTTGTTACACGACGAGCCGAATCCCGAAATGGACTCGTTTTCGTTCACGGAAACGCTGATGTCGCATTTGGTAACAACGGGGAATTGTTACGCGTTTATCGACTGGGAGGATTACACCACTGTAAAGGCCTTATGGATCATGCGGCCGGACAGGACAAGCCCGGTTCGCGATTCCAAAGGCGAGATGGTTTACAAATACCAGAGCGATACCACGCAGATTATTTTGCCGGGTTACGCCGTCTGGCATATCCCGGGATTGGGTTACGATGGATTAATAGGCTACTCCCCCCTGACGATGGCCAGGGAGGCGATCGGCCTTTCTTTGGCCACAGAGAAGACCGGAGCCCGGCTTTTCGGGAACGGCATGTCTGTGGGAGGTATTCTGCAGCATCCGAACAAAATGTCCGAAGACGCTCAGAAGCGGCTCAAAAAAGCAATCGAGGATGAGCACGCCGGCGTGGATAAATCCCAAAGGTTACTCGTGCTGGAAGAGGGGATGAAGTACGAGAAGAACACCATCCCTCCTGAAGACGCTCAATTTTTAGAGACGAGGAAATTCCAACGCAATGAGATAGCCTCGTTCTTTCATATCCCTCCGCATATGATCGGCGACCTTGAGCGCGCGACTTTCTCCAACATCGAACACCAGGCGTTAGAGTTCGTGGTCTACACGATGAGGCCATGGTTGGTGAGATGGGAGAAGTCGATCAAACGGAAATTGCTTCTGCCCAGCGAGAAAGAGGAGTATTTTGCAGAGTTCCTCATTGAAGGGTTACTGAGGGGCGACTCAGCGGCGAGGTCATCGTATTACAAGGAATTATATTACCTGGGCGCGATGTCTCCCAACGATATCCGCGAGAAAGAGAACATGAATCCTATCAAGGATCCCGCCGGCGATGAATATTTCACTCAGCAGAATATGATCGCGCTGAGCGCGCTGGCCCGATTGGATAAATAGAATATTTCTCACGTTATAAATGGGCGCTTCGGCGCTTTATTGGACAAACGGAGGTGAACATGGAACGCAAGACTTTCACGGGAATCGAGCTCAAGAAAGATAAACCCGGGACCTTTACGGCGAGGATCGCCACATTGAATGTGATTGACAAGGACGGGGACGTGACCCTGCAGGGAGCGTTTCCTGAGGGAAAGCAGATACTTATTTCGTCTTACCAGCATGGGTCCTGGCAGGGCGAGTTGCCTGTGGGCAAGGGCGTGATCCACGAGAGGGGTAATGAGGTTGTCGTGGAGGGCGAATTCAATCTGAACACGGACACCGGTAAGGAGCATTACGAGACCATCAAATTCGCCCCCGAGCTGCAGGAATGGTCTTATGGATTCGAGGTCAAGGAAGCCGAGACGAACACGGAATGGGAAGGTAACGCGGTTTACCGGATTTTAAAGAGACTTGACGTGTTCGAGGCCTCTCCGGTTTTGAGGGGAGCGGGGATGGGGACGGGTATTTTAGCGATTAAAAACGAGGGAATGACCTTCAAAGACCAGGCGGATGCGGCGCTTGCTGCCGTTGACGAACTGCTCATACGCGCTAAATCGCTTGCCGATTTACGCCAGAAGGAAGGCCGTGACCTTTCCGACTCCAGCAAGGAGAAGATACTCAAATTGAAAAACGATATCGATACCCTGCTGGAGCTTAAGCCCGATGTTTCTGATGAGTTAAAAGGACGCCGGGCGTTACTGGAACTTATGAAGTTCCGCAATTCTTTAAAAGGAGTATGACATGAAAACAACTTTAAACCTGAAGCAACTTCAGGAGGCTATTCAGGAGAAATCCAAAGTCATCGGCACGATTTTCGAGGAGGCCGGGCCCGACCTGGACTTCTCGAAGGTCAAATGCATTGACGGCGACACCAACGCCAAGGTCGAGAAAATCCACGCCCTCGAGGCGGAGATGACCGACCTGCACAACGACCTCAAGGAGATGGAATCGCTGGCGAGCACCCGCAAGCAGGCCAGCGAAGCTGCCAACTTCAAGGGAGAGGTACCGCGCGCGGCCCCCGGCGAAGCCGAGCAGAAATCCATCGGCAAGTTATTCGTGGAGTCGCAGGCCTTCAAATCCAAGGGCGCGATATCCCAGCTCAACATCGACCTCAAGACCCTGGTCAGGACCGCTGCCGGCTGGGCGCCTGAGTCCATTCGCCTGCCGCGGGTCGAGCTTTACCCCCTGAGGACTTTGAGGGTCGCTGACGTCTTCCCGACCTACGCCACCGGGCAGTCCGCCATTAAGTACATGGAGGAGACGACCCACACCAACAACGCCGCCGAGATCGCTGAGGAGACCGACGCCGCCTCCCCGACAGCTTACGGCGAAGCCGCTATCGTCATGACCGAGAGGTCTGTGACCGTCGAGAAGATCGCGGTCTGGATCCCGGTGACCGACGAGCAGCTCTCTGACGTCGATGGCATCGAGGACTTCATCAATTCCCGGCTGACCTACATGATCCGCAATAGACTGGACGGGCAATTGGTGGCCGGCGACGGCAGCACCCCGAACCTGAAGGGTGTGCTGAACGCATCGAACATCCAGAGCCAGGCCCTGGGCAGCGACGCCAAACCGGACGCCATCTTCAAGGCGATGACCAAGATCCGCGGCACCACCGCGGGGACCGGCTTCGCCGAGCCTTCCGCTGTCCTTTACCACCCGAACGACTGGCAGGATATCAGGCTTCTGAGGACTGCCGATGGAATTTACATCTTCGGCAACCCGTCGGATCCCGGCAGAGACGTAATCTGGGGCGTGCCTGTAGTCGTGACATCGGCTGAGACCGAGAACACGGCCTGCGTGGGTGACTTCGCCAACTACGCGGCTTTGTACGTCCGCCAGGGCGTCGAAGTCCAGATCACCAACGCGCATGCAAGTCTATTCACCTCCGGCGTCCAGGCGATCAGAGCAACCATGCGCTGCGCCGCAGTCTATTTCCGCGGCACAGCTTTCTGCAAAGTCACCGGTTTATAAATTAATCATCAGGGGGAGCGGCGCAAACCCTCTCCCTCTGATTATAGGAGGTCACAATGTCAGGTTCTAACGAGAGCCCTAACATAATCGCCGGTTCCCTGAGAAGGGTCTGGCGCTACGCCGGAGTCCCGACCGATGGGACTTCGGGCACCCTGGCGGGAATCGCTGAGAAAGGCGATCTCCTGATCGATTCGACCAACGCGAACCTTTATCAGAACTCCAACACCCAGGCTTCCCCGACCTGGAGTATATTCGCTGAGGGCAGCGGATCCGGACCCTCTGCGGGAGCAGTGGGTGAAATGGCTGTTGCCGGCACTTCCACCGCCAACGGTGCGGGCGTGACGGCGAAATACGCCATGATCGACCACGTCCACGCTTTGGGCGACCATGATCACTCCGCCGCGACGAAAGGCGGCGCGATTGCGATGGGTTTAGTGGGAGTCATGGCCGCAGCGGGCACTTCGACGGCCAACAACGCCGGAGCCGCGACTTCCCCGGCGGCCATAGACCACGTCCATGCTTTGGGCGACCATGACCACTCCGGCGCCACCAAGGGCGGGACCATCGCTTTAGCGGCACTGGCGGCTGACTTCTTCACGGCCGACGCCACCGGAAGAGGGAAATTCCAGACTGGTATCTTCGATGCCGCCACATTACTTGACCTGATTGCGGCTGACGCCTTTTCAAACGCCAACTGTGATGCCTTCTTCGCTGCGAATGCTTTCGCGGCCGACGCCGACTCAAGGGCAATTTTCGCGGACGGGATATGGACGGCCGCCAAGATGGCTGCGGGATTACTGAGCGCCGACGCCACCGGAAGGGCTTTAATAGCGGCCGCGTTCTTCGACGCCGCGACCTGCGCTTCAGTCTTTGACGACAACGCTATTCCTTCGGCCAAAGTGAACTGGGGCTACGGCGGGGACGGACTGGTGCATGGAATCGTCCCCGACGACTCCGCTGCAGGCGGGACTTCGGCTTACGTGGCCAGGATTGACCATGCGCATGCTATAACCTGCGGAGCTCCCGTTGATGGGTCTTTAGCGGCAGCGAACGCCGAGGGTTCGGCGAGCTACTTCGCCCGCTCGGACCATGCCCACAGAGCTGTCGTATTGGACGGCGTGGAGATCGAGTTCGGCACGGGATATGACGCGGTTATAGGATGGGAGACCGGGGACGCTTCAAACCATACTCTGGTCTTAGGTCTGGCCGACGCCAACCAGGCGATTCACATCGCCGACAAGTCCGCCATCGGGACGGACTGGGACGTAATCGCCGACACCCATCCTTCTGTTTACATCCATTCGGACACCACACCCGCCACCGATTACCTGAAATTATGGCATGACGGGACTGACGGTTTCGTGGACTCCGAGGGCGGCACTCTGGCGCTGGCGATCGCCGGGACCGCAGTAGTTACCATTACAGCGACACTGGTGTCTCTGGCCGCGACTGCCTCGATAAAGTTCCTGGGCAACACCGGACTTTTGGACTCCAACGGCAACGAGGTCATCACGGTCGAGGCGGTCGCTGACGCGATCAATTACCTTAATGTCAAAAACGCCGCCACGGCCAATGCGATCGTTCTGGAGTGCCTGGGCACGGCCGACAAAGGCTTCATCTTCGCCAACGATCAGGATGAGGAAATTCTTATCCTGACCCCGGTGGCCTCAGCGGTGAACGAGATCACCATACTGAACGCCATCACCACGGCGAGACCTGTCATAAGGGTCAGCGGCGAGGCCGACATAGGCATCGAGATTCAGAACGCGGCCGGTGAGATAATGCTGGCCACGGTCAGCACCAGCGCTCCCCTGAACTGGGTGCAGATATCCAACGCCGACACCGGCGCCAAGCCGATCTTCCTGAACCCCGGCGAGGACGACATCGGCTTTGAGTTCCACGCCAAGAACGCCGAGGAGATACTGATCCTGGCGGCCACCGCCGCCGCGGTCAACGAGATCACCATCACTTCAAACGCCACCGGACTCGCTCCTTCCATCGCGGCCACGGGCACCAACGACAACATCGACCTTTCACTGGTTCCGAAAGGAACGGGATACGTCCGCATCGACGGGCCTTTGGACATGTCCGACAACACTTTATTCGGCAGCCAGGCCTCGGGCGGAGACCTCTTACTGAGCTCCACCGGGCATGCCACCAAGGGCGCGGTGAGCGTTTTGGACGGCAACGAAGGCTTCAAGGTCGGCGGAGTCGCCATCAGGGCAGGGTCCGCCTGCACCAACGTTGTGGCGATCTTCAACGGCACCAAACCCCAGGCCGGACAGGCTTTAGTGAACGGCATCGAGCTCTACTCCGACGGCGGAGAGTTATTCGTCGCCGACGCGGGAGGCACACAGACACAGCTTTCCCCGCACGACAAAGACGGCGACTGGTTCTTGAACTCTTACTCGGCCAAGAAAGGCAAGACCGTCAGGATCCACGTGGAGAAGATGCTCAAGTCAATAGCGGAAAAGTTCCCCGGTGAGTATGACAAATTCATCGAGGAATTGGAAGGCGACCAGCTCAAAAAGAAATAAGCTGCCATAAGGCAGGGGCCCGGGGGGTTTGACCTTCCTTTCCCCCCGGGTCCATTTAAAAAGGAAGGAAAAAGGAGGGTTTATGAAACTGACAAACGGGCAAATCTTCACAGCGGGCCAGGCCCTGCCCAAGTTAATGGGGCAGAAGTTACCGGTCCAGACCAGCGTGAGAATAGTCAGGCTGGCGCAGGAGATCGACATCCATTTAGCCGTGATCAACTCGGTGAGGAAAAACCTTATCGAGCAATACGGCGAAGGGGACCCTAAATCAATACAGCCCAACACCCCGGCGATGGAAATATTCGCGAAGGACTGGGGCGCGCTGCTGGCCGAGGAATCCGACGTGTCTTTCGGGGAGAAAATCAAACTCCCCTGGACCGTGGAGATCGAGCCGGCGATTTTAGTCGCCCTGGAACCTTTCATAGAGATGTAATCATGTTTGGACTGAGCAAAGAAGAAAAAAAGCGCGCGGACACGCGCGATAGAGTCAGGCGCTGCAGGGAGAACAAGAAGCGCGTTACAGAGAGTGTTACACCTTCAGGGAACAGCGTTACAAAGAGAGTTACACCCGAAAACAAAATGCTCTGTAAGTGCAAATATTACCACTGGGACGGCGGGAAATTAGTCTGCACACAGTGCGGGAAAGAATCCACCAAAGTGGAGGACAAAATAAAGCGAGGTGTCTTCAAATGAGATTTTTTTTAATTTTGATCGTCCTGGTAATGATGGGCTGCGCCGCGCCTCCTAAGCCTTTCGGGGCGTACGCGAATCCCATCATGCCGACGGTGTACAACGTCACGCTGACGGACAACTCAACAGAGTATTCACAGCTACTGCCGGACGGCACAAGGGAACTTTATTTTCAATGCCGCGACGGGACCGCTTTCCGATACGCTTTCGTGACGGGGAAGGTGGCCGGATCCACGGAGCCTTATATGACTTGCTTGTCCAACGGGTCCGCGAACTACACGGCACTCACGGATAACCTTACTTTGTATTTGGCGGGGGAAACCTCGGGGAAGGTGATAGAGATCATCTGCTGGGAGTGATTATAACTCAAGAAATCCTTAGATTGAAATTCAGGAGGCATATTATGATTAAAGACGGAGCCAGATTAAGGGGCCATTTCATTGTGGAGCAGACGCGGCCTTATGATCGGGAGTTAGCCAGGAGAATAAGGCTGAGCCTGGGCAAGGATTCACCGGAATACAAAGCCCTGCCTCGTTATGTGGTCGGTATTTCGGAGTGTCACAACATCATCACGGACGAGGGGCTTGACCGGATGCTTGATGTGATGCTGCATGGCACCACGCAGACGGCTACGTGGTACTGCGCGATTTTTGAATCGGATACCACGCCTGACGGGTCCGAGACCTACGATGTGCCGGTCTACACGGAATCGACGGCCTACGATGAGGCCACGCGGCCGGCTTACAACGAGGCGGCTTCTTCCTCGCAGAGCATCACGAACTCAGCCAATAAGGCTGTGTTCACGATAAGCGGCTCCAAGACGATTTACGGAGCGGCTTTAGTGAGCGTCAACACCAAAGGCGACCATACGGGCGGCGCGGACAATGTGCTGTTCTGTTGTGGGAAATTCACTTTAGCCAGGGTTGTCGTGGACGACGATGTCCTGAACCTGACCTACACGGTGACAGCAGCTGACGACGGAGTATAAATGGCCTGGCTGACCGGATGGACGTACCGTAAGGCGATTGTAATTGCGCATTCCGACGACGGGGCTCAAACCGATTATCAGATTAAACTTTTAATCGGCGAGAGCTCCGGTGCCACGGGTGAGCAAGTAGACTGCGGGGGTCATGTGGCCTCCGATTTCGACGATCTGCGCTTTACGACGTCCGACGGCCAGACACTGTGTCCTTACTGGATAGAATCCATCACAGGAGCAACGCCCAATCAGTTAGCGACAGTCTGGGTTAAAGTCTCCGTTGCTGCACATCCTGACGATACCACTATTTACATGTACTATGGCGGCACAGAGACAGCGGTAAGCAGCGGGGCAGATACCTTTATTGCTTTTGACGACTTTGAGGACGCAGGTACTTACAGGGATAACTGGACTGATACAGCAAGCCCGCCCACCGTAACAAGAGATACTGCCGTCTATGCTGTCCATAACGCAAGTATGAAAATAGTGGACGATAGTGCTTCTGTGGAAGGTGCACTGCGAAATTTCAGCGGCCAGGACAAAATAAGGCTTTGTTTCAGGGCCAGGGCCGCCCAAAATAATGTCACTGCCCGCATCGGGGTGTTTAGTAGCGGCGGTGCTTATGGGTTAATGACGTTGCGGTTCGACAATGTGGGCAATATCACGGCTCATAATAACCTTTCCCTGACGACGTTGCAGGCTTACAGCGCCGATATATGGTATAAGTTCGAGCTTTTGCACGATGCGGCAGGCCACCTGTGGAGCTGCTATATCGACGATGTGCTGAAAGCCGCCGGCTGGAACACTTATGGCAACTACACGCACCAGGCTGTTCAACACAGGTGTGAATTTCAGACAGCAGCGGAAACCGGCGACTTATATATAGACGGCTGGTTTGTCGCTAAATGGACTGCCAATGAGCCGGCTTTCGGGAGCGCTGGGAGCGAACAGACTTCTTATGATGTCACAGTGACCGACGGGGTGAAGATCGGGGATTCCCGGTCAACAAACTTGTCAATGCAATCAAGCGTGACCGACGGGTTGAAGGGCGGGGATGTCTCGGGTGGGCAGGCATCATTTCAAATAGCAGTATCCGACGGAGCGAAAATCGGGGACTTAGGGCTTGTCGGGTTTTTGATTGATTTGATTCTGAGCGATGGGGTGAAGATAGGGGACACAAGGTCTGTTTTATTCCAAACCAATCCTCAATTGACCGACGGAATGAAGTCCGGTGACCTGCCATCGATGCAGGCGATATTACAGGCTATCTTGACCGAGGGGTTGAAAGCCGGGGACCTGCCATCGATGCAGGCGGTGCTGCAGGCGATCTTAACCGACGGAATGAAGGCCGGGGACACGCCATCGATGCAGGCGGTGCTGCAGGCGATCTTAACCGACGGAATGAAATCGGGGGACACGCCATCGATGCAGGCGGTGCTGCAGGCGATCTTAACCGACGGAATGAAGGCCGGTGACACGCCCTCGATGCAGGCGGTGCTGCAGGCGATCTTAACCGACGGAATGAAGGCCGGTGACACGCCCTCGATGCAGGCGGTGCTGCAGGCGATCTTAACCGACGGAATGAAATCGGGGGACACGCCATCGATGCAGGCGATATTACAGGCGATCTTGACCGACGGTGTGAAGTCCGGGGACCTGCCATCGATGCAGGCGGTGTTGCAGTCTATTTTGACCGAGGGGTTGAAAGCCGGTGACCTGCCATCGATGCAGGCGGTGTTGCAGTCTATTTTGACCGAGGGGTTGAAAGCCGGTGACACGCCCTCGATGCAGGCGGTTTTACAGGCTATCTTGACGGACGGTGTGAAACTGTCCGACCAGATACACATCAGGAATATAATCACGCTCTCGCTTCTGGATGGATTCAAAGCGGGGGACACGGGCAGGATTACACTGACTATTTACTTAGCTTTGACAGAGGGAATCAAATTAAGTGATTTGCTCAGTGTAATCAGGGCGACCAGGATTTTGAGTTTATTCATCTCCTCCCCGGCGGAATTAACCATCGAAACGACTGATTTAACCCTTCTCACGATCGAGGAAAACGAATGAAGATTTACGAATCCGGAGACACGATACCCAGAGGTGTGTTGGTGAAGTTCAACAGTATTCTGGTGGACCCGGACACGATCACCATCACAATCACGAAACCGGACGGGACGGTGGAGATCAATGACACTGCGATGGCCAAAGATTCCACAGGGACCTATCACTATTATTTCAACCCGACGACTCCGCAGATAGGCGTTTATACAGTGTTATACAAAGCTGTGGACGACACTTTCACGGCTCAGTTGAAAGACCTTTTCCGGATCAGGAGCAAGTCATGATTGTAAAGACCCCTCCGCAGGACGAACCCTTGGAGATCGAAGAGGCCAAGACGCATTTGAGGATCGATTCGACCGACGAAGACGAGTACATCCAGACTCTGATCATCTCAGCAAGGGAATACTGCGAGAACTTTCAGAACCGAGCTTATATAACTCAGACTTTAGAGTTGTGGCTGGATGAGTGGCCGGAGTATTTCGCATTGCCGAGGCCGCCTTTGTCGATCCCCTCGGTGACTGCGGGGGCTTTCGTCAGTGGGACGGTTTACAGGATTTTGACTGTGGGGACCACGGATTTCACTTTGATCGGGGCCGCCGCGAACACCGTCGGAACGATCTTCACCGCCACAGGAGTCGGAGCCGGAACGGGAACGGCGACTATCTCCGGGGTGATCAAATACTACGGGACCGACGACACTGAATATTTCGTCTCGGGTGCGGACTATTTTGTCGATTCCAAATCGGAACCGGGGAGGATTGTCTTAGCTTACGGGAAGAGCTGGCCTTCGACGACTTTAAGACCGGTGAACGGGATCTGCGTGACTTACGTCGCGGGGTATGGATACAGCGATGAGGTACCCCAGGCTGTGAAACAGGCGATGAAACTTTTAATAGGGCACTGGTATGAGAACCGGGAAACCACTATCGCGATGAATGTCGGCGCTGGCGAAGCGGACGTCAAGAAGATCCCCTACGCGGTGGAAAGTCTACTCTGGATGAACAGGGTATTTTGATGAATATCGGGAAGCTCAGACATCGAATTACCTTACAGAGCCCTACAGCCACTCTGAACGCCATTCATGAGACCGTTGACACATGGACGGACGTGGATACCGTGTGGGCAGCGATCGAGCCCAATACAGGCACATGGTATTACGCGGCGAAGCAGGCCAACTCAAACGTTAAAGGCAGGGTAAGGATCCGGTACAGATCAGATATTGAGGCGACCTGGAGGATCAAGTTCGGAGACAGGATTTTAAATATCATCTCGATTTTAACACCCGATGAAAGAAAAACCGAGATAGTCATATTGTATTCGGAGGATCTGGATTGAAAATTGAAGGGTTGGACCACTTTTACTCTCAGATCAATAAGCTATCCAAATCATTGGATGCGAACAGTGTCGAGCCGTTGTTAAAGGAAGCTGCGGATACTTTAACCGATGCGGTTAAGTCCAAGGCTCCTCTCAAAACCGGCAGGCTGAAAAGATTCGTCGTCACATTGAAGATGAAAAAATTGGGAAACAATCCTGCTTCACACATGACCAAAGTCCAGCAGCGCGCCCGGAGGCCCGTCGAAGCCCCGCACGCGCATTTAGTGGAACTCGGACATAAGAACGCGCCTCCGCACCCTTTCTTTCGGCCGGCGTATGACTCGAACAAACATAAAATCTATTCGAATTTGGTTTCCGGATTAAAGAAAAAGGTTGAAAGCGTCTGATGTTCATCGAATACGCGCTTAAATCGTTTCTGGATGGCCAGGCCGATCTGACCAGCCTTATATCGGGGAGGCTGTACTACAACTCGGCGCCCAGAGACGTTGCAACGCCGTATGTTGTGATGACAAAAATAAGTGAGAACCTGGAGCAATCACTGAGCGGGGATTCTCATTTAAGCGTAGCAAGAATACAGTTTTCTATTTTCGCCGACAGCTATTACGATACGCGCCTGATCGGGGCGCAAATAAAATCATCTCTCCTCGGACAAACAGGGCCGACCGGCGACAATTCCGTTTACATAGGCGATATTCAGCTTGATAACGAGACTGATATTTATGACTCTTATCATATGTTGGCCATGGATTTCATGGTCATGTATAACACTCAGGAGGTTTAATTATGACCAACGCAATAGCAGCCAGAGGGGTTACCTTAACAAGGGACGGCAACCTGATAGCGGAGATCGATAGCATCTCGCCACCTGAAGTCAAACGCGAGACAATCGACTCCACGAACTTCGACTCAGCCGATGACGCCAGGGAGTTCATCGCAGGGCTGATAGACGGCGGCGAGATGTCGTTCGAGGCTAATTTCATAGCAGGTGACACCGACGGCCAGGTGGCCCTGGAATCGGACCTGGAAAGCGGGGAAGCCGTGGCTTTCGTGATTACTTTCCCAACGAGTATCACCGCCACCTTCAGCTTCAACGCCATCGTCACTTCATTTAAATTACTCCAGATGAAGAAGGGGGAAAAGGTTTCGTTCTCCTGCACGGTTAAGGTCACCGGTTTGCCGGCACTGGCCATCGGGGCTTCAACCGGGCTGACTACGCCGTTCTTCTCTATCGCCACCGCCACGGTTTATCCCGACCCTGCCAATGATGTGTACGAGTATGTCGGGGTTTCAACAGGCGTATCTGTAACGGTGACGCCCACAGCTACGGCGGGTGTGATAAAAGTCAACGGGTCTACCGTGGCCACCGGCGTGCCTTCCAGTGCGATCTCGCTCGGTGACGCCGGGGACATTACAACGATCACTATCACAGTGACTGAAACGGGCAAAGTGACAAAGACCTACACCGTCCTCGTCGCAAAAACGGCTTAAGGAGAATAATGTTTAAAATTGATCTCGACAGGGAACGGCATGCCAAGTTTACACTGAAAGCACTGAAGAAAGCCGGCGAGTCAGCGGGCAAAAATTACGCTTCCCTCAAAGAGGATCTCAGCCTTGAGGATGTGGAGATTATTCTCTGGGCGTGTCTGCTGAAAGAGGACCCGGATTTGAAACTGGAGCTGGTTCAAAACGAAGTTGAGATGGGCCAGCTGCGGTCGTTCATAGACTATATGTCCGCAAACCCTACCTGACTCCCTGGCTCGATATATGGGCCACAGGGAGATACGACCTCGGCCTTTCAGAAAATGAACTCTGGGGATTGAAGTCAAGACAATTTAAGGCACTTTTAGGGCATTGCAAGACCCGGATAGACTGGATGAACCACCAGGTCGCGTTGATCTGTTGTGTGGTTGCTAATTGTCACCGGGCCTCTGACTCGAAACCCTTCGAGATTAACGACTTCCTGCCGGGCGAAAAACATAAACAAACACCGGAAGAGATGCTAAGTGTATTAAGGATGTTTAAATAAATGGCAACTGAACTTTCAAAGCTTTTTGTGGTGATCGGCGCCAAGACAGATGAATTTACAAAAGGTTTGGATGGCGTAAAGACTAAAACCGAGGGGTTTGCAGGACAGATGAGCGGCGTTTTCGGGAAACTACTCACAGGCGCGATGGTGGTCACTGCGGTGGCGGGGGTGGCTGAAATGGTTAAATCGACCGCGCAGCTGGGGGCGGAATTGGATAACATGTCCAAAAGGACCGGCATTTCGGTTAAAACCCTGCAGGAATTCCGCTATGCGGCAGGGGTTACGGGATCTTCAATTGAAGAGTTTGAGGTTGGGTTGAAAAGGATGCAGGTTACACTGAACAAAGCTTTCGAGGGCAACAAAAACGCGGTCGCGGCGATCGAGAGCCTGGGGTTGGAGATAGAGGCGCTTAAAGACCTTTCACCCGAGGAACAATACCGCCAGATAGCAGCAGCCATAGCTAAAATCGAGGACCCGACACAGCGGGCCGCAATGGCGATTCAGATATTCGGCGAGTCAGGAACCTCATTACTACCGATGATGTCCAACCTGGATGCGCTGATTGAAAAGGCCAGGAAACTGGGTATTATACTCACCGATGATCAGGTAAAAGCCGCCGTCGCCGCCCAGGCGGCTTTTGAAGACCTGGATTTCGCATGGGAAGGGCTGAAGAATCAATTCGCCTCAACAATCCTGCCTAATTTAAAGCCCTTAATAGAAGGTTTGATTGAAGTGATTAAATGGATTGGGGATGCGCAGCGGGCCTGGGGCGAATTTACAAAGTCATCCCAACCGGGATTACCTCAATTAATTACAAGCATCGCTCCCTGGGCCCCGCTTGTGATGGGGCATGCTGAAGGCGGCATCGTTACATCACCGCATATCGGGATGGTCGGGGAAGCCGGCCCGGAGGCTATTATTCCGTTGAATAAATTCCAAACGGGATCCTACAAATATGAGATCAATATATCCGCCGGCGCTTTCATGGGGAATGAGGCGGATGCCAGGGCTTTCGCGAGACGCATCATAAACATAGTCCGGGAAAATAATCGTCTGGGCACAGTAGGAAGGCTGGCGTGAGTTATCCTGTGAAGGTATTCACGAACTGGAGCGGTGATGACTTTTCCGGGCCTTATGACGAATTAACGTCTTATGTATTGGAGGTAAGATGGAGCAGGGGGTTCGACAAAGAGCTCGGCCATAATACGGGGGGGATTTGCGATATTGTATTGCTGGATACCGATTGTAAATTCCTGCCGGACAATTCATCTTCGATATATTACTCGAAAACCTTACTGGGGAAGGAAATTAAAGTCTGCACGGACACTCATAATCTTTTTTACGGGTATATAAATAATATAATCCCCCATCCACGGAAAGATGAGAAAATCTGTTACATCAGCGCTGTGGATGGGACGGATAGACTGGCCAGGCAAAAAGCCGATACATTCCTGGGTATAGATATCCAATCGGGCGTGGCTATTACTGCGATCCTCGACGCCGTTGGCTGGCCGGCTGAAAAAAGGTCGATTGACACAGGTGTCGACAGCATCCCTTTCTGGTTTGGTTTTAATGAGAAGGCATTGCAACTTATAGGTGACCTGGAGGATATAGAGCTTTCAAGGTTCTGGGTGGATGGATTGGGATACGCCCGCTGGGAAGACAGGCATCATAAATTGAAATCCCCACACGATGCAATCCAGGCAACCGTCGAGAACAAAATGGTTGATTTAATGCCGAATATCAGTTTGCTTGACCTGATCAATAAAACGGAATTTACAGTTACCCCGCGGGCCGAGGAGGCCACGGAAAGTAATCTGTTTACGCTTGGTTTTGTGCCGGCCATAGAGCCGGGCCAGACATATAGTTTCGATATCTGTCTGGATAAACCCACCTTAGAGGCGTATTATCTTGTCACGTTCAATTCTGATCCGAACGGGTCCGGGACGGATTTAACATCTCAATGTGATTGTGATATAACGTGGCCTGAAGGTTACGGGGCTATCCGGTGGAAGGTCAGCGTCACGAACAACGCATCTGTAATCGCCTACCTGACTCAATTCGAAATATGGGGCTGGGCAATTGCAGAACAAGGTAATGTAATAGCGGAATCCGAAGACTCGGTTTCGCAGTCTGAATACGGTGGAATTTATCCCTATAGCCTGTCCTGCGCATGGGAGCAAATATTAACACTGGCCCAGGGCAAGGCGGATTATCTGGTATCTAAGTATAAAGACCCTATTACCAATCATACGATGAAGCTAATTAACATAAATGACGAGATACAGAATATCATGCTATCGCGCGATATCTCGGATCGTATAAGGATCATTAATTCCAGAACGGGCACAAACGCCGATTTCCACATCCGCCACATTGACCACGTTCTGACTGATAAGTTTAAGAAACATGAATGCACATGGGAATTGGAACCTGCGGAAACAGAACATTACTGGATACTGGATGACCTTGTTTACAGCGTTCTGGACAGTACGACGAAACTGGCGTTTTAAATTATGAATGCGCTTTATGCCAAGGCCAAAAAAGCATTTCTTGATAAAGAGATCGATCTACTCGACGACGATATCCGGGCCATTCTGGTTGATTTAGCCGATTATACACTGGATTTAGAGAGTCATGGATTTCTGAGTGATATCCCTGTGGGGGCTATAGTCTCAACGACAGGGAACCTGACCGGTAAATCAACCACTGGGGGGGTATTCGACGCTGATGATGTGATTTTCCCCACAGTAAGCGGTGACGAGTGCGAAGCGATTATACTAATCAAATATACCGGTGTGTCAGCGACGTCTAATTTGATTGCTTATATTGATGAGGCATTCGGGTTGCCCGTTACCCCGGACGGTGAAGACATACAAATTCAATGGGATAGTGAAATTTTCACTCTCTGAATGAAATGGCGATAAAGATACTATATCCCAGCTCGGACATCGTTAAACAGCTGATACCTTCGACCGGCACGACCCATTATACACTGGTCCGCGACGATTCCGACGCCACATACAATTATCTTGATCCAAGCGCCAGCGCCTGGCGCGAAGACAGATACGGGGTTGACAGTTATTCCGGCGGGGAAATAAATTCAGTTACCCTGTACGCCAAGGCCACGGAGGACCGGGTTGACCTGGTTCAGTTAATCGTGTTGCTGAACGGGTGGAGTGGGATTGGATTCACACAGAACAACCCGAACGGCACATACAATTCAGGGGCGCGGACAACCAATCCCGACACCGGGTCACCATGGGGATGGGGTGATTTTTCGTATATCATAGCCGGGTTTAACGTATACTCCAGTGAGATAGGTAAATACGCCAAACTAATAAAGGTCTGGCTATCCGTCGATTATGACGCGGCACCCATGGTGTCGACACAGGCAGTGACGGATATATTAACCGATTCGCCGGCCGCGACTTTCAATGGGACAATAACATTTGTTGGTGATTTAACCTGTACCAAACGTGGCTTCTGCTGGAATAAGACAGGCAACCCGACGGTAGCCGACGATCACTGGGAGGAGACGGGGGATTTCCCAATAGGAGCGTTCGAGTATGATGCGAGCGGTTTGGAATATGGGACCTTATATTACGTAAGGGCATACGCTTACAATTCCGAGGGCTATGGTTACGGGGATCAGGTTACATTCACCACTGAAGGGCAGGTTGTAAAACCGAGCAGCATCACAGCAGGCTCATCTATAGGTACCCCAACACTGTCTGATACTTATACATGGAACAGCCCGCCTACGTGGTCCCCTAAAGAGATAGTAGATCATGACCAACTCAATACTTACCTTCGGGACAATTCAATATATCTTAAATACCACACAGACAAGATAGGCTCGTGCAAAATGAAGCCTTTGTCAACGAGGCAGTTTTCATTAACCGATATACTTGGGGACACGTATTACCAGGGTCCTTATATATATAGAAATTTCAGTTTGAAACCGCGCGTGGTGTTGGTTTGTATAGAGGCGGTGCTCGGCCCAACGGGTGAATGTATTAAGAAAGTCATGTTCAAATCGGGGGCGGTTACTGCTGTGACCAAGGGCTCACAGAGCTGCGATTGGCTTCACCCGGACACAACCATGCATAGTAATATTTTCGGAATTGTGCCGCCGGGTTGGTATTATGAGGTAGCCTATTTCGATAACTTCATGGTCGGCGGCGAAACGAGCGACGTTTTAAAATACTGGTTTGAATTCGATATAGGATAACATGTGGACATCACCAAGAACCTGGTCGGCGGACGAGATCGTTACAGCAGCGCAATTCAACGAGCAGATCCGCGATAATTTGGATTTACTTAAATCCAGGGTTGATTTGCTCCAGGACATAGAATCAAATACGGTTGATAAAAAAGTTGACGGCACTCAATATACTAACGGCGACCGCATCAGATTAGTAAGTGTATATGTCTCGGCTACTGCCACCTCTGCCGATGGGACAATTTCCCTCCTGGCCAAGGTCGGAGCTGATGAAGTGATTAAATCGTTCAGCTTCCAATATATAAATGGCAGTGATGTTTTGTGCCATGTCAATTTTATCGTGCCGCCAGGAGATAATTATAGTGTAACCGAATCCCACAACAACACGAACACGGTCGGCGTTTTGTTCTGGGACGAACAGGACTGGAGCTAAATGTGGATCACACCTCAGACGTGGGAGGAGGGGGGTATCCCCTCCGCGGGGCAAATTAATCTCCATTTGCGGGATAATATGGAATTTTTGAAGAGCCGGCGCGACCGCATACACGTAATAGACGAGGAATCACCTGTCAGGGAACTGGCAACTAATTATCAGAATTCGCTGTATTCACGACTGGTTATTATTACTGTCAAAATAGTACCTTCAGCGTTAAATTACAATTGCCTTGCCGGCCATTATACCGGCTCCCTGGTAACTGAGTTGAGTTTGAAAAGCCTGGCTGGGAAATACGGTTACCAATGGGAATCTGATATTCAGGTCGTATTTATGGTTGAGCCTTATTATTTTTATAAGGTTATTGCCGGTGGGGGAAATTGTACCGCCGAAATTAAATACTGGTATGAATACGACTTGCACCAATATCAATTATAAGGAGGCCTGAAATGGGATGGACCGCTCCGCGGACCTGGGTGGTGGGTGAGGTGATATCGAAATCCATAATGGATCTGCATATAAAAGATAATTTGATTTATCTCAAAGAAAGACTGGATTATCTTTTTGGGAGAGTCGAGGTAGCGCCAACCGAGCTCACTATTTCTTCCGGCGTGATTACTGTATCACAGGGCTTTCATACGGTTGACACTGAAAGTGATGCAGCCTCCGATGACCTTGCGACAATCAATGGCGGCGTAACCGGTATGACTATTATATTGCGGGCCGAGGATGACACACGAACAGTTGTTGTGAAACACAACACCGGCAATATATGGTTGGTGGGGAAGGCAGACATTTCTCTTGATGATATCAGGGATTCGATACGGCTGATCTGGGACGGGACAAAATGGTGCAATTCATATTAGGAGTACGCCCATGGAAAACCAACAGCTTATTTTGCTGCTCGGAGAACTGAAAGGCGCCCTTGGCGCAGTCCAGGGCACTGTGCAGGGATACGATAAACAGTTTCAATTGGTCCATGGCCGTATCTCAGAGGTGAAAAATTTAATCAACGGGTTACCCTGCTCGGTTCACGAGAACAAAATCAGCGAGTTGGAGAATTGGCAGGGATGCCACAATGGGGCTGACAAGGAGATCACGGTGGCCAAGGTTAAGGGATCGATCAGTTTGAAGAATGGTTTATGGCTGGCCGCGGCCGGCTGCGGCGGATCTGTCATCGGGGGTGTGCTGGTGTGGTGGTTGACAGCAGGGATTCATTGATATTTCTCAAGAAATAAATTTCATTCGTAGATATTTGTAAATCACTCGTAAAATACAAATACGTTACTAATTACCGTCACGGAATATTAACGTGGCGGTTTTTGTTTACCCGTTACGGGTAAGACATTACCCAAAGGAGGTATATGAACAAGGAAAATCTTACTCAACTCGTGGTGGTGCTGGCGGCCCTGGCGGTGGCGATCATCATGGCCCTCTGGCCCACGGAAGCCGGGACCTGGAGCCCGATCATTGTCAACCAGGTAGTGCCGGTATTGTGTCTGCTGGTGGCGATCTTCTTCCCCACCGGCAAGGCGATCGAAGGCGCTTACAAGGCCCACGCAAGGGCGGCGTATTACAACGCTGTCCGGGAAGGTAAATTGCCCCCGCCGGCCGGGGCTCCCACTCCGCAAAGTATTGATGAGACCACCATCGAAGGCATTATGAACTGGATCAAAAAGGATCTCGAGGACGGCAATATCCCTTATGTTGACGCCGCCGGCGAGTTGCTGCCGATCCCGGTCGCTCCGCAGTTGCTCAGACAGCTAACCAGCCGGTGGAACAACCCTAACGTGCCCATGGATATCAAGATGACACTACTTCAAATGACCATCGACTTCGCATCCAGGGCTTTCAAGGAAGGGACCGGTCTGGAGTCCCCGGCCAAGTATTCGGAGTGCGACGACGTCCAGGAATACTGGTTCAAATGTAAACCGACCTGCGCAATCCAGTCTGCCGCGCTGTTCCGCATGGTCCTCGCTCCGCTCAGAGACACGCTCCGGATCCGGGACACCGGAAAAATCTAAGGACATGAAATACTGGCTGATTATCGGAGGGCTGCTCATAGCAGCAGCCCTCTTTTTTATCCTGCGCCCTATGGAGATCACGCAACCGGAGATCAAGGACGATTGCGGTTGTTTATGCATGTCATGGGAGACGAACCAGGACGCGCAATGCAAGGTTACTTTCTGTGAAGAGGGTATGTGTTATACCTCTATCCTGGAGCCGGAATATTCGACCTCTCATTACTACAGCATATCCGGACGTTCGATTCATGGCGGCATCACGATAACAGCAATCGGAAGGTTTGGCCAGGCCAAGAGCCTTACGTTGAAAGGAGGTGTTAAATGAAAGTTCGCCTTGACGGATGGGTAAAAGACCTCCCCTCGAAAGAAGACTTGCTGGCCAAAGACATGCTCCGGGGTCTGCCCCTGGTGGACCTGCCGGAGAAGTATGTCTTCCCGAATCCTCCCTTGATGAACCAGGGGGAAACGTCGGAATGCGTGGCCTACGGGTTTACCCTGGTCCGGAAGATACACGAGATGATCGAGGGGCAACCGGTGCCGAAATTTGATCCGCACGCGCTGTATCAACGTTGCAAAGAAAAGGACGGGATCCCCAACCTCCCGGGGACTTACCCGAGGGTGTGCTGCGACATCCTTCTGCACGAAGGCATGCCGGTTGAAGGGGCTTACGCGAACTGCTTAGATCGACTACTGCACCCGCGGCCGGCGAACTTCGACTTGGCCTATCGACTGGGGGGATACTGGCGCGTCACCAAGGACGACACCGACTACATCATCAAGCAGATCCTTCTGAACTTCGGGCCCGTTGACGCCGCCTCGACGTGGTATGACGAGTGGAATTATATGTACGGGGTCAAGACTTTCCCGACCCCCAAGAAAGCCGGAGGGGGGCATAATTACGTCATCGGTGGTTGGGACGATTCCCTGGGATGGTTAATCTTAAACTCGTGGGGGCCGATCTGGGGAGTCGGTGGAGTCGCGTGGATGCCGTTTAATATGTTTCGGACTGTGGTCCTCCCTGAAGGAGACGTCTGGAAATTGCAGGATACGGTCACTGTGAACAAAGCACTGAGACGATTGCTGCAAAGGTGATTGTCAACCGATCAGAACTATTGACAACCCATTGTCAACCAGGAGGAACAAGGGCATCCGCCTACTAATGGGTAAATGGATTTTAGCCGGCAAAAACATCGACATCGACAAGGAGATTTCTGCCTATAATTCCCTTGACCACGCCGGGAGGGTAAGGCGCGCCAAACACTTGGGTTACTCCCGGCTTCAAAACTATCGTTTATTCATCGAAACGGAATCCAGGAGACGAGCAATACCCCTTCCAGCGCTGGCCCCCGACACCCCACCCCCCGCTGGCCCTCCTGTTATTAACCTGCCTCCTGTCGAGCTCAAAATATACAGACACGAGAAAAGCCGCTCGCCCGAAACGCAAGTTCTACATTTGACGGATCACCACGACGAGGAGATCACCCCCTCTTACAATCACAAGGTTTATGAAACCCGGCTGGACCATATTTTCCAATCCACACTGAGGATCACGGAGCTCCACCGGAATATGTACCCGGTCAATGATCTGGAAATCTTCATGACTGGGGACATGGTCCACGGGGAGAATCCTCACCAGGGCGCCAAGGTGGAGAGCATTAACAAGGGCGCCCAGCGGCAGATCTTCGACTCGGCGCTGCCGGCACTGACCTCCTTTGTTTTATCTTGCAAGCAGGAATTCAAGACGGTTAAGCTGAGATGCGTCCCCGGCAACCACGGGAGATACTCGAGAGAAGCCCCAGCAACATCGAACTGGGACCTGATTTTATATAAGTCTTTAGCCTCGGTGCTGAAGCCTTACGACATCGAGGTCGAGGTCTCGAATTCGTTCTACTTGATCGTGACGGTGCAGGGAAGCAAGTTCTTTTTATTCCACGGTGACCAATGCAAGGCCACCATGGGGGTGCCTTATTTCTCCCTGACCAAAAAGGTAATGAGCTGGTATGTTACCTATGACGGGTTCGATTACGCCGTCTGCGGGCACTTCCACAAAGATGACTTTCTGAGGATCAGCTCGAAATGCAAGCTTTTCATGGGGGCCTCGATGGTGACGGACGACCCCTTCGCCCAGGAAATTATCGGGACCTCATCGGTGCCCTGTCAATGGACCTGGGGGGTGCATAAGAATAAGGGTGTGACATGGGCGTATTCATTGCTGGTGGATGATAAATATTTCCCTCAGAAGAGAGATGCAGTATAAACACATAGCGCGCCATCTGGAATACTGGCGGGACAAGGCTTACGGCCCGGAGAAGCCTTCTTCGATCGCGAAGATATTGAAACGTGAGGCCGAGGAGCTGATCAGGGTACTGGAGAATGTCGAATCTCACCCGGAGGACTCGGTGGCGGGAAGCACGGAAGCGGAAGTGGCCATGGGGGACTCCCTGGCCATGATCCAAGAGATGTGTACGACGATGAGGTTGGACATCGGGGAATTGCATTTTAAAGGCTGCCAGCGCGCGGCCATGCGCTGCAAAGAGAAGATCAAGTAAATTGCCCTGCAGACTAACCACCTGCAGGGCTTTTTTTGTTGTCCAAAATCAGAGAAAGCGGTCGCCCGGGGAGAATTTGGAATGGGCCCGGCCGGCATCGTCGGCGTTCAGGGCCGTGAGGTATTTCATTGTCGTGGCGATGTTGGTGTGGCCCATGAGATATTTCAGGGTCACGATATCGCCGCCGTTCCTTAAGTATTCAATTGCGAATGTGTGACGGAATTTATGAACCCCCGGCCGGGGGACGCCGGCCGCCAGGCCGATCTTCCGGATGATGGCCCTGAAACCGTCCGGGGTGAGCGGATTCATTTCCTCGCTGAGGAAGAGAGTCTCCCGGGAGCGGCCGCGGATGTCCCTTAAAAGAGTGTATTTCCAGAGTTCTTTCTGGGCTTTGGAGGAGATGTGGACGGTTCTTTCTTTGTTTTTTTTGCCGATCACCCTGATGGCGCCATCCTTGAAATTCACCATATTCACTTTCAAATCGACGATCTCCGACTCCCGGATCCCGGTGTCTATTAAAACCGCTATCATGGCGCGGTTGCGGGCCCCGCGGAGATCCGTCTTCCTGCAAAGATTCATCATTGATTGGATTTCCGCTTTGGTGTAGGTCTGTATCTCCCGGCTGTGCAGCTCGGGAGCATTGATGTTTTTCATGGGGGATATCTCTAAAAAGCCCTCTTCGATGCACCAGTTGAAAAAGGTCCTGAGGACACGGAAGCCTTGGTGCTGCGTGGAGGGATTGACGGTTTTTTTCCTGGACGCCATGAACTCCCGGACATGGAGGACGTTGATGTCGCGGATCTTCAAGTCTCCAGTGTGTTTGAGGAAGAGGTTGAGGTTGTAAGAATATATCTCCACGGTCCTGTCGGATTTATTTTCGGACTGGACGCTGGTAAGGTAATGGCCCATCGTATTTGAAAAGAGCAGCGTGTCTAAAACCTGCATTTTATATCTATCTTCCAAAAGAGCAGCGGGTCTACATTTTTGCCTTAGCTTCATGGCGTCCCTGGGGGGATTCGAACCCACGACCCGCTGCTTAGAAGGTGATGCATGGAAAAGCAAGTGCTGCCAAATGTTCATTTTAGGACTTCCACTGTCCAATCTGTATTCACACCGCTTATATCCAGATAAAAAATACCTTTATGGTACACATAGCTATTATCTGATCCAGTTTTAGTTGTATTGGCTGCCAGATCAAGATATTCATTGCTGGATGCAGAATATACTATGATAGCCAAATGTCCGCCCATCGATGAAGTAGGAGAATTGGACCAGTGAATTGCCCACGGAGATGTATTTATTTCAAAGGGTTCTGTCGTTTTGCTACCGGTGCCCTGCCATTTCTTTACAGTAACCGAGGGGATGGTATTGGTTTGAACTGGTGGAGTAGATACAGCAGGATTATCTGGGATGGAAACGGGCGTGGCCTTGGAACCAATACAAATCGAGCAAGACACTATCACTAATAATAAAACTGCGGCAACTATCCAGCCGACTACTGAAGCCGGTTTCTTACTGTTAACGACTGGTTGAGCACTCCATTGAATAATATGCCCACAGTATTGGCAGGGTGTCGTTCCGTAAAGAATATTTTGCTTGCAATAAGGACAAATATACCACTGCTGCATCACAGACCCCCTTCGATATGATAACGATCATATCTTTTTTCGGTTACGCTGTTCATAGTAGACTGGCCGCCAGGTAAAAAATTAAACGATCTTCTTTTTCTCGCGGATGATGGTGATGATGGGCAGGCCGTCGTTCTGGCAGACCTCGATTCCTTCTATATTATCGCGAATACACAAATCACCCGGAGCCGGCGGGAGTTCTTTAGCCACCACCAATACATCGCCAGGCTTGATCTCATCCTTATATTTGATGTTTGATCTGATTCCGATAAGCTTCATGTCTCTCCCCCCGTATTTTGGCACTGGCTGCGGCAGATACGTATAAGCAACCGCTTTCCTGTCAGCAATTTTCTCATATACGGGGAGGAGCTCGGGTAAAGAGGCCGTCAGATCGCGTACTATATCTGCAGGGGATTTGGGTTTAATATCATATTCGGTTTTACGTGGGTTACTTTTCGGCACCACTACCGTTTTTATTTCATCGAACGAAACACCGAGCGCTTTTGCCAACCTCGTTAAGGTTTCAATACTGGTAGTTTTATATTGGCCGGCTTCTATTCGGCCCAGATAAGAAGGAGATAATCCGGCCAGGACCGCGAGCTCGTGCTTCTTCAGCCCGCGGGATTCCCGTGCAGCCTTCACGAAATCAGCTAATGGCATAACAGTACCAGCTATCAATTGTAGACATAATATTATTACCAACTGGAAATATTTTGTCAAGTTTTAACATTATGTCAGAAAACTATTGACAACTGGTAACTTCCGTGTGGTAAACTTACCACATGACAACTTCCATCCTTGAAAACATCCGGCAGAAATACAATCTCACCCCTGCTAAAATCGCTCGTACGTTGGAAGTTGCCGACGCCACAGTTGTCCGTGTGCTGAATGGTAATAGAGGCATGGGCGCGGCGTTGCTAAAACGCACATACAAACACTTCCCGGATGAAGTTCTCGCCTGGCTGAAGGAAGAATGACACAGGAATTAGCCCTCTTCAAAGACAAGAAACTCCGCATCGAGATGGTGAACGGGGAACCTTATCTCTGCGTCAAGGATATCTGCGACGAGCTCGGGCTTCAAAGCGAAGAGGTCCAGCGCAGACTACGTAATAGCGAGATGTTTATTACCCATCCCGGTATTATAGCCACGATCAACACTGAAACCGAAACAGGTACCAGGGCCATGGCCTATGTCAATGAGCTGGGCCTTTATGAAATCGTCGGCAACAGCCGCAAGACCGCCGCCCGGGACCTTCACCGGCAGATCATCATGGCGCTGCCGGCGCTGCGGGCAGGGAATAATCGGTTAGCCGAGCTGGAAGAGCGCATTGAAAAACTGGAGCGCGGCGGGAACCATCTTCTGCTGCGGCCGGTGCCGGAGATCAGTTTTCGGTCGCAGATCAATATGATCATCCGCAAATTCGTGGCCCGGCAGACCTCGGGATATTCATACGAGGACGCCTGGAACGAGCTTTATTATCAATATAAATACCGTTTTCATAAGGACCTTAAAGTCGTGGCCAGGAAGCGCAGCTGCGATGTTTTGGATTTCGCTGAGAAAGCCGGGTTGATGGGGGATCTGTGCAACCTGGCTGCTCATATTTTTGCTGAGGCAAGATGAATCATTCAGAAGCTGCTCATCTCGGAGGACTGGCCACGGCCAAAAAGTACGGCCTGAACTGTGTCCGGTGCCCGCTGGACGGAAGGTTATGCGAGGCCCGGTTACGAGATGAGAAGTCGGAATTCCACACTGAGAACGGCCGCAAAGGTGGACTGATCGGCGGCCAGAAAGGCGGCGAGGTCACCCGAAGAAGGCATGGAAAAGAGTTTTATTCAAGGATTGGCAAGATGGGCGGGAGGCCGCATGCGGGTTAAAAAGAAACTTCTGGCCAGGCACATCAAAAATGGTTACGCCCTCGAGGAAACCAACGGTCAATTGCATCTGACCAGGAACGGGGAGCATGTGGCCTGGTTCGCGGTTTACGCCACGGCTTACATGGTCCGGCGCGCGATTGAGGATCACATCAAGGAGAAAAATGAACGATAGGCTGGAGGGATTGATCAACCAGAAGACCACCGCCCTGGAGGCGATCCGGGCCGCGGCCAACGTCTCAGTGACTTATGCCTACGGGATCCTCGAGGAGGCCCACAGGCAATTGGACATCCTTTCTTCCAAAGCGAAACCCTTACCGGACAGCGGCATCAAGACGGCCGGGCAATTGTTCACCAGGGCATATGAAAAATGGGGAATCTACCGGGCCAAGGTGCTCAGGGTTCTTAATATCAATGACCCCAAGGAGATCGACGACTTCGAGGACGCCTGGCGCAAACTCGAAGACGCGGCCAAGAGGGAGAAATTCGGAGGGCAGGAAGGATGAGGAATTGGCTGATCCGTAAGCTGGGTGGGATGCCACTGCCAAAAGTCGGCTACTGTAAATATCTTGAAGCTGATGGGAATTACTTGACAGTTGGCATTGAAGGCAACGGCAGGGACGATATGATTCGCGCCCTGGGCGGCGTCCCTCTTCCGAAAGCCGGTGAAGGGCAATATCTCCGCAGCCCTGCGGTATGCAAAATGCCGGTCAGGAAGCCTAAAACACTTGATGAGGCACTTGCGCCTGTCCGAGAAGCATTGGCAATCAAACTGGATGCCGAAATAATGTCTCTTCCCGAACAGCCCGCCAACCTCTGTGATGCCTGCGGGGCCAGCGCCCAGGACTGCCGCAAAGCGGTAAAGGAAACGGACTCAGAAAATAACACGGTCAAATGCACGGAGTATAAATGAGGAAGCCTGGTGTGTCCGCAGAGAAGGAACTCGGTCAGGGCGTGACTAACCCTTCTGCGGCGAATGAAGCCGAGCCAGGCTCCTCCCCATGGGGCCGGGATAAGCTCCGGCCCCTTTGAACCTTAAGAATTGAATAAGCCCGCGTGGCGGATTAATCGCTATGACGTTAAGCGCCCGGGATGATCACGTCAAACCTGTGCAGGGTAAAAGTCATGCATGGGGCAAGCCGGAGGGAGTATTCCCGAGGCCAACGAACAGTCGAAAGGCAGGTCACCCTGACGATCCGGGGCATCCGTGAGGGTAGGTCTCACGGCGCGGGCGGGATTGCCGCTTAGCGGCAAACTTAGAGGGGCCGCCGGCCGGCGTGCACCGAGGCCCGGCCCCCGAACAATCCACTGCCCGGGCAGATTTAAAAGGAAGGAGGATTTAAATGTTTGAGGCTAAATCACAGGAAGAACTTGAAAAATTAATCGCTGAACACGGGCAATGTGAGGTGCGGGGTGGAATTTATATCGTTCAGAAGGGTTATGTCGTTGCCTGGGAAAATTCTCAGGTGACGGCCAGGGAAAATTCTCAGGTGACGGCCTGGGAAAATTCTCAGGTGACGGCCAGGGAAAATTCTCAGGTGACGGCCTGGGAAAATTCTCAGGTGACGG